>NZ_JBITRX010000006.1:0-401328 GCF_044540325.1 Streptomyces sp. NPDC086023
GAAGCTAAGCCTTTCAGCGCCGATGGTACTGCAGGGGGGACCCTGTGGGAGAGTAGGACGCCGCCGAACAATCATTGTGGGAAAGCCCCGCACCTTCTGGTGCGGGGCTTTTCTGCGTTTCAGGGCCGGTCCGGGGCCGTTTAGGGTCGGGGCATGGGCTATGAACTCGTCATCTTCGACAACGACGGCGTGCTGGTGGACAGCGAGCGGATTTCCAACACGCTCCTGGCTGCCTACCTGACCGAGCTGGGGCACCCCACCAGCTACGAGGACTCCCTGCGCGACTACATGGGTGCCGCCATGCACCGGGTGCACGAGCTCGTCCTCGCGCGGACCGGCCGCCGGCTGCCCGAGGGGTTCGACGACACGTTCCACGCGCGCGTCTTCGCCGCCTTCGAGCGCGAGTTGGAGGCCGTGTCCGGGGTGCGGGAGATGCTCGACGGGCTGCGCGCGGGCGGGACGGCGTACTGCCTCGCCTCCTCCGGAAGCCACGAGCGGATCCGGGTCGGCCACCGGAGCGCCGGGCTGACCGGGTACTTCGACGACGCACGCATCTTCAGCGCCGAGGACGTCGGCAAGGGCAAGCCCGCCCCCGACCTCTTCCTCCACGCCGCCGCGAAGATGGGCGTCGCGCCCGAGCGGTGCGTGGTGGTCGAGGACAGCCGGCTCGGTGTTCAGGCCGCGGTGGCCGCCGGCATGGACGTGTACGGGTTCACCGCCATGACCCCCGCCGACCGGCTCGCCGGGGCGACCGGACTCTTCGCTTCCATGGCCGAGCTGCCGAGGCTGCTGAAACTGGCCATGTGATCCATCTACCCACCGGTAGTGGCGAGGCCTACGCTGTGCGGCCATGACAGACGTGCGCCTGCGCCGCGGCCGGGCTTCCCTGGCGGTCAGTTTCTTCGTCCAGGGGGTCACCTTCGCCCTCCTCGTGACGCGGATCCCCGCCATCCAGGACCGGTACGGGATATCCGACGCCCTGCTTCCGGCCTTCCTGGCCGCGGTGCCGATCCTGGCCGGGGTGTCGAGCGTGGCCACCGAGAAGCTCGTGCGCAGGGTTCCGCCCAGCGTCGTGCTGCGGTGGAGCCAGCCGCTCGTGCTGCTCGCGCTCCTCGGGGTGGGCGCCGGATCGCAGATGTGGCACGTGGCCGTCGCGCTCGGCGCCTTCGGGCTGGCGGTCGGCGCCCTGGACGCGTCCATGAACATGCTGGGCGTCAGCCTCCAGCGCGAGTACGGCCGCAGCATCATGCTCGGCTTCCACGCCGCGTACAGCCTCGGCGGCATCGCCGGTGCCTCCGCGGCCTGGGCCGGCGCCCACTGGCACCTGTCGCTGTTCGTCTCCTACCTGCCGGCCGTCGTGCTCCTGCTGCCCGCCGCGCTCGTCGGGTCCCGCTGGTACGTCGACCAGGGCCGGCCCGAGGCGGCCGGCGGGGGCACCGCGGCGGCCGGGTCCTCGGGCGTCGCGTTCAAGCTGCTGCTGCCGCTGTGCCTGGTGATGGCCTGCGCGTACATCGGCGACTCGACCGTCGCGAACTGGAGCGCGAAGTACCTCCAGGACGTCCTGGGCAGCTCCGAGCAGCTGGCCACCGTCCCCTACAACGTCTACATGGTCACCACGCTGCTGGGCCGGGCCGTCGGCGACCTCGGCGTGCGCCGCCTCGGGGCGGTGGCCGTGGTGCGCGGCGGGACGCTGCTCGCCGCCGCCGGCTTCGCGGTCGTGGCCGTCGCCCCCGGGGCTTGGACCGGTATGGCCGGGTTCACGCTGCTGGGCTTCGGGCTGTGCGTGATCGTGCCGCAGACCTTCGCGGCCGCGGGGCGGCTCTTCCCCGGGTCCTCCGACGCCGCCATCGCGCGGCTCAACATCTTCAACTACGTCGGCTTCCTGGTCGGTTCCCCGCTCGTCGGCGCCCTGGGCGACGCGTGGAGCTACCGGGGCGCCATGCTCGTACCGATGGCCCTCGTACTTGTCACACTCGGGTACGCCCGCTCGTTCGGCTCCGAGACCGCCCGATACGGTGGCGGGCATGAGCGGGCGCGCGCTGTTGATGTGGGACGAAGCGGTCACGGGGTATGACTTCGGGCCGAGCCATCCGATGGACCCGGCGCGTCTGGCGCTGACCATGGGCCTGGTACGGGCCTTCGGGCTCGACCGGGAGGTCGAGGTACGGGCGGCCAGGGCGGCCGGTGACTCCACCCTGCGGCTGGTGCACCGCGAGGACTACGTGGCCGCCGTGCGGGAGGTGTCGGCCGACCCCGGCGCCGCCGACGGCTCGTACGGCCTCGGGACCGTCGACGACCCCGCCTTCCACGGCATCCACGAGGCCTCCGCGCTGATCGCCGGGCAGTCCGTGGCGGCCGCCGAGGCGGTGTGGCGCGGCGAGGCCGCACACGCCGTGAACTTCGCCGGCGGGCTGCACCACGCGATGCCGGGCGGCGCTTCCGGGTTCTGCGTGTACAACGACGCCGCCCTCGCCATCGCGCGGCTCCTGGAGCTGGGCGCCGAGCGGGTGGCGTACGTGGACGTCGACGTGCACCACGGGGACGGCGTGCAGGCGGCCTTCTGGGACGACCCCCGCGTGCTGACGGTCTCGCTGCACGAGCACCCCAGGACGCTCTTCCCGCAGACCGGCTGGCCGGAGGAGACCGGCGGTGCGGAGGGCTCGGCGGTGAACGTGGCGCTGCCGGCCGGCACCGGGGACGCGGGCTGGCTGCGGGCGTTCCACGCGGTGGTGCCCGAGGTGCTGGCGGAGTTCCGGCCGCAGGTGCTGGTGACCCAGCACGGCGCCGACACCCACTTCGAGGACCCCCTCGCGCACCTGGCGGTGTCGCTGGACGCCCAGCGGGCCGTGCAGGAGGCCTGCCACGCGCTGGCCCACGAGCACGCCGACGGGCGCTGGCTCGCGCTGGGCGGGGGAGGGTACGCGATCGTGGACGTCGTACCGAGGTCGTGGACGCACCTGGTCGGCATCGCCGCGCACCGGCCCGTGGACCCGGAGACCGCCGTGCCGGCGTCGTGGCGGGAGGCTGCCTACGCGCGGACGCGGCAGTTGGCGCCGGGCCGGATGACGGACGGACGATCCGTCAGCTGGGCGGACTGGGATGCCGGTTACGACCCGGCGGACCGGATCGACCAGGCGATCCTCGCGACCAGGCGGGCCGTCTTCCCGCTGCGGGGGCTGCTGGCCTGAAGGGGGCGCGTCCCGGCCCGGATCGCGGCCGGAAAGAGTTAGGCCAAGCGTGGGCCGTATCCGGTGTTCCGGTGCCGGCACCGGGCCGGTGCGGGAGCATCGAACGGTGTTGAGCACCGCCGCGCTGCGTGCGCATCTGCTGGCCGCCCGGTTGGCCGGGCCCGTGGCGACCTCCCGTGAGGAGAGCCTGCGCAGCTACCGCCTGTTCGCGGCGCGCGATCCGCGGGCGCTGCTCGGGCTGGACCCGGAGTGGGGCTGGGGCGAGGGCGACCTGCTGGCGCTGATGGCCGACAAGTGCGGTGTGTCGGGGGATCCCCGCCACGTGAGCGGCCCGGACGTCATCGATCCGGAGCGGACCCTGGCGGCGCTCGACGCGTTCGCGAGCCGGTTACGGCAGGTGGCGGCGGCGCGGGCACCCGTGTTGTTCGGCACCGGTCATCCGCACCGTCTCCTGGGGTTCTACGTCAGTTTGGCGGAGGCGCTGTCGGCGGCGGGATGTGAAGTCCTCACCCCGGCGCAGGGGTGGGGTGTCGACATGGCGAGCCGGTTCGGCGTACGTCCGTACACCCTCGATTACGTACGGGGTGTCGCCCTCGTGCGGGAACCCGGAGCGCGGCCGCCCGGGAGTGCGACCGGCGCACACACGCACTCGCCGCTCCCGGTTCGGGTCGCCCTGGGGGCCCTGGCCGACTCCGGAGGGCCGCTGCCGGCGCTGGTCGTCGGCGATCACGGATGGGTCTGCGGCGCAGGTCAGCTGGGCTTCGAGGCCATCGGGCTGGCCGACACGGACGACCCGGCGCTGTTCGTCGGCGAGGCCGAGGGGCGGGTGTCGGTGGCCGTTCCGCTTGATGACGCCGTGCGTTCGGACTACTACCGTCCGCTCACTCGCTACTTACTCGATCGGGCGAGTCTCGCGGCCTGAGCCGGTGGCCGCAGCTCCTCTTCCCCACTCGTACCACCCGCCCCTACTCTGGGAGTGAGCGCGCAACGACGAGGAGTAACCGGAGGGGAAGCCGGTGCCCGTCAGGTGCGGAAGGTCAAGGTGTGTCATGGCTGCTGGCGAGAGGCCTCTCAGCGAGGTTCAGTTCCTGACCGTGGCGGAGGTCGCCTCGGTGATGCGAGTGTCGAAGATGACCGTGTACCGCCTGGTGCACAATGGCCATCTGCCCGCGATCCGAGTGGGCCGGTCCTTCCGGGTCCCCGAGAACGCGGTCCACGAGTACCTCCGGGAGTCCTACGTGGGGGTGGAGACGGCCTGACGCCTCCCCTCGGTTAACAGGCTCGGAGCTCGGGCGGGTAGGCTAGGCCGACGTAGGTCGTGTGGGCCCAGACGCCCCGCACCAGTGAAGAGAAGTGAGCGAGGGTAGTCGTGGGCTCTGTTATCAAGAAGCGGCGCAAGCGGATGGCCAAGAAGAAGCACCGCAAGCTGCTCAAGCGCACCCGCGTCCAGCGCCGTAACAAGAAGTAAACGGCGTCTGTACGTGTTCTCCGCGGCCCCTCCACCATCCTTTGGTGGAGGGGCCGCGGTGTATAAGGGCCCAGGGAACGCATGCCCGCGCGGGCCGCTCGCGGCCGCGCGTCCGGCATCGAAGGGGAGGCGCTGATCGTGGGCAAGGTCGTGCTGGTCACCGGGGCCGCCCGGCAGTTGGGCACCCGCTTCGTGCGGCGGATCCAGCGGGACCCGGACGTGGAGCGGGTCATCGGGGTGGACACCGAGGAGCCCGACCGGCGGCTCGGCTCGGCCGTCTTCCTCAAGGCCGACATCAGACAGCCGTCGATCGCGCGGATCCTCGCCGAGCACGCCGTGGACACCGTCGTCCACCTCGCGGTCACCGGCAGCCCCCCGCTGGGCGGCGGCGGCCGGACCTCCGTGAAGGAGGCCAACGTCATCGGGACCATGCAGCTGCTCGGCGCCTGCCAGAAGTCCCCGACGGTCCGCCGGCTGGTCGTGAAGTCGACCACGAGCGTGTACGGGGCCGCGCCGCGCGATCCCGCGGTGTTCACGGAGACCACCCAGCCGAAGGCGCTGCCCGGCGGAGGGTTCGCCAAGGACGCCGTCGAGGTCGAGGGGTACGTACGCGGCTTCGCGCGCCGCAGGCCCGACGTGGCGGTCTGCGTGCTGCGCTTCGCGAACATCCTGGGCCCCCGCGCCGACTCCGCGCTGGCCGAGTTCTTCTCGATGCCCGTGATGCCCACGGTGCTGGGCTACGACCCGCGGCTCCAGTTCGTCCACGAGGACGACGTGGTGGACGTGCTGGAGCTGGCCTCGGGCGAGCCGCGGCGCGGCACGCTCAACAGCGGTACGTTCAACATCGCCGGCGACGGCGTGCTGCTGCTCTCGCAGTGCTCGCGGCGGCTGGGACGCCCGACGGTGCCGCTGCTGCTGCCCGCGGTCACGTGGGTGGGCCAGGCGCTGCACACGGTGGGCTTCGCCGACTTCTCGCCGGAGCAGATCCGGCTGCTCACGCACGGGAGGGTCGTGCAGACCACGCAGATGCGCGAGGTGCTGGGCTTCGAGCCCTCCTACACCACCGCCGAGACCTTCGCGGACTTCGCGCGGAGCCGCGGGCCGGGGCTGCTGCCGCCGGAGGCGCTGGGACGTACCGTCGACCGTCTGAGAGGGGCGCTGTTGTGATGGCGGATGCCAAGGTCATCCCGTTCGACGAGGACCGCGAGCGGCCGCGCAGGGCGCCGCGGCGCGGCCGGCCCGGCGGGCGGCGGGACGGGCGGGAGGCGTCGGCGCCGGTGTCGGTGGTCGCTCCGGAGGTTCCGGAGGAGGAGCCCACGGGCCCCGGCGAGCCCGCGGCGGCGGCCGGGGGAGGCGCTGGGGCGGCGGAGGGCTGGGACCGGCGGATCGCGAGCGGACTGGCCTTCCTGAGGCGCCGTCTGACGGGCGAGTACGAGGTCGACGAGTTCGGCTACGACAAGGAGCTCACCGACCAGGTGCTCATGTCGCTGCTGCGGCCCCTGTACGACGGGTACTTCCGGGTCGAGGTGAAGGGCGTCGAGAACATCCCCGCGGAGGGCGGGGCGCTGATCGTCGCCAACCACTCCGGGACGCTGCCGCTGGACGGGCTGATGCTCCAGGTCGCCGTGCACGACCGGCACCCGGCGCAGCGGCACCTGCGGCTGCTGGCCGCGGACCTGGTGTTCATGCTGCCGGTCGTCAACGAGCTAGCGCGGAAGGCCGGGCACACGCTGGCGTGCGCGGAGGACGCGCAGCGGCTGCTGGAGGCCGGGGAGCTGGTGGGCGTGATGCCCGAGGGCTTCAAGGGGATAGGGAAGCCGTTCGGCGAGCGGTACAAGCTCCAGCGGTTCGGGCGGGGCGGGTTCGTCTCGACGGCGCTGCGCGCGGGTACCCCGATCGTGCCGTGCTCGATCGTGGGGGCGGAGGAGATCTACCCCATGATCGGGAACGCGAAGACGCTGGCGCGGCTGTTCGGGCTGCCGTACTTCCCGGTGACGCCGACCTTCCCGTGGCTGGGGCCGCTGGGGGCGGTGCCGCTGCCGACGAAGTGGACGATCCAGTTCGGGGAGCCGATCCCGACGGACGGGTATCCGCCGGAGGCGGCGGAGGACCCGATGCTGATGTTCAATCTGACCGACCAGGTGCGGGAGCAGATCCAGCACACGCTGTACAAGCTGCTGGTGCAGCGGAGGTCGGTCTTCTTCTGAGTGGCAGGCCGCCTTGGCGGTGTGCCGCGTTGACCGCATGCCGAGGGGTGGGGCGCCGGTTCTCCGGTGCCCCACCCCTCGTGCGTGTCCTACTCCGCGTCCTCCGCTCCCAGGCCCAGGCCCGGGAGGATCCCCGGGAGGATGGGCGGGAGGGTGATGTCCGGCTTCGGGGAGGACGAGGACGTGGCCGGCGGCGTGGTCGTCGACTCCTTGGGCGGGTCGAGCAGGTCGCCCGTACCGCCGCCGAGCAGGCCTTCGGAGTCGTCGTCGCGCGAGTCGCTGGGCGCCGGGCGCTCCGGCGTACGGCCCTGGGCGTCCGGGGACGCCGACGGGGCGGCGTGCCGGCCGCCGGGCTCGGCCCGGCCGGTGCCCTGGTCCGCGCTGCCGCCGCCGGCCGACTTGGCCTGGCGGTGCTGCTCGGGCGTCTTGGGCAGCAGCGACTGCAGCGGCGCGACCTCGTCGTCTATGGCGTCGAAGACCGAGTTCACCTCGTCACCGACGTCGGTGAGCTGGGCGGGCAGCCGCTCGCGCAGCTGTCCCCAGGCCTCGCGGTGCGAGCGGGAGAACGAGGACAGCGCCTGGATCGCGCCCAGGGAGCCGTCCCGCTCGTACTCGGCGTGGAGCAGGCGGTGGCCTTCCTCGGCGTCGTGCTTCATCCCGGACAGCGCGCGCCTGATCTCGCCCAGCGATTCGTGGTCGAGCGCCCCGGACCTGCCGCGCTCCATGAGGCGCCGGGCCTCGTGGAGCCTGGTGGAGGCCTGGTCCAGATAGAGCTCGCCTCGGTCCGAGTCGTCCTCGGCCATACCGAGTTTGAGGTCTTCCATCCCGCGCTTCACGGGGTAGAGCGAGTCACCCGGCAGTGCGTCGGTACTGGCAGCGGCGACTCCGCTGAAGGCCCCCGCGGCCACACCGACGGTGAGACCGCCCGCAGCGATGCCCTTCGACCAGCGGGAGCGGGGCCGCAACTTCCGGAGCGAGGTCGCCCGGTGGGCACCACGGCCGGTCCGCTGTTCGGGCACCTGAGGGTCCGTCGAAGCACCCGCTCCGAAGGTTCCCTCCATCACCATGGTCTCCATGGCGGCCACGAGCTGCGCTCGCTGCACCACCTTGACCTCGGGGTCCAACTCCGGGCGCGGTAGCGCGTCGAGCACGTTCGCCAGGGCCAACATCCGGTCGAAATCAGCCGGTTCAGCCGGGTCGGCAGGCGCGTCGGGCTGCTCGGCCGCCGTCTCCGCGGGATCGGAGAGCGTCCGATCCTCCAGGGCCTGGGCGAAGGCGTTCGCCCGCCGGTGCGCCGAAACGTTCGCGATCACTGGCGGCACCTCCTCTCGTCATGACGATCGACTCTCCTGTGTGTCCGGATGGTTGCCCGGCTTGAGCACATCCACTCTTTCGAGTGAGCGACCGCAGGCAGGGCGTGTCCACAGGGAGTCTGCATTCCGCACAACGAGCGGCGCGGCACTTGGGTTACGGACGAAGGATGATCGGACCACAGCGTCATACAGGGGTCACCGGATGTGAGTTGGGATCAGCGGGCGTCGTCCGGCAGCAGTCGGGCCAGCGTGCGGACGGCCCGGTACTGGAGGGTCTTGATGGCACCCTCGTTCTTGCCCATCACCCTGGCCGTCTCGGCCACCGAGAGGCCCTGCAGGAAGCGCAGCGTCACGCACTCCTGCTGCTGAGGATTGAGTTTCCGTACGGCCTCCAGCAGGGCCGCGTTGGACAGGGACTCCAGGACGGAGTCTTCGGGGCTGCGCTCGACCTCGTTGGCGTCGAGCATCTCGCCGGTGGTCACCTCCAGCCGGAACCGGCTGGACTTGAAGTGGTCGGCGACCAGGTTGCGCGCGATCGTCACGAGCCAGGCACCGAAGTCCCGGCCCTGCCAGGTGAACGTGGAGATGCGGCGCAGCGCGCGCAGGAAGGTCTCGCTGGTGAGATCCTCCGCCGTCGCCTTGCCTCCGACGCGGTAGTAGATGTAGCGGTAGACCGTGTCGCTGTACTGGTCGTACAGCCGGCCGAAGGCCTCGGCCTCGCCGTTCTGGGCACGTTCGACCAGGTCCATCATGCGGGCGCTGTCGCTGTCCGCGGTGGGGCGGCGGGCGGTCGACGTGCTCGCACCGGTGCTGCCCCGGCCTCGTCTGCCCACGGTCGCTCCGCCGTCGGCCAGGGCGTAGCAGGGACCGGCAGGGCCGATTCCGGCGGGGACCGCGGCGGCGAAGGCGGGTACGGCGTACGCGGTGGGGACGAAGCCGCGCAAGTGGCCCAGGACCGTTGCGCGGAGCGTAGCCAGGCCCGAGGCGTCAACCCCGACAGGTGGGTACACGGGACTCCCAGAGGCAGAGCTTCCATCACGTGCAGTGCGGACCGTTGACTCGCCGACCAGTGGTGGGGCGACGGAGAGGGGGGCCCGTATGCGTTTGAGGAGAATAACGCTTCGTACAGGCAGCGCTACACCCAGTTGCTCAAATCATCGATTCCGACACTTCTGTTGCGTGTCGAGGGCATATTCGATCGCTGATAGTGATCGACTGGCGATCACTTCTGTACGCGGAATGCCTGCTTCCAGGGCGTGTTGTGGCCGACTCGAAAGCACCCGTGTGCCCCGCGTGTCCTGCGGGCAGAACCGGGGGAATGCCCGTCGTACGGGCGGTGGCGGCGGGGGTCCGCGCGGCCGCTACCTGCGGCGCCGGTGCAGGGCGACCGCGGCCGCCGTGCCGCCCGCGAGGGCGCCCACCCCGGCCGCCGCGGGGATGCCGACCTTCGCCGCCTTGCGGCCGGTCCGATAGTCGCGCAGCCGCCACTCGTTCGCCCGGGCATGCCTGCGCAGTTTTGTGTCGGGATTGATCGCGTACGGATGTCCGACCAGCGACAGCATGGGGATGTCGTTGTGCGAATCGCTGTACGCGGCGCAGCGCGCCAGGTCCAGGCCCTCGGCGGCGGCGAGGGCGCGTACGGCCTCGGCCTTCGCGGGGCCGTGCAGCGGCTCGCCGACGAGCCTGCCCGTGTAGACGCCCTCGACGGACTCGGCGACCGTGCCGAGGGCGCCGGTCAGGCCGAGCCGCCGGGCGATGATCGTGGCCGTCTCGACCGGGGCGGCCGTGACGAGCCAGACCTTCTGGCCGGCGTCGAGGTGGGCCTGGGCCAGGGCGCGGGTGCCCGGCCAGATCCGCTCCGCCATGTACTCGTCGTAGATCTCCTCGCCGATGGCCATCAGTTCGGAGACGCGGTGGCCCTTGACGATGGAGAGGGCGCTGTCGCGGGCGTCCTGCATGTGCTCGGGGTCCTCGACCCCGGCGATCCGGAACCAGGCCTGCTGCCAGGCGAAGCGGGCGAGTTCGCGGCGCTGGAAGAACTCGCGCTTGTAGAGGCCCCGGCCGAAGTGGAAGATCGCCGCGCCCTGCATGACGGTGTTGTCGAGGTCGAAGAAGGCGGCGGCGCGCTCGTCCCCGGCGACGGGGAACTCCGGTTCCTCCGGTGCCGCCTCGGGGGCCGCGAGCTCGGCGGACTCCGCGTACTGCGCGGAGGTCTTGCGCGCGGCCTCGGCGGAGGCCTCGCCCGCGAGCACGCTCCGCGCGGTCGCGGGGCGGTTACGGCGGGTGAGCCATCCGGGAGCGGCCATAGGGCGAGGATAGCCATTGTGTTCGGGTGTTCCCGAACCGTGCGGAAACGGCTGTGTGAACACTGGCGACATCGGACCGGCCGGTCCGCACCGCGGGCGCCGCGCGAGAATGGCCGTATGAGTCCTCTGCTGCGCCGTAAGGAAAAGAAGGCTCCCGGGGAGCGGATGGTGACGCTCATCGGGAAACCGGGCTGCCACCTGTGTGACGTGGCGCAGGAAGTCGTCGAGAGGGTGTGCGCGGAGACGGGCGCCTCCTGGGAGAAGAAGGACATCACCCAGGACGAGGAGCTCTACCGCAGGCACTGGGAGCAGATTCCGGTGGTCCTGGTCGACGGTGAGCAGCACACCTTCTGGCGGGTGGATCCGGAGCGGCTGCGGAAGGCGCTGGCCGGCTGAGTTCCGGTTCCGGGGCCCGGCGCGCGGTGCGGTTGCCGTTCCGGGCGATGTGAGCGGCATCGGGGGCGTGCCGAAGAGGAGTGTGTTCCGCTTTGCCCCCGTCGGGATGAGGACGCGCGGCGTCGGCCGGTAGTTCCCGCAGCTCGTGGCCGGAACGCGTGACCCCCATCACTTTGGTCGGACAAATTGGACACAATCTTTGTGCACGCGTTCACAAAGACATAGCCTGCTGTCGACGGGGCGGTCATGGGACAAACGACCGCCTGCAGCCCCGCTCATCCCGCAGGAGCATCGTGGCAACTGGCCGAAATCACCGACCGGCGACCCGCAGCCGAGGCATTCCCGAGGCCACTGTCGCCCGGCTTCCGCTGTACCTGCGGGCCCTGACCGCGCTGTCCGAGCGCTCGGTGCCCACGGTCTCCTCGGAGGAGCTCGCCGCGGCCGCCGGGGTCAACTCCGCCAAGCTGCGCAAGGACTTCTCGTACCTCGGCTCCTACGGCACCCGCGGTGTCGGCTACGACGTCGAGTACCTCGTCTACCAGATCTCCCGTGAGCTGGGCCTCACGCAGGACTGGCCGGTCGTCATCGTCGGCATCGGCAACCTCGGCGCCGCCCTGGCCAATTACGGCGGGTTCGCGTCCCGTGGTTTCCGCGTGGCCGCGCTCATCGACGCCGACCCGGCGATGGCCGGGAAGCCGGTGGCCGGAATGCCGGTGCAGCACACCGACGAGCTTGAGAAGATCATCGACGAGAACGGCGTCTCGATCGGCGTCATCGCGACCCCGGCGGGCGCTGCCCAGCAGGTCTGCGACCGGCTGGTCGCCGCCGGCGTCACCTCCATCCTGAACTTCGCGCCGACCGTGCTGTCCGTGCCCGAGGGCGTCGACGTGCGGAAGGTCGACCTCTCCATCGAGCTGCAGATCCTGGCCTTCCACGAGCAGCGCAAGGCGGGCGAGGAGCCGGCGGGCGGTGCCGCGGTGCCTTCCGCCGCCGCCCCGGCCCCTGCTGCGTCCACTTCTGCCGCTCCGGCCACCGCCGCTCCCGCATCCGGCGCGCCGCGTCCCGCCGCCGCCGGCGGTGCCGCGACCGGTGCCGGGCGCAAGGGCGGCGGCCCGGAGGGCGACGTACCGGCGGTGATGCCGGCATGAGTCTGCTCGTCGTTGGGCTGAGCCACCGCAGCGCGCCGGTCAGCGTGCTGGAGCGGGCCGCGCTGACCGCCGACGCCAAGGTGAAGCTGCTGCACGACACGCTGGCGGCGGAGCCGGCCACGGAGGCGGCGGTGCTCGCCACGTGCAACCGGATCGAGCTGTACGCGGACGTGGACAAGTTCCACGCCGGCGTCGCCGAGCTCTCGACGCTGCTCGCGCAGCACAGCGGGGTGGCTCTGGAGGAGCTGACCCCGTACCTCTACGTGCACTACGAGGACCGGGCCGTCCACCACCTCTTCTCGGTGGCGTGCGGGCTGGACTCGATGGTCGTCGGCGAGGGCCAGATCCTGGGCCAGATCAAGGACGCGCTCGCGCTGGGGCAGGAGCTCCACACCGCGGGCCGGCTGATCAACGACCTCTTCCAGCAGGCGCTGCGGGTCGGCAAGCGGGCGCACTCCGAGACCGGCATCGACCGGGCCGGGCAGTCGCTCGTGACCTTCGGCCTGGAGCAGCTGGCCGTGGACGTGCCGGTGGAGGCGTGGGCCGCGGGCAAGCGGGCGCTGGTGATCGGCGCCGGCTCGATGTCCTCCCTGGCCGCGGCGACGCTCGCGCGGGTGGGTGTGGCCGAGGTCGTGGTGGCCAACCGGACCCTGGAGCGGGCCGAGCGGCTCGTCGAGATCCTGGGGGAGAAGATCGCGGCGCGGGCCGTCGCGATGGACTCCGTCGGGCGTGAGCTGACACGAGTCGACGTGGCGGTGTCCTGCACCGGAGCCACCGGGCTCGTCCTCACGGAGGACGACGTGGCCGCCGCCGTCGGTTCCGTCCGCGCGGAGCCCTCCCTCTCCGAGACCGCGGGCTCCGCCCCCGGCCCCCGCACCCCCGGCCCGGTCGTGGCCGCCGATCCCGCCGTCGTCGCGCGGCTGGCCGAGGCCGCCGCGCGGCTCGGGCGCCTCGCCGACGCGGGTGCCGCCCGTACGCTGACGGCCGAAGCCGCCGACGCCGACGCGTGCCCCGTCGACTTCGCCCCCGCGGGAGCGAGCGGGCGGGCCGCCATCGCCGGGGTCGACGCCAGCTCGCTGGAGCTGCACGGGGCGTGGGCCGACCGGGCCGAGGCCGCCGGGCGGCAGCCGGTGCGCCGGGCCGCCGTGCCCGCGCAGGCCGGTGGTGCCGTACGGCTCGCGCTGCTCGACCTCGCCATGCCCCGGGACATCGACGCCGCCGTGCACCGCATCCCCGGCGTGCGGCTCGTCGACATCGAGTCGCTCGCCGAGGCCTCCGCGGACGCCCCCATGGCCACGGACGTGGAGCTCGTCAAGGAGATCGTCGCCGACGAGGTGGCGGCCTTCGGCGCGGCCCAGCGGGCCGCGCACATCACCCCGACCGTCGTCGCCCTGCGCGCCATGGCCGCCGAGGTCGTGGCGAGCGAGGTGGCCCGACTCGACGGCCGGCTGCCCGATCTCGACGAGCGCCAGCGGGCGGAGGTCACCCAGACCGTCCGCCGCGTCGTCGACAAGCTCCTGCACGCGCCCACCGTGCGGGTCAAGCAGCTCGCCAGCGAGCCCGGTGGCGCCGGGTACGCCGAAGCACTGCGGGAACTCTTCGACCTCGACCCGGAGACGGTGGCCGCCGTCAGCCGCGTAAAGAACACAGGACCGGCATCATGAACTCAGCGAACTCAGCCCCTGACCAGAGGCCCCTCAAGCTCGGGACGCGGCGCAGCAAGCTGGCCATGGCCCAGTCCGGGCACGTCGCCGACGCGGTGCGCGCCCTGACCGGCCGGCCCGTCGAGCTCGTGGAGATCACGACCTACGGGGACGTCTCCCGCGAGAACCTCGCGCAGATCGGCGGCACCGGCGTCTTCGTGACCGCCCTGCGCGACGCCCTGCTGCGCGGCGAGGTCGACTTCGCGGTGCACTCCCTCAAGGACCTGCCCACCACGCAGCCCGCGGAGCTGGTGCTGGCGGCCATCCCGCGCCGCGAGGACCCGCGTGACGTCCTCGTGGCACGCGACGGGATGACCTTCGAGCAGCTGCCCGACGGCGCCCGGGTCGGCACCGGTTCGCCGCGCCGCATGGCGCAGCTGAACCACTACGCCCGGCAGCTCGGCAAGAGCATCGAGACCGTCGCCATCCGCGGCAACGTGGACACCCGCATCGGCTTCGTGCGCAGCGGCGAGCTCGACGCGGTGGTCCTGGCCGCCGCCGGCCTCAACCGCGTGGGCATGAGCGCGGAGGTCACCGACTTCCTGTCGGTCGACAACGTGCTGCCCGCCCCCGGCCAGGGCGCCCTGGCCATCGAGTGCACCGCGGACAACGCGGACCTCATCGCCGTGCTCGGAGAACTCGACGACCCGCACACCCGGGCCGCCGTGACCGCCGAGCGTTCCCTGCTCGCCGCCCTGGAGGCCGGTTGCAGTGCACCTGTGGGTGCGCTCGCCGATCTTCTGGCCGACGGCCAGGTTGTCAACGAAATGCGCCTGCGCGGCGTCGTCGGCACCACCGACGGCTCGACGCTGGTGCAGCTGTCCACCACCGGTTCCGTGCCCCAGTCGTACGACGAGGCGCTGGCGCTCGGCCGCGAACTCGCGGACGAGATGCTGGCCAAGGGCGCGGCCGGTCTGATGGGGGAGCGAGCACTTTGAGCCCCACAAGTTCCACCACCTCCGCGCTTCCGGCCGTCGCCGTCCAGGGGCACGTCACCTTCCTCGGTGCCGGCCCCGGCGACCCGGGACTGCTCACGCTGCGCGCCGTCGAGGCGCTCGGCGCGGCGGACGTACTGATCGCGGAGCCCGAGGTGCTCGACGTCGTACGCACGCATGCGCGGGCAAATGTCGACACGCCGCAGCTGACGGTCGCTGACGAGGCGTCAGCAGCCGCCGGTGTGCCGGTGATCCGGGACGCCGCCAATCTTGTCATGGAGGCCGCGCGCTCCGGCAGGCGGGTCGTCCGTGCGGTCACCGGCGACCCCGGCCTCGACGGCAACGCCGCCGAGGAGATGCTCGCGTGCGCCACCGAGGGCATCCCCTTCGAGGTGGTCCCGGGCGTCGCGACGGCCGTCGGCGTGCCCGCGTACGCCGGTGTCCCGCTGCGCGACACGGCCGGCACGGACGTCCGCTTCGTGGACGCCCGCACCGCCAACGCGCGCTGCTGGACCGAGGCCGGCACGAGCGACTGCACGCTCGTGGTGTCCGCGACCCTGGAGACGGTGTCCGCCGCCGCGGCCGAGCTGGTCACGGCGGGCCGCAAGCCCGACACCCCGCTGACCGTCACGGTCGCCGGCACGACCACGCGCCAGCGCACCTGGACGGCGACGCTGGGCTCCATCGCCCAGGTCTTCAAGCAGGGCAAGGTGCTCCCCTCCCCGGAGGGCCACCGCCCGGTGATAGCCGTGGTCGGTGAGCACAGCACGGCCGCCCGCCGCGACGAGCTGGCCTGGTTCGAGTCGAAGCCGCTGTTCGGCTGGCGCGTCCTGGTCCCGCGTACGAAGGAGCAGGCGGCCTCGCTCTCCGACCAGCTGCGCAGCTACGGCGCGGTGCCGCACGAGGTGCCGACCATCGCCGTCGAGCCGCCGCGCACCCCGCAGCAGATGGAGCGGGCGGTCAAGGGCCTGGTCACCGGCCGGTACGAGTGGATCGCCTTCACCTCGGTCAACGCGGTCAAGGCGGTGCGCGAGAAGTTCGAGGAGTACGGGCTCGACGCGCGCGCCTTCGCGGGCATCAAGGTCGCCGCGGTGGGCGAGCAGACCGCCGCCGCGCTGGTCGAGTTCGGTGTGAAGCCGGACCTGGTGCCGAGCGGCGAGCAGTCCGCCGCGGGGCTGCTGGAGGACTGGCCGCCGTACGACCCGGTCTTCGACCCGATCGACCGCGTCTTCCTGCCGCGTGCCGACATCGCCACCGAGACGCTGGTGGCGGGCCTGATCGAGCTGGGCTGGGAGGTCGACGACGTCACGGCGTACCGCACCGTGCGGGCGTCGCCGCCGCCGGCCGAGACCCGCGAGGCGATCAAGGGCGGCGGCTTCGACGCGGTGCTCTTCACGTCGTCGTCGACGGTGCGGAACCTGGTGGGCATCGCCGGGAAGCCGCACAACGTGACGGTGATCGCCTGCATCGGTCCGGCCACGGCGAAGACCGCCGAGGAGCACGGGCTGCGGGTGGACGTCCTGTCGCCCGAGCCGTCGGTCTCGAAGCTGGCCGAGGCGCTGGCGGAGTACGGGATCGCTCGGCGGGAGGCGGCGAAGGCGGCCGGTGAGGCCGTGGCTCGCCCGAGCGAGCGTCGGCCGGGGGCGCGGCGCCGCCGTACGACCTGACGGTCGGGGGCGGGGGCATTCTGAGCTCCCGCCCCGCGGTGTCCCCTCCGGGCTCCGCCCGGGCGCGGTGCCGGGCCCGTGCCGGGTGCGGTGCGGGCCGTTACCGGGTGCGGGTGCGTTGCCCTGCGGGGCTGGTCCCTCCCCCAGCTACCGCTGGGAGGTGCCCCCAACCCGCCCTTCCTCCGTTCCTCCCCCAGCTACCGCTGGGAGGTGCCCCCAGCTCCTCAAACGCCGGAGGGGCTGGATATGCCGGAGGGGCTGCATTTGCCCCGGGGCTGCGGATGGGCTCGCGGCGCGTGGGCCGGGGCGCTGGATTTGCCCCAGGGGCTGGGGATGGGCCCGCGGTGCGGGTGCTGCGGACCCCGGTGGGCGGGAGAAGGGTGGGTAAGGGGAACGTTCCCCGGGGGCGGCGCCTACGCTGGGGGCGACCTGTTGCAAACCCACCCAGAGGCGAACATGAGCGTGTACGGATCCTTCCCCGGCTCGCGGCCCCGCCGCCTGCGCACCACTCCCGCCATGCGCAGGATGGTGGCCGAGACCCGGCTCCACCCGGCCGACCTGATCCTCCCCGCCTTCGTGCGCGAGGGCATCAGCGAGCCCATCGCCATCTCCGCGATGCCGGGCGTGGTCCAGCACACCCGTGACTCGCTGCGGAAGGCCGCCGTCGAGGCGGTCGAGGCGGGCGTCGCCGGGATCATGCTCTTCGGCGTTCCGGCGGACGAGAACAAGGACGCGGTCGGCACGGCCGGCACCGAGCCCGACGGCATCCTCCAGGTCGCCATCCGCGACGTGAAGGCCGAGGTCGGCGACGACCTGGTGATCATGTCGGACCTCTGCCTCGACGAGTACACCGACCACGGCCACTGCGGCGTGCTGGACGCGGACGGCCGGGTCGACAACGACGCCACCCTGGAGCGGTACGCCGAGATGGCGCAGGTCCAGGCCGACGCGGGCGTCCACGTCGTGGGCCCGAGCGGCATGATGGACGGCCAGGTGGGCGTCATCCGCGACGCGCTCGACGAGACCGGCCACGAGGACGTCTCGATCCTGGCCTACACGGCGAAGTACAGCTCCGCCTTCTACGGCCCCTTCCGCGAGGCCGTCGCCTCCTCGCTCCAGGGCGACCGCAAGACGTACCAGCAGGACCCGGCGAACGCCCGCGAGTCCCTGCGCGAGCTGGCGCTCGACCTCGAAGAGGGCGCCGACATGGTCATGGTCAAGCCCGCCGGCCCCTACCTCGACATCCTGTACCGCGTCGCGGAGGCCGTGGACGTCCCCGTCTCCGCGTACCAGATCAGCGGCGAGTACGCGATGATCGAGGCCGCCGCCGAGAAGGGCTGGGTCGAGCGCGACCGGGCCATCCTGGAGACCCTGACCGGCATCAAGCGCGCCGGCGCCGACACGATCCTCACCTACTGGGCCACCGAGGTGGCGGGCTGGCTGCGCAACCAGTAGCCCAGCGGCACGGGCGGGCCGCCCGGAGCGTGCGAGGGCGGCCGTACGGGTGCACGCTGGTATCAGCGGCCCCGGAGGTGATCGCCATGAAGGACGCTGTCGGATGGCACGTCGACCTGGAGTTCCAGGAGGACAGCAAACGCACCCGCGCGGCTGCCCTCGTCCGCCTGCCGGACGGGAGCGAGCTGCGCTCGCACGGCTACGCGAGCCGCCACCCCAGTGACGGCAACCAGCCCAGGGTGGGAGAGGAAGTCGCGGCGGCCCGCGCCCTCAACGACCTGAAGGAACAACTGCTCACCAAGGCGCACGACGAGATCGACGAGGCATCGGGCCGGACCTCCTACCCGATCACCCGCTGACGCGCGTCGGACCGCGGTGCAGACGGACAAGGGTGGAGGCGAGTCCGTCATGTCGGATCACCAGCACATCGGATGGCACGTCGAGACGGAGTTCGAGGACGAAGGCCACCGCACCAGCGCGGCCTGCCTCCTGAGACTCGCCGACGGTACGGAGTTGAAGGCGCGCGGGTACTCCCTGCGCCACCCCTCCGACCCGGAGCAGCTGAGGGTCGGGGAGGAGATCGCCGGCGCGCGGGCGCTGATGGACCTCGCGTCGCAGCTGCTGGAGAAGGCCCATGGGGAGATCGACGAGATGACGGGCAAGCACTCGTACCCGATCAACCGCTGATCGCTCCCCTGGTGGGTGAGGGAAACCGGGACGGCCCGGGCGCGTGCGCCCGGGCCGTTCTCGTACCGGTACCGGTCAGGGGCGGGCGTCCGCCGGGGGTTCGGTGGCGATGGTGGCGGCGGCGTTGTCGCCGTCACCGTTGTGGTGGCCGCCGTTGCCGCCGGATCCGTTGCCGTTGTTGTCGTGCTTGCCGTTGCCGTTGCTCTGCCATTCGATGGCGAAGGCCTCGGTGGCGCCGGTCGGAGCGGCCGCCCCCACGAGCGCGCCCCCCGCCGCGTAGACGCACGGGCTCTTGGTGTTCTTCGGGCAGGGAGCCGTGGCTCCGGCGAAGCCGCGGTGCGGAGTCGGCAGCTGGGGCAGGGTGGACCAGGCGTTCGTGGCCGGGCTGTACGCCTCGAAGGTCCGCAGCGAGTTCGCGGCGTCACCACCGCCCATGGCGTAGACGCAGGTGTTCTTCATGCCGTCTGGGCAGGGGGCGGACGAGGCCGCCAGTTCGTCGCGGGCCGTGGGCATGTCCGGTACGTGCGACCAGGCGTTGCCGGCGGGGCTGTAGACCTCGACCGACTTCAGCTTCCCCGAGTCGTTGCGGCCGCCGATGGCGTACACGCAGGTGCCGTGGTGCTTCGACTTGGCCGGGCACGGTGCCGTGGCCCCGGCGTGGGCCGCGCGCGCGGTGGTGAGGGGAGCGAGCGTGACCCACACGCCCGTCTTGGGGCTGAAGGCCTCCACCGAGGTCAGGTGGGTCTTGAGGTCGAGGCCCAGGCCTCCGAAGACGTACACGCAGGAGCCGCTCAGGCCGAGGCCCTCGGGGCAGGGACCGGTCGCCGAGGCGGCGAGGGTACGAGGCGTCTTCAGGCCCGGCAGGGTGATCCAGGTGTTGGTGGCGGTGCTGTACGCCTCCACGGTCGTGGTTGCGGCGTCGGTGTTGGGCACCACACCACCCGCGGTGTACAGGCAGTCGCCCTGCACCCCGTTCGGGCAGGGGGCGGTGGTCGCCGTGATGCCCTCGCGGGCGGTCGGCATCTCGGGCAGCGAGATCCAGGTGTTGGAGGCGGGGCTGTACGCCTCCAGGACGTCGAACGCCTCGGTGCCGCCGACGGTGTACACGCACGTGCTCGTGAACCCCTGTGGGCACTTCGCAGCCGCCCCGGCCAGATGGGCCCGCGCGGTCGGCATGGGGGGAACGGACACCCACACGCCCTGCGCCGAGGCGGTGGTCGTGGACAGGGCGAGGAAGGGGGCCAGGGCGAGGACGGCGAGCCGTCTCAGGCCCCGGGAGCGGAAGGGATGCATGGGACCTCCACACGCGGCCGATGGTTCGCTACTCACCATCACGCCGGGTGCGCGGAGCGTCGCGCGGAGCGCGGCCGAACGGCTCAGTACCGGGTCCCCTGCGGGGTGCTGCCGGTTCTAGCGGGTGACCCACCCGGTCAGTGCCGCCCACGCGTGGGGTGCGAGCCGCAGCTCGGGGCCACCGGTGATCTTGGAGTCCCGGACGTGGACGGCGGTGGGGCATGTGGCGACCTCGACGCAGTCGCCGCCCTGCTCAGTGCTGTGGCTGGACTTGTGCCAAGCGATGGCGACCTCCAGGCACTGGCCGCCGTCGCTCCCGCTGTAGCTGGACTTGAACCACTTCAGTGCGGTGCTCATAGCTCTCCTAGCAGGCGGTCCAACAGGCCCCGTGTCTCGCCGGGGTTGAGGGCCTGAGTCCGCAGCATCGCATACCGGCGGGCCATGATGCTCACCTCGTCTCCGTCCGCGATGAGCTGGCTGCCGCGCTGGCTTTCGGAGTAGCCGAGGTGTTGGTGGTCGGGGGTCTCCAAGAGCGTGAACGGGCCATCGAGGGCTGAGTGGTTAGGCTGGCTGAGCGGCATCACTTGGACGGAGACGTCAGGGAGTCGTGAGCAGGTGATGAGGTGCTGGAGCAGCTCCGCGTGGACCTCGGGGCCGCCGATCTGGTGGCGTACGACCGGCTCCCAGATGACGAAGCTCAAGGTGGGCGGGGACTCGCGGCGGAGGATCGCCTGCCGCTGTAGACGATCGGAGGTCAGCTCCTCGATCTTCTCGTCGCGGAACGCCGGAACGCGGCACCGGAAGACGGCCCGCGCGTAGTTCTCGGTCTGGAGCAGACCCGGGACGACCTGGTTGTCGTACCAGGAGAGGGCGATGGCCTCCTTCTCGCATCGCATGTACTGCTCGGCCCACTCCGGTACTCGGTCCACGGGCGGCAAGTGGGCCACAGCGGCGGCCAGCACCCCGCCCGTCTTTAGAACGGCGTCCATCCGCTCGGCCACATCCGGCATCAGGGCGCGTCGCCCCTGCTCGATCGAGCCGATCGTCTCCTCGTCCATGCGGAGCCGACCGGCAAGTTCACGTTGCGTCATGTTGTTCGCCCGGCGGAGAACGGCCACCTGTGCCCCCACCATCTTCAGGGCAGTGCCGTTCCTCGGTACGCGTTTCCTCGGCGCCATGAATCCGAACTCCCCACCTGCGCCCGTGCCATGCCCGTACCAACCCGTACCAATGAATGGGTACGGGTCGGCGCACTGTTGGAGCGTAGTCACGCACCGCGACGATCGCCCCGTGAACATCGACACTCAACCCGCCCTGATGAAGGAGCGGTTCTTTCCGCGCTCCCGGCAGACCGTCCGCGCCGCACGGCACTTCGCAGCCGAGACGCTCGATGCGTGGGGCGTCCACGCGCGCCGGTACGACATGCTGCTCTGCCTCAGCGAGCTGGCCACCAACGCCCTGCGCCACGGAGTGCCTCCCGGGCGCGGGTACCGCGTGCGGCTGCTCGGGTACGACGGCGGCGTCCGGCTGGAGGTGCACGACAGCGGGCCCGGGCTGTCCCGGACGCGGGTCGGGGCCGGGATGGGGCTCGTCCTCGTGGCGGCGACCTCGGACCGCTGGGGCGCGGTGCCGAGGTCGCCGGGGAAGACCGTGTGGTGCGAGTTCGACGCGGAGGCGCGGCCGCCGCTACGGGCAGAGCCGGCCCGGCTTGGGGTAGCAGTCGTCCGGCGGGTCGACCGGGCCGCCGGGACGGAAGTTGGACCACCACAACGGGGTGCTGGCGGACGAGTAGACGATGAGGTTGCCCTCGTTCGAGACGGCCAGGTACGCGCCCGGCCGGCCCGCGGTGCCGCTGTTCCACAGCGGCCGCCAGGCGGCGTCGTACGCGACGAGGTTCCCGTCGCCCTGCATGTAGAAGTACGTGCCGACGCCGTACGTGCCGCGGGCGGTCCAGATCGCGGTGCCGTGGTGGTACAGGACCACGTGGCCGTCGGTCTGCTGGACCAGGGACGTGTTCCCGTCGGGCGAGGACCAGGACTGGCCGCGGGTCAGCCCGCTGTTGCCCTGGATGATCGTCTCGGTGCCGTTGACGGTGGCGGTGGCGGCCGTACGGGCCGGCGCACCGGCCGCGTGGGCGGTGGCGGCCCCCAGCCCGGCCGGGGCCAGGGCGAGGACGGCGGTGGCGGTCAGGACCGCCAGTCTGAGGCGGGTTCGGTTCATGCGGACTCCTGTGCGGTGTGATCCGGATGGACGCCGGAAGACTCGCAGCGGAACCGGCGCCGCAGCAGGAGGAATTCGGCCGGGTGCGGATACGTCCGGAAACGCGGACTTGCGGAGGTTCACGCCGCCTGCCGGGGATTTGCGCGGTCAGGCCGCGCACCCGGCCCGCTCACACGTCGAGGATCCCCGCTCGCCGCATCCGCAGTTCGGATCGCACGAGTTCGAGGAGGCGCCCCGACCAGTTGCGGCCCCGGCCGCCGTTGTCGCCCCAGAATTCCGAGGTCATGTCGTCGTAGATCACGGTGGCGTCGTCCGTCGCCAGCAGGATCTCGGCCAGGTCGGGGTGCTGGTCGTACTTGGCGCGCAGCAGGTGCGTCATGACGGCGGTCCGGACGTGCTCCCAGTCCTCGCGACGGGGTGCCCCCGCCGCGAGCGTGCGCGCCGCGAGGGCGTTGTCCGCCGCCGCGACCGTGTGCCGAGCCTCCGGCTCGGCGACCGACAGGGCCCAGTAGGCGTGGGCGACGGAGGGGTAGTCGGAGTCCGCGACCCTGATCGGCGCGGGGTAGTCGTGCCGCAGGCCGAGCCTGCCGGGGTCGGCCACCGGCTCGCGCGGAAACGAGTGGTACAGCTGGACGGCCGGTGCGTGCGGTGCCGCCGGTCCGTCCGCGGGCACCTCGGCAGCCCGCTTGGCCCTCCAGCGGGCCTGCTCCTCGAAGTACGCGAGGGCCCTGTCGTAGCTCTGCTGGGTGACCGTTCCGTCGTACGGGAGGTAGGTCCGGCCACCGGGCCCCGCCACCAGGACGCGCAGCGGCCAGTCCTTGCTGTCCATGTCGCCCAGCGCGAAGCGCCGCTGGGACTCCGGGACGGCCAGGAACGCGGCACGGGCCGCAGCCCGGTTCTCCTCGGTCCGGTCGGCGAGGAAGGCGTCGACGGCGGCCAGGCAGCGGTCGGTCGAGTCGGGCCGCCCGTTCAGCTGGTCGATGGTGTCACGGACCTCGGCGAGCAGCAGCTCGGGCGTGAGCCAGCTCTCCGGCTCGCCGAACTTCCAGTGCGCCAGCTCGTGAGCGGACGCCTCGCCGCCCTCCGGGAGGTTGGTGGCCACCCAGCCGGTGCGCAGCTTCTCCTCGAACTCCTCGACGGTGACCAGGCCCCAGCAGTCGATGAGCCCGTCCGCGTAGATGAAGAGGTCGGTGAGGAAATACTGGCCGCCGTTGCAGATGA
Organism: Streptomyces sp. NPDC086023; assembly: GCF_044540325.1. Classification (NCBI taxonomy): domain Bacteria; kingdom Bacillati; phylum Actinomycetota; class Actinomycetes; order Kitasatosporales; family Streptomycetaceae; genus Streptomyces; species Streptomyces sp. NPDC086023. The sequence continues at coordinate 23,208 of NZ_JBITRX010000006.1, forward strand.
AGGCGTGCCGCCAGGTTCCGGGTATGCGGATGCCGTCTGCCGTGCGGTGGGTGGTCCGGTTGCCGATCATGCTGGGATTGTGCCGCAGCGGTCGCCGTGCGGACCGTGATTTTCCTCCGGGGACGGCTCGTCGCGTGACCGCCGTGGCGGAAGTGCAGCGCCGAGGGCGCCGATGCCACCGCCGGCGGTGTCCGGGACCGGTCCCGGGTCGCGGCCTAGACTCCGGGCCATGGGGAATCTGACTGCTGCCGTGATCGAGGACCTCGCGCCCGAGGGCGTGCTGCGGGCCTCGGTCAACCTCGGGAACCCGGTCCTCGCACAGGGCACGCCCGAGGAGCCCGCCGGGATCACCGTGGACATCGCACGCGAGCTGGCCGCCCGGCTCGGGCTGCCGCTGGAGGTGCTCTGCTTCGACGCGGCCCGCAAGTCCTTCGCGGCGATGGCCGAGGGGCGCGCCGACCTCTGCTTCCTGGCCGTCGACCCGGCGCGGGAGGCGGAGGTGGCGTTCACCGCCCCGTACGTGCTGATCGAGGGCGTGTACGCGGTCCCGGCCGAGTCCGCCCTGACCACGGCCGCCGAGGTGGACGCCGACGGCGTGCGGATCGGCGTCAAGGAGGGCTCGGCGTACGACCTGTACCTGTCCCGGGCGCTGGAGCACGCGACCGTCGTACGCGGTGCCGAGGGCGTGGACGTCTTCCGGGAGCAGGGGCTGGAGGCCGGGGCCGGCATCCGGCAGCCGATGACCGCGTACGCGGCCGCGCACCCCGAAGTGCGGCTGCTGGACCAGGCGTTCATGCAGATCAGGCAGGCCGTCGGAACGACCGTGGACCGGCGGCCCGAGACGGTGGCGTGGCTGCGGGCCTTCGTGGAGGAGCTGAAGGCGTCCGGCTTCGTCGCGGACGCGCTGCGGCGGTCGGGGCAGTCGGAGAGCCTTTGCGCCCCGGCGGAGTAGCGGTGCAACGGCCGCGGGGGTGACGGCCATGGCCCCGCCCGCGGTCGTACGGGCAGGGCGGCGGTCACCGGCCGGGGCGGACACCGGGCATCGGCGCGGGCCCGCCCCCGGGGTGTGGGCGGGCCGGGGGCGGGGCCCGGACGGTCGGGCCGGGGCCGGGGCCGGGGCCGGGTCCGGGGCCGGGGTCAGGACCAGGACCCGCCAGGCTGGGGGCGGCGTCAGGCCGGGTCGGGCTGCTGCGGCGCCTCCTTCGTCCTGATCACCGCGAACACCGCGCCCTGCGGGTCGGCGAGGACCGCCATCCGGCCCACCGGCATGTCGAAGGCCGGCGCCAGGACGGTGCCGCCGGCGCGGACCGCCGCGTCCTGCACGGAGTCCGTGTCGTCCACGTGGAAGTACGTCAGCCAGTGCGGCGGAGTGCCCTCGGGGTGCTGGTCCAGGCTCATGATCCCGCCCACCGAGCGGCCGTTGACCTTCAGCTCGGTGTAGCCCTCGCCGCCGGGGATCGTGGACGGGGCGGTGTCCACGGGCAGGATCGCCCGGTAGTAGCCGGCGGCCGCCGCGGGATCGGTGGTCGCCAGCTCGGACCAGACCACCGCGCCGTCCTCGTTGACGACCCCCGCGCCCGGGAACTCCTTCGGCTGCCAGATCCCGAAGACGGCGCCGGTCGGGTCGGCCAGCACGGCCATCCGCCCGAGGTCCATGACGTCCATCACGTCCACGATCACCTTCCCGCCGGCCCGGCCGCTCGCGGCCACCGTGGCGGCCGCGTCGGGGGTGGCGAGGTACGTGGTCCAGGCGGCCGGCGGCGCCGGGTCGGGCACCGTGCCGTCCGGGTTCATCGCCTTCATGATCCCGGCGACCGGCGCGCCCTTGAGGTGGCAGACCGAGTACCCGCCGGTCTCCGGCGGCCCGATCTCGCCCTGCCAGCCGAACAGGTCGCGGTAGAAGTCGAGGGCGGCCTGCTGGTCGGGAACCATCAGGTCGGTCCAGCAGGGTGTGCCGGGCCGGTACGGGCCGGACATGACGGCCACGGGTGCCTCCAGGGAGTGCGGGAACAGGACGCGCCCACCCCTACCCACCCAAACCGCCCGGAACCGACCCGTTCGGGTGGTCCCCCGCCGCCGGGAAGAACGTTCCCCGTGGTCCCCGTCATACCGCGCGGCTCACTGCCAGAAGATCTCCTCGACCACGATCTGCGGCTCCGCCACCCGGGGCAGGAACGTGAACAGCGGCCAGCCGCGGTTGCTGTCGAAGTAGGCCACGTGCGGCCCGCGCGGAGCCGTCGACCTCGCCGGCTCCACGTGCTCCGCCCGGTAGGGGTGGCGGGCCGTGAGCAGCCCGAAGCCCGCTTCACGGAGTGATTCCCGTACGTCCTCGGACAGGCTGATGCGGTACTTCTCGGCTTCCTGCGTGTAGTCCACGGCCCACGGCGGCCCGGTGAACTCCTCGCTCACTCGCCGGGCTCCAGGGTGCGCAGTCCGTGGCGGATGCGGGATGCGTCCTCCAGGAGCTTCCGGGCCGCTTCGGCATCGGTGGCCTCGGCCGCGCGCGCTTCGAGGCCGGCGACGTGCCGGTCGAGCGCGGGGTCCCGGGCGAGGGCGTACTCGCCCCACCAGCGCGCCATGAAGGCCGGGACCGGGGCGATGTCGTAGGCGTCGGCGAGCTGCTCGCGCCACGCGGAGTCGAAGTCGGCCAGCAGCGCCGGGGCGTGGGCCGCGATGGCCGCCCGCAAGGCCTTCGGTGTGTACTCCGGCATCGGGGGCACCGGCCCGGGGGCCGGGGTGGCGGTGGGCATTTCCGGTTCCTCCTCGACGGCGCATCCCACGATAGAGGCCGCGCCCGCTCCGGGGCCGGGGAACGCGGCGACCCCCGGCGCCGGAGCACCGGGGGTCGTCACGTGCGGGCCGTGGAGCGTCAGAGGCGCTCGGGGGTGCGGATGCCCAGGAGGGCCATGCCCTGGTGGAGGGTGCGGGCGGTCAGCTCGGACAGGAAGAGGCGGTTCTCGCCCACCACCAGCTCCGGCTCCGGCTTCACGACCGGGCACTGGTCGTAGAACGTGGTGAACAGCGACGACAGCTGGTAGAGGTACGCCGCCACCTTGTGCGGGGCGTGCTCGGCGGCCGCCTCGGCGATCAGCTCGCCGAACCCGTCCAGGTGCAGGCCCAGGGCGCGCTCGGCCGGGGCCAGCTCCAGCTCCGGGTGGGCCACCGGCTTCCGGTCGCCCGCCCTGCGCAGGATGGACTTGATCCGGGCGTACGCGTACTGGAGGTACACGGACGTGTCGCCGTTCAGCGAGACCATCTGGTCCAGGTCGAACTTGTAGTCGCGGGCGGCGGAGGTGGAGAGGTCCGCGTACTTGACCGCACCGATGCCCACGTACCGGCCGTTCTCGATGATCTCCTGCTCCGTCAGGCCCACCTTGTCGGCCTTCTCGCGCACGACCGCGGTCGCCCGGTCCACCGCCTCGTCCAGGAGGTCCACCAGTCGTACCGTCTCGCCCTCACGGGTCTTGAACGGCTTGCCGTCGGCGCCCAGGACCGTGCCGAACGCCAGCTGCACGGCCTTGACGTCGTCGTTCAGCCAGCCGGCCCGCCGGGCCGTCTCGAAGACCATCTTGAAGTGGAGGGACTGGCGGGCGTCCACGACGTAGATCAGCTCGGTCGCCTTCAGGTTCGTCACCCGGTCGCGGATCGCCGACAGGTCGGTCGCCGCGTAGCCGAAGCCGCCGTCCGACTTCTGGACGATCAGCGGGGTCGGGTTGCCGTTCGGGCCCTTGTACTCGTCGAAGAACACGCACAGCGCGCCGTTCGAGCGGACCGCGACGCCCGACTCCTCCAGCAGCCGGCAGGTCTCCACCAGCATGTCGTTGTAGCCGGACTCGCCGACGATGTCCTCGTCCTGGATGTCCATGTCCAGCTTGTCGAAGACCGAGTAGAAGTAGATCTTCGACTCGTCCACGAACCGCTGCCACAGCGCGAGGGTCTGCTCGTCGCCCGCCTGGAGGTCCACCACCCGGGCCCGCGCCCGGGTCTTGAACTCCTCGTCCGCGTCGAACAGCGCCCGCGAGGCCTTGTACAGGCGGTTGAGGTTCGACATGGCCTCCTCGCCGGACGCCTCGGCGTCCGACCCGGCGGCCTTGTGGTCCAGCTCGTGCGGGTGCTCGATCAGGTACTGGATGAGCATGCCGAACTGGGTGCCCCAGTCGCCGATGTGGTGCCGCCGGACCACCGTCTCACCGGTGAACTCCAGGATCTCGACCATCGCGGCACCGATCACCGCGGACCGCAGGTGGCCGACGTGCATCTCCTTCGCCACGTTCGGCTGCGCGTAGTCGATCACCGTGGTGCCGGCGTCCGGGTTCAGCGGCACGCCGAGCCGCGCGTCCGCGTACCGCGCCGCCAGCGTCTCGACGATCGCCTTGTCGGAGACCGTGATGTTGAGGAAGCCGGGGCCCGAGACCTCGACCTCGGCCAGCACGTCGCCCTTGTCCAGGCCCTCGACGACCGCGGTCGCCAGCTCGCGCGGGTTGGCCTTCGCCTTCTTCGCGAGCGCCAGGATGCCGTTGGCCTGGAAGTCGGCCCGGTCGCTTCGTCGCAGCAGCGGGTCGGCGGCACCGGCCTCCGGCAGGGCGGAGACGAGTGCGTCCGCGACGCGCTGGTTGACGTTCGAAGCGAGGGAAGGGACCGAGGCCATGGGCTGCCGTTCCTGTCAGTGAGTACGGGACTGCGCGTGGTGCGTACGTATACGCCCAGCGACACGAGTATCCCACGCGGCCGCGACCCACCTCCCGGGATAAAAAGCAACCCCGGGGGGCGGGCTTCCGTCTGGGAGAATGTTCCCAGCCAGTTCCAGAACCAGATAGCCAGATAGAAGGACGTGTCGTGGCTCAGAGCGCCCCAAGCAGCACCGAGACCGACTGGGTCTCCCGTTTCGCGGACGAGGTCATCGCCGAGGCGGAGCGGCGTGCGCCGGGCAAACCTGTCGTCGTCGCGTCCGGTCTGTCCCCCTCCGGCCCGATCCACCTCGGCAACCTCCGCGAGGTCATGACCCCGCACCTGGTCGCCGACGAGGTCCGCCGCCGCGGGTACGAGGTCCGCCACGTCCTCTCGTGGGACGACTACGACCGCTACCGCAAGGTCCCCAAGGGCATCCCCGGCGTCACCGAGGAGTCCCACGGGCAGCACATCGGCCGCCCGCTGACCGCCGTGCCGGCGCCCGAGGGCTCCGAATACCCCAACTGGGCCGAGCACTTCAAGGCCGCCATGGTCGAGTCGCTGGCCGAGCTGGGCGTCGAGTACGACCCGATCAGCCAGACCGAGCAGTACACCACCGGCGTCTACCGCGAGCAGGTGCTGTTCGCGATGAAGCACCGCGGCGACATCGACGCCGTGCTCGCCCAGTACCGCACCAAGCCCAAGGCCGCCAAGAAGTCCCAGAAGCCGGTCGACGAGGCCGAACTGGAGGCCGCCGAGGGCTCCGGCGCCGCGGGCGAGGACGACGGCAGCACCGAAGGCTCGGAGTACTTCCCGTACAAGCCCTACTGCGGCGAGTGCAACAAGGACTTCACCAAGGTGCTGTCCTACGACGACGACAGCACCGAGCTGACCTACGTCTGCACCGAGGACCAGTTCACCGAGACCGTCAAGCTGTCCGAGTTCAACCGCGGCAAGCTGGTCTGGAAGGTCGACTGGCCCATGCGCTGGGCCTTCGAGGGCGTCGTCTTCGAGCCCTCCGGCGTCGACCACTCCTCGCCCGGCTCGTCGTTCCAGGTCGGCGGCCAGATCGTGCACATCTTCGGCGGCGAGCAGCCGATCGGCCCGATGTACGCGTTCGTCGGCATCAGCGGCATGGCCAAGATGTCCTCCTCGAAGGGCGGCGTCCCCACCCCGGCCGACGCCCTGAAGATCATGGAGCCGCAGCTGCTCCGCTGGCTGTACGCCCGCCGCAAGCCCAACCAGTCCTTCAAGATCGCCTTCGACCAGGAGATCCAGCGGCTGTACGACGAGTGGGACAAGCTGGAGGGCAAGGTCGCCGACGGCACCGTCCTGCCCGCCGACGCCGCAGCCCACTCCCGCGCCGTCCGCGTCGCCTCCCACGAGCTGCCGCGCACCCCGCGCCCGATGCCGTACCGGACCCTCGCGTCCGTCGTCGACATCACCGCGGGCCACGACGAGCAGACCCTGCGCATCCTCTCCGACCTGGAGCCGGAGAAGCCGCTGGCCTCGCTCGACGAGGTCCGGCCGCGCCTGGACCGCGCCGAGAACTGGATCACCACCCAGGTCCCGGCCGACCAGCGCACCCTGGTGCGCGACGAGCCGGACACCGAGCTGCTCGGCTCCCTCGACGACGACGGCCGCCGCTCCCTGGAGCTGCTGCTGGAGGGCCTGGACAGCCACTGGTCGCTCGACGGGCTGACCACGCTGGTCTACGGCGTGCCGAAGGTGATGGCCGGCCTCGACCCCGAGGCGAAGCCGACGCCCGAGCTGAAGGTCGCCCAGCGGCAGTTCTTCGCCCTGCTGTACCGCCTGCTCGTGACCCGCGAGACCGGCCCGCGCCTGCCCACCCTGCTGCTCGCCGTCGGGGCGGACCGGGTGCGCAAGCTGCTGGGCGCCTAGCCGCCGCGTACGGCCCGCGCAACGCGGAAGGGCCGGTTCCCCGCTGGTGCGGGGGACCGGCCCTTCCCGTTGTGCCGAGGGTGCGGGCTACGCGATGTGCTCGTTCTCCAGCTCGGTCTGGTAGCGCTGCTTCAGGTACGGCTGCATGCGCCGGATCAGCGGAAGGCTCCGCGGGTGCGTGACGCCGTGGATGTCCGCGAGGTGTATGTCGAGGGCCTCGGGCGACGGGAAGTTGTTGTGCTCGTCGACGAAGGCGCGGAACGCCTTGTACGCCAGCTCCTTGAACTCCGCGTCACCGGGCTGCTCGGGCTGCCCGGCGGGCTCGGCCGGATCCTGCGGGGCGCCCTGCGGGCCCGCGGCGGCCGGACCGGCCTGGGCCTGCGCCGCGGTGTCCTCCGCGCGCGGGGCCGGGATCGGGAGCTCGGTCTGCTGCTGGTCGGCCGCCGGGTCCGGGCCCGCCGGGGGCGCGACCGGGTGGGGCGCCAGGCCGTCCACGAACTGCGGGTTGTACGCGCCCTCGTACGTCGCCTGCGGAGCCACCGGGGCCGCGAACCACGAGCTGTTGTGCGCGGCCGGCATCTGCGTCGGGTCCACCGGCACGAGCGGCTCGGCGGTCGGGGCGTACGGGGTCATGCCCGGCGCCATGCCCTGGCCCGGGTTCGGGTACGGCTGCGGCTGCTCGGGAAGGCCCTGCTGCGGGATCCCAGGGAGCCGCCCCTGAACGGCCTGCCGGGCGTCCGCGCCCTGCCGGGGGTACGGGAAGACATCCGCGCCCGCCTCGGCCGCCTGGACGGGCTGCTGCGGGCCCTGCGGGGCCTGCTGCCCCTGCACCGGGCCGGCGCCCTGGGGGGCACCCGGCACCTGCGGGCCGCCCGCGGCCTGCACCTGCCCCGCACCCTCAGCCCGGCCGGCACCCTGCACCGCGGCCTCCTCGGCCACCGGCTCCGGATGCGGCAGCCCCTGCGGACCGTCACCCGGCACCCGCACGCCCTGCGCCGGGTCCTGGGGTCCGGCGGCCGGGGGTGCCGGGTTTCCGGTGCCCGGTCCGGCCGGCGGCAGCTCCGCGACCTCCGCCGGTGCCGCCACGGCCTGCGCCGGAGCCGGCCGAGCCGCCGCGGCCAGCGCCGGCTGCGGGGCGGGCGGCAGCAGCACCGGATCGATGCCCGCGGCCGCCAGGCCCTCCGGCGCGGTCTGTGCCAGCGGTACGCCGATGCGTGCCAGTCGCAGTGGCATCAGGGCTTCCACCGGGGCTTTGCGCCGCCAGGCGCGCCCGTAGCGTGCCTGCAGTCGTGCCTGGTAGATCAGCCGGTCCTGTTCCATGCCGACGGCCTGCTCGTAGGAGCGCAGCTCCCACAGCTTCATGCGGCGCCACAGTTTGAACGTCGGCAGCGGTGAGAGCAGCCAGCGGGTGATGCGTACGCCCTCCATGTGCCGGTCGGCCGTGATGTCGGCGATCCGGCCCACCGCGTGGCGGGCCGCTTCCACGGTCACGACGAACAGGACGGGGATGACCGCGTGCATGCCCACGCCCAGCGGGTCGGGCCAGGCGGCCGCGCCGTTGAAGGCGATGGTGGCCGCGGTCAGCAGCCAGGCCGTCTGCCGCAGCAGCGGGAACGGGATCCGGATCCAGGTCAGGAGCAGGTCCAGGGCCAGCAGCACGCAGATGCCCGCGTCGATGCCTATCGGGAAGACCAGCGAGAAGTCCCCGAACCCCTTCTTCAACGCGAGCGCGCGCACGGCGGCGTACGACCCCGCGAAACCGATACCCGCGATGACCACGGCGCCCGCGATCACGACGCCGATGAGTATCCGGTGCGTACGAGTCAGCTGCATCGCGGCCACCCGCGACCCCTCCCTTGTCGAGCCTGGCGCGCACAGCCTGGCACATGCGCGCCGTCCGGGCGCCTCTCGGGGACCACTTGGGGCCGGCTCGGGACTGCCCGTAACCGGCCCGGAACTGCATGGAACCGGACGGGGCCCGTCCGGCCCCGTCCCGCTGCTCTGTCGGTACTGCCTGTCGGTACTACTTGTTGGCGGTCGCCACGGACGCGGCGGCCTCCTTGGCCGCGGCGACCGCGCCCTGGAGGAGCTTCGCCGGGTCCGGCGCCTTCATGCCCTCGTAGGACGCGCCGTTGTAGTCGAGCGTGATCACGACGTTCTCCGTGCGGGCCACGACCGTCTGGTTGAAGAAGTCCACCTGCTTCTTCGCCGAGGAGGTGATCGTCGTCGCCTCGTCACCGATGCCGGCGGCGGCCTGGGCCTTCACGCCCGTCGCGCCCTCGGCGGTCTTCGCCGCCTCGACCTGCTTCGCGTACTGCTCGGCCGCCCGCTTGTTGCCGCTGCCGAGGGTCTCGTGCGAGTCGTAGCGCGCCATGGAGATCGCCAGCCAGCGGTACTCCGAGCCCTTCAGGCCGTTCTCGTCGAGACCGTTCCAGGAGCAGGTGGCGCGGCTGGTCAGGTCGTTCGACTTGGCCGACGTGCCGTCCTTGTCCTTGGCCTCCGGCACGAGCGTGTCGACCGTCTTCTGCACGATCGCCTTGCACGGCTCGGGCAGCTTGGCGAAGGCGACCTTCTCCAGGGTCGGCGTGGGCTTGGCGCTCGGCGACGAGGCCGAGGACGCGCCGGACTGCTTGCCGCCGTCACCCTCCGAACCGGAACCGGAGCCGGAGTCCGAGGAGCAGCCGGAGACGGCGAGGACCACCGGGACGGCAGCGCAGGCGAGAACGCGGGTGAAGCGCGAGGCTGATCGGTGCATGGTTCCTTCACTCAATGGCTTGCGGGACCCGGCAACGGTAGCCCGATCGGGTGGCGGGCTGCTGTGCGTGGCGTCACGCCGGTCCGGTCACTCGCTCAGCGCGTCGGCCAGTCCGGCCGCCAACTCCCTTGCCCTGTCCTGGGTTTCCTCGGCGTCCGGGGTGGCCGACGGGGCGGTCGGCTGCACCGTGTAGTCCACGATGACGATCACATTGGACGACCGGAACACCAGGTGGACCGTGCGGGCCTGCGAGGTCGACCCGCCCGGTGCGAGCCGGTCCTCCAGGAAGGCGTCCTCCCCGAGGTCGTCCAGGGCGCGGGAGCCGAGGGCGGGGCCGCCCGACGGCGTACCGGAGGGCGTGCCGGCCGACGCCGCGGGGCCTCCGGAGGCCGTGGGGCCGCCGGACCCGGCCGTGCCGGAGGACGGTGCGCCCGCCGAGGGGGCCCCGGGGGACGGCGCCCCCGACGGCGTCCCGGCGGACGGGCTCCCGCTCGCCGTCGCGGCCGGCACGGGCAGGTGGGCCGCGGCGAGCAGGCGGTCGTACACCTGCCGCGCCTTGTCGTCGTCGCTGGTGGCGGGGTCGTACGAGACCACCCGCTCGTAGCCGACGAAGAGCAGCCGGGTCGCGTCGCCCGACGCGGCCTTCCAGCGGCAGCCGATGCGCCGGTCGCCGTCGTACGAGACGTCGGCCCGGCCCGCGTAGAGCTGGTCGCGCTGCTCCGACGTGAGGGAGGCCGCGGCCGGCAGCATCGCCTTCAGCCGCCGCGCGTCGACGGAGGAACAGGGCTCCGGGAGGCTGCGGTACCTCCCCGGTTCGGCGGCCGCGTTCGACTCGCCCGGCTTGGGGTCCGTACCCGATCCGTCGGTCCCCGGGCCGGCGCTGCAGCCCGCGGCGAGCGCGGTCAGCACCGCCACGACGGGGGCGAGGGCCGTCCGTCGTCGCACGTGGCGTCGCACGTCGGGGCCTCCCTTCGGCAGTAAAAGCGGTTGCCGCGCGATGGCGGCAGGCGGACACAATGTCTATCGCACGCACCGCTGCCGACGCCGGTCCGATGTCTCATTCGGCCCCAAGAGCGAGGCTTTTGCGTTTTCCAGACTTATGAAGCATTCCGGGGGAATGAAGACGTTATGTCGTATGTAGAGGTTCCGGGGGCGAAGGTTCCCATCCGCATGTGGACGGATCCGGCGACGGTCGAGGACGTCGCGATGCGTCAGCTCCAGAACACGGCGACCCTGCCGTGGATCAAGGGCCTGGCCGTGATGCCCGACGTGCACTTCGGCAAGGGTGCGACGGTCGGCTCGGTGATCGCGATGAAGGACGCCGTCTGCCCGGCGGCGGTGGGCGTGGACATCGGCTGCGGCATGTCGGCGGTCAAGACCTCGCTGACGGCCAACGACCTCCCCGGAGACCTCTCCCGCCTCCGCTCGAAGATCGAGCAGGCCATCCCGGTGGGCGCGGGCATGCACCGCGACCCAGTGGACCCGGACCGGCTGTACGGGTTCGGGGGGTCGGCGGGGCTGGACGACCTCTGGCAGCGCTTCGACTGCGTCGCGGACTCGGTGAAGTTCCGGCGGGAGCGGGCGAGCAAGCAAATCGGAACCCTCGGCTCCGGAAATCACTTCGTTGAACTCTCAACTAGTGAGACGGGGGACGTGTGGCTCATGTTGCACTCGGGTTCCCGGAACATCGGTAAGGAACTGGCCGACCATCACATCGGCATCGCGCAGTCGCTGCCGCACAACCAGAACCTGGTGGACCGCGACCTCGCGGTGTTCATCGCGCAGACCCCGCAGATGGGCGCCTACCGGAGTGACCTGTTCTGGGCGCAGGAGTACGCGAAGTACAACCGCGCGATCATGATGAGCCTGCTGAAGGAAGTCGTCCGCCGCGAGTTCCGGAAGGCGAAGGTCTCCTTCGGGCAGGAGATCAGCTGCCACCACAACTACGTCGCGGAGGAGCGGTACGACGGGATGGACCTGCTGGTCACCCGCAAGGGTGCAATCCGCGCCGGCAGTGGTGAGTACGGGATCATTCCTGGCTCGATGGGCACGGGCTCGTACATCGTGAAGGGTCTCGGCAACGAGAAGTCCTTCAACTCGGCGTCGCACGGCGCCGGCCGCAGGATGAGCCGCAACGCGGCGAAGAAGCGGTTCTCGACGCGCGACCTGGAGGAGCAGACCCGCGGTGTCGAGTGCCGCAAGGACTCGGGCGTGGTGGACGAAATCCCTGGCGCGTACAAGTCGATCGAGCAGGTCATCGGGCAGCAGACCGACCTGGTCGAGGTCGTGGCGAAGCTGAAGCAGTTCATCTGCGTCAAGGGCTGAGCGGAATGAGGGGGGTGCCGCACCGCGGCACCCCCCTCATTCCGCTGTCGGCTATCCAGCCGGCCAGGGCCCGCCGCCGGTGCGCAGGCGCCAGGAGCGCTGGCGGCAGGCGGACTCGGAGCGGCCGAGCTCGGATGCGGCAATTGCGGGGTCGGCGACTTCCAGCAGGCGCCGATCCTCGGCCACCGTCCAGCGGCGGCGCGCTTCCTGCATCTTCATCGTGGCCGGTCGAACCCAGGACGAAAGCGTGGCGGCCGCCGTCCGCTTGCGGGTGAGTGACAGACAGCCCGGGTAGTACAGGTCCGCCGCCAATTGCTGCGCCGCCTCTTTGGTGTAGAGGATGTTGTAGACGCCGTCACGCGAGTTGCGCCTGGTCAGGCGCTCGGCGCCGGTGACCTGCTGTGCGTAGCTGGACAGGCAGGCGCTGATGGCCGTACTCGAAGTGGTCAGTGAGACGAACGGGAAGCCCTGGCCTGTGTGGCCGACGGAACCGTCGGCGTCGATGACGCCGCGCAGATAGTCGCGGCGCGCGAAATTGCACCGTGGCGGTGCGATCGTCGTGGATTTTCGGCCGTAGGGAACGCCGAGCTCGTTCAGCGTGGTCCTGGCTTCCAGGGCGTGCAGGGACCACTTGGCGGAATGGTGCTCTGTCGCGAAATTCGTGCTGCGCACACGCTTGGTGATGGAGCTGGGGTAGGGGGTCAGCCCCTGGAACTCCTCCAGGAGCTCGATGTCGCGGACGCTCACCTCGACGGTGAGACTGCCGCGTTGGCGGGACTGGGCGGAGAGGTGTCCGTCGGCCTGGATGAAGCCGAACATGTAGGCGTAGCGCGGGTCTTGGAGGTCCATGAAGCGCGGCGTGGCGCTAGGGTCCTGTTCAGCCATGAGGAAGTCTCGTTTCCTTCGTCGGTGAGGCCCTCGGCCGGGATGGGAGTCCCGGTCGGGGGCCGTTTTGCTGAGGCTGAAATTAGGTCGCGGCGGGAGGTCTTTCGGGTCGTTCGTGTGCGCTTCGCTCGAACGGGTGGCGGAATCGCCTGTTCCTCATTTGCCGGTCAACTCGGCAGGGGTTGACCGGAGTTGTTGGTCTAGACCAGGGTGTGCGGCATGTGGAGAACTCGTGCTCTGGTGGGGTTGTTGGCGGCCGGTGTGATGGCCGTGGGGGTGGGTGGTTCCGCGGTCGCGGGGACCGGGCTGCCGCCCGTGGTGTCCCGGGTGCCCACGGCCGAGAAGGTCGTGTTCATCACCGTCGACGACGGCTGGTACCACGATCCGGCGGTGGCGCGGACGCTGGTCGAGAAGCGGGTGCCGGCCTCGCTGTTCCTGCTGCCGGGGGCGACGTCGTACGACACCGCGTACTTCACCGGGCTCGTCGAGCAGGGGCGGGTGAAGGTGGAGAACCACACCGTGAACCACCCCGACCTGACCACGCTCGACGCGGCCGGCAAGGACGCCGAGGTGTGCGGGGCCGGGGAGCAGTTGCAGGCGGTGTTCGGGCGGGAGCCGAAGCTGCTGCGGCCGCCGTACGGGGCGTACGACGACGACGTGCGGCTGGCCGCGAAGGCCTGCGGGGTGAAGGCCCTGGTGACGTGGACGCACGACTTCACGACCTGGGGCGACGTGCCGCCGCCGGTGCCCGCGCTGGAGGCCGGGGACATCGTGCTGCTGCACTTCACGCCCACGCTGGCGGCGGATCTGCAGCGGGCCCTGGACGCGGCGAGGGCCGCGGGGCTGAAACCCGCGGCCCTCATGCCGGCGCTGAAGGACGCCGGGCTGGTGCCCTGATCCCGGGGCGCCTGCCTACAGCTCCCGGTGGACCTTGGTGTTCGAGGCCTGGGCGCGGGGGCGGACCACCAGGAGGTCGATGTTGACGTGGGAGGGGCGGGTGACGGCCCAGGTGATCGTGTCGGCGACGTCGTCGGCCGTGAGCGGCTCCGCCACTCCCGCGTAGACCTTGGCGGCCTTCTCGGTGTCGCCGCGGAATCGGGTGGTCGCGAACTCGTCGGTCTTGACCATGCCGGGGGCGATCTCGATGACGCGGACGGGCTGGCCGACGATCTCCAGGCGGAGCGTTTCGGCGAGGACGCGGGCGCCGTTCTTGGCCGCGACGTAGCCGGCGCCGCCCTCGTAGGTGGCGTGGCCGGCGGTGGAGGAGAGGACCACGACCGTGCCGTCGCCGCTCGCGACGAGGGCGGGCAGCAGGGCCTGGGTCACGTGGAGGGTGCCGATGACGTTGACCTCGTACATCGTGCGCCAGTCGGCCGGGTCGCCGGTGGCGACGGGGTCGGCGCCGAGTGCTCCGCCCGCGTTGTTGACCAGGACGTCGCAGCGCTGGAGGGAGGCGGCGAAGGCGTCCACGGCGGCGCGGTCGGTGACGTCGAGGGCGTGTGCGGTGGCCTGGTGGCCGGCGGCGGTGAGCTCCTTGGCGAGGGCCTCGATGCGGTCGGCGCGGCGGGCGGTGAGGACCACGTGGTACCCGGCGGCGGCGAGCTGCCGGGCGGTGGCGGCGCCGATTCCGCTGCTGGCTCCGGTGATGACGGCCGTGCGGGTGCTCATGGACGCTCCTCGTTCCAGGGGTGGTGCGGGCGGATCGCGCAGGTGGTCGATTACCTGCCGGTCGGGGCCAGCATAGGCGCGCCTGGATGGGGGAGCGGCGCGACCACGATCGGGTGGTGATCCGATGAGCCGATCTTCCGCGTTCCTACCGTGCGGTGCATGCGCACAGGGCGAATGGTGGCAGTGGGCGGCGCGCGGGTCGCGGCCGCGGTGATGGTGCTCGGGGCGGTGGCGGGTCCGGCCCGGGCGGTGCCGGTGGCCGCGGCACCGGCGGAGGCGGACGTCGCGTACCACGGGCAGGTGTCCCTGGCGGCGGGGCTGCTGGGGATTTCGCTGCTGCCGGAGAACCACGGGCCGGCGGCGCTGGTGAACGCGACGGTGCGGCTGCGGCTGTCGGTGCCGCTGGCGGACGCGCAGCAGCTCGCGGCGGGGTGTGCGCGGGCCGGCGAACGGGTGCTGGTGTGCGAGACGGGAGCGCTGCCGGTGAGCGGCAAGGGCCGGCGGATCGAGGTGGCGCTGGTGCTGAAGGAGCGCCCGGCGGAGGCGGTGGTGCGGATCGACACCTGGTGGAACGGGGGTGCGGTCGACTCCGACCTCAAGAACAACGAGCATGCGGTCCTGGCGCTGGACACGGGGGACTCGTACGTCTTCTGAGGCGGTCGGCCGGCCGGCTGGTGCCCGGGGCGCGGGGTCCGGTGGGTTCCGGGCCCCGTGCCCGGCTGCCGGGCCCGCGTGTGGCTAGCGCAGCCAGCGGCCGAGGGCCGTGCGGACCGTCGCCGGGTCCGGTTCGCGTTCGGCCCAGGCGATGTGGCCGTCGGGCCTGATCAGGGCGCAGGCGCGCCGTGCGTCGGACCAGTGGGCGTGCCGGACGGCCGGGGTGCCGGGGCCGAGGGTGGTGCCGGGCGGGGTGATCAGGACGAAGCCGCCGTCGCGCAGCAGCTCGTACAGGCGGCCTTCGGCCAGTACGAGGTCGGGGGCGCGGCGGCCCGAGGGGCGCTGCTCGCCGGGGGCCGGCGGGTACGCGATGCCGATGCCGCTGATCATGCCGGTGGCCCGGTCCACGGCGGGCCGGAGGGTGCTGACGGCGGCGGCGGCGAGGTCGCGGGCGGCTTTGCGGATCCGGCCGCGGGCCATGGCCAGGCGGATCATGGCGCCGCTGCTGCGCAGGACGGTGCGGCCGACGGGGTGGCGTTCGGCGTGGTAGCTGTCGAGCAGGGCCTCGGGGTCGGGGGTGGTGCCGAGCAGGGCGGCGGCGAGCTTCCAGGAGAGGTTGGCGGCGTCCTGGAGGCCGGTGTTCATGCCCTGGCCGCCGGCGGGGGAGTGGACGTGGGCGGCGTCGCCGGCGAGGAAGACGCGGTCCTGGCGGTAGGCGGGGACCTGGCGTTCGTCGCTGTGGAAGCGGGAGAGCCAGCGTGCGTCGTGCATGCCGAAGTCGGTGCCGAGGGCGGCGCGGGCGATCTCCTTGACCTCGTCGAGGCCGACGGGTTCGGTGTCGGCGACCTGGTGTTCCCGCAGCCAGCCCATGACGCGGTACCAGCCGTCGCCGAAGGGGGCGATGAAGGCGAAGGCGTCGCCGGTGCCGTTGACGGTGACGGTGGAGGCGGGTTCCTCGGCGAGGCGGACGTCGGCCAGGACCATGGACCGGATCACGGAGTCGCCGGGGAAGGGGAGGCCGAGTTCGCGGCGTACGGTGCTGCGCACGCCGTCGGTGCCGACCAGGTAGCGGGCGGTGAGGGTGGTGCGGGTGCCGTCGGGGCCCTGGAGGTCGGCGCTGACGGCGTCGGGCCGCTGGCGGAGGCGGAGCAGGGCGGTGCCCTCGCGGAAATCCACACCTGTGGACAGTGCGCGGCGGTGGAGCAGGTGCTCGACCTCGTACTGCGGGGTGATGAGGAGGTAGGGGAAGCGGCTGGGGAGTCCGCCGAGTTCGAGCGGGGTGCGGCCGAAGAGGGCCAGGCGGCGGACCTGCCGGCCGGTTTTGACGAGTTCGTCGGCGAGGTCGCGGGCGTCGAGGAGTTCGAGGGTGCGGGCGTGGACGCCGAAGGCCCGGGTGAGGTTGCGGTCGTGGTGCGGGCGGCGCTCGGAGAGGGTGACGCGCAGTCCGGCCGCGGCGAGGTCGCCGGCCAGCAGGAGGCCGGTGGGGCCGGCGCCGACGACCAGGACGTCGGTGTCGGTGGCGGTCCCGGCGGTGGTGCCGGGGTCCGCCGCGGTTCCGTCGGGTGCGGTGGTCATGGGACGTGGTCCTCCCCTGGTCGACGTGCGGTCTGGTCGCGCGTACCCGGGGATCCCTGCCCAGCCGCGGGTGGTTCAGGCGGCCCGGTCTCCGAATTCGTCGAGGGCGTCGGTGACGATGCGCTCCAGCCGGGCGTGGTGGGCGCCCCGCCAGTAGACGCGTTCGCAGTCGGAGCACTGGGCGAAGACGTCGTAGGTGCGGTGCGTGCCGTGTTCGAGGCGGTCGCCGACGGAGTCCTTGTCGGCCTCGTGCAGCGGGCCGTTGCAGGCGGTGCAGCGGGTCCACGGGGCGAGGGCGGGGGCGAACCGGCCGAGGACGTCGCGGAGTTGCTCGTCGGGGCGGTCGCTGTAGACGTACGCGCCGGCCCAGATCTCGCGGCGGCGCAGCAGGCCGCGGTCGCGGGAGAGCAGGACGCGGCGTTCGGCGGCGGAGCGGGCGGCGAGCGCGGGGTCGCCGATGTCCTCGTTCTCGTACGCGGCGTCGACGCCCAGCAGCCTCAGCCGGCGTGCCAGCGTGCCGAGGTGGACGTCGAGGAGGAAGCGGAGGGGGGCGCCGGGCACCTGCTGGGGGCGGGTGACGCCCTGGACCTCGACGGATTCGCCGGCGCGGGGCACGTGGGAGGCGGGGACCTCGTGGCCGTCGACGAGGAGGCGGCCGACCTCGGTGAGCGGGACGCCCGCGGACTCGACGACGTGGCCCAGGCTGGAGGAGCCGTCGGTGACGGTCCTCGTGCGGGCGGCGCGGCGTTCGGGCGCGGCGAAGAGGTGCAGCTCGGGCGCGAGGGTGAGGTGGATCTCCGGACCGTTCACGGGCCCAGCATGCCACCGGGGGCGGGGGGCGGCCGAGGGATTTACGCGGTGCCTGCGGCCTGCGCGGCGGCGTCGTAGGTCTCGCGGGAGGCGAGGACCTCCTCGATGTGGTTCTCCGCCCAGTCCTTCACGGCGCTGAGCAGGCAGGCCAGGTTGCCGCCGAGGGGGGTCAACTCGTAGTCCACGCGCACCGGTACGGAGGCGGTGACGGTGCGGGAGACGAGGCCGTCGCGCTCCAGGGAGCGGAGGGTCTGGGTGAGCATCTTCTGGCTGACGCCTGGGATGGTGCGGCCGAGGTCGCTGTAGCGCATGGGTCCGGTGGCGGCGAGGGCGCTGACGATCAGGCTGACCCACTTGTCGCTGATGCGGGCCAGGAGCCGGCTGGTCGGGCACTCCTTGAGGAAGGCGTCGTAGGCGTGGCGGGCCGCCTCGCGGCGGGCGGTGGCGGTCTGCGTGGCCATGGCTCCTACCTCCGGGTGGGGTACGCACCTTGAAGTGCGTACTTACCAAAAGAGAGTACCTCTCCATACGTTAGTGCGCAGAGGAAAGAGCGAAACGAAACGCGAACCAGCGCGAAGGAAGAGGGAGAGTCATGCGAGCGGTCATCGTGAACGGTTTCGGCGGTCCCGAGGTCCTGGAGGTCGTGGAGACCGCGGTGCCGGAGCCGGCGGCGGGCCAGCTGCGGGTGCGGGTGACGGCCACGGCCGTGAACCCGGTCGACACCGCCGTGCGGGCCGGGATCTTCGGCGGCGCCGGGCAGCCGGTCGGCTTCGGCTGGGACGTGGCGGGCGAGGTCGACGCGGTCGGTGCGGAGGTGACCGGCTTCGCCGCCGGCGACCGCGTGGTCGGCCTGCACTACGGGGCGGTGAAGCCGCTGGGCGCGCACGCCGAGTACGTGGTGCTGGACGCCGGCGCGGTGGCGGCCGCCCCGGCGAGCGTGGACGACGTACGGGCCGCGGTACTGCCGCTGAGCGGCCTGACGGCGGCCCGGGCCGTGGCGCAGCTGGGGCTGCCGGCCGGGTCCTCGGTGCTGGTCACCGGCGCGGCCGGGGTGGTCGGCGGGCTGGCGGTGCAACTGGCCGCGCGGGCGGGTCTGGTGGTGACGGCGCTGGCCGGTGCCGGGGACGAGGAACTCGTACGGTCGCTGGGCGCGGCGCACTTCGTGCCGCGCGACGGCGAGCCGGCCCCGGTGGACGGGGTGCTGGACACGGCGGTGCTGGGGGAGCGGGCGCTCGGGTACGTGAAGGACGGGGGCGTCTACGTGGGCGTCCACCCCGGGGCCGCCCCGGCCGCGGTGCGCGGGATCCGGGTGGAGGAGCAGGAGGTCGCCGCGGACGGCGCCCACCTCGCGGAGCTGGCCGCACTGGTGGATGCCGGGGCGCTGGACCTGCGGGTGGCCCGTACGTACCCGCTCGACGCGGCCGCCGAGGCGCACGCCGAGCAGTCCAAGGGCGGGGTGCGGGGGCGGCTGGTGCTGGTCCCGTAGTGGCCCCGGGGCCGGGGTGCGGGGACGGGGCGCGGGTGCGGGATCCGCGCCCCGTCCCGGGCCGTGTCTTCCGGATCAGGCGAGGCCGGCCTGATCCGGAACGGACGGCCGGCCCTCCAGCAGGTCGTACCGCCAGTCGTTGCTCGGGTGCCAGTGGCCCGGCGGGTACTCGAAGTCCGTGGTGCCCATCAGCGTGAACCCGGCCTTGCGGCAGACGGCGTTGGACGCAGGGTGGTCGGCGCCGGGGAAGGCGTGCAGGTGGCGGCGGTCGCCGTGGGCCCGCGCATGCGCGATCAGGGCCCTGGCGGCGGCCACGGCGAGGCCCCGGCCCTGGTGCTCGGGAAGGATGCCCCAGCCGGTCTCGTACACCTCCTCGCCCTGCCACTCGCGCGGCCAGAAGCCGATCGAGCCGACCGTCTCGCCCGACTCCGCCACCCGCACGGTGAACATCCGCCCGGCCTCCGGGGCGGCGGCGCTCATCGCGAGGTACCTGCGGTGCCGGTCGGCGAGCTTGGCCGCCGTCTCCGGGCCGCCGAGGTGCTCGGTCATGGCCGGTTCGTTCTTCCGCTCCAGCAGCCGGAAGTCGCCTTCGGCCCAGGGCTCCAGTCGCAGCGGTGTGTCCATCGGGCCACCGTAAGGTCCGTCACTGACAGGCGTGCGGTCCCGGGCTACGCTCTGCCGACCGTCGGGGCGGGAGGTGCGGGGCGGATGTACCAGTGGGTGCTGGCCGGGGTGAGCGGGGCGGCGTTCGTGGGGGCGCTCGTGCTGTTCGCACGCCCCCGGAACGTCAAGGAGCGGCTGGCGGCCGCCGCCGGTGTTCTGGTGTTCGGCACCGAACTGGCCAAGCACCTGCCCCGGGCACTCGGCGCGAGCGCCGCGGCCCGGGACGCCTGGGAACTGGCCGCCGCCGTCACCCAGGTCCTCGGCGCCCTGACCGCCCTGTCCGTCCTGGCCGTCCGCCGGACGCGCCGCCGACGCGCCGCGCGCGGCTGAGCCGCCCGCGCCGGAGCCTACGGTTCCGGCATGAGCGACAACCGGCACAGCATCGGATCCCTGCTCGGGGCGGCGGCCGCGCGGGCCGTGCCCGTCGTACGGGGCGTGGACGAGCGGCAGCTCGGCGGGGCCACGCCCTGCTCCGGGTACGACGTGGGCGAGCTGCTGAACCACTTCTTCGACGTGGTCGTCAACTTCACCGAGCTGGCCCGGAAGCGGCCCAGTGCCTTCGCCGAGAAGCCCGACTACCTCGGCACCGGCGACTGGCGCGAGCGCTTCGCCGACGAGGCCGACCGGCTGGTCGCCGCCTGGTCCGCGCCCGGCGCCGAGGACGGCACCACCGGTCACGCGAACCAGCCGGCCCGCGTGGTCGGCCGCATGGTGCTGCTCGACATGACGGTGCACGCCTGGGACCTGGCCCGCGCCACCGGCCAGGAGTTCAGCCCGGACCCGGACGCCGTGGACGAACTCGCCGGGGTGATCGGCGACATGGCGCCGGCCGCCCGCGACGCCGGGATGTTCGACGAGCCCGTCGAGCCCCTGCCCGAGGACGACCGCTTCGAGCGGCTGCTCGCCGCCACCGGCCGCGACCCCCACTGGGCCTGAGCCCGGGCCCCGCCTACGCCTCCAGCACCAGCAGGAACTCGTCCGTCTCCGCGCCCCGCCCGTGTGCCCAGTTCCGCTCGGTGCCGGTCACGACGAACCCGCACTTCTCCAGGACCCGCACCGAGCCGGAGTTGTCGCACGCGGCCCGTGCGTGCAGCGGCCGCTCCGGCACCAGCTCCAGCAGCCGCCGCAGCGCCGCCGTGGCCACCCCCCTGCCCCAGTGCTCGCGCAGCACGCGGTAGGTCACCGAGCGCTCCTCCGGCGGCCCGAAGACCCCGGCCTGCCCGAGCAGCGTGCCGTCCCCGTCGGTGATCGTGTACATCAGGACCCCCGGGTCGGCCCGCAGCCGCTCCGCGCGGGCCCGGTAGGCCTCCCAGTCGGCCGGCTCGGCGCGCGTGAAGGCCGCCATGCGGTTCGACTCCGGGTCGAGGTAGTCGGTGTAGAGCGGCGGCAGGTCGCTGTCGCGGACCTCGCGCAGGATGATGTCGTCGGCCATGCCGCCAGCGTAGGGGCGGCCACCGACACTCCTCCGGTCAGCGGGCGCCCACGGCGGGAGAGGTCTCCGGGTGGGCCGGCCTACGGCCAGACCAGGCAGTACGGCTGGTGGCCGGCCTCGTGCAGGCGGTGGGAGAAGTCCTGCCACTCGTGGAGCAGCTGGTAGACGTTGAAGGCGTCGCTCGGGCCCCCGCGGTCCGGGACGGTGGACCAGATGAAGGCGGCGGCGCCCACCGACTCCTCGCCGATGTCCCGCAGCGGGTCGACGACGGTCATCGGGAGCTTGACCACGGCGTAGTCGGGGTGGAGCACGACCAGCTCCAGCGGGGGCACCTTGTGCAGGGGTATGCCCTCGATGCCGGTGAGGACCATCGCGGCGACGGTCTCCGGCTTGATCTTGGTGAACATGCCGCCCATGCCGAGCTCGTCCCCGCCGAGCTCCTCGGGCCGCATCGTCATGGGCACGCGCGCGGCCGTGGCCCCGTCCGGCGCGCCGAAGTACTTGTAGGTCACGCCCATGCCGCGGCCCCCGATCGTGGTGCCGGAATCGGGGCCCTCCGGGCCCGGCAGCGACACCTCGGGGGTGTCGGACTGCTCGGCGGTGTGGCGTCGGTGCCTGCCCCGGCGGCGTGCTTCACGGGCTTCACGGGCGCGCTTGGGGTCCAGGCCGTCCGTACCCTCGCCCGGTCCACCACCGCGTTGCATATCTCCACCCGACTGCTCTACCGGCCGCCCGGACCCCACCGTGCAGCCTGATCATCATGGCAGTGACCTCCCCCACGGCACGACGGTGAAACACGAAGCGCAAACACCTGTCCGCAAGACGGTCCGGGGCTCTGACACCATGGCTGATGTGAGCTACCCATACCAGGCCCCAGTTTCGCAGACTCTTTTCGACCGGGCGGCAGTCGTGACCCCCGGCGGCGTGAACTCTCCCGTCCGTGCCTTCAAGGCAGTGGGCGGTACGCCCCGGTTCATGGTGTCCGGTACCGGTCCGTACCTCACCGACGCCGACGGGCGCGAGTACGTCGACCTCGTGTGCTCCTGGGGGCCCATGATCCTCGGGCACGCCCACCCCGAGGTCATCGCGGCCGTGCAGGAGGCCGTCGCGCGCGGCACCTCCTTCGGCACGCCGGGTGAGGGCGAGGTCGCCCTGGCCGAGGAGATCGTCGCCCGGATCGAGCCGGTCGAGCAGGTGCGCCTGGTGTCCTCGGGCACCGAGGCGACCATGTCCGCGATCCGGCTGGCCCGCGGCTTCACCGGCCGCGCCAAGGTCGTGAAGTTCGCCGGCTGCTACCACGGCCACGTGGACGCGCTGCTGGCCGCGGCCGGCTCGGGTCTGGCCACCTTCGCGCTGCCGGACACCCCGGGCGTGACCGGCGCGCAGGCGGGCGACACGATCGTCCTGCCGTACAACGACCTGGACGCCGTGCGGGCGGCCTTCGCGGCCCACCCCGGCGAGATCGCCTGTGTGATCACCGAGGCCGCGCCCGGCAACATGGGCGTCGTGACCCCGGCCCCGGGCTTCAACCAGGGCCTGGCGGACCTCTGCCGAGAGAACGGCGCGCTGTACATCTCCGACGAGGTCATGACCGGTTTCCGCACCTCGCGAGCCGGCTGGTACGGGGTCGACGGGGTCCGTCCGGACCTGATGACCTTCGGCAAGGTCATGGGCGGCGGCTTCCCCGCGGCGGCCTTCGGCGGCCGCGCCGACGTCATGGCGTTCCTGGCTCCCGCGGGCCCGGTCTACCAGGCGGGCACGCTCTCCGGGAACCCGGTCGCGACGGCCGCGGGCCTGGCGCAGCTGCGGCTGCTCGACGAGGCGGCGTACACGAAGGTGGACGCGGTCTCCCGGGAGATCCAGGACCTGGTGACGG
Source organism: Streptomyces sp. NPDC086023 (assembly GCF_044540325.1). NCBI lineage: Bacteria > Bacillati > Actinomycetota > Actinomycetes > Kitasatosporales > Streptomycetaceae > Streptomyces > Streptomyces sp. NPDC086023. Next base: position 45,907 of record NZ_JBITRX010000006.1, read on the forward strand.
GCGCGCTGGCCAAGGAGGGCGTGGCGCACCGGCTGCAGACCGCCTCCAACATGTTCTCGGTGTTCTTCACCGCGGACGAGGTGCGGAACTACGACGAGGCCAAGCGCCAGGAGTCCTTCCGCTTCACCGCCTTCTTCCACTCGATGCTGGCGCAGGGCGTCTACCTGCCGCCGTCGGCCTTCGAGTCCTGGTTCGTCTCGACGGCGCACGACGAGCAGGCCGTGGAGCGGATCGCCGCGGCCCTGCCGGCTGCCGCCCGTGCCGCCGCGGAGGCCACCGATGAGCAGTGACGAGATCACCGTCGTCCACCTGATGCGCCACGGCGAGGTGCACAACCCGGACGGCGTGCTGTACGGCCGCCGCGGCGGCTACCACCTGTCGGAGCTGGGCCGCCAGATGGCGGACCGGGTGGCGGAGCACCTGGAGGGCCGCGACGTCACGTACGTGGTCGCCTCCCCGCTGGAGCGGGCCCAGGAGACGGCCGCGCCGATCGCGAAGAGCCACGGGCTGGACCTCGCGACGGACGAGCGGCTGATCGAGGCCGCCAACGTCTTCGAGGGCAAGACCTTCGGCGTCGGCGACGGCGCGCTGAAGAAGCCGGGCAACTGGAAGCACCTGACGAACCCGTTCAAGCCGTCCTGGGGCGAGCCGTACATCGAGCAGGTCGTACGGATGATGGGCGCCCTGGAGGCGGCACGCGACGCCGCGCGCGGGCACGAGGCGGTGGCGGTCAGCCACCAGCTGCCGATCTGGATCGTGCGCAGCTTCGCGGAGAAGCGGCGGCTGTGGCACGACCCGAGGCGCCGTCAGTGCACGCTGGCGTCGCTGACCTCCTTCACGTACCGGGGCGACAGGCTGGTCTCGGTCGGGTACAGCGAGCCGGCCCGGGACCTGGTGCCGGCGCATCTGCTGGCCGGCGCCAAGCCGGTGAAGGGGAAGTCGAAGGCGTTCGGCGCCTGACGGCCGGGCCCGTTCGTCACGGATTTGGCGAAATAAATACGGGCCGCGCGGGAACCACCGTGTCGAGGCATCCGCTCTAGCTAATTGTCCGTTTATATGGACTGGCTGTGGGCTTGCTGAGGGACGGGGACGGTGACATGCGCGAATTCAGTCGACGGGGTGCGCTGGGGCTGGGACTTGGAGCTGCGGCCGCGATGGGTGTCGCGGGATGCAGTTCCGGTGGAAAGGCCGGCTCCGGCAACCTCGGCCCCCTGAAGGACCGGTCGCCGAAGCCGAGCGAGCCGGCCGCGAAGCCGATAGGCGACGGCTCGACCGCGGACACCGGCCCCCAGCCCCACCAGCCGCCGAAGCCGGTGCCGCTGCAGCCGGGCGAGACGCCGCCGCAGTTCGTGGTGTTCAGCTGGGACGGCGCGGGAGAGGTCGGCAACGGCCTGTTCCCGCGGTTCCTGAAGGTCGCCAAGGACCACGGCGCGGCCATGACCTTCTTCCTCTCCGGCATCTATCTCCTGCCCGAGTCCAGGAAGAGCCTCTACAAGCCGCCGAACAATCCGGTCGGCGCCTCGGACATCGGATACCTCACCGACGACCACGTCCGCGAGACCATCAGGAACGTCCGCCAGGCCTGGCTCGACGGCCACGAGATAGGCACGCACTTCAACGGGCATTTCTGCGGCGGATCCGGCTCCGTCGGCCGCTGGACCGGCGCCGACTGGCAGAGCGAAATAGACCAGGCCGTGTCCTTCGTCACCAACTGGCGGACCAACACCGGATTCACCGACCTGGAGCCGCTGCCCTTCGACTACCGCAAGGAACTGGTCGGCGCCCGCACGCCCTGCCTGCTGGGCCAGGAGAACCTGCTGCCCACCGCGGAGAAGCTGGGCTGGCGCTACGACGCCTCCTCGCCCGGCGGCACCCAGGTCTGGCCGAAGAAGAAGGGCGGCATATGGGACCTGCCGCTGCAGGCTCTGCCGTTCCCCGGGCACTCCTTCGAGGTGCTGTCCATGGACTACAACATCCTGGCCAACCAGTCGAAGAACACCACCCGAGGCGTCCCCGCCAACTACCCGGGCTGGCGTACCCAGGCCACCGGCACGTACGTCAACGGCTTCAGGCGCGCGTACGAGACGAACCGCGCGCCCCTCTTCATCGGCAACCACTTCGAGCAGTGGAACGGCGGCATCTACATGGATGCCGTGGAAGAGGCATTGAAGGCAATGGCGGACAAAAAGGACGTACGCCTCGTGTCCTTCCGGCAGTTCACCGACTGGCTCGACGTCCAGTCCCCGGCCGTCCTCGCCAAGCTCCAGGGACTCGGCCCTGGTCAGGCCCCCGCCGGCGGATGGGCCGGCTACACGAAGACGGCCTGACGCCCCCTCTGGGCACCCGCCCCCTCGGGGGGCGCGGAAGATCCACAAAACGCCCATGCGAAACTTTTCACATGAGCCTTAGCCGCGCCCCCCGACGCCGCTCGACCAGCGGCCGCGCACTCCTGCTGACCGCGGTGACCCTCGCCGGCGGCCTGACCCTGACGGCCTGCGGCGACGGGAGCGGCGGCTCCTCCGGTTCCGGCGGCACCAACTACGTGCAGGGCAGCGGCGGCATCCAGACCGTGGCCAGGGCCGAGCGCCAGCCCGCCCCCAAGCTCGACGGCGAGACCGTCGCCGGGGACCGGCTCGACGTCTCCTCCCTCAAGGGGAAGGTCGTCGTGCTGAACGTCTGGGGCTCCTGGTGCCCGCCCTGCCGGGCCGAGGCGCCGCACTTCGCCAAGGTCTCCAAGGAGCTCCAGGGCAAGGGCGTGGAGTTCGTCGGGCTCAACACCCGCGACTCCTCCAAGCAGCCCGCCGTCGAGTTCGAGAAGAACTTCGGCATCACCTACCCCAGCCTGTACGACCCGATCGGCAAGCTGATCCTGCGCTTCCCCAAGGGCACGCTCAACCCGCAGTCCATCCCCTCCACGATCGTCCTGGACAAGGACGGGAAGATCGCGGCCCGCTCCCTCCTCGCGGTCAACGAGGAGCAGCTCCGCAAGATGATCGACCCCGTGCTCGCGGAGAAGTGACATGAGTACGACCGACAAGACGGCCGGCACCGGCACCGGCGGCGGCGCCGCCCCCGGCACCGACGACGCCGGCCTCGGCGACGCCGCGTCCCAGCTCTCCACCGCCCCCCTGGAGGACGCCCCCGGCGCACCCGCGGGCATCGGCGTCATCGGCTGGGCCCGCTGGTTCTGGCGGCAGCTGACCTCCATGAGGGTCGCCCTGATCCTGCTCTTCATGCTCTCCCTGGGCGCCATCCCGGGCTCCCTCGTCCCCCAGAACAGCGTCGACCTGCTGAAGGTCGCCGCCTGGAAGGACGAGCACCCCAAGCTGACGCCGGTCTACGAGAAGCTCCAGCTCTTCGACGTCTACAGCTCGGTGTGGTTCTCCGCGATCTACATCCTGCTCTTCGTCTCCCTGATCGGCTGCATCGTCCCGCGCACCTGGCAGTTCGTCGGCCAGCTCCGCGGCCGTCCGCCGGGCGCCCCCAAGCGCCTGAACCGGCTGCCCGCCTACACCACCTGGCGCACCGAGGCCTCTCCCGAGGACGTGCTCGACGCGGCCGGCACCGTCCTGAGGCAGCGCCGCTTCCGGGCCCACACCCTCGGCACCGCGGTCGCCGCCGAGAAGGGCTACCTGCGCGAGGCCGGCAACCTCGCCTTCCACATCGCGCTGATCGTGATGCTGGTCGCCTTCGCCTGGGGCCGGCTGTTCTTCTCCGAGGGCGGCAAGCTCGTCCTCAAGGGCGGCGGCTTCTCGAACACGCTCACCCAGTACGACGACTTCAAGTCCGGCAGCCTCTTCGACTCCGACAGCCTGCCGCCGTTCAGCTTCGTCCTGGACGAGTTCGACGCGACGTACGAGCGCACCGGCCCCCAGAAGGGCACCCCGCGCGACTTCAAGGCGTACGTCACCTACAGCGAGGGCGCCGACGGCGCCCCGAAGAAGGCCGAGATCCAGGTCAACAAGCCGCTGGAGATCGACGGCTCGAAGATCTACCTGCTCGGCCACGGGTACGCCCCGGTCATCTCGGTGACGGACGCGCGGGGCAAGGTCGTCTTCAAGGACGCCGTCCCGATGCTGCCGCAGGACGGCAACCTCACCTCCACCGGCGCCGTCAAGGTCACCGACGGCTACCGCGACAAGGACGGCAAGAAGGAGCAGCTCGGCTTCTCCGGCGTCTTCGTCCCCACCTTCGCGGGCGCCGGCAAGGGCACGATGTTCTCCCAGTACCCGGGCCTGGACTACCCGGCCCTGGCGCTGACCGGCTTCCACGGCAGCCTCGGCGTGGACTCCGGCCTGCCGCAGAACGTGTACCAGCTGAACACGTCCAAGATGAAGCAGTTCAAGGACAAGGACGGCAACCCCTTCGCCGTCCGCATGCTGCCCGGCGAGTCGATGAACCTGCCGGACGGCGCGGGCACCGTGAAGTTCGAGGGCATCGGCCGCTGGGCCACCTTCTCCGTCACCCACCAGCCCGGCAGCGGCCTCGCCCTCGCGGGCGCCGTCGCCGCGATCCTGGGCCTGGCCGGCTCCCTCTTCATCCAGCGGCGCCGGGTCTGGGTCCGGGCCGTCGCCGGACCCGACGGCGTCACCGTCGTCGAGATGGCGGGCCTCGGCCGCAGCGAGTCCGCGAAGCTCCCCGAGGAGCTGGCCGAGCTGGCCCTCACGCTGAACGGCCTGGCGCCCACCGCGCCCGGGGCCCCGGAAGACCCCGAGGCACCGGAAGACCCCGAGGCACCTTCAGAAGAACCTGCCGAAGCACCCGTCGAAGGAGAGCGCGGATGACGCAGCTCGCAGTCGCCGCCAACGAGAACCTGGCGCACATCAGCAACGTGCTGATCTATTCGTCGATGGCGGTCTACACGCTCGCCTTCTTCGCCCACATCGCCGAGTGGACCTTCGGCAGCCGCAGCAAGGTCGGCCGCACCGCGGCCGCCCTCACCGGCGGCGCAGCGCGCACCGCCGCCGCCCGGGGCGCCGCCCCCGCGGTGCAGGTGAAGACCAAGGGCGGCGGCACCGCCGTCCTGGAACAGCCCAAGGTCGTCACCCGGGCCGCCTCCGGCACCCGTGACGTCCCCGACGGCCCCGGCGCGGCCGGCGGCACCGAGCAGGGCGACCTGTACGGGCGGATCGCGGTCTCCCTGACCACCCTCGGCTTCCTCGTCGAGGCCGCCGGCGTGGTCGCCCGCGCGCTGTCCGTGCAGCGGGCCCCCTGGGGCAACATGTACGAGTTCTCGATCACCTTCTCCACGGTGGCCGTCGGCGCGTACCTGGTCCTGCTCGCGCTCAAGAAGAACGTCCGGTGGATGGGCCTGATGCTCGTCACCACCGTGCTGCTCGACCTCGGCATCGCCACCACCTGGCTCTACACCGACAGCGACCAGCTGGTCCCGGCCCTGCACTCGTACTGGCTGTACATCCACGTCTCCACCGCGATCATCTGCGGCGCGGTCTTCTACATCGGCGCCGTCGGCACCGTGCTGTACCTCTTCCGCGACTCGTACGAGGCGAAGCTGGAGCAGGGCGGCAAGCCGGGGAGGTTCGCCACCTCGGTGCTGGAGCGGCTGCCCTCGTCCGGCTCGCTCGACAAGTTCTCGTACCGCATCAACGCGGCCGTCTTCCCGCTCTGGACCTTCACGATCATCGCGGGCGCGATCTGGGCCGGCGACGCCTGGGGCCGCTACTGGGGCTGGGACCCCAAGGAGGTCTGGTCCTTCGTCACCTGGGTCGCGTACGCCTGCTACCTGCACGCCCGCGCGACCGCAGGATGGAAGGGCCGCAAGGCCGCCTACCTGGCGCTCTTCGCCTTCGCCTGCTGGATCTGGAACTACTACGGCGTGAACATCCTGCTCAGCGGCAAGCACTCGTACGCCGGCGTCTGAGCCGCCGCACCCCGGGGCACCGCCCCGGGGTGCGCCCTCACCTGTACGGAGTAACGCTGGTGCCATGGCCACATCGACGTCCGTGATCGGACACCGCACCAGCACCTCCCGCGACGGCGGGTTCGTGATCCAGTTCGAGGTGCGGCTGCCCCACGGGTACGAGCAGGTGTGGGCCGCCGTGTCGACCGCCGCCGGACTGCGCGGCTGGCTCGCGCGGGCGGACGTCCTGGAGCGCCGGCTGGGCGGCGCGGCCACCCTGACCTGGCCCGGCGGCGGACCCACCGTCCAGGGACGCGTCACCGCCTGGGACGTGGAGCGCGTGGCCGAGTACACCGTGACCGGGTACGGGCGGATCCGCCTCCACCTGGAGGCGGCAGGCCCCGAGGCCACCCTGCTGCGCTTCACCAACGAACGCCGCGGCACCGACGCGGACCGGCTCGACGCCCTGGCCGCCTGGCACGAGCACTTCGAACGCCTCGCGGAGGCCCTCGACGGCCACCCCGTGGACTGGATGACCTGGACACCGGCCCGCCGGCGGGAACTGCGCGCGTACTACGCGGCCGGCTAGAACCCGTACGCCGGACGCTGAGGTCAGACCTCGTCCTCGTTGCGCCGCTTCTTCTCCTCGTCCAGCGACTTGAGGAAGTCCGGGTTGTCGTCCGGCGCCACCCACCGCTGCCGGCCGCCGCCCGCGCCGAAGCCGCCGGAGGCCACCCGCTTCTTGCCCGCCACCAGCCACACCACGGGGCCGACGATCGAGAACAGCAGGATGATGATCACCCACACCACCTTGGGCAGGTGCCTGACCTCGTCCTCGGGGGTGTTGAGGCAGTCGATGAAGGTGTAGATGGTCAGCGCGAGGATCAGCAGGAACGGCAGGTAGCGCAGCACGGTGTGGTCCGATCCCCGAAAGACGGCGTCGGGCCCGCGGTCGGGCCCCGGTGACGCTTCCAGGGTAGTGCGTGGCGGATACTGGCCTGCATGGCTTACGACGATCTCCGCTCGCTGCTCCGGGCCCTGGAGCGGGAGGGCGACCTCAAGCGCATCAAGGCCGAAGTCGACCCGTACCTGGAGGTCGGGGAGATCGTCGACAGAGTGAACAAGGCCGGCGGCCCGGCCCTGCTCTTCGAGAACGTCAAGGGCTCCGACATGCCCCTGGCGATGAACGTCTTCGGCACCGACCGGCGGCTGCTCAAGGCCCTCGGCCTGAAGTCCTACGGCGAGATCAGCGAGAAGATCGGCGGGCTGCTCAAGCCCGAGCTGCCGCAGGGCTTCATCGGCGTCCGCGAGGCCTTCGGCAAGCTCGGCTCGATGGTGCACGTGCCGCCGAAGAAGGTGAAGGGCGACTCCGCGCCCGTCCAGGAGGTCGTGCTCACCGGCGACGACGTGGACCTGGACCGGCTGCCGGCGCTGTTCACCTGGCCCAAGGACGGCGGGTCCTTCTTCAACCTCGGCCTGACGCACACCAAGCACCCCGAGACGGGCGTGCGGAACCTGGGCCTCTACCGCCTCCAGCGCCACGACAAGCGCACCATCGGCATGCACTGGCAGATCCACAAGGACAGCCGCAACCACTACGCGGTCGCCGCCAAGCGCGGCGAGCGGCTGCCGGTCGCGATCGCCTTCGGCTGCCCGCCGGCCGTCACGTACGCCTCGACCGCGCCGCTGCCCGGCGACATCGACGAGTACCTCTTCGCCGGCTTCGTCGCCGGCAAGCGGATCGAGATGGTCGACTGCAAGACCGTGCCGCTCCAGGTCCCGGCCAACGCCGAGGTCGTCGTCGAGGGCTGGCTGGAGCCGGGCGAGATGCTCCCGGAGGGTCCCTTCGGCGACCACACCGGCTTCTACACGCCGCAGGAGCCGTTCCCCGCACTGAAGATCGACTGCATCACCATGCGCAGGCGCCCGCTGCTGCAGTCCATCGTGGTCGGCCGCCCGCCGACCGAGGACGGGCCGCTGGGCCGGGCCACCGAGCGGTTCTTCCTTCCGCTGCTGAAGATCATCGTCCCGGACATCGTGGACTACCACCTGCCCGAGTCGGGCGGCTTCCACAACTGCGCGATCGTCTCGATCGACAAGAAGTACCCGAAGCACGCGCAGAAGGTCATGCACGCCATCTGGGGCGCCCACATGATGTCGCTGACCAAGCTGATCGTCGTCGTGGACGCCGACTGCGACGTGCACGACCTCCACGAGGTGTCCTGGCGCGCCCTGGGCAACACCGACTACTCCCGCGACCTGACCGTCGTCGAGGGGCCGGTGGACCACCTGGACCACGCCTCCTACCAGCAGTTCTGGGGAGGCAAGGCGGGCATCGACGCCACGAAGAAGCTGCCGGAGGAGGGCTACACCCGGGACGGCGGCTGGCCGGACATGGTGGAGTCCGACCCGGCCACGGCGGCCCTGGTGGACCGCCGCTGGAAGGAGTACGGCCTGTGACCACGGCCGCGGTCCCGGCGCAGCCGGGACGCACCAGGGCGTTCCTGCGGCTGGTGATGATCGAGCACTCGGTCTTCGCCCTGCCCTTCGCCTACATCGCCTCGCTCACCGCGATGTTCCAGGTGGACCGCACCGTCCACTGGGCCGAGCTGCTGCTGGTGACGGTCTGCATGGTGGGCCTGCGGACCTTCGCGATGGCCGCCAACCGGATCATCGACCGCGAGATCGACGCGCGGAACCCGCGTACGGCCGGCCGCGAGCTGGTGACCGGCGCCGTGACCGTGCGGTCGGCTTGGACGGGCGCGGGCATCGCGCTGGTCGTCTTCCTGGGGGCGGCCGCGCTGCTGAACCCGCTGTGCCTGGCGCTGGCCCCGCTGGCCGTGGTGCCGATGGTGGTCTACCCGTACGGCAAGCGGTTCACGAACTTCCCGCACGCCATCCTGGGCCTGGCCCAGGCCATCGGGCCGGTCGGCGCCTGGCTGGCGGTGACCGGCGAGTGGTCGTGGGACGCGGTGATCCTGGGTCTCGCGGTGGGCGTGTGGATCGGCGGCTTCGACCTGATCTTCGCCTGCCAGGACGTGCAGGCGGACCGCGCCGAGGGCGTGCTGTCCGTGCCGGCGCGCTTCGGCATCCCCGCCGCGCTGTGGGGCGCGCGGGCCTGCCACGTCGTCACGATGGGGCTGTTCGTCTGGTACGCGCTGGCCACGGACGCGGGCGCGTGGTTCTGGGCGGGCCTGATCATCGTGGCCGCGGCTTTCGGGTACGAGCACTCGATCGTCACCCCGCGGGACCTGTCGAGGCTGAACCGGGCCTTCTTCACGGTGAACGGTTTCATCGGGATCGCGCTCTTCGTGTGCGCGCTCGCGGACCTGCTGGTCCGGGGACTGACGCTTTAGGCTCGGGGTCATGACAGACGGCAAGCGCACCCCGTGGGTGGTCGGGGTCTCCGGGGCGTCCGGCACGCCGTACGCGGCTTCGGTGCTGCGCGGTCTGCTCGCCGCGGGGGAGAGTGTGGACCTCGTGGTGAGCCGGGCCTCCCGGCTCACCCTTCTGGACGAGACCGGCATCGCCTTCCGGGACGCGCACTGGCGCGAGGACCTGGGGGAGTGGCTGGCGCGGGGCGCCGACGGGAAGCCGGACACCTTCGACGTGCGGGACGCGCTGGACGACGTACGGCACTGGTCGGCGGGCGATCTGGCCGCGGGGCCGTCCTCGGGCTCGTACCCGGTGAAGGGGATGCTGATCGTGCCGGCGTCCACGGCCTGCGTGGCCGGGGTGGCGCTGGGGCTCTCGAAGGACCTGCTGCAGCGGACGGCGAGCGTGACGCTCAAGGAGCGGCGCCGGCTGGTGGTCGCGGTGCGGGAGACCCCGCTGAACGGGCAGACGCTGAGGCATCTGGTGACGCTGGACGAGGCGGGCGCCGTGGTGCTGCCCGCCTCTCCGGCGTTCTACGCGGGTGCGACGCACATCCAGGATCTGGTGGACTTCGTCGCGGGGCGGGTGCTGGACGCGGCAGGGGTGCCGCACCGGCTGTACCGCCGCTGGGAGGGAGAGCTGGGCCGGGGGTCCCCCCGGCCGTAGCGGTCTCCGGTCGTGGTGGGCTAGCGCTTCTTGGCGGCGCGGGGCGCGCGGGTCTTGTCCGCGCGGTGCGCTGCTGCCGGCTGGTGGGCACGCGAGCGGTTGGCCAGCTCCTGCAGCTGTCGCATGTGAGCGTAGGCCATCTCGATCGTGTACACGGGTAACCACTCCTGAAAGATCGTCTTTGATCTGTTGAAAGATTCACAGGGTGTCGACCCTGTGTGCCTTAGATTCTATACGTAAACTCGCGGGATCGCTGAACAATAGAAGGGTCCAGGTACATGGACGCGGTGGATAGGCAGCTCATCCAGGCACTCAGGGAGAACGGTCGGGCCTCGTACGCCGAGCTCGGCCGCCTCGTCGGCCTCTCGGGCCCCAGCGTCACCGACCGGATCAACCGCCTGGAGTCGGCCGGTGTGATCACGGGCTACCGCGCGACGGTCAACGCGGCCTCGCTCGGGCTGGGCGTGACGGCGCTGATCGGCATCTCGCTCTCGGACGCGGCCGACCACGAGGACGTGGCGCGGCGGCTGCGCGACCTCGCGGAGATCGAGGACTGCTGGTTCATCGCCGGCGACGACTCGTTCATGCTCAAGGTCCGCGCGAGCGACGTCGACGGCCTGGAGAAGATCATCCGGAAGCTGTCCGGCACCAAGGGCGTCTCCCGCACCCGCACCACCATCGTGCTCTCGACCAAGTGGGAGAACCGGGTCGGCGACCTGCCCGAGGAGGGCTGAGAGTACGGTTGGGTCGGGTTGCAGGACACATAGAGGAGGCGACCGCAGCATGGATGCTGGGCTCAAGCGCGAGCTGGAGGAGAAGGTCCGCTCCGGCGAGCGGCTGACGCGTGAGGACGGCATCGCCCTCTACGAGTCGGACGACCTGGCCTGGCTCGGCGGGCTCGCCCACGAGGTGCGCACGCGCAAGAACGGCGACGTCGTGCACTTCAACGTGAACCGCCACCTCAACATGACCAACGTGTGCACGGCTTCGTGTGCGTACTGCTCGTTCCAGCGCAAGCCGGGCGAGAAGGACGCGTACACCATGCGCATCGAGGAGGCCGTCCGCCTGGCCAAGGCCATGGAGAACGACCACCTCACCGAGCTGCACGTGGTCAACGGCCTGCACCCGAACCTGCCGTGGCGCTACTACCCGCGCTCGCTGAAGGCCCTGAAGGAGGCGCTGCCGAACGTCTCGCTGAAGGCCTTCACCGCCACCGAGATCCACCACTTCGAGACGATCTCGGGGCTGAGCGCGAGCGAGATCCTGGACGAGCTGATCGACGCGGGTCTGGAGTCGCTGACCGGCGGCGGTGCGGAGATCTTCGACTGGGAGGTCCGCCAGCACATCGTCGACCACCGGACCCACTGGGAGGACTGGTCGCGCATCCACCGCCTCGCGCACGAGAAGGGTCTGAAGACCCCGTGCACGATGCTCTACGGGCACATCGAGGAGCCGCGCCACCGCGTGGACCACGTGCTGCGGCTGCGCGAGCTCCAGGACGAGACCGGCGGCTTCCAGGTCTTCATCCCGCTGCGGTACCAGCACGACTTCGTGGACATGAAGGACGGCAAGGTCCGCAACACGCTCCAGGCGCGGACGACGATGGCCACGGGCGCGGAGGCGCTGAAGACCTTCGCGGTCTCGCGCCTGCTGTTCGACAACGTGCCGCACGTGAAGGTCTTCTGGGTGATGCACGGCGTGCAGACCGCCCAGCTGGCGCTCCAGCACGGCGCGGACGACATGGACGGCTCGGTGGTCGAGTACAAGATCACCCACGACGCCGACAACTACGGCACGCCGAACAAGCTGACGCGTGACGACCTGCTGGACCTGATCCGCGAGGCCGGCTTCCGCCCGGTCGAGCGCAACACCCGGTACGAGATCATCCGCGAGTACCCGGGTCCGGACGCCTCGCTGCGTGAGTCGCCGCAGCCGATGCGCGTCTGACGCCGCCCGGGCTGTGGGAAGGGCCCCGTTCCGCGATCCGGGACGGGGCCCTTCGCTGCTCGCGCGCTGTCAGCTGTAATGGATACCCTCTCGGTATGACCCTTACGTTCACGCTGGACCCGAAGGTCGACCCCGCGCTCCACCAGGGCATCCTCGACCTGTGGACGGACGTCACCAACGCGGGCGGCGCCGTCGGCTTCGTCCCGCCGGTCGTGCCGGACGACATCCGCCCGCAGCTCGTGCGGCAGCTGGCCCAGCTCGCGGACGGCGGCGCCCGGCTGCTGGTCGGCCACGACGAGGACGGCCGGGTGGCCGCGACCGCCTTCCTGACCCTGAACAGCCACCGGCTGATGACGCACTGGCTGTGGCTCTACACGGTGATGGTCCACCCCCGCCACCAGGGCCGGGGCTACGGCCGGGACCTGCTGGCGGCCGCCGCCGACGCGGCCCGCACGGTCGGGGGCATCGAGGCGATCAGGCTGACGTGCCGCGGGGGCATGGACCTTGAGCGCTTCTACGCCGCGTGCGGCTACAAGGAGGTCGGCCGCGTCCCGTCCGCGATCCGGGTGGCCCCGGGAGACGACCGGGACGACATCACGATGCTGCTGCCGCTCGCCTGAGGGCCCCCGGGGCCCACGAACGGGTCGCCCTGCTCCACACGATCCTGGAGCAGGGCGACCGTGCGAGGCCGACCCCCAGCGGGCGGCACACCGCACCGGGGCCGGTACACGGCGTGGAGCGGACGAACCCTCAGCGGGCGCCGGTCGTACGTTCCCCGGGCCGGGGGAGCGAGTGAGGGAGGGAGAGCGGTACGGGTCGGGGGCCGGCCGCGGGTTCGCCGTACGGGTTGCCGTCGCCGTCCCCGGTCACCTTGTAGGGGCTTCCGCCGCGACCCGTCCCGTCGTCCTCTCCGGCCGGGCGGCGCAGGACCGGCCACCACAGGGAGCGGCCCAGGAGCGCGGCCAGCGCCGGGACCAGGGCGATGGAGAGGACGAAGGCGGAGAGCAGGATGCCCAGGGCCGTCGCGAAACCGATTTGCTGCGTGGCCGGGGCCGGGTTCACCGCCAGGCCCGCGAAGGAGGCGGCCAGGACCAGGCCCGCCGAGGCGATCGCCGGGGCGGTGTGCCGCACGGCCCGCGCCACGGCGACCCGCGCCGGGCCCGGGCGGGCCATCTCCTCGCGGATGCGGTCCGTCACCAGGATGTTGTAGTCGGTGCCCAGCGCCACCACGAACAGGAACAGCACCAGCGGCAGCGTGAAGTCCACGCCGGGCCGCCCCAGTCCGTGCTGGAAGACCAGCGTCGAGGCTCCCAAGGTGGCCGCGAAGCCCAGGCCCACCGCCAGCATCAGCACCACCGGTGCCAGCAGGCTGCGCAGCAGCAGGAAGAGGATCACGGCGATGAGCGCCGCCGCCACGGGGAACACCACCTTCAGGTCCTCGTCGACGGCCACCGCCACATCGGCGAACACCGCCGCCGTACCGCCCACGTGCGCCTTCGTACCCGGCGGCCGGTGGGCCGCGACCGCCTCCCGCACCGGACCGGACACCAGGCCACGGGCCTCCCGCCCCAGCGGGTCCGCGTCGAGGAAGAGGTCGATGCGGGCGGCCCGCCCGTCCCGGCTCAGCACCGGCGGGGCCACCTGGCCGACGCCCTCCACCGTGCCGAGGGCCCGGGCCATCCCCTCCAGCCCGGCCGGGTCCACCGGGCCGCCGCCCACCGCGGTGACGAACACCCCGGCCGGGTCGGACACGCCCGCGGGCAGGCTCTCGGCGATCTCCGCGGCGGTCTTCGCCGCGGCCGTCCGTTCCTCCCCGGCGGCCCGGCCGCCGTAGTCCATCCGCATGCCGGCCGTCCCGGCGGCCAGTGCGCCGAGCACCGCCACGCACACCAGGACCAGCGCCGCGGGCCGCCGCACCGTCCAGGTGCCGGTCCGGGCCGCGGCCCCGCCCCGTGCCGGCCGGTCCAGGGAACGCGAGGGCCAGAACATCCGCCGCCCGCACACCGCGAGCAGCGCCGGCAGCAGCGTCAGGCTGCCCAGCAGCATCACCAGCACCGAGACCGCGATCGCCGGGCCCAGCACCCGGAACTGGCCGAACGTGGCCACACCGAGCGTCGCGAACGCCGCGACGATCGTCAGCGCCGCCGAGGTGATCGCCGTACCCACCCGGCCCGCGACCAGCGCGGCCGCCTCCCGCCCCGACTGCTCCGGATGCTCCCGCAACTGCTCACGGAACCGGAACAGGAGGAACAGGAAGTAGTCCACACCGATCCCGACCAGCACCACGTTGATCAGTCCGGGGGTGGAGGGCGCCAGCCGGATCCCGCTCAGCAGCGCCCCGAGCACCACCGTCCCCATGGCGGCCCCGCCGATCACCGTGACAGCGACCAGCGGCAGCAGCGCGGCGAGCACGCTCCGGAAGACCAGCACGTGGAGCAGCACGATCAACCCGACCATCACGAGGCCCACCACCGTCGACCGCGTCTTCTCCGCGTCCTGGTCGTCCACCGTCGACGCCAGCCCCCCGGTGAACCCGGTCCGCAGCCCCGCCGCCTCGAACTCCGCCCGGGCCTGGTCCCGGAATGCCCGGTACGTGGACTGCACCCCGGGGTCCGCGGGATTGCCCTTCAACTCCACGGACAGCAGCCGCAGCCTGCGGTCCGGAGACGTCAGTGCGGGCGTCACGCGGGGGCGCTGCGAATGGTCCTCGGTCAGCAGCGGCGGGGTGTCCTTGTCCCGCGGCATCGCGATCCACCGCCGGGAAAGCTCCGCCGCCCGACCGTCGATGCGACGCTCGTCGGCGGGGGCCAGCGCCGCCCCGTCCCCTCGGGCCACGAGCACCGTCAGGGGCTCCACGTCCGGCCGCGCCCCGAAGTGCCGTTCGGCCACCTCCAGAGCCGCCGCCGAGTCGTACCGTTCGGGCAGGAAACCGCCGGTGCCGGGCTGCGAGGCCCGGAAGACGAACGCCTGCCCCAGGATCGTGAGGGCGATGCCGAGCACCGCCCACAGGGCGATGACCTTCCACGGACTTCGCGTCGAGAAGCCGGTCAGAGCGCGGATCAAGGGACCTCCGTACGTACGTTCCGCCCACCGGACCGGCTGGCGGTTCCGGGCAGATCCCGGACTGCTCCCAGACCATCAGCGGACGGGCCCCGGATCATCGGCGCGCAGGAGGAGCCCGGGTACGGGACTCCGGTCCGCGGTACCCCTCCCGACCAGGACCGGAGTACTGGTCCGCCCTCCGCCTCCGGTAGGACGCAGCCCCCGCCCGGCCGGGGAGAATGGAGGTTCCCGCCCCCGCCGCGAGTGCCTCCGGGCACCGGCGGGGCGGCGCAACGGGTGGGCGAGAGCGGGACGGAGCGGACACGGCATGCCGGTACGGGGCGGGAGCACGAGCGGGGACTCCGGCGCGGGCGGGGACGCGGCCCCGAGCCCGGGTGCGGGCGGCGGTACGAGGCCGGGCACGGAACCGGCGTCAGCGGGAAGCCCCACGGGCACGGGAGCCACCGCCGGAGGTGCCGCACCCGCCCTCGCGGAGCCGGCCTGGGACCGCGGGGACGCCCTGGTCGCCATCGGTGCGGCGGCCGTCGATCTGGTCGGCTACTCGCTGGGCGCAGCCGACCAGGGCCGGCCCCTGACCCTGGCCGGCTGTGCCCTGCTGGTCCTGGCGGCCCTGTGCCTCGTCCTCCGCCGCACCCGTCCGCTCACCGCCCTGGCCGGAGTGCTCGGCCTCGGCGTGCTCCTCAACTTCGCGACCCCGCTCCAGGGCCACTTCACCGCCGCCCTGGCCGTCGCCCTGTACGCCGTGGCCCGGCAGCTCCCGCCGCGCCGGTCCCTCCCGGCGGCGGCCGTGACCGTACCGGCCTCCCTGGTCGGCCTGTCCGGCGGGCTCTTTGATCCGGCCGCCCTCGGCAACCCGCTGGCGACGGCCCTGGTGACCGGTGCGGGTGTGCTGATGCGCCGCCGGGCCGAGGAGGCCGCCGCGCACCGGCTGCTGCTGGCCGAGGCCGCAGTGGCCGCCGAACGCCGCCGCATCGCCCGCGAACTGCACGACATCGTGGCCCACCACATCACCACCATGCAGCTGATGGCCGGCGGCGCCCGCGTCAACCTCGCCCGGGACCCGGGGGCCGCCCGCGAGGCCCTGGTCACCCTGGAGGGTTCCGGCCGGACGGCGCTGCGAGAGATGCGGCAGCTCCTGGACGTCCTGCGCGCCGGGGAGGAGCCCGAGACCGGCCCGCCCGCCGCACCCCAGCCCGGCACCGCCGACCTCGAAGGGCTCGTCGCGGAGGCCCGGCGGTCCGGCACGGACACGGAACTCACCGTCGACGGGCCGGTCCGCACCCTCCCGCCGAGTGTCGGCCTGACCGCCTTCCGCGTGGTCCAGGAAGCCCTCACCAACACCCGCAAGCACGCGGCGGGCGGCGCCCGCGCCCGGGTCCGGCTCGCCTACGGTGCCGGACACGTCACCGTCGAGGTCCATGACGACGGTGCCGGACGCACCGCGCACCACGTCACCGACCCGGGCCCAGCCGCTCCGGCAGGCCCCGGCCCCTCCGTCCGCCCCTCCGTCCGCCCCTTCAGGACCCCGGGATACGGTCTGATCGGAATGCGTGAACGCGTCGCCCTTCTCGGCGGCACCCTGGAGACGGGACCGGACGGCACCGGCGGCTACCGGGTCACCGCCCGCCTCCCGGCCGCCGCCGACGAGGACGGTACGGACCGCGAGGCTGCGTGACCCCCTTCCCGCGGACGGGACCGCAACGCGCCGCCCGCCGCACCCGACCACGCGCCACCGCCGCACAGGTACCGGAAGGACCACCCCGATGATCCGCGTGCTGATCGCCGACGACCAGCCGCTCGTTCGCCGCGGCCTGGCCCTCATCCTCGCCCCCGAACCGGACGTCGAGGTCGTCGGCGAGGCCGGGGACGGCGCCGAGGCCGTCGCCCGCGCCCGCGAACTCCGCCCCGACGTCGTCGTCATGGACATCCGGATGCCCGTCCTCGACGGCGTCGGCGCCACCGCCGCGCTCTCCGAGGCCCTCCCCGACTGCCGGGTCCTGGCGCTGAGCACCTTCGACATGGACGAGTACGTGGTCGCGGCCCTGCGCGCCGGCGCCTGCGGCTTCCTCCCCAAGGACACCTCCCCGGAGGAACTGCTCGCGGCCGTCCGCACAGTCCACACCGGCGAGGCGGCCGTCGCCCCGCGTCTGCTCACCCGCCTGATCTCCACGTACGTCCGCGCCTCGCGGCCCGCCACGGCCCCGCCCCCCATCGGCCCGGCCGCCGTGGACCTCACCCCCCGCGAACGCGAGATCTGGCGCCTCATCGCCGGCGGCCTCGACAACGCCGAGATCGCCGCCGCTCTCGGCCTCAGCATCTCCACGGTCAAGAACCACATCACCGGCCTCTTCACCAAACTGTCCGTCCGCGACCGCGCCCAGGCCGTCATGGCTGCCTACGAATCCGGCCTGGTCACCCCCACCCGGCCCGCGTCCCCGTCCTGACGGCGCCCGCGCCGCCGCACCATGGCATCGAGCCGGAGCGGGTGTGCGCCGGTGAGTGCGGCCGCTCGCGCAAGTGCCCTCGCCGCCCTGCGGCTGGTTCCGGCCGGGGACCCCCGCCGGACTTGTCCGTAGACGCGGCGTGCTTCACTGGACGGGCACGACCCTCCGTACGTCAGAGAGAGAAGGCTCGCCGTGGCCCTGAAGCCGAGTGCCGCCGCCCGATACACCGCGATGCGGCTTGGCATCTTCGTCGGGTGCTTCTTCGCCGTGTGGGGTCTGGTCCGGCTCCGCGTGCTGCCCGCCGGTCTCGGCGACTCCAACCTGATGTGGGTCGTGCTGCTGGCGCTGGTGATCTCCGCGCCGCTGTCCTTCGTGCTGCTGCGCAAGCAGCGTGACGAGATGTCCGCCCAGATCAGCGGCCGCGTCGACGGCGTGAAGGACCGGCTCGCCGCCAACCGCAGCCAGGAGGACGCGGCCGACGACGCCGCCCGCGCCGGCTCGTAGCCCCGGGGGCCCGCACGAAGGCCCGTAAGCGGCTCGTAAGTTACGTCACACGCTCGACGCGCCCCGTCGCCGAGGAGTCACCTCCTCGGCGGCGGGGTTTTGTCGTTTTCCGGGGGGAGTTGGGACGGGATGGCGCCTATGCGAAGTTGTTCGATCATCAACTGTCTGAAAGTGAGCCTTTGAGGATCTCAAAGTTCAGGTGTTAGCTTTACCGGGCCAAAACCGTCAGTAGCAGTAGTCGGAGTGTGTCCGTTGTCAGCGATCTCCAAGACCGCATCGAAAGTCCCGTTCTGGGTCCAGATCGTCGCCGGTCTGGTGCTCGGCGTCCTGCTGGGCTGGCTCGCCCGCAGCCAGGACATCGGCTGGCTCTACACGACCCTGGAGAAGGTCGGCGACATCTTCGTCCAGCTGCTGAAGCTGGCCGTCGCGCCGCTCGTCTTCTTCGCGATCCTGGTGTCGATCACCAACCTGCGGAAGGTGAACAACGCGGCCCGCCTCGCGTCGCGCACCCTCCTCTGGTTCATGATCACCTCGCTGATCGCGGTGGCCATTGGCCTCGCCATCGGCCTGCTCACCAACCCCGGCGCCGGCACCGGCCTGACGCCGAAGGACGGCGGGCTGCCGAAGCACACCGGCTCCTGGATCGACTTCCTCACCGGCATCGTGCCAAGCGACGTCATCACCCCGTTCACCGAGCTGAACGTCCTGCAGATCGTCTTCATGGCCGCAGTCGCCGGCATCGCCGCCCTCCAGCTGGGCGAGAAGGCCGCGCCGATCCTGAGCCTGGCCGAGTCCGTCCTGGAGCTCCTCCAGAAGGCGCTGTGGTGGGTCATCCGGCTCGCCCCGCTCGGCACCGTCGGCCTCATCGGCTACGCCATCGCCGACTACGGCTGGGACCTGATCGGCAAGTACGCGACCTTCACCGCCGACGTCTACATCGGCTGCGCGCTCGTGCTGTTCGGCGTCTACCCGCTGCTGCTCGCGACCGTCGCCAAGGTCAACCCGCTCCAGTTCTTCAAGGGCGCCTGGCCCGCCATCCAGCTGGCCTTCGTGTCGCGCTCCTCGGTCGGCACCATGCCGGTCACCCAGAAGGTCACCGAGCGCCTCGGCGTACCGAAGGAGTACACCTCCTTCGCCGTCCCGTTCGGCGCCACCACCAAGATGGACGGCTGCGCCGCCATCTACCCGGCGCTGGCCGCGATCTTCATCGCGCAGATCTTCGACGTGCCGCTGAACGTCGGCGACTACCTGCTGATCGCCTTCGTGTCGGTGGTCGGCTCCGCCGCCACCGCCGGCCTCACCGGCGCCACGGTCATGCTGACCCTGACCCTCTCGACGCTGGGCCTCCCGCTGGAGGGCGTCGGCCTGCTGCTGGCCATCGACCCGATCCTGGACATGATGCGCACCGCGACGAACGTCGCCGGTCAGGCGCTGGTGCCGGTCGTGGTCGCGGCCCGCGAGGGGATCCTCGACAGGGATGTGTACGCCAGGGCCACGGCCTCCCCGGTCGACGCCCCGGTGGCCGACACGGCCGAGCAGAAGGCCACCGCCCCGGCCGCGGCCTGACCCCGAACCCTCCGGCTCGCCGCAGCCCCCGTCCCCTGCCGGGCGGGGGCTGCGGCGTACCCGGAGTGGGCCCAGCCCTCCTGGACCGGGGGATAGGCTCCGGCCCATGGCTGAGTTCTTGCAGGTGTCGACGGCGACGGAAGACCGGTCGTCGGCCGAGGCGTTGGCGCGTTCGACGGTCTCCGCCCGGTTGGCGGCGGGGGCGCAGATCGTCGGTCCCGTGCTGTCGGCCTTCTGGCACGAGGGGGAGTTCGGTACTGGGGAGGAATGGCAGCTCCTGTTCAAGATCCGCGCGGACCGGTACGCGGACCTGGAGCGGCACCTGTTGGACCAGCACCCGTGGAAGAACCCCGAGATCACGGCAGTGCCGATCGTGGCCGGCTCGGCGGCGTACCTGCGCTGGGTGTCCGCGACGACGGCACCGGAAGCGCAGGACTGACCGACTCAGGCTCCGGCCTGTTCCAGGACATCGGCCACCGCGGACACGGCCCGGTAGCCGCTCAGCCTGCTGAGGGCCGGTGTGATCCGCTGCCGCGGGCGCACCGACGCGACACCGGATGAGAGGTCGAGCGCTCGCCCGATGACGCGAGCGGACTCCTCAACCTCTCCTGCCGAGAGGTACGCCTCTGCCAACCACGTCAGGTACAAGCTCTTGTCGCGGGCATGGGTGTCGTCGTACCCCTGCAGAGCCCTCTCCAAGGCGGGTACGGCCCGGAGTGGTCGCCCGAGTTCGGTCCAGCACCGCCCTGTCATGATCAACAGCTCGGTCTCGTCCACCCACGAGGACCAGTCCGGCTGCACCTCGTCGCGGTTCTCGCCGAGTGCCTGCTGGGCGCTGCTGAGAGCGGCCTCGGTCTGTCCGGCATCGCCGGTGAGGGCATGGGCCCAAGCGCAGCGCTCGTGAAGGAGGGCGCGCACCGTGGACGGAGTCTCCGGCCCGGCGGTTCGGCAGGAGCGGGTGGCGATGTCCACTCCCGCCTTCCGGTCGCCGTCGCTGCGCTGGTAGGCCAGGAAGGCGAGGGCGTTCGCCGCCAAAGACTGGTCACCGGCCTTTCTGGCGGCGGTGTGGCTGGCCTCGTAGAGGCTCCTCGCCTCTGTCTGCTTGCCGCTGTCGAACGCTGCCCACCCTGCCTGCTGCGCTTGCTCCGCCAGGACGGACAGCAGCTCGCGCCCCGTTTCCTCGGTGTAACTGGCCTCGCGCAGGATGCCCTTGGTGGCTTGGTACTCCCCGACGTACACCCGGAAGGTGTCACCGCCGCCAAGGATGTCGTCCAAGCGGCGCAGACGTGCCGTGCGCTGCCTGAGCTTCTCCGGGAGTCCGTGGGACACCCGTCCGGCCGTTCCAAGGGGCTGGAGGCCGGACAGGCCCACGGCCAGGCCGGTACCGGCCGTTGCTCGGACGAAGTCTCTGCGGTCCACTGCGTCCCCTCCTCCCGTCGCGCCCGCGGCGGCGCGCTCGGCCAGGGGGAGGGGTTGACCTGTCTCCCACCAACGGGGGGCGAGGCCGAGCAGGTGCCCGGGGATGCGCAAGGCATCGGCGATCGTGACGACCTTGTCGAAGGTCGTCACGCTGCCCCCACCGCGCGCCAGCAAGCCGACTCGTTCAGGTTTCATGTCGCATGCAGCTGCGATTTTCGAATAACTGATTCTCGCCTCATCGCGGGCAAGCCGGAAGACGCTGCCGAAATCGTGGGCCGCGATCGCCGCCCGCATCTCGGGTCGGTTCAAGAGCGCGGATGGTAGCGCGGTGCACGGCTGCTGTGTGGTCATCAGATGCCCATCAACGCCTGTCGGTGGCAGTGTGCTGCTCAGACTTGTACGGCAGGTTACCCATCACGGGGATACCCGCGTGGGGGAAGTCAGGGCACCGGCGCAGCAAGAGAGTTGGAGTGACAGACCCCCGCGACCGCGCGAACGGTCCGGGGGCGTGGCCAACGCTTCTGGGAGCGTCAACGTGCTGCACTTTATCGCCCTGCTTTTGACGCCGCTGCTGCGTCTTCTCCTTCCGCCGACGGGCCGCCACCGAGCTGCCCCACGCGGTGTCGCCCGGCTGCGCCGTCAGCGGCGTCGGGTGCTGGTCCTCGCGACGTACGGGATCGACCTGGGGCCGCGCTTCATCCACGGGCGGGAGGTCGCCCGATGAGCGAAGTGGTCCACCGCTGGAGGCGTGAGCCGCGCTCCGTCCCGCTGGCTCGTGCCGAGCTGCGCAAGGCGCTGAGTGACTGGGGGCTGGCCGCCCTGGAGGGTGACGCTCTGGTCGTGCTGTCGGAGCTGGTGACCAACGCGGTGCGGCACGCGAAGGGGCCCGGTGACCGGAAGATCGAAACCCGGTTCTCGCTGACTGCGCATGGAGTCCGGATTGAGGTTCACGATGCGTGTGCGGCGAGTCCTGAGGTGTCAGTGCCGGACGTTGCCGAGAACAGGGGGAGAGGCCTGTTCGTGGTCTCTTCCCTGGCGGACCGCTGGGCGGTCGGCGAACGGGAAGGCGTCGGCAAGCGGGTCTGGGTTGAGCTGTGGGCTCCTGCGCTGGGTGGTGAACGCCGTGAGGGGTAGCAGGATCATGGCGCTGCGCGTGCGGTCCGGCGACCTGGTGTGGGTCCAGAAGGAGTGGCGGCAAGTCCGCTGTGTACGTGACGACCGGTTCGCGACCGGGACCGCTGCCGTCGTCCTGATCTTCAGGCGGGGTGCACCGTGGCGGCTCCGGGCGGCGGACGTGGTGGAGGTGCGGCGGTGAGCGCCCGGGTCGTGGTGCCGGTTGCCGTCGACACCCCGGCGGATCGGATGGTGACTCCGGATCGCAGGGGCAGTGGGCCGATCGTGGAGGTTGAGTGCACCACCTGCCTCAAGGGCTCCGGCGCGGTGGATGACGAGCTGACCGTGACCGCCTGGTGCGTGGCGCATGCCCGGCGCGAGGGGCACACAGGCTTCCGGCGGATCGTGACCGACTTCCTGCGGGTGATGCTGTCAGAGCCTCCGCGGCGGTCTGACTGAAAGCGTGGTGAGCGAGCAGCGGCGGAGCCCCGGCCTTCAAGGCCGGGGCCCCGTGGGGTCGTCAGTCGTGCTGTATGCAGACCGAAGGCGACAGATTCGCCACGGCCTCGGCCTCCCCGGTCGACGCCCCGGCGGACGCTGGCGCCGAGCCGAAGGCCCCGGTCCCGGCCACCGCCTGACGCGCCGGCCCGGTACGGCCCGCCGCCGCCCCCGCCCTTCGGGCGGGGGCGGCGGCTTTTGCGTCCCGGGGTCCGGTCGTCAGTCGCCCCAGGTGACCGCACATTCGGGCGGTGCCGGGTAGATGGTGATGCAGACCTTGGGCTCGTGGTGCTTCTTGTGGTGGTGGTGCTTGTGGTGATGGTGCTTCTTGTGGTGGTGGTGCTCGCCGTGGTCGTCGTGGTGGGCGACGGCCGTGGCGGTCTGTGACGGGGCCGGGGAGGCGAAGGCGGTGGTCGGGAGGAGTGCGCCTCCGGCGACCAGGGCCGCCGAGACCAGGCCGGTCCTGAGTCCGAACCTGCGCCGGGTGCGGCTGGTGGGGGCGGTGCGGGCGGTGTGGGAGGGGGTCATGGGGTGTCCTTCCTGGAGGGGTTGGGGGGCACCTCCAGTGGGCCCGATCCGGGGGCCCCGGGTCATGTCGCGAGAAGACGTGACTTGACGTGCGGGGCGGGTGGTGCAGGCGGTGTGGAGGGGTTCGGTGGGGTTCGCGGGCGTCCGGGAAGGGTTCGCGGGAGGTGTGCG
Source organism: Streptomyces sp. NPDC086023 (assembly GCF_044540325.1). NCBI lineage: Bacteria > Bacillati > Actinomycetota > Actinomycetes > Kitasatosporales > Streptomycetaceae > Streptomyces > Streptomyces sp. NPDC086023. The sequence goes on from NZ_JBITRX010000006.1 coordinate 69,061, forward strand.
CGGGGGCTGGGCAGGGGATGTACCCGAGAGTAAATTACCGGCGGTAACACCTCCCCACGTGCCGAGGAGTACCCGTGTCCGAATTGCTGGTCGAGCCGGTCAAGACCGTGGTCGAGCGGGTGGTCCGGGAGGTGTACGTGCCGCCGCTGGCAACCCCGCCGCAGAGTGGCTCTCTCGGTGACATCCCCTTCCTCAACGCGGCCGAGGACCCGCAGGCGCCCGTACTCGCGCGCAAGCAGCCGGACGGCAGCTGGCAGGACGTGCCCGCCGCCGAGTTCGCGGCCGAGGTGCTCGCCGTGGCCAAGGGCCTCGTCGCCCAGGGCCTGGAGTGGGGCGACCGCCTCGCGATCATGGCGCGTACGACGTACGAGTGGACCCTCCTCGACTTCGCCGCCTGGGCCGCCGGCCTGATCACGGTGCCGATCTACCCCACCTCCTCCGCACTCCAGACCCGCTGGATCATCCAGGACTCCGGCGCCGTGGCCTGCGTCGTCGAGGACACCGCCCAGGCCCGGCTGATCAGCGGCGAACGCTCCCGGCTGCCCGGCCTCACCCACCTGTGGGAGTTCGACACCGGCGCCATCGCTCAGCTGGTCCGCGCCGGCCGGGCCGTACCCGACGTGGCCGTCCTCGCGCGCCGCGCCCACACCACCCCCGAGTCCGTGGCCACCCTGATCTACACCTCGGGCACCACCGGCACCCCCAAGGGCTGCGTGATCACCCACGGCAACTTCTTCGCCGAGGTCGACAACGCCGTCGAGCTGCTGCACCCCGTTTTCAAGTCGGTCAGCAAGGACCCCGCCTCGACCCTGCTCTTCCTGCCCCTGTCCCACGTCTTCGGCCGGATGGTCGCCATCGGCTGCATGCGGGCCCGCGTGAAGCTCGGCCACGCCCCCAGCATCCAGACCGAGGAACTCCTGGCCGACCTCGCCGGGTTCCGGCCGACCTTCCTGCTCGCCATCCCGTACGTGCTGGAGAAGGTCTACAACACCGGCCGCGCCACCGCCGAGAGGATGGGCCGCGCCGCGTCCTTCGACCGGGCCGCCCGGATCGCCCGGCGGTTCGGCGAGGGCGGCCGCCCCGGCCTCGGCCTGCGCGCCGCCCACGCCCTGTACGACCCGCTGGTCTACCGGCGGATACGGGCCGCCCTCGGCGGTCGCGTCCGGTACGTCATCAGCGGCGGCTCCCCCCTCGGCCCCCGCCTCGCCGCCTTCTTCGGCGGCGCCGGAGTGGAGGTCTTCGAGGGGTACGGGCTGACCGAGACCTGCGGCGCGAGCACGGTCACCCCGCCCCTCCGGCCCCGCCTGGGCACCGTCGGGTGGCCGCTGCCCGGCACCGCCGTGCGCATCGCGGCGGACGGCGAGGTGCTGCTGCGCGGCGGGCACGTCTTCGGGGGCTACTGGGATTCCGCGACCCACACCGTCGTACCGGCCACCGACCGCGAGCACTGGTTCCCCACGGGGGACATCGGCGAGCTCGACGCCGACGGCTACCTCAGCATCACCGGCCGCAAGAAGGACCTCCTCATCACCTCCGGCGGCAAGAACGTGGCCCCGGCCCCGCTGGAGGACTTCCTGCGCGCCCACCCGCTGGTCGGCCAGTGCATGGTGGTCGGCGACAACCGCCCGTACATCACCGCGCTCATCACGCTGGAGCCCGACGGGTTGCAGCACTGGCGGCAGATGCGGAAGAAGCAGCACGTGCGGCTGGCGGAGCTGGTGCACGACGAGGAGCTGCGCGCCGACCTCCAGCGGGCCGTGGACGAGGCGAACCTGCTGGTCTCCCAGGCCGAGTCGATCCGCCGCTTCACCGTGCTGCCGGTGGACTTCACGGAGCAGAACGGCTGCCTCACGCCCTCGCTGAAGCTGCGGCGGGCGGCGATCGGGCGGGCCTTCGAGAAGGAGATCGACGCGCTGTACCGGCGCTGAGGGGGCCGGCGGGGTACGGGCGTACGGGCCGCGGCGGGGTACCGGCGTACGGACCGCGGCTGAGTGCGGGCGTACGGGCGCCGGCCCGGTGGTGGGTCGGCGCGGCGAAGCTCCGGGCGTCCGGCGGGTGCCCCCGGCGTGGCCGGGCGGGGTGCGGGTGTCACCCGTATGGTGGTCCGGGGGCGGGCACACCCTGGGAGGTGCCATGCAGCACCGGCCTCGACCGGTCCTCCTCCTCGTCGCCGCGCTGGCGGCGGGAGCGCTCGGAGCTGCGCCCGGCCCGGGTGCGGCCGCCGCCGCCGACGACGGCCCGGACCGCTTCCGCTCGCAGGAGATCGCCTGGGCCGAGTGCCCCGAGCAGGGCCCGGCCGAGATGCGCTGCGGCACGCTCACCGTTCCGCTCGACCACGCCGACCCCGCCAAGGGCACCGTCGACCTGGCCGTGTCCCGCATCCCCGCCACCGGCAAGGCCCGCCGGGGCAGCCTGGTCTTCAACTTCGGCGGCCCCGGCGCCCCCGGGGTGGCCCTGCTCGGCGAACACGTCCGGGAGTTCGCGGATCTGGGCGAGGCGTACGACCTGGTGGCCTTCGACCCGCGCGGGGTGGGCCGCAGCGAACCCGTCAGCTGCGGCGGCGCGCTGGACGCGGCGGGGGTGGGCGACACCGACGTGGCCCGGGTGGAGTCCCTCCGCACCGTGTGGAAGGAGTGCCAGGCCAACTCGGGCCCGGTCCTGCCGTACGTCGGTACGGTCAACGTCGCGCGGGACCTGGACGTGCTGCGCGAGGTGCTGGGCGAGCGGAAGCTCGACTACCTCGGCTTCTCGTACGGCACCCGGATCGGCGCCGTCTACGCGAAGCTCTTCCCGGACACCACGGGCCGGATGGTCCTCGACGGCGTCGACACGCTCACCGAACCCCTCACCGAGCAGGCCCTGGCCACCGCGCAGGGCCAGCAGCAGGCGCTGGACAACTTCCTGACCTGGTGCACCCACCAGAACCACTGCGTGTACGGGACCAACGCGCGCACCGCCAAGGAGCGGGTGCCCGCCCTGGTCCGGCGCCTCGACGCGGAACCGCTGGTCGGCTACGACGGTTCGTACGTCACCGGTCAGGACGCCGCCTGGGCCATCGCGCTCGGGCTGTACTCGAAGGACGACTGGCCGCGGCTGGCGGACGCGCTGCGGATGGCCGAGGCCGACCGGGATCCGACCGGGCTGCTGATGCTGGGCGGGCCCATCGGGCCGGATCCGGATCCGGATCCGGATCCGGAGCCGGAACCGGAACCGAGTGAGGAGACGGTGCCGGGCGAAGAGTCCGCGCCGGCCGAAGAGTCCGCGCCGGCCGAGGAGACCGCCCCGGGGACGGGCCAGGAGCCCGGGCGACCCGAGCCCGGGCGGCCCGAGCCGGGGCGGCCCGAGCCCGGGCGGCCCGAGCCCGGCGCCTTCCCGTGGGCCCGGGCGCCGCGCGCGTCCTACGACGCGTACGGCATTCCGCCCGACAACATGGCGGCCGCCCTGATCGCCGTGAACTGCGCCGACGACCCCGACCGGGTCGGCGCCGGCGGCGCGGGCCGGGTGCTGGCGGAGATGAGGGCGCTGGAGGCGGAGTTCCGGAAGGCCTCGCCGGTCTTCGGGCCCGGCCAGCTCTCCACCGTGCTGTCCTGCTACGGCCGCCCCGCGGGCACCGACTTCGTCCGCGAGCTGCGCCGCACGGCCGGCCCGCCGCTGCTGCTCGTCGGCACCCGGGGCGACCCGGCCACCCCGTACCGCTGGACCGAGGAGACGGCCGCCCGGCTGGGCCGGACCGTGGTGCTGGACCACAAGGGCGAGGGCCACGTGGCCTACCGGGCCTCGCCGTGCGTGCGCGAGCGGATCAACGCGTTCCTGGTCGACGGCTCCCTGCCGCACGGGACGCGCTCCTGCCCCGCCGGTGAGTGACCGGCGGGGCGGACGTTCCGTACCGGGGGCGGAAACCCCGTACCGGTGTCAGCAGTTGCCGGCGGCCGCGCGGCCCGCGAAGCGGTCGGCCAGCCAGTTCCCCGCCTCGACGGCCTCGGTGATCACGCCGCTCACGTGCTCGCCGACCCACACGGTCTCCCAGTGCACGTTCGCGCCCTTCGCGCACCAGTCGGTGCGCAGCTGCCTGCCCACCGCGTAGGGGATCAGCTCGTCGCCCAGTGCGTGGTACTGGTACACGGGCGCCGCGGGGGCGGTGCGGCCGAGCTTCGACTGGTTCAGACGGGCCTGCCAGTCCTGCTGGTAGAGCGGGTTGGAGGTGGTGAGGTCCGAGATCTTCTTGAAGGAGCCGGCCACCGAGTCGATCGCGACGCAGTTCTCCTTGAAGAAGGAGACCAGCGCCCTGCCGGCCGGGTTCAGGTACGAGTCGAGCCGCAGCTCGGGGAAGGCCGCGTCCTGTCCGGCCGCCGCCATGAAGATCAGGCCCGAGCCGTAGCTGCCGTTGTTGAAGTCCGCGACCTTGAGCAGGTCGGCCGGGACACCGCCGGCGGCCGTGCCCTTCACCTTGAGCTCGGGCGCGTACGAGCCGTGCAGTTCGGCGGCCCAGGAGGCGGCCTGCCCGCCCTGCGAGTAGCCCATGATGCCGACCGGCCCGTCCTTGGAGAGGCCCGCCGCGGTGAGCCGCTGCGCGGCGCGGGCCGCGTCGAGCATGGCGTGGCCGGCCGAGGGGCCGACGGTGTACGTGTGGTCGCCGGGGGTGCCGAGCCCCTCGTAGTCGGTGACGGCCACGGCCCAGCCGCGCAGGGTGAGCTGCTGGATGAGGTTGGCCTCCATCGCGGTGCCGTACGGGAGGTTGTTGCTCGGCGCGCAGGAGTCGCCCATGCCGACGGTGCCGACGGCGTACGTGACGAGGGGGCGGGGGCCGGTGCGGCCGTCCTGGGGGACGATGACGGTGCCGGAGACGACGTTGGGGGCGCCGTCTGCGGTGGTCGAGCGGTAGTGGATCTTCCAGGCCCTGGTGTCGGTCCACTGGCCGGGCAGCGGGTGGAAGGCGGAGGGGGCGACTCCGACCAGGTCGCCGGGTGCGCCGGCGGTCTCCTGGGCGACGCCGGTCGCGGACTCCTGAGCGGCGTCGGTCGCGGACGCCTGGGCGACGTCCGAGGCGGCGGCGGTGCCGGCGGGGACGGCGGCCGACAGGGCCAGGACGACGGCGGCGGTGAGGGCGGTGTTGCGGATGCGCATGGGCGGCTCTCCCAACGGTCCCGTGTGGGGGTAGGTGTGGGCACGGTAGTGACCGACCGGTCGGGATGGCGCTGACCCGGCAGCTCAGCTTTCCTGGCCGGGGGTCGCAGCGCTTGTGAGGCGGGTGCCGGGTGCGGTAGAAACGCGCCACTCGATTGGCGTGTTCATGCCTCTCGGTTGAGCTCTTCCACGCCTGCTTGGGGGCCGTCGTGTCGGTACGCGGAGAGAAGCTGAAGGGGCGGGCCACGCTCAGCCTGGTCCTGGTGGTGATCGCGGCCGCCGTCCTCTTCCTCATCGGCAGCGCCTCGCAGCAGCCGGCCGGCTGGGGCGCCGCGTACGCCTTCGGCAGGCCGGTGACCCTCGAACTCCCCACCACCTGCGGCACGGAGACCATCGGCTCGGGCCGCACCACCAGCGCCTGCAAGGGCACGAAGTGGACCGCCGACGGCCGGGAGCACACCGGCACCCTGTACGCCTACCGCGACCAGATCGACGACAGCGGCTCCGCCCTGACTTTCAAGGGCGAGGCCCGTGCCCTCTTCGACCGCGCCTACGGAGAACCGGCCGCCTGGCTCACCTGGGTGCACGTCGGCGCTGTCGGCCTCGCCGCGCTGGCGGTGCTGATCCTGCTGGTCGGCCTGCTGCTGGCGGCGGTGCCTGGGCGGCGGCGCTGACTCCGCCCCCGGGGGCCTCCGGGCCGCTCCCGGAGGCCATCCGGTAGGCGCCCGGCGTGGTCCCCGTCCAGCGGCGGAAGGCGCGGTGGAAGGCGGTGTCCTCGGAGAAGCCCAGCCGCGCCGCCAGCTCCGCGATCGGCTCGCCGCTCTCCACCAGCCCGGCGATCGCCGCGTCGCGCCGCACCCGGTCCTTGAGCTGCTGGAACGAGGTTCCCTCGCCCTGGAGCCTGCGCCGCAGCGTCGCCGGGCTGACCGCCAGCCGTCCCGCCACCTCGCCCAGCGCCGGCAGCCGCGGTGAGCCCCGCAGCTCCTGCGTGAGGACCCGGCGCACCTGCTCCGCGACCGTGGTCCCGTACTCCGGCCGGCCCAGCAGGTCGAACGGCGCGCGGCGCAGCAGCGCGTCCAGCTCGGCTTCGTCGCGCACCAGCGGCGCGGTCAGCCAGTGCGCGTCGAAGACCGCGCCCGTGCGCGGCCGGCCGAAGCGCACCGGGCAGTCGAAGAGCACCTCGTACTCGTCCCCGTGGGGCGGCCGCGGGTACGCGAACTCCGTGTACGCGAGCGGGATGCGGCGGCCCACCATGAAGCAGCACAGCCGGTGCCAGATGGCCAGCACGCACTCCGTCAGGAACCGCTCGCCGTCCCAGGCGAAGTCGTTGCGCACCGCCAGCCGTGCCTCGTCCCCGGTGACGTCGAGGCTGAGGTCGGGGCCGCCCGGGAACAGCCCGTAGAAGGCGACCCCGCGCCGGATCGCCGCGCCCAGGTCCCGGCAGCCGAGGGAGGCGTGGCACATCATCGCGAAGGTGCCGGGACGGCTCGGCGTGCCGCCCAGGCCCAGGAACTCGTCCTGTGTCTCGCGGTACAGGCCCCGGAACAACCGGGCGAACTGCGTGGCCGTCACGCGCGCCCGGTCGTCGGAGAGCAGCAGCGGCGGGATCTGCGCCGCCTGGAGCAGCGGCAGGGTCTCGATGCCGCTGCGGTGCGCGCCCGCGAGCACGGCCCGCACGTGGTGCACGGTGATCGTCCGCCTCCCCATGCTCCGACGGTAGCCCCAATGAGCGCTGGGGTCAGCGGGGCTGACGCTTCCGGTCATGCCCCTCCGGCGGTGCGGCTGCCTAGCGTCGGTGTCCTCGGATGCGCGGACGGGGAGGACGGGCCATGACTGCTGACCGGCCGGAGACGCTGGCGGTGTTCACCGAGTGGACGGCGGAGCGGTACGGGGCCGAGACCGCCCTGCGGTTCCGGCGCGACGGGGAGTGGCGGACGCTCTCCTACGCGGGACTGCGCGACACCGTACGGGAGCTGGGCCGGGGCCTGGCCGGCCTCGGCGTGGCTCCGGGGGAGCGGGTGGCGGTGCTGGCGGAGACCCGGCCCGAGTGGACGTACACGCACTTCGCCGTGCTGGCGGCCGGCGCGGTGCTGGTGCCCGTCTACCCGACGGCCGGTGAGGAGGAACTGGCCTGGGTGCTGGGCGACTCCGAGGCCGTGGCCGTGGTCTGCGAGGACGCGGCGCAGGCGGACCGGGTGACCGCGCTCCGCGCGAAGCTGCCGCGGCTGCGGGACGTGATGCTGATGGGGGAGCGTCTGCCGCGGGCGTCCGCCGGCGAACTGGCGGCGCGGGCGGCGGCGGTGCGGCCGGGGGACGACGCCGCCATCGTCTACACCTCCGGTACGACCGGCCCGCCCAAGGGCTGCCGTCTCACGCACGGGAACCTCGGCGCGGTGCAGGACGCAACGCTCCCGCTGGTCGCCGGCGGGCCGGGCGACTCCACCTACCTCTACCTGCCGCTGGCCCATCTCCTCGCGCAGCTGATCCAGTTCACCACCCTCCTGGAGGGCGGGGAGCTGTGCTACTACGGCGGGCGGATCGAGGACGTGGTGGCCGAGCTGGCGGAGGCCAGGCCGACCCATCTCCCTTCCGTGCCAAGGCTGTTCGAGAAGCTGCACGCCGTGGTGCTGGGGCTGGCGGAGGCCGGGGAGGGCGGCCGGGCGCGCTTCGAGGAGGCGGTGCGGCTGGGCGTACTGGAGGCGGAGGGGCGCCTGCCGGCGTCCTCCCGCGAGGCGTGGCGGGCCGCCGAGGAGTCCCTCTACGCCCCGGTCCGGGCGGCCTTCGGCGGCCGGCTGCGCTGGGCCCTCACGGGCGGGGCGCCGATCGACCCGGCCACGCTGGACTTCCTGCGGGCCTGCGGGATCCGGGTGTTCGAGGGGTACGGGATGACGGAGTCGGGGGGCGTGATCTCGCTCAACCATCCCGGGGCGGTGCGGTACGGGACGGTGGGGCGCCCGGTGCCGGGCTGCGAGGTGCGGATCGAGGCGGACGGGGAGGTGCTGGCGCGGGGCCCGATGGTGTTCCCGGGCTACCACGCGAACCCGGCGGCGACGGCGGAGGCGCTGGACGCCGAGGGATGGCTGCGGACAGGGGACCTGGGCGAACTGGATGAGGACGGCTTCCTGCGCATCACGGGCCGCAAGAAGGAGCTGATCATCACCTCCGCCGGCAAGAACCTCACCCCATCGGAGGCGGAGTTCGCCGTCCAGCGCTCCCGCTACGTCTCGCGGGCCGTCATGATCGGCGACCGCCGCCCGTACCCGGTGGCCCTGATCACCCTGGACCCGGTGGAGGTCGGGGCCTGGGCGGCCCGGGAGGCCGTGGACCCGGGACCGGACCCGTCGGCCCACCCGGCGGTCCGAGCCCTGGTCGAGGAGGCGGTGGCCACGGCGAACGAGGGCCTCTCCCGCCCCTCCCGCATCCGCGCATTCCGCATCCTGCGGGACGACTTCACGATCGCCGACGGCACCCTCACCCCGACCCTGAAGCTCCGCCGGTCGGCGATCGCCACCCGCTACGCGAGCGAGATCGCCGCCCTGTACGGGGAGGAGGAGTGAGCCGCCTCCGCCCGCACCCGCCCTGCGTCCCGCCGGCCGCCCGCACCCGCCCTGCGTCCCGCCGGCCGCCCGTGCCCGGCCGACGGCCCCGGCCGCCCCGCACGGCCGGTCACCTCCGGCGCGCCACCTCTTGGAGCCGTTCCAGCTCCATGAGGTGCGTGCTCAGCCGCACGGCCGTACCGCCCGAGGTGTAGAGGACGGTCCCGGTGACGGCGAAGGGGAGCGAGACGACCAGGACGCCCAGGAGTTCGGTCGTGTCGCGCCGCAGCCGGCAGGCCTCGTCCGGCCACGGGGCCAGGCCGGAGCGGTCCAGGGCGACGCGCGCGGGGCACTCGACGTCCTCCCCGTCGTAGGCCGCCTCGTACGGGACGAACAGCTGGTACGCGAGCCAGAACCAGCTCAGGAACGCGAGGGACAGCAGCCCGAGCCCCCACGCCTGCCGTCGGCCGGACCGGTCCCGGAAGGCGTCGGCGAAGGCGAGCGGATGCGTCATGACGTGGTCCTCCCCTGTGGCGACTCCCGAAGGTACCCCGGGCTCTCCTCCCCCGGGGGAGGAGAGCCGCGGGCGACCGTCGCCGGGGCCTCAGCGGGGCGGGAGCCGGTCGTACGTCTTGAAGGTGTAGGTCGCTGAGAAGGTGAGCGAGTTCCCGGTCGCCGCGGGCAGGCCCAGGCGCCTGTTCACCAGCCGGCCCAGCGGGCCGCAGCTCTCGGCGGCCGGGGCGGTGAAGGTGTCGTCCTTCGCATCGAAGGCGATGACCGGAGGGTTCGTCGAAAGCCACCGGGAGCCGCCCACGCGCTGCAGGCGTATCTCCAGCGGCTCGTCGCCGCCGCCTATCACGCAGTCCCGCGGCAGCAGCGGACTCTGGACGCGGAAGCGCAGGGTGAACAGCCCCATGCTGCTGCCGACGGAGTAGAAGTCGGACCGGCCGCCGTACTCCGGCCGGAGGGACAGCGAGAACAGCGGGTGCCCGGCCTCCCCCGTGCGGTCCAGGAGCCCGCCCGGGACCTCCGTGGGCCCGCCGCGCAGCGCACCCCAGACCTGCCCCCTGCTCCCGTCCGGCATCGGCCCCTCGGCATGGGTGACGGTCATCGGCGCGAGCTCCGGTATCCGTCGGCTCCCGAGGTCCAGCGCCCCCGTCGCCGTGAGCACCTCGCACTTCCAGCTGCTCGCGTCGACCCCGGCCGGGATCGCCGGGCAGTCGCCGAAGTCGTACACGGGTGCCGCTGAGGGCGCCGCCGCCACGGGCGACGCCGGGGGTGCCGCCATCGCGGGTGCGGCCGCCACGGCGACGGCGGCGGCGGTGAGCGCGGCCGCGGCGGTTCCCGCGGCCACACGACGGGCGGTGGACGAGCGCTTCTCGGCTGTGGTCTCCATGCCGTCCAGGCTGGCCGCCCGACCACCCCCGGGCCCACCGGGAATCCCCCCAGCCGTCCCTGACCCGCCCCTGACCCCACGTCAGGGGCGCAGCCCTGAAGCCGGTTCCCCCCGTCAGGACTTGAGGGTGTCGTCCACCAGCTTCCTCCAGGCGTCCACCGTGATCGACTTGATCCCGTCGCCCGACGAGACCTCCAGCTTCCTGCCGTCCAGGTACACCGCCGGCGTGCCCTTCTCGCCGCTCTCGTAGAAGGCCTGGCCGACCCTGTCGACCCACGGCATGTACGTCAGTTCCTTCACCGCCTTGTTGAAGGCGGGCGTGCGCAGTCCGGGGACCTGGTCCGCCAGCTCCAGCAGGGTGGCGGTCGAGCCGAACTTGTCGTCCTTCTCCTCCGCCGGGTGGTTCGCGTACAGAACCTGGAGGTAGTCCATGAACTTCTCCGGGCTCTCGTTGACCGCCGCGCCCAGCGCGTTCAGCGCCCGCTTCGAGCCCTTGCCGCCGAGGGCGCCGTCCAGGAAGGTCGCGAAGCGGTACTCGATCCGGTACGTGCCCGCGTCCGCCTGCTCCTTGAAGGTCTTCCCGAGGCCCTGCTCGGCGCCCGCGCAGTAGGGGCAGCGCGGGTCCAGCCACATCGTGAGGGTGTGCTTCGCGTCCGCCCTGCCGTACGGGACGACCGCACCGTCCTTGCCGGACGTGTGCGCCGGCCGGACGAACGGCTTGCCGCCCGCTTCCGATTCGCCGGAGTTGCCGGGAGCGCTGGCGGCGTACACCCCGACCCCGACGGCGAGGGCGAGGACCGCGACGACCGAGCCGCCGACGACGAGGCGGCCGCGCAGCCGGGCCCTGCGCACCTCGGCCTCGCGCTCGGCCTTCAGGCGCTCGCGTGCCTCGCGTCGCAGGTCGTCCTTCTTGGCCATGACTTCGGGGTTCCTTTCGGCGGGCGGGGTCGGTCGACCCCCACCTGAGTCTAGAGAGCCTCCGGCGGTACATACCCGGGCCTTTGGTGCATGCCCGGCATGGCCATTGGTCCCAATTGCCCAGCCCGTCACGGGTAGTCCGTATGCGGGCCGAACGACTGCCCTATCAGGCAGGCGTCGGACAGGTGAACAGGGCGTCATAAAGGTGAGGGGGGACGGCGAGTCGTCCTGCGAGACCTGATAGACAGTCCATATTCACGGCTGAATCGGCCCGCACGCCTTGGGGGGAAAGCCGCACTGTGAAGCCTCTACGCCGTCATGTCATCAGTACGTCGCGCAAGGTGCTGTGCACCGCCGCGCTCGCGGCCAGCCTGACCACTGCCGCGGTCGTGGGAAACCCGCCGACTGCCGATGCCGGGGAGTCCGCACCGACCCCCGACAGCCCGCAGGCGCAGGACCGCGGCAACGCCCGCCTCGACCTGCCCGACCTGGTCACCGACCCGCCGCCGCCCGCCGGCGCGCCGCAGGGCAGCACCGGCATACCCGGAACCGCCCTCGACGCGTACAAGCGCGCCGCCACCTCCGTGGCCGCCGCGCTGCCGAACTGCCACCTCCCGTGGGAACTCGTGGCCGGAATCGGGCGCGTGGAGTCCGTGCACGCCTCGGGCTACGGCCTGAAGACGGACGGCTCGACCACCAAGCCGATCCGCGGCCCCCGCCTGGACGGCAACGGCTTCGCGCGCATCACCGACACCGACAAGGGCCTCTTCGACGGGGACACGGAGTACGACCGCGCCGTCGGCCCGCTCCAGTTCATCCCCTCGACCTGGGCCTCCTGGGGCGCCGACGGCAACGCCGACGGCACGCGCGACCCCAACAACATCTACGACGCCGCGCTCGGCGCCGGCCTCTACCTCTGCGCCGGCGACCGTGACCTGGCGCGTGCGCAGGACCTCGACAAGGCGGTACTGAGCTACAACAACTCCCGCGAGTACGTGAACACCGTGCTCAGCTGGATGCGGCAGTACCAGAAGGGCGGGGTCGGCATCCCCAACCCGCCCGTCGTGAACGTCCCCCCGACGCCCACGCCGACGCCGATCACCCCCTCCCCGGGCCCGCGGCCGAACCCGCACACCCCGACCACGCCGGAGAAGCCGAAGCCGGACCCGAAGCCCAAACCGGACCCCAAGCCGAAGCCGCCCGCGGCGACGGTGGCCGGCCTGGACCGCCTCGGCGAGGAGCGGATCACCGCCGAGGCCGGTACGCAGTTCAGCGTGACGCCGCAGGTCAAGGCGCGCCTCAGTGACAACAAGCCGGCGGTCCGCGAGGTCGTGCTGTTCGAGATCGAGGGCGACACCTCCGGGACCGTCTTCGCCGGCGGCAAGACCCACGTGGTGGTCCGCACGAACGCCGACGGCATCGCCACCGCCCCCGCCCTCACGGCGGGCGAGAAGGCCGGCGACAAGGCCGGAGCCTTCACGCTGCGCGCGACCCTGTACGGGACCCGCGAGTTCACGGTGCGGTTCCAGGGCGCGGTCACCCCGAAGCCGAAGCCGGTCGCGGACAAGCTGACCCGGGTCGGCGAGGACGCGGACAAGGCGCTGGTCGCCACGGCCGGCCAGGAGCGCTTCGCGCAGAGCGTGAGCATCCAGGCCACCGCCAAGGACCAGGCCCTGGCCGGTACGAAGCTGACGGCCGCCATGGTCGTGAAGGACGCGGACGGCAAGTGGGTCACCGCGGAGTCGGGCCCGTTCTTCAAGAGCACCGACGCCGCCGAGGGTGAGGTCAAGCGGGTCCGCTCCCTGGAGCTGGCCCCGACGGACGAGAACGGCCGCATCCTCCTCCCGGAGATCTACCTCCCGGAGAGCGTCGAGCCCGGCACCTACCACCTCCGCCTGACCACGGCCGAGGGCGTGGAACTCGTCCTGGCGCTCACGGTCGACCCGAAGCCGGAATCCACCACCCCGGAACCGGCCAACCCTTAGGACACGGCACAACGGCGGGAGCCCCGCACCCCGTCCGGGGTGCGGGGCTCCCGCCGTTCTCCCGTCAGCCGAGCCCCTTGATGGTCGTCCAGCCGGACCCTACGGCCGTGGGTGCCCCGTGGGTGGTCGCCCCGCCGGGGTAGTACCGCAGCTCGCCACCGCTGGTGGCCGCCCAGAAGTCGGGGGTGGCTGTGCCGCTCACGTTGGGGCCGCCGAGGATGAGCGGCATGCTCGCACGTGCCCACCCACCCGTGCCGTAGACCTCGTCCTGGCCGCTGCCGGAGTCCGCCGCCTGACCGAGCGATCCCAGGTCGACCCCGCCCCCGGCGGCGGGCTTCCCGTGGCGCAGCAGCAGGCCCCGGCCGGTCGTCGACACCCCGCACGTTCAGAAGTACCTGCGGAACGAGCCCCCCAACGGCAAGGTCTTCCCCTACCAGGAGGACATCGCCACGCCGACGGGGCCGGACGACCTGCCTCCCTTCGGATGCTGAGGGGGGGTCAGGATGACGCATGGAAGTGGACGCACGCGTGAGCGGAAGCGAGGCGATGCAGTGGACCCCCGCGGGCTGCCGCAGCTGTCGGAATGGGTGATGGGGGAGGAGGCCGGCGGGTACCACCTGCAGGGCTTCATGTCAGCCAACGTCGCGGTCGCCGAGGCGGTTGCCCTCGCCGACCTCTACTGGCCGGAATTCGTCGAGTATCGCGACTGCGTCTTCCTCGGATTCAGATTCGACCAGCGTGGTGTCGACGAATGGCATGACCGGCTCCCGGGCGACCCGAGGGCGGTAGAGGCGGTCGTCAACCATGTCCACCTGTGGGACTACTTCGTGCTCGCCTCGGACCCCGAATACGCCGCGCTGCCCGGCCTGGCGGAGCGCATCGCCGCCATGTGGCGGGCAGCGGCGCGGGCCGCCTTCCCCGACCGGCGGTTCGATGTCGTCGTCTCGGACGGTTCCGGCGACTACGGCCCGACGCTGAGCATGACCGGAATCTGATACAGCCGTTCCGGACCTGCGCCCGGCCGGATCCCGGACCTGCCGTACGGACGGCCCCGCCCCCGCGAGGGGCGGGGCCGTCCGCCGTTTCTCTGTCCCCGCCTGGGGGCAAAGGCAGGGGCCCCGTCCCTCGCTCGTCGCGAGGGCGGGGCCCCTTGGGTACTGCTATCCGACCGCGATCCGGTCGGGCCGGGCAACTTAGGCCACGGTCACGTTCTCGGCCTGCGGACCCTTCGGGCCCTGCGTGACGTCGAAGTTAACGGTCTGGTTCTCCTCGAGGGAGCGGAAGCCAGTCGCGTTGATCGCGGAGTAGTGGACGAAGACATCCGGGCCGCCGCCGTCCTGGGCGATGAAGCCGAAGCCCTTTTCAGCGTTGAACCACTTCACGGTTCCGGTAGCCATAAGCCCTCCTTGGGCCAAAGGGTTGCCCTGCTCCAGAACCTGCTAAGAAGTCTGAAAACTACAAAAGCCTGCGGGTTACATGCTCCGCAGGCTCTGTACTGCAAGGGAAACCAAACTGCAACTTGCGTCGAGCCTAGCACGCAGAGTGTGCAGAAGGGTAGAGGGAAAGATCACGTCACCCGGACGTTTGACACCCCTCCAAGAGGCTGACGCGAGGGCGGCGGCTAGTCTCGCGATGTGGACGCCAATCGCAGCCGGCCCCGGGTCGGCCACATTCAGTTCCTGAACTGCCTGCCCCTCTACTGGGGCCTGGCCAGGACCGGCACGCTGCTGGACCTGGAGCTGACGAAGGACACCCCCGAAAAGCTCAGCGAGCGCCTCGTGGCGGGGGAGCTGGACATCGCTCCCATCACCCTCGTCGAGTTCCTGAAGAACGCCGACGAGCTGGTGGCCTTCCCCGACCTCGCCGTCGGGTGCGACGGGCCCGTGATGTCCTGCGTGATCGTGTCCCAGGTGCCCCTGGAGCACCTGGACGGCGCCCGCGTCGCACTGGGGTCCACGTCCCGCACGTCCGTGCGGCTGGCGCAGCTGCTGCTGGCCGAGCAGTACGGCGTACGGCCCGACTACTACACCTGCCCGCCCGACCTGGGGCTGATGATGCAGGAGGCCGACGCGGCGGTGCTGATCGGGGACGCCGCCCTGCGCGCCTCCCTCCACGACGCGCCCCGGCTCGGCCTCACCGTCCACGACCTGGGGCTCATGTGGAAGGACTGGACCGGGCTGCCCTTCGTCTTCGCCGTCTGGGCCGCCCGCAGGGACTACCTGGAGCGCGAGCCGCAGGTGGTCCGCAAGGTCCACGAGGCCTTCCTCGCCTCCCGTGACCTCTCCCTCGAAGAGGTCACGAAGGTGGCCGAGCAGGCCGCCCGCTGGGAGGCCTTCGACGCCGAGCTGCTGGAGCGGTACTTCACCACGCTCGACTTCCGCTTCGGCCCCGAGCAGCTCGCCGGCGTGAAGGAGTTCGCGCGACGGACGGGGGCCGGGGACGCCCGCGTGGAGCTGCTCGCCCCCTGAGGTCCGGGGCCCCGCCGGACCCCGGCGGGGCCGCTCCGCATACCGCCCGGTATGTCCCGTAGGAGGCTCTTCGTGGAGTCCTCGGCGTAATTCCTGATGAATTTCCGGAGAATCCGCCCGGGGATTCCGCGCGCAGCGTTCAAAGGGCGTCCGCGCGCTTCTCCTGATTGTCGTGGACGCGTCGCGATTCGCGCTCCCGGCGGAGTGCCGCGCGGGGGCGGTCTCGGGCACCCGGCGGTGAGCGCGGTGAATTCCCCCGGCGGGCGAGATCGGTCGCGGAGAACGGTCCGACGCGGGTGCGGGAAGCGGGCCGGGAAGGGGTCGCGGGAATTCGCCCGCCGGCCCGGTTCACCGGTTCGGCCGCCCGGGAACTTCCGTACGCGGCTAGGGTGCTGGCGACACCGGGCCGCGTGGCCCGGACTTCACGGGGGACCGGCAGGGAGGCACCCATGCATCCGCTCGACGCGGGGGATCCGCGGGCCATCGGTGCGTACCGGCTGCTCGGCAGGCTGGGCGCGGGCGGAATGGGGCGCGTCTACCTCGGCCGCAGCGCGGGCGGCCGGACGGTCGCGATCAAGAGCGTCCACCCGCACTTCGCCCTGGACGACGAGTTCCGGGCGCGGTTCCGGCGCGAGGTGGAGGCCGCGCGCCGGGTGGGCGGCGAGTGGACCGCCCCGGTGCTGGACGCCGATCCGGACGCCTCCGTCCCGTGGGTGGCCACCGGGTACGTGGCCGGGCCCTCCCTGGACCGGGCCGTCGCGGCGCACGGCCCCCTGCCCGAGGCCTCGGTACGGGCGCTGGGCGCGGCCCTCGCGGAGGCGCTGGCGGCGGTGCACGCGCTGGGGCTGGTCCACCGGGACGTGAAGCCCTCCAACGTGATGCTGACCCTCGACGGACCCCGGCTGATCGACTTCGGGATCGCGCGGGCCACGGACGGCACCGCCTCGCTGACCTCCACCGGGGTGTCGATCGGCTCGCCGGGCTACATGTCGCCCGAGCAGATCGTGGGCAAGGGTGCCACGGCCGCGGCGGACGTGTTCTCGCTGGGCGCGGTGCTGGCGTTCGCGGCGTCCGGGCACCCGCCGTACACCGGGGACAACTCGGCCACCCTCCTCTACAAGGTGGTGCACGAGGAGCCGGACCTGGAGCGGGTGCCGGCGGGCGGGCTGCGCGAGCTGGCCGCGGCCTGCCTGGCGAAGAACCCTTCCGACCGGCCCGCCCCCGCGCAGGTCGCCGCCGTGCTCGCCCCGCAGGGGGCGTCCGCGGCCGTGGGTCCCGGCTGGCTGCCGGCGGTGCTGGTCGAGGAGATCTCCCGGTCGGCGGTGCGGCTGCTGGACCTGGAGGCCGACCCGACCACCGGTTCCGCTTCCCCTTCCGTTTCCTCCTCTGCCTCCTCTTCCGATGCCGCGGGCCCCGGCGCCGTCCCCGTGGCCGACGCGGTGCCGGGTGCCGCGCCGGCGTACGGCGCCCCCGGCCCGGGTACGGACACCGGTGCGGGGTCCGGCTCGGTGCCGACCGGGTACGGGTCCGGCGCCGTGCCCACCGGGTACACCTCCGGAGGCTTCGGGCCGCCGGACCCCTCGTACGGGAAGGGCGAGCCGTACGCCGCGGGCGGCACGTACGGCGGCCCGAGCCCCGTGCCCGGCATCCCCGCCCCGCGCGAGGCCGAGGGCGGCACCCGCTTCACGGTGACCGCCCGGGCCGGCCGGCGGGCCAGCTGCACGGTGGCCCTCGCGGTCGCGGGCGCACTGGCGGCGGTGACGGTGGGCGGGTACTTCCTGACCGACCTGTTCCCCGGCAGTGCCAAGGGGAAGGACAGCGCGAACGAGCCCGGCGGGGGCAAGACCGGCCCCAGCGTCTCGGCGGCCGCGACCCCGCCGACCGGCGGGCCGAGCAAGGACGCCGGGAGCCGAGACTCCGTCCCCGAGGCCCTCACCGGCACCTGGAAGGGCACGGTGACCACCAAGAACTTCGGCGTGCCCGTGGACTTCCAGATCACCATCAGCGCCGGCAAGGTCGGCGAGGTCGTCGGCCGGGACAAGTCGGTGCTCGACCTGCTGGGCACGCAGTACGACTGCAGCGGCGAGTGGAAGCTGGCCGCGGCCACCGACCGCTCCCTCGTCCTCGACACCGCGGGCGGCACCAACCCCCACCCCGGGATCTGCGCCGAGGGCTCGCCGAACGAGCGCTTCACCCTCAACGCGAACGGCACGCTGCACTACGCGTCGGGCGACGCCGCCGCCGGGAAGCCGGAGGGCGACCTGACCCGAGAGCGATGAGGGGGCTGGCGTAGGCTGGATCGGTCCGAACCCCTTGACACCGCCGAAAGGTGAGGCACCGGTGACCGACCAGGCCGCTCTCCAGTCTGTCCTCGATCGCGCCGCCGAGGGGGGCCGGATCTCCGCCGAGGAGGCGCTGGACCTCTACCGGCACGCCCCGCTGCACGCGCTGGGCCAGGCGGCCGACGCCGTGCGCCGCCGCCGCTACGCCGGTACGGAGCACATCGCGACGTACATCATCGAGCGGAACATCAACTACACCAACGTCTGTGTGACGGCGTGCAAGTTCTGCGCCTTCTACGCGGCCCCCAAGGACACGAAGAAGGGCTGGTCCCGCGACCTCGACGACATCCTGCGCCGCTGCGCGGAGACCGTCGAACTGGGCGGCACGCAGATCATGTTCCAGGGCGGGCACCACCCGGACTACGGCGTGGAGTACTACGAGGAGCACTTCTCCGCGATCAAGAAGGCGTTCCCGCAGCTGGTCATCCACTCCCTCGGCGCGTCCGAGGTCGAGCACATGGCCCGGATCTCCGGGGTCTCCGCCGAGGAGGCCATCAAGCGGATCCACGCCGCGGGCCTGGACTCCTTCGCGGGCGCCGGCGCCGAACTCCTGCCGGAGCGGCCGCGCAAGGCGATCGCGCCGCTGAAGGAGTCCGGCGAGCGCTGGCTGGAGATCATGGAGATCGCCCACGGCCTGGGCGTCGAGTCCACCTCCACCATGCTGATGGGCACGGGCGAGACGAACGCCGAGCGCATCGAGCACATGCGCATGATCCGCGACGTGCAGGACCGGACCGGTGGCTTCCGGGCCTTCATCCCGTACACGTACCAGCCCGAGAACAACCACCTGAAGGGCCGGACGCAGGCCACGGTCTTCGAGTACCTGCGGATGATCGCCATCGCGCGGCTGTACCTCGACAACATCGCGCACATCCAGGGCTCCTGGCTGACCGTCGGCAAGGAGGCCGGGCAGCTGGCGCTGCACTACGGCGCCGACGACCTCGGTTCGATCATGCTGGAGGAGAACGTCGTCTCCTCGGCCGGTGCCAAGCACCGCTCGAACCGCCAGGAGATCATCGACCTGATCCGCAAGGCGGGCCGGGTGCCGGCGCAGCGCACCACCACGTACGAGCACGTCGTGGTCCACACGGACCCGGCGGACGACCCGGTCGACCACCGCGTGGTCTCCCACATCTCGTCCACGGCCATCGAGGGCGGCACGGCCCACCCGGAGCTGAAGCTCCTCGACGCGAACGCGAACTGAGGCGGTCGGGCGGTGCGTACGCTGCACGCGGCGCCGCTGGTGCTGCCGGTGGGGGCACCGCCCGTGCCCGACGGGGCGGTGCTGGCCGAGGGCGACCGTCTGGTGGCCGTCGGGCCGCAGGCCGAGCTGGCCGAGGCGTACCCGACGGCCCGGATACGGGAGTGGCCCGGCGTGATCACGCCGGGTCTGCGGCAGCCGCGGGCCGGGTGGCTGCTGCGGCACTGCTACTTCCCCGACCCGCGGGAGGCCGAGCTGCTGGGTACGGAGCCGCTGCCGCCCACGGAGACGGCCCGGCTGGCGCCGGACGCGTCCCGGATGGGCGGGAGCGTGCGGCGCGGGCTCCAGCAGATGCTCCGGTACGGGACCACCGCGGTGGCCTTGCCGGCGGGGGATCCGCTGCTGGGGGCGCCGGTGGCGCGGCTGGGGATGCGGGTGGTTCCGGCGGCGGATTCCGAGGCGGATTCGGGCCTTCCTGCCGGTGTCCCGGCCCTGGACCCGCTGGCGGGGGTCGGGTCGCTCGCCGACGCGGTGCACGCTCCGCTGGTGGTCGGGGGGCCGGCGGACTTCGCCGTCTTCGACGCCGGGGACGAGCAGGCGCTGGTGGCGCGCGGCGCCGGTACGTGTGTGGCCACGGTGCTGGGCGGCCGCCTGCTGTTCCGCGGCCGCTAGCTCCGCCTTCCCTGCGGGGCGGTACCCCACCCCACCCTTCTCCCGTTCACCGGGGCGGGCCCCGGACCCCTTCGCCCTCAAGCGCCGGGCGGGCTGGGCGCGCGTCAATTCGTGAGGGTCCTCGTCGTCCCCTCGTGTGTGGGTACTGTCGTATCCGGGACTGTGTACGACACCCGCGTCCACACTCGCGTTCATGGGAGCAGTGATGGCGACATCCGGTCGAAGCGTGCAGGCCTCCGAGGACAACTGGATGTTCCCGCCTGCAGAGGGCTGGACGTTCGACCAGGTCAAACACCTCGACCTCCCCTTCGAATGGGAACTCGTGGACGGAGTCGTGGTGGTCCGGGGCCAGACCAAGCTGTGGCACAACGTCGTGCGTGACAAGATCGCGCGGCATCTGGAGGTAGCCAGGACCGGGCCGTTCGAGGTGGTCACCGAGCAGTGTGTGCTCTACGACGACCACAACACCCCGAAACCCGACGTGATCGTCTATGACCCCACCGGCCTGGACTTCTTCGACCTGGAGTGTGTCCCCGTCGACAAGCTCGCCCTGGCGGTGGAGGTCGTTTCACCGGGCTCTCGCCAGGACGACCGGGTGCGCAAGCCCGCCCTCTTTGCGAGTGCGCTGGTTCCGTACTACTGGCGGGTGGAGATCGGTCGCGACCGCAGCCTGGCCGTCCACGAGTTCTGGCTGCACCACCGGCACCGCGAATACATCGAGGCCCCGGAGACGCCGGTGCACCGGAAGGTGCTGGTTACGGAGCATCCGTATCCGCTCGAGATCGACCTGCGCACCCTGCTCGGCTTCGGGCGACCGCATACCGGCACAATGGGCACGTGACCCGAGCCTCCCTGGACAAGCAGCCGCACGAAGTCGCCTCCATGTTCGACGGCGTCGCGGCGAACTACGACATCACCAACGACGTGCTCTCCCTCGGCCAGGCCCGGCTCTGGCGCAAGGAGGTCGCCAAGGCGGTCGACGCGCGGCCCGCGCAGAAGGTGCTCGACCTTGCCGCCGGCACCGCCACCTCCTCGCTGCCCTTCGCCGCCACCGGCGCGTACGTCGTCCCCTGCGACTTCTCCCTCGGCATGCTCCGCGAGGGCAAGAAGCGCCACCCCCACCTGCCCCTCACGGCGGGCGACGCGACGAAGCTGCCCTTCAAGGACGACGTCTTCGACACCGTCACGATCTCCTTCGGGCTGCGCAACGTGCAGGACACCGAGGGCGCGCTGCGCGAGCTGTACCGGGTCACCAAGCCCGGCGGCAAGGTCGTCATCTGCGAGTTCTCGCAGCCGACCTGGGCTCCCTTCCGCACCGTCTACACCGAGTACCTGATGCGCGCCCTGCCCCCGGTGGCCCGGGCCGTCTCCAGCAACCCCGACGCGTACGTCTACCTCGCCGAGTCCATCCGCGAGTGGCCGGACCAGCCCGCGCTGGCGCAGCTGCTCCAGAAGGCCGGCTGGTCCTCCGTGGCCTGGCGGAACCTGACCGGCGGCATCGTGGCCCTGCACCGCGGCACCAAGCCCGCCGAGTAGCTCCGGGTACGTGGCCGTGGACTACCAGGGCGTGCTGGAGGAGATCGCCCGCGACGTCGCCCCGCTGATCGGCAGCGGCGAGCCCGCCGCGTACATCCCAGCGCTCGCCGACGTCGACCCGAAGCGCTTCGGCATGGCCGTGGCCGACCTCGACGGGAACGTGTACGGGGTGGGGGACTGGCGCACGCCGTTCTCCGCGCAGTCCATCACCAAGGTCTTCACCCTCGCCCTGGTCCTCGCGCACGGCGGCGACAGCGTGTGGGAGCACGTCGGCCGGGAGCCGTCCGGCAACCCCTTCAACTCCCTGGTGCAGCTGGAGTACGAGAACGGCATCCCGCGCAACCCGTTCATCAACGCGGGCGCCCTCGTCGTCACCGACCGGCTGCAGACCTGGACCGGCGACGCGAGCAGCGAACTCCTGGAGTTCCTGCGGCGCGAGAGCGGCAACCCGGAGCTGGCCTTCAACGCGGAGGTCGCCGGGTCGGAGTCCGAGCACGGCGACCGCAACGCGGCCCTGGCCCACTTCATGGCCAGCTACGGCAACATCGCCAACCCCGTGCCGGCCCTGCTCGACCACTACTTCTGGCAGTGCTCGATCGAGACCAGCTGCGCCGACCTGGCCCTCGCCGCCCGGTTCCTGGCCCGCCACGGGCTGCTCGCCGACGGCTCCCGCCTGCTGACCCGCAGCGAGGCCAAGCAGGTCAACGCGGTGATGCTGACCTGTGGCACGTACGACGCGGCGGGCGAGTTCGCGTACCGGGTCGGGCTGCCCGGCAAGAGCGGGGTCGGCGGCGGGATCGTCGCCGTGGTGCCCGGGCAGTGCACGCTGTGCGTGTGGAGCCCGGGACTGGACGAGCGCGGCAACTCCGTCGCTGGTGTGGCCGCCCTCGACCGCTTCACGACCCTGACCGGACTCTCCGTCTTCTGAGTTCCGAGGCCTCCGAGGTCCGGGACCTCAGAGCGCCAGCGTGAAGCGGTGGCCCTGGCGGCCCCGGGTGCCCAGCGGGAAGGTCTCCGCCAGCTCCATCCCGAGTCTGCGCGCCACCGCGATCGACCGGGTGTTGGCCGCGTCCACCATCGCCACCACCTCGGGTACGCCCGCCGCGCGCACCCGGTCGAGGGTCTCCAGCGCCGCCGCGGTGACGTACCCCTTGCCCCAGTACGGGCGGGCCAGCCGCCAGCCGATCTCTATGCGGCCCACCGGGCCCCAGTCCCGGGGCCAGGGCTGGGCACCGGTGAAGCCGATGACCTCGCCCGCCGCGTCGAGCATCGTCCAGAAACAGAAGCCCAGCTGGGCGTCGTGCATGCGCTGCCGCGCGGTCAGCTCCTCGTACACCGACAACTCGGCCGGGGCCCCGCCCTGGAACTCCATGACCTCCGGATCGGCGAACACGCGGTGCCAGGCGTACGCGTCCTCCTCGGTCGGCACGCGCAGCTGGACGGCGGGGAGCAGCTTGGTCATGGTCGGCCCTTCTCGGTGTCGATCGCGGTTCGCTGCATAGACTGCCCATGTCCCGTGCCTTCGGCACGCAGAAATTTCGAGCCTCCGGGAGATCACGCAGTGACCGAGCCCCTCTCCGAGCACACCGCTGATGTGATCGTCGTCGGAGCCGGACCCGCCGGCTCGACCACCGCCTACTACCTGGCCAAGGCCGGACTCGACGTCCTGCTGCTGGAGAAGACCGCCTTCCCGCGCGAGAAGGTCTGCGGCGACGGGCTCACCCCGCGCGCCACCAAGCAGCTCGTGGCCATGGGCATCGACATCTCGGAAGAGGCCGGCTGGCTGCGCAACAAGGGCCTGCGCATCATCGGCGGCGGGGTGCGGCTGGAGCTGGACTGGCCCGAGCTGGCCTCGTTCCCCGACTACGGACTCGTCCGCAAGCGCGACGACTTCGACGAGCAGCTGGCCCGGCAGGCGCAGAAGGCCGGCGCGCGGCTGTACGAGCGCTGCAACGTGGGCGAGCCGATCCGGGACGCGCGGACCGGGCACATCACGGGCGTGCACGCCAAGCTCGGCGAGGAGAAGACGGCCGTCACCTTCCACGCGCCGCTGGTCGTGGCCGCGGACGGCAACTCCTCCCGTCTGTCGCTGGCGATGGGCCTGCACCGGCGCGAGGACCGCCCGATGGGCGTGGCCGTGCGCACGTACTTCAACTCGCCCCGGCACGACGACGACTACCTGGAGTCCTGGCTGGAGCTGTGGGACCGGCGCGGCCCGCAGGACCGGCTGCTGCCCGGCTACGGCTGGATCTTCGGCATGGGCGACGGCACGTCCAACGTCGGCCTCGGCATCCTCAACTCCTCCTCCGCCTTCCGCGAGCTGGACTGGCGCGAGGTGCTCAAGGCCTGGTGCGCCTCGATGCCGGAGGACTGGGGCTACACGCCGGAGAACATGACGCACCCGATCCGGGGCGCGGCGCTGCCGATGGCCTTCAACCGGCAGCCGCACTACACCAAGGGCCTGCTGCTGGTGGGCGACGCGGGCGGCCTGGTCAACCCGTTCAACGGCGAGGGCATCGCGTACGCCATGGAGTCCGGCCAGATCGCGGCCGACGTGATCGTGCAGGCGCACGCCCGGGCCACGCCGGCCCAGCGCGAGCTGGCGCTGCACAACTACCCGAAGGTGCTCAAGGAGACCTACGGCGGCTACTACACGCTGGGCCGCGCCTTCGTGAAGCTGATCGGCAACCCGAAGGTCATGAAGATCGCCGCCCAGCGCGGTCTGACCCACCCGATGCTGATGCGCTTCACGCTGAAGATGCTGGCCAACCTGACCGACCCGACGGGCGGCGACGCGATGGACCGCATCATCAACGGCCTGAGCAAGGTGGCCCCGAAGGCCTGACCGCCGCCCAGCCCCTTGCGTCTCCGCCGCTGACCGCCCCGCTCTCGGGCGCGGTCAGCGGCGGAGTGCTTCCGCGGGGGTGATGCGGGCGGCCCGGGCGGCGGGGTAGAGGCCGGCCAGGAGGCCGGTGGCCAGGCCGGCCAGGGGCGCGGCGGCCACCGTGCCGAGGTGCAGGACCGGGGTCCACTCGCGTACGACGGCGACGGCGACCACCGTGAGGACTCCCAGGGACGTGCCCACCAGGCCCCCGAGCGCGCCGAGGGCGGCGGACTCGGTGAGGAACTGGGCGGCGATGTGCCGGCCCCGGGCGCCCAGCGCGCGCCGCAGCCCGATCTCCGGGGTGCGCTCCAGGACCGCGACGAGCGTGGTGTTGGCGATGCCGACCGCGCCGATGACCAGGCAGACGCCGGCGAGCAGCAGGAAGAGCGAGCCGAGGTCCGAGGTCACGCTCGACCGCAGCAGCCGGGGGTCCGGCGGCGGCACGGCCCTGAGGTGCTCGGGGTGGTCGGGACGCAGCGCGGTCGGGGCCAGCCGCGCGACCTGCCGCGCCGCGCCGAGTTCGGTGGCGATCAGCATGCGGGCCGCGCCGGGTGCGGGCGGCCCCCACAGCTCCTCCGCGGTCGAGCGGGGCACCTGCACCGCGAGCAGGGTGTCGGGCTGCCGCCGTACGTCGGCCAGGACGCCGGCCACCACGAACGGCTCGCCGTCGATCCGGATGGCGGGGCGCGTCGAGAGGGTGCCGATGCCGAGCCGGTCCGCGACGCCGGGGCCGATGACGGCCACGCGCTGCCGGGTGCGCTCGGCGAACTCGTCGTACAGGCGGCCCTCGCGCAGCCGGGGGACGGTGGCCCGCAGCGCGCCGGGCGACACGGCCAGTACGGCTGCGCCGCCGGGGGAGGCGTCCAGCCGTACGGGCCACCAGACGCCGGCGTCGCGGATGCCGGCCAGCCGTGCGAGGCGGCGCTCGGCGTCGGCGGGGAAGCCCGGGCCGGCGAACTCGTCCTGGCGGGCGGCGACGTCCTCGACGGTCACCTCGGTGGCGGTGAGGGAGTTGAAGCGGCCGTCGATGCGGGCCGAGAGGGTGGCGGTCAGGCCGAGCACGGCGACGAAGCTGCCGACGCCGAGGACGGTGCCGAGCGCGGTGAGTGCGGCGCGGCCGGGGCGGCGCAGGATGCCGGCGAGCGCCTCGGAGAGGGTGTCGCGGGGGGAGAGGCGGGTGCGGGGGGCGGGGCCGGGCTCGGGGCCGGTTTCGGGGATGGGGACGGGGCCGGGTTCGTGGCTCACGCGTGGACCTGGCCGTCGCGGATGGTGAGGGTGCGCCCGGCGCGGGCGGCCACCTCCCGGTCGTGGGTGATGACCAGCAGGGTGAGTCCGGCCGCGTGGAGTTCGTCCAGCAGGGCCAGGACGGAGGCGGCGTTCTCCGAGTCCAGGTTGCCGGTGGGCTCGTCGCAGAGCAGCAGGGAGGGGCGGCCCGCCAGGGCGCGGGCGATGGCGACGCGCTGGCGCTCGCCGCCGGAGAGGTGCCCGGGGGTGGCGTCGGCGCGGGGCGAGAGGCCGACGCGCGAGAGGGCCTCCGCCGCGCGGGCCAGGCGCTCGGCGCGGGGTACGGAGGTGTAGAGCATGGCGAGGGCGGTGTTCTCCAGGGCGGTGCGGTGGGGGAGCAGGTGGAAGGACTGGAAGACGAAGCCGATGCGGCGGCCGCGCAGGGCGGTGCGGGAGCGGTCGGGGAGGGCGGCGGTGTCGATGCCGTCGAGGAGGTAGCGGCCGCGGGTGGGGGTGTCGAGCAGCCCGGCGACGTTGAGGAACGTGGACTTCCCGGAGCCGGAGGGGCCGACGACGGCGACGAACTCGCCCCGGTTCACGGTGAGGTCGCACTCCTTGAGCGCCTCCACGGGCGGCGGCCCGGGGTAGGTCAGGGCGACGCCGCGGAACTCGATGACGGGCGGCGGGGCGGGGTCGGGGGCGGCGGTCACGAGGGCGGGGCTCCCGCGTCCGTGCCGGTGCCGGTGCTGGTGCCGGTGCCCGTGCCCGTGCCGGTGCCCGGCGCGGCCGTGCCGGTGATGACCCGGGCGCCGGGCTGAAGGGTGGCCGGGGCGACGGGCTCGATCTCCACGTACCCGTCGCCGGTGGTGCCCGTGCGCACCTCGATGCGGTGCCGGGTGCCGGCGCGGTTGACGGTCGTGACCGACGTGAGGCCGTCCGCGCCCGAGGACACGGCGGTGACGGGGACGACGAGTGCCGGGCCGCCGGTGGTGGCCGCCTCGACGGTCAGTCGTACGTCCTGGCCCGTGAGGGCTGCGGGCAGCGGGCGGTCGGGGCGGACCAGCATCCGGTACCCGAGGTCGACCGCGGGCGCCGGGAGCCGGCCCTCGCCGGCGGGGGCCTGGGCGTCCGGGGGCGTGCCGGTGGAGCGTTCGGCGGCGACCAGCGTGACCTTGCCGGGCACCTCGGCGCCGGTCAGCTCGGAGGAGACCCGTACGGGGAGGCCGGGGCGCAGGAGCCGGTGCTTGTCGTCCCTGAGGTAGGCCTCGACGAGGAGTTCGCCGGAGGTGAGGGTGAGCAGGGTGCCGGTGACGGGGGAGCCGACGGTCGCGCCGACGCCGCTGACCCGGGCGGGGAAGGCCCGCAGGAACACCACCTCGGCGGCCGGCAGCATCGGCCCGTCGGCGGCCTCGGCGGCGGCGAGTTCGGCGCGCGCCTCGGCCAGCGCCACCCGCGCCCGCGCCAGTTCCCTCCCGGGGAGGGTGCTGACGGGCGGGCCGGCCCCCGGCTTGGGTCCCGGTGTGGGCGCGGCGGCGAGCTCGCCCGGCGCCGCGGCCGGCACCTCTTCCCTCCCCGGCACGCCATGGGGCGCAGGGTGGGCCCCCGGAGCCGAGGGCCCGGGCCCGTCCGGCCGTCCGGCGCCGGGGCACGCGGCGCCCTCCGTGCCCCCGATGACCGCCGCAGCGGCCGCGGGGCTCAGCGCCGTGCCCGCGAGCGCCCTGCCCGGGTACGGCTCACCGGTGGCGCGGCCACCGGTCTCCGGCACGCCCCGGCCGGGCCGTACCGCGCCGAGGCGGGCCGCGGTGGGAGACGGGGCCTGCACCCCGTCCGTCCCGCCGGGCGGTACCGCGGCACCCCGCTTCGCCGCGGCCGCCGCCGCCTCCGCGTCCTCCAGGGCCCAGGTCGCCTCGCGGACGGCCGTGCGGGCGGTGCGTACGCGGTCGGCCCCGTCGGGGGCGGCCGGGAGCGGGGGGTAGCCCAGGGCGCGGTACAGGGCGGCGAGGGCGGTCTTCGTGCCCGGGCCGAAGTGGCCCCGCGGATCGCGCCCGGTGGCGTGACCCAGCTCGCGCAGGGCGTCCTGGAGCTGCGCCACGTCGTCCCCCGTGGCGCCGGGCCGCAGGTCCCGGTACACCGGCAGGGCTCCCCGCAGCGCGACGACCGGCCGCCCCGAGACCTCGGCCACCACCCGCCCCGCGGTCACCGGCGCCCCGGCGGCGAACGGCAGCCGGGTCACCACCGGCCGCCCCTCACCCTGGGGGGCGACGGGCACGCTCTGCCCGGCGACCACGGTGCCGCGCATCACCACCGTCTCGGCCAGCACCCGGCGTTCGACCTCCGCGGTCAGCACCCCCTGGGCCGGT
Source organism: Streptomyces sp. NPDC086023 (assembly GCF_044540325.1). Classification (NCBI taxonomy): domain Bacteria; kingdom Bacillati; phylum Actinomycetota; class Actinomycetes; order Kitasatosporales; family Streptomycetaceae; genus Streptomyces; species Streptomyces sp. NPDC086023. The sequence continues at coordinate 96,707 of NZ_JBITRX010000006.1, forward strand.
GGCCCGGTCTCCGCAGCGAGCTGGGCCGGGGACTTCACGAAGGCGGTGCTCAGCAGCCCGCCGGCCGTCATCAGGGCGGCCCCGGCGGCGACCCCGTAGACCACACGCCGCCCCCGTGCGAGCGCACTCATCCCCGGCCGAGCCCCTTCACGCAGAGCTGCATCTTCTCCGCGTGCTCCGTCTTCAGGCTGCGCAACTGGTCGCGGGTGAGCCCCCGGTCGTCGAACTCCCCGGTGACCGGGTCGGGATCGGGGTACCAGGTGACGCCCTCGCGGCGCATGCAGGCGGTCTCCCCACGGGCCTCGGCCATCCGCGAGGGAGAGGCGGGCGACGGCTTCGGATCGGGCGGGAGTTTGTCCTTGCAGGCCTCCTGGGCCGCGAGGACCTTCTCCATCGGCTGGGTTTTGTCCACGCGCGGAGCACCGTAATCCGTGTGCCAGATCTTCACGCCCTGCTCTTTCAGACAGTCGTGGTATGCGATCTCTTCGGCCGACGGCGGCGGGCTGTCGCTCTCGTCCGGTTCCTTTTCGCCGGTGCACGCGGCGAGCGAAAGGGACATAAGCAGAAAGGGGGCGACAATCCGCAGCCGCATGGGGGTGCTTCGCATGAACGTGCACCCTATGAGCGGCCCCGGAGCCAACACAGATGACTATCGGCCAACCCGGAAGGTGTCCTTGTGCGCCGCCGTCCCACCGCCTTTTAATCCCGGGTCGGCAGTGCTCTGCTGCCGCCCCAAAAACCCCCAACGGTGAGGAATGCGCGATGAACCGGACACTTCGCAGACTCGCTTCCGCTTCCGTCACGGCCGCCGCCCTGTGCGCCGCGGCGCTGTCCACCGCCGCGCCCGCGTCGGCCTACGCCAAGGACGGCTACCTGGAGGTGGAGGAGTTCGGCCTGTACTACAGCACGGGAGGCACCGGCTGTGTATTCGACCTCTCCGGCTCGGACAACAATTTCACCGACAACAAATTCCGCGGACCTTCCGGCTGCTACGGATACGGCACGACTGCCAACGACAATACGGAGTCCTACCGGAACCGCGACGTGGTGACCTGGCAGGTGTGGACGGACGTGTACTACGACGGGAGCCTCGGCTACATCCCGAAGGGATACGGCGGCGACGCGTCCCTCACTTTCAAGAACAAGATCAGCTCCTCGAACTACTCCTTCTCGTGAGGAGGTTCTTCGCCGCCGCCCTCGCCGCCCTCGCGGCCGTCGCACTGACCGGCTGCTCGCATTCCGGCGACGGCGGGGAAAGGGCCGTCCCGGAGCCGGAACTCGGCACCGTGGCCGTCAACCCCGCCACGGCCTCCATCGCCCTCCCCCTGGACGCGTACCAGGACAGCGCGGAGGAGAACCGCCGGATGGACGCGGTCCAGGACCGGCTCATCGTGCGCTGCATGGCCCGGTTCGGGTTCACGTACCAGCCGCCCGTCGCCACGCGCGCGCCCACCGCGGGCGGAGCGGCGGACCGGCACCAGTACCTCTTCGGGCTGGCCGACCCCCGGTACGCGGCCGCCCACGGGTACGACAAGGACGCGGGCCGCCCCGAGCCGCCCAAGCCCCGCGCGCCCCGCCTCAGCGACAGCGCCCACACGGTGATGTACGGCGAACGGCCGGGCGCGCGGGGGCAGGCGGGACCGGACCCGCGGACCCAGGAGGAGGCCGAGCGGGCCGACAGCGGCCTCGCGGTCGGCGGGCAGCGCGTGCCGCCGGGCGGCTGCCAGCGGGAGAGCTACCGCAGGCTCTACGCCCCCGCGAAGGACAGCGTCGACCTGCTGTACGCCTTCGGGCTGACCTCGGAGGCGCACACCCGCGCCCAGCAGGACTCGCGGGTGCGGGCGGTACTGGCGAAGTGGTCGGCCTGCATGGGCAGGGCGGGTTATCCGGGCATCGGGAGCCCGTACGAGGTCGTGCAGGAGCTGGGGCTCGCCGCGGACCGGGGCGGTCCCCGGGCGGTGCGCGCCGCGGTGGCGGACGTGGCCTGCAAGCGCGAGGTGAACCTGGTGGGCGTCTGGGCCGCGGCCGAGGCGGCGTACCAGCGGCGGCTGGTCGAGGAGCACGCCGAGACGCTCGCGCTCTACAAGCGGCAGCGGGAGGAGCGCTTCAGGCTGGCGGCCACGCTGTCCTGACGGGCCGAGGCAGGACACGAGCCGGCGGCCGCGCACCCGGCCGCCGGGGCAGGACGAAGGGCCGGTACTCCACCCCCGAGCGGGGGAGTACCGGCCCTTCGCCGTGCCGTGGGCGCGTGCGTCAGAGGACGCGCACCGCGCCGGACGGGCGGTCCCAGTCGAGCGACCGCTCGACGACGCCCGTGCTGGGGTTCTGCGCGCCGACGAACTTGCCGCCGCCGACGTAGATGGCCACGTGGTACGCGCTGCCCGCGCCGCCCCAGTAGACGATGTCGCCGGCCTGGAGGTTGCTCAGCGAGACCTGGGTGCCGTACGTGGACTGCGACTGCGAGGTGCGCGGCAGGGTGATGCCGGCCTGCCGGTACGCGGCCTGGACCAGGCCGGAGCAGTCGTACGCGGAGGAGCCGGTGGCGCCCATGACGTAGGCCTTGCCGACCTGGGCCAGGGCGAAGTTCACGATCGCGGCGGCCGAACCGGTCGCGGTGGAGCGCTTGGCGGTGCCGGAGGCCTTCGCCGCGCCGCCCTCGTCCGAGGAGCCCGACAGGGTGGTGCGCGTGGCGGTGCGGGAGGCGCGCTCGGCGGCGGCGCGGCGCTCGGCCTCCTGCTCGGCCTTCTTCTCTGCCTCGGCCTCCGCGCGCGCCTCGGCCTTGGCCTTCTTGGCGGTGGCGGCGGCGCTCTTCTCGGCGGCGAGCTCCTGGGCGTTCAGCTCGCTGTCGAGGGCGGCCGCGCGGGTGGCGTCGGCGGACTTGGTGACCGCGGAGGAGACGTCGGCGGCCAGGTCCAGGTTGAGGACCGGCATTTCCAGGGTCTCGGTCACGGGCTCGGCCTGGGACGCCGCGCTCGCGGATCCGGCCATCGCCAGGGTGCTGAGGACGCCACCGGCAACTCCGGCGCGGACCGCGAGCTTCGAGGCGCTGCGGCGGGGCTTCCGGTGGCTGGGTATGTGAGCGGTGATGGACATGAAGACAACCGCTATCAGCCGTTCGCGGTTCCCTTCAAGAAACGTGGTCTCCGCCACAGTTGAGAGCGAAACGTGCGAATCGGGCGCGCCGCGCGGCTTATTGACGCCGTAACGGACGAATCGGACGCCCCCTCACAAGCCTGTGATCAAGGGTTTTCAGCAATACGCCCCAATTGCCCCGACGCCTACCATCACCCCGGACGGATGGCCAAGCCCCCTTTCGCTGGCGCGAATCGGGCGTGGCGCAGGTCACAGGAACATCACGCCCGGGGCTCGTGAACGGATGCACGTGTCCACTCGCGTACGCGACCCTTCCCCCGACCGAGGGAAGCGGATTCCTATATCACCCGAGCCCCGGGGCCGCCAATTTGCTTGCAGTGGCCACCATTTGATAGTGCGACCAGGCTCCTACCTGCGGTAACGACCTCGGATGTCACCTTTGGTGATCACTTCGGTGCTTCACGTATGAAGATCACCGCTCATCCGACTTCATGATCGTTCGTCAGGTGGTGGAGATCACAAACTCGGTCTCGTACCCCGTGTCGCAGATCACAGAGGAGCAGGCATAGGATGCGGGGCAGTCCGGCTTGTGAACTGCCTCACATGTACGCGATCTTCGCGAGGCGGGACTCGCCCAGCACCGCTGGGAGGGCTCTCCGGCCGGCGTGCGGTCCAACGGTCAAGGACGACTGGAAGGAGCGAGGAGCGTGAATGCCTACGCGCCCATCCTCGTGCTCGGCGCCCTCGGGGCAGGGTTTGCGATCTTCTCCGTGGTCATGGCCACGCTAATCGGCCCCAAGCGGTACAACCGGGCGAAGCTGGAAGCGTACGAGTGCGGCATCGAGCCCACCCCCACGCCGGCGGGCGGCGGCCGCTTCCCCATCAAGTACTACCTGACGGCGATGCTCTTCATCGTCTTCGACATCGAGATCGTCTTCCTCTACCCCTGGGCGGTCACCTTCGACGCCCTGGGGATCTTCGGGCTCGTGGAGATGCTGCTCTTCGTGCTCACCGTCTTCGTCGCCTACGCCTACGTGTGGCGGCGCGGCGGCCTGGAATGGGACTGAGGGGCACACACATGGGACTCGAAGAGAAGCTGCCGAGCGGCTTCCTGCTGACCACCGTCGAGCAGGCCGCCGGCTGGGTGCGCAAGGCCTCCGTCTTCCCGGCGACCTTCGGCCTGGCCTGCTGCGCCATCGAGATGATGACCACGGGCGCGGGCCGCTACGACCTCGCCCGCTTCGGCATGGAGGTCTTCCGCGGCTCCCCGCGCCAGGCCGACCTGATGATCGTGGCCGGCCGGGTGAGCCAGAAGATGGCGCCGGTGCTGCGCCAGGTCTACGACCAGATGCCGGCCCCGAAGTGGGTCATCTCCATGGGCGTCTGCGCCTCGTCCGGCGGCATGTTCAACAACTACGCGATCGTCCAGGGCGTCGACCACATCGTCCCGGTCGACATCTACCTGCCCGGCTGCCCGCCCCGGCCCGAGATGCTGATGGACGCCATCCTCAAGCTCCACCAGAAGATCCAGACTTCCAAGCTCGGTGTGAACCGAGAGGAAGCGGCCCGCGAGGCGGAGGAGGCGGCCCTCAAGGCGCTCCCCACCATCGAGATGAAGGGGCTGCTCCGGTGAGCGAGACCCGCGAACCCAATCCCGACAAGGACATCTCCGCGCAGAACCTGCCCGGCCAGCGCGGCGACCACGGCGAGGAGATCCGCGTCCAGCACGGGATGTTCGGCGCCCGCAACGGCGGCGACACCACCGGCTACGGCGGGCTCGTGCGCTCCGTACGGCTGCCCGGCCCGGCCACCCGCCCGTACGGCGGCTGGTTCGACGAGGTCGCCGACGAACTGGAGGGCGCCCTGGAGGAGCAGGACCTGCTCCCGGACAACGCCATCGAGAAGACCGTCGTGGACCGCGGCGAGCTGACCTTCCACATCGCGCGCGAGCACCTCGTCCAGGTGGCCCGCACCCTGCGCGACGACCCCGCCCTGCGCTTCGAGCTGTGTACGGGCGTCTCCGGCGTCCACTACCCGCACGACAAGGGACGCGAGCTGCACGCCGTCTACCACCTGCGCTCGCTCACCCACGGCCGGCTGCTCCGGCTGGAGGTCTCGGCCCCCGACGCCGACCCGCACGTCCCCTCGCTCGTCGCGGTCTACCCGACCAACGACTGGCACGAGCGCGAGGCCTACGACTTCTTCGGGCTCGTCTTCGACGGCCACCCGGCCCTCACCCGGATCATGATGCCGGACGACTGGCAGGGCTTCCCGCAGCGCAAGGACTACCCCCTCGGCGGCATCGCCGTCGAGTACAAGGGCGCCCAGATCCCGGCTCCGGACCAGCGGAGGTCGTACAGCTGATGTCTACCGCCAACCACTCCGCGTCCCGCGAGACCACCGAGGGCACCGTCTACACGGTCACCGGCGGGGACTGGGACGAGATCGTCCAGTCCGCGGCCAGGGCCGACGACGAGCGCATCGTCGTCAACATGGGACCGCAGCACCCCTCCACTCACGGCGTGCTCCGCCTGATCCTGGAGATCGAGGGCGAGACCGTCACCGAGGCCCGCTGCGGAATCGGTTACCTGCACACCGGCATCGAGAAGAACCTCGAATTCCGGAACTGGACGCAGGGCACCACGTTCGTGACGCGCATGGACTACCTGACGCCGTTCTTCAACGAGACGGCGTACTGCCTCGGTGTCGAAAAGCTCCTCGGCATCACCGAGCAGGTCCCGGACCGCGCCTCCGTCATCCGCGTCCTGCTGATGGAGCTCAACCGGATCTCCTCCCACCTGGTGTGCATCGCCACCGGCGGCATGGAGCTCGGCGCCACGACGATCATGATCTACGGCTTCCGGGACCGCGAGCTGATCCTCGACATCTTCGAGCTGATCACCGGCCTGCGCATGAACCACGCGTTCGTCCGCCCCGGCGGCCTCGCCCAGGACCTGCCCCCGGGCGCCGTCGACCAGCTCCGCGACTTCGTGAAGACCTTCAAGAAGAACCTGCCGGAGTACGACAAGCTCGCCACCGGCAACCCGATCTTCAAGGCCCGCATGCAGGACGTCGGCTACCTCGACCTGGCCGGCTGCATGGCGCTCGGCGCCACCGGCCCGATCCTGCGCTCCGCCGGCCTGCCGCACGACCTGCGCAAGACCGACCCCTACTGCGGCTACGAGAACTACGAGTTCGACGTGCCGACCACCGAGACCTGCGACTCCTACGGGCGGTTCCTGGTCCGGCTGGAGGAGATGCGCCAGTCCCTGCGCATCGTCGAGCAGTGCCTCGACCGCCTGGAGCCCGGCCCGGTCATGGTCGCCGACAAGAAGATCGCCTGGCCGGCGCAGCTCGCCATGGGCCCCGACGGCCTCGGCAACTCGCTCGACCACATCAAGAACATCATGGGCACCTCCATGGAGGCCCTCATCCACCACTTCAAGCTGGTGACCGAGGGCTTCCGGGTCCCGCCCGGCCAGGCCTACGCCGCCGTCGAGTCCCCCAAGGGCGAGCTCGGCGTACACGTGGTCTCCGACGGCGGCACCCGCCCCTACCGGGTCCACTTCCGCGACCCGTCCTTCACCAACCTGCAGGCCATGGCAGCGATGTGCGAGGGCGGCCAGGTCGCCGACGTCATCGTCGCCGTCGCCTCCATCGACCCCGTGATGGGAGGCGTCGACCGATGACAGACGTTTCGCTCGGCATGCCGCAGCTCCCGGCACCCGACTACCCCGCCGAGGTGCGCGCCCGGCTGGAGGCGGACGCCCGGGAGGTCATCGCCCGCTACCCCGGCAGCCGCTCCGCGCTGCTGCCGCTGCTGCACCTGGTGCAGTCGGAGGAGGGCCACGTCACGCGCACCGGCATCCGGTTCTGCGCCGAGGTGCTGGGCCTGACCACCGCCGAGGTCACCGCGGTCGCCACCTTCTACACGATGTACCGGCGCAAGCCCTCGGGCGAGTACCAGGTCGGCGTCTGCACCAACACCCTGTGCGCGGTCATGGGCGGCGACGCGATCTTCGACGAGCTCAAGAGCCACCTCGGCGTCGGCAACAACGAGACCACCGAGGACGGCAAGGTCACGCTGGAGCACATCGAGTGCAACGCGGCCTGCGACTTCGCGCCCGTCGTGATGGTCAACTGGGAGTTCTTCGACAACCAGACCCCCGAGTCCGCCAAGGCCCTGGTCGACGACCTGCGCGCCGGGCGCCCCGTCGAGCCGACCCGGGGCGCGCCGCTCTGCACGTACAAGGAGACCGCCCGGATCCTGGCCGGGTTCCCCGACGAGCGCGAGGGCGCGGTCGAGGCGAGCGGCGGCGCCGGCCCCGCCTCCCTGGTCGGCCTGCGGATCGCCCGCGGCGAGACCCCGCACACGCCGATCGTCCACCCGCGCGGCGAGACCACGACCGAGGGAGGGGAGTGATGACCGTGTCCACCCAGGGAAGCCAGGGCGACACCTCCCAGCCGGAGGCCGGGGGCGGGACCAGCCCGGACAAGCTGCTCGCCCCGGTGCTCTCCGCCTTCTGGGACGACCCCCGCTCCTGGACGCTGGAGACCTACCGGCGGCACGACGGGTACGAGGGGCTGCGCAAGGCCCTCGCGATGTCGCCCGACGACCTCATCGCGTACGTCAAGGACTCCGGTCTGCGCGGCCGCGGCGGCGCCGGCTTCCCCACCGGCATGAAGTGGCAGTTCATCCCGCAGGGCGACGGCAAGCCGCACTACCTGGTGGTGAACGCGGACGAGTCCGAGCCGGGCACCTGCAAGGACATCCCGCTGCTCTTCGCCAACCCGCACTCGCTCATCGAGGGCATCGTGATCGCCTGCTACGCGATCCGCTCCGAGCACGCCTTCATCTACCTGCGCGGCGAGGTCGTCCCCGTCCTGCGCCGGCTGCACGAGGCGGTCCGCGAGGCCTACGAGGCCGGCTACCTGGGCGAGAACGTCCTCGGCAGCGGCCTGAACCTCGAACTCACGGTGCACGCGGGCGCCGGCGCGTACATCTGCGGCGAGGAGACCGCGCTGCTCGACTCGCTCGAAGGGCGTCGCGGCCAGCCCAGGCTGCGTCCTCCCTTCCCCGCGGTCGAGGGCCTCTACGCCTGCCCCACCGTGGTGAACAACGTCGAGTCCATCGCCTCGGTTCCCGCGATCCTGAACCGCGGCAAGGACTGGTTCAAGTCGATGGGCACCGAGAAGTCCCCCGGCTTCACGCTGTACTCGCTCAGCGGGCACGTGGCCAACCCGGGCCAGTTCGAGGCGCCCCTCGGCATCACCCTGCGCCAGCTGCTCGACATGAGCGGCGGCATGCGGCCCGGCCACCGGCTGAAGTTCTGGACGCCGGGCGGCTCCTCCACCCCGATGTTCACGGACGAGCACCTCGACGTCCCGCTCGACTACGAGGGCGTGGGCGCCGCCGGCTCGATGCTCGGCACCAAGGCCCTCCAGTGCTTCGACGAGACCACCTGCGTGGTGCGGGCCGTCACCCGGTGGACCGAGTTCTACGCCCACGAGTCCTGCGGCAAGTGCACGCCCTGCCGCGAAGGCACGTACTGGCTGGTGCAGCTGCTCCGCGACATCGAGGCCGGCAAGGGCGTGATGTCCGACCTCGACAAGCTGAACGACATCGCCGACAACATCAACGGCAAGTCCTTCTGCGCGCTGGGCGATGGCGCCGCCAGCCCCATCTTCTCCTCGCTCAAGTACTTCCGCGCGGAGTACGAGCAGCACATCACGGGCAAGGGCTGCCCCTTCGACCCGGCGAAGTCGACCCTCTGGGCCGACACGGAGGTGACCGCATGACCGTGACCAGCAACGCCCCGGCCGGCGGCGGACCGGCGGTGCCCCCCGAGGACCTGGTGTCGCTGACCATCGACGGCGTCCGGCTGTCGGTCCCCAAGGGCACCCTCGTGATCCGCGCCGCCGAGCAGATCGGCGTCGAGATCCCGCGGTTCTGCGACCACCCGCTGCTCGACCCGGCCGGCGCCTGCCGCCAGTGCATCGTGGAGGTGGAGGGCCAGCGCAAGCCCATGGCCTCCTGCACCATCACCTGCACCGACGGCATGGTCGTGAAGACCCAGCTCACCTCGCCCGTGGCCGACAAGGCGCAGCGCGGCGTGATGGAGCTGCTGCTGATCAACCACCCGCTGGACTGCCCGGTCTGCGACAAGGGCGGCGAGTGCCCCCTGCAGAACCAGGCGATGTCCCACGGCAACGCCGAGTCGCGCTTCGAGGGCCGGAAGCGGACCTACGAGAAGCCGGTGCCGATCTCCACGCAGGTGCTGCTCGACCGCGAGCGGTGCGTGCTGTGCGCGCGGTGCACCCGGTTCTCGAACCAGGTGGCCGGCGACCCGATGATCGAGCTGGTCGAGCGCGGTGCGCTCCAGCAGGTCGGCACGGGCGAGGGCGACCCGTTCGAGTCGTACTTCTCCGGCAACACCATCCAGATCTGCCCGGTGGGCGCGCTGACCTCGGCCGCGTACCGGTTCCGCTCCCGCCCCTTCGACCTGGTCTCCTCGCCGAGCGTCTGCGAGCACTGCGCCGGCGGCTGCGCCACCCGCACCGACCACCGGCGCGGCAAGGTCCTGCGCCGGCTGGCCGCCGAGGACCCGGAGGTCAACGAGGAGTGGGTGTGCGACAAGGGGCGGTTCGGCTTCCGGTACGCGCAGCGTCCGGACCGGCTGACCACGCCCCTGGTGCGCGACGACGCGGGCGTGCTGCGCGAGGCGAGCTGGCCCGAGGCGCTGGAGGCCGCGGCGCGCGGGCTGGCGGCCGCGCGGGGCCGGGCCGGTGTGCTGACCGGCGGGCGGCTGACGGTCGAGGACTCCTACGCGTACGCCAAGTTCGCGCGGGTCGTGCTCGACACCAACGACATCGACTTCCGGGCGCGCGTGCACTCGGCGGAGGAGGCGGACTTCCTGGCCGCCACCGTCGCGGGCCGCGGCCGGGACCTGTCCGGCACGGGGGTCACGTACACCGCGCTGGAGCAGGCACCGGCGGTGCTGCTGGTGGGCATCGAGTCCGAGGAGGAGGCGCCGGGAGTCTTCCTGCGGCTGCGCAAGGCCTGGCGCAAGCGCAAGCAGCGGACCTTCGCGCTGGCGCCGTTCGCGACCCGCGGCCTGGCCAAGGCGGGCGGCACGCTGCTGCCGGCCGCGCCGGGCACCGAGCCGGAGTGGCTGGCCGCGCTGGCCTCCCGTACCGGCCTGGAGGAGGACGGCGGCGCGGCGGCCGAGGCGCTGCGCGCGGCGGGCTCGGTGATCGTGGTCGGCGAGCGGCTCGCGGCCGTGCCCGGCGGGCTGACCGCCGCGGTACGGGCGGCCGCCGCGACCGGTGCCGAGCTGGTGTGGATCCCGCGCCGGGCCGGCGAGCGGGGCGCGGTCGAGGCCGGCGCCCTGCCGTCGCTGCTGCCGGGCGCGCGGCCCGCGACCGACCCGCGGGCGCGCGACGAGGTCGCGGCGGTCTGGGGTCTGGAGGAGCTGCCGCACCGGTACGGCCGGGACACCGGCCAGATCCTGGAGGCGGCCGCCACCGGTGAGCTGGGCGCGCTGCTGGTCGCGGGCGTCGAGGTGGCGGACCTGCCGGACCCGGCGCGGGCCCGGGAGGCGCTGGCCGAGGCGTTCGTGGTCTCGCTGGAGCTGCGGCCGAGCGAGGTGACCGAGCGGGCCGACGTGGTCTTCCCGGTGGCCGCGGTGGCCGAGAAGGCGGGCGCCTTCCTCAACTGGGAGGGCAGGCTGCGGCCGTTCGAGGCCGCGCTGAAGCCGGACCAGATGACCCGCCGGCTGGCTCCGGGCGACGCCCGGGTGCTGCACATGCTGGCCGACGAGGCCGGGTACGGGCTCGGGCTGGCCGACGTGACCGCGGCCCGCCGGGAGCTGAGCCGGCTCGGCACCTGGTCCGGCGAGCGGGCGGCCGAGCAGTCCACGGACCCCAGGCCGCTGCCGCGTCCGGCAGCCGGCGAGGCGGTCCTGGCGGGCCACCGGCTGCTGCTCGACCTCGGCCGGCTCCAGGAGGGCGACGAGGCGCTGGCCGGCACCCGGCACGCGGCGAACGCCCGCCTCTCGGCGGCCACGGCGGCCGAGACCGGTGTGAAGGACGGCGACCTGCTGTCCGTCACCGGCCCGGCCGGGACCGTCGAACTGCCCCTGCTGGTCACCGAGATGCCGGACCGCGTGGTCTGGCTCCCGCTGAACTCGGCCGGCCGCGGAGTCCTCTCGGACGCCGGTGCCGCGCCGGGCGACCTGGTCCGCATCGGCCCGTCGCTTCCGGCGGCCGAGGTCAGCGACACGACGCCGGAGGTCCGAGCGTGAACGCTTCCGCTCCGTCGCCCGCAAGGGCCCGCAGCACCTCCGCCCCGTCGGCCGGCACGTTCTCCGCCGTCCCCCTCGGAGCCCGGGGCCGGTGGCCCCGGGAGTCCCGTAACCACGTCCTCCGGCCGGGCACGGTCCCGGCCCCCGCACGGGAGGTGCGAGCGTGACACACCTCGCCCAGTTCGCGGCGCAGCCGCACGTCCTCGCGGCCGAGGACCTCTCCCTCTTCGGCACCGACCCCTGGTGGCTGGTCGCCCTCAAGGCGGTGTTCTGCTTCGCCTTCCTGATGGTGACCGTGCTCTTCTCCATCGTGTGGGAGCGCAAGGTCGTCGCCTGGATGCAGCTGCGCATCGGCCCCAACCGGCACGGCCCCTGGGGCCTGCTCCAGTCGCTCGCCGACGGCGTCAAGCTGATGCTGAAGGAAGACGTCATCGTCAAGCGGGCCGACAAGGTGGTCTACGTCCTGGCCCCGATCATCGCGGCGATCCCGGCCTTCATGGCCATCGCGGTGATCCCCTTCGGCCCGGCCGGCAACGAGGTCTCCATCTTCGGCCAGCGCACCACGATGCAGCTGACCGACCTGCCGATCGCGATGCTGTACGTCCTCGCGGTGGCCTCGGTCGGCATCTACGGCATCGTGCTGGCCGGCTGGTCCTCCGGGTCGACGTACCCGCTGCTGGGCGGTCTCCGCTCGTGCGCGCAGATGATCTCGTACGAGATCGCGATGGGCGCGGCCTTCGCCTCGGTCTTCCTGTACTCGGGGTCGATGTCGACCTCGGCGATCGTCGAGGCGCAGGCGGACCGCTGGTACATCGTGCTGCTGCCGGTGTCCTTCATCATCTACGTCGTCACGATGGTCGGCGAGACGAACCGCGCCCCCTTCGACATGCCGGAGTCCGAGGGCGACCTGGTCGGCGGCTTCAACACCGAGTACAGCTCGATCAAGTTCGCCCTGTTCATGCTGGCCGAGTACGTCAACATGGTCACCGTCTCGGCGGTGTCGGTCACCCTGTTCCTGGGCGGCTGGCGGGCCCCTTACCCGATCAGCTCCTTCTGGGAGGGCGCCAACCACGGCTGGTGGCCGCTGCTCTGGTTCGTGATCAAGGTCCAGCTGCTGCTGTTCTTCTTCATCTGGCTCCGCGGCACGCTGCCCCGCGTCCGCTACGACCAGCTGATGAAGCTCGGCTGGAAGGTGCTGATCCCGGTCTCGGTGGTCTGGCTGATGCTGGTCGCCAGCGTGCGGGCGCTGCGCAACGAGAACTACGACTTCGGCGACATCGTGCTGTACGTCGGCAGCGGGGTGGTGGCGATCCTCCTGCTGTCCTTCGTCGCCGACCTCTTCCGCGACCGCAAGGCGAAGTCCGGTGCCGCCGCGGCCGGGAAGGCCGCGGCGGAGGAGCCCTTCGACGCGATGGCGGGCGGGTTCCCCGTACCGCCCAAGCCGGGGCAGACGCTTCCGCCGGTACCGCGCCGCCGCCCCCGGCACGAGCGCGAGCTGATCGTCAGCGGCGGATCCAACTCCGACAGTGACCGAGAGGAGGGTGCTGAGAATGCCTGAATCCGAGGAGAAGTGGCAGAACCCGGTGGCCGGCTTCGGCGTGACCTTCAAGGCCATGTTCAAGAAGCGGCTCACCGAGCAGTACCCGGAGCAGCAGAAGACCACCGCTCCGCGCTTCCACGGGCGGCACCAGCTCAACCGCCACCCGGACGGTCTGGAGAAGTGCATCGGGTGCGAGCTGTGCGCCTGGGCCTGTCCCGCCGACGCGATCTACGTGGAGGGCGCGGACAACACGGAGGAGGAGCGCTACTCCCCGGGTGAGCGGTACGGCCGCGTCTACCAGATCAACTACGCCCGCTGCATCCTGTGCGGGCTGTGCGTCGAGGCGTGCCCCACCCGGGCGCTGACCATGACGAACGAGTTCGAACTGGCCGACGCGAGCCGCGAGTCGCTCATCTACACCAAGGAGCAGCTGCTCGCCGGGCTGACCGAGAACATGGTCGAGGCCCCGCACGCGATGTACCCGGGCACGGACGAGCAGGACTACTACCGCGGTCTGGTCACGGGCGCGGCTCCGGGTACGGAGCGCCAGCCGGCCGTGTCGAAGGGGGAGGGCCCGCAGGAGGCCGCCTCCGACTTCGGGCCCTCGGAGCCCGCCTCGGAGAAGGTGGTCGGCCGATGAGCGCCACCGCCGCCGCCGGGCTCACGATGGCCGCCGAGTCGCTGACGTCGACCGGCGAGGCCGTGCAGTTCTGGGTGCTGGGCACCGTCGCGGTGATCGGTGCGCTGGCCACCGTACTGATGAAGAAGGCCGTGCACAGCGCGCTGTCGCTGGCCGGGACGATGATCATCCTGGCGGTGTTCTACCTGGCCAACGGCGCGTACTTCCTGGGCGTCGTGCAGGTCATCGTCTACACCGGCGCGATCATGATGCTCTTCCTCTTCGTGGTCATGCTCGTCGGCGTCACGGCGGCGGACTCGCTGAAGGAGACGCTCAAGGGGCAGCGCTGGCTCGCCGCCGCCTGCGGGCTCGGCTTCGGCATCCTGCTGATCGCGGGCATCGGGAACGCCTCGCTGAAGTCCTTCAACGGTCTCGGCCGGGTCAACTCCGGCGGGCACGTGGAGGCCCTCGCGGAGCTGATCTTCACCAAGTACGTCTTCGCCTTCGAGATCACCGGCGCGCTGCTGATCACGGCGGCCGTCGGCGCGATGGTCCTCACCCACCGGGAGCGCACCGAGCGGGCCGCCACCCAGCGCGAGCTGGCCGAGCGCCGCGTACGCGAGGGCACGCAGGTCCCGCCGCTGCCGGCGCCCGGCGTGTACGCCCGGCACAACGCGGTGGACATCGCCGGTCTGCTGCCGGACGGCACCCCGTCCGAACTGACCGTCAGCCAGACCCTGCGCGCCCGCGGCCAGATCCGGGACGTCTCCACGGAGGCCCTGGAGGACCTGAAGGCGCTGGAGCAGCGGTCGGCCGACCGGCTGGGCCGGGAGTCCGGCATCGCGCCCGGCCCCCGGTCGGGCCGTGAGGAGGCGTCCAAGTGAACCCCGTCAACTACCTCTACCTCGCCGCCCTGCTCTTCACCATCGGCGCGGCCGGGGTGCTGATCCGGCGGAACGCGATCGTGCTGTTCATGTGCGTGGAGCTGATGCTCAACGCCTGCAACCTCGCGTTCGTCGCCTTCTCGCGGATGCACGGCAACCTCGACGGCCAGATCATCGCGTTCTTCACGATGGTCGTCGCCGCCGCGGAGGTCGTGGTCGGCCTGGCGATCATCGTGTCGCTCTTCCGTACCCGCCACTCGGCCTCGGTCGACGACGCCAGCCTGATGAAGCTGTAAGGGGTCGCTGTGGAGAACCTGATTGCGCTGCTCGTCGCGGCGCCCCTGCTCGGAGCGGCGGTGCTGCTCTGCGGCGGCCGGCGCCTCGACCGGACCGGCCACTGGCTGGGCACCCTGCTGGCGGGCGTGTCCTTCGTCGTCGGCGCGGTGCTGTTCGCGGACATGCTGGGCCGGGAGGCGGACGACCGCACCCTGACCCAGTTCCTGTACCGCTGGATCCCCGTCGAGGGCTTCCAGGCGGACGTCGCCTTCCAGCTCGACCAGCTGTCGATGACCTTCGTCCTGCTGATCAGCGGGGTCGGCACGCTCATCCACGTCTACTCCATCGGCTACATGGAGCACGACGAGCGCCGCCGCCGCTTCTTCGGCTACCTCAACCTCTTCCTGGCGGCGATGCTCCTGCTGGTGCTCGCCGACAACTACCTGCTGCTGTACGTCGGGTGGGAGGGCGTCGGCCTCGCCTCGTACCTGCTCATCGGCTTCTGGCAGCACAAGCCCAGCGCGGCGACCGCCGCCAAGAAGGCCTTCCTGGTCAACCGGGTCGGCGACATGGGCCTGTCCATCGCCATCATGGTCATGTTCACCACCTTCGGCACCTTCGCCTTCAAGCCGGTGCTCGGCTCGGTGGGCGAGACGAGCGAGGGCACGCTGACGGCCATCGGCCTGATGCTGCTGCTGGCGGCCTGCGGCAAGTCCGCCCAGGTCCCGCTGCAGTCCTGGCTCGGCGACGCGATGGAGGGCCCGACCCCGGTCTCCGCCCTCATCCACGCCGCGACCATGGTGACCGCGGGCGTCTACCTCATCGTCCGCTCGGGCGCGATCTTCAACGGCGCGCCCGACGCGCAGCTGGTCACCGCCGTGGTCGGCGCGGTCACGCTGCTCTTCGGTGCGGTCGTCGGTTGCGCGAAGGACGACATCAAGAAGGCCCTGGCCGGCTCGACCATGTCGCAGATCGGCTACATGGTGCTGGCCGCGGGCCTGGGTCCCGTCGGCTACGCCTTCGCGATCATGCACCTGGTGACGCACGGCTTCTTCAAGGCCGGTCTCTTCCTCGGCGCCGGTTCCGTGATGCACGGGATGAACGACGAGGTCGACATGCGCAAGTACGGCGCCCTGCGGAAGTACATGCCGGTCACCTTCGTCACCTTCGGCCTCGGCTACCTCGCGATCATCGGCTTCCCCGGCCTGTCCGGCTTCTTCTCCAAGGACGGGATCATCGAGGCCGCCTTCGCCAAGGGCGGCACCGAGGGCTGGATCCTCGGCGGGGTCGCCCTGCTGGGCGCCGGAATCACCGCGTTCTACATGACCCGCGTGATGCTGCTGACCTTCTTCGGCGAGAAGCGCTGGCAGCCGGCGCCCGACGCGGACGCCGTGCCGAGCGCGGAGCCGGCCGCCGAGCACCACGCCGGCGAGCTGCCCCACCCGCACGAGTCGCCCAGGTCCATGACGCTCCCGATGATCGTGCTGGCCTTCGGGTCGGTCTTCGCCGGCGCCTTCTTCGCGGTCGGCGACCGGTTCGTGAACTGGCTGGAGCCCGTCACCGGGCACGAGCACGGACACCCGCCGGTCAGCGCCCTGACGGTGAGCCTGGCCGCGACGGCGATGCTCGTCGTCGGCGTGGCGATCGCCTGGGCCATGTACGGCCGCAAGCCCGTCCCGGTGACCGCCCCGCGCGGCTCGCTGCTGACCCGCGCCGCCCGCCGCGACCTCTTCCAGGACGACTTCAACCACGTGGTCCTGGTCCGCGGCGGCGAGCACCTCACCCGCTCGCTGGTGTACGTCGACCACAGCCTGGTCGACGGGGTCGTCAACGGTACGGCCGCCTCGGTCGGCGGTCTCTCGGGCCGGCTGCGCAGGCTCCAGAACGGCTACGCCCGCTCCTACGCGGTCTCGATGTTCGGGGGGACGGCGGTACTCATCGCCGCGACCCTGCTGATGAGGGCGGTGTGAAATGAGTTTCCCGCTTCTGACGGCGACGGCCGCGCTCCCCGCGGCCGGCGCGATCCTCACGGCGGCCGTACCGGCCGCCCGCAGGACCGCCGCCAAGTGGCTCGCGCTGCTCTTCTCGCTGGCGACGCTCGTCCTGGCCGCGCTGGTCGCGGTCCGCTTCGAGCCGGGCGGCGCGCGCTACCAGCTCACGGAGTCCCACGAGTGGATCCCGGACTTCGGGGTGAGCTACCAACTGGGCGTCGACGGCATCGGGGTGGCGCTGATCGCACTCACCGCGCTGCTGGTCCCGTTCGTGATCGCGGCCGGCTGGCACGACGCCGACCCCCTGGAGACCACGTCGAGCCGGTGGCGGCCGACCCAGGGCTTCTTCGCCCTGATCCTCATGGTCGAGGCGATGGTGATCATCTCCTTCGAGGCCACCGACGTCTTCCTCTTCTACATCTTCTTCGAAGCCATGCTGATCCCGATGTACTTCCTCATCGGCGGCTTCGGGGACCGGGCCCACAGCGGTACCGACGAGAACGCGGCCGCCCAGCGCTCGTACGCGGCGGTCAAGTTCCTGCTCTACAACCTGGTCGGCGGCCTGATCATGCTGGCCGCGGTGATCGGCCTGTACGTGGTCACCGGCACCTTCTCCCTCACGGAGATCGCCGACCTGCGCGCCGCGGGCAAGATCGACATGGCGACCAACACCGAGCGGCTGCTGTTCCTCGGCTTCTTCTTCGCCTTCGCGGTGAAGGCCCCGCTGTGGCCGCTGCACACCTGGCTGCCCAACGCGATGGGCGAGGCCACCGCCCCGGTCGCCGTGCTGATCACCGCGGTGGTCGACAAGGTCGGCACCTTCGCGATGCTCCGCTTCTGCCTCGGCCTCTTCCCCGAGGCCAGCAAGTGGGCCACCCCGGTGATCCTGGTGCTCGCCCTGATCAGCATCGTCTACGGCGCGCTGCTCGCGGTGGGCCAGCGGGACATCAAGCGGCTGGTCGCCTACGCGTCGATCTCGCACTTCGGCTTCATCATCCTGGGCATCTTCGCGATGACCTCCCAGGGCCAGTCCGGCGCCACCCTCTACATGGTCAACCACGGCCTGTCGACGGCGGCGCTGATGCTGGTGGCCGGCTTCCTGATCTCGCGCCGCGGCTCCCGCCTCATCGCCGACTACGGCGGTGTGCAGAAGGTGGCGCCGGTGCTCGCCGGCACCTTCCTGATCGGCGGCCTGGCCACCCTCTCGCTGCCCGGCCTCGCGCCGTTCGTCAGCGAGTTCCTGGTACTGGTCGGCACCTTCGCCCGGTACCCCGTGGTCGGTGTGATCGCCACGGTCGGCATCGTGCTGGCCGCGCTCTACACGCTGGTCCTCTACCAGCGGACCATGACCGGACCGGTCAAGGAGGAGGTCCGGTCCATGCCGGACCTGCGCGTGCGCGAACTGCTCGTCGTGGCCCCGCTGATCGCCCTGCTGATCTTCCTGGGCGTCTACCCGAAGCCGCTCACCGAGATCGTGAACCCGGCCGTCCGTCACACCATGTCCGACGTGCACGAGAAGGACCCCCAGCCCGAGGTGGAGGCGGCCAAGTGAGCGCACCCGTAATGGCCCTGGCGGCGCTCGCCGCCGACCCCGTCGAGCGGATCCCGGCCCCGCACATCGAGTACGCACAGCTCTCGCCGACCCTGATCGTGGTCGGCGCCGCGATCGTCGGCGTCCTGGTGGAGGCCTTCGTACCGCGCAGGTTCCGCCACTACACCCAGGTGTTCCTCGCGGTCGCCGCCCTGGCCTCTGCCTTCGCGGCCGT
The DNA here is from genome assembly GCF_044540325.1 of Streptomyces sp. NPDC086023. NCBI lineage: Bacteria > Bacillati > Actinomycetota > Actinomycetes > Kitasatosporales > Streptomycetaceae > Streptomyces > Streptomyces sp. NPDC086023. Next base: position 115,179 of record NZ_JBITRX010000006.1, read on the forward strand.
GGTCGGTCTGGCCGCCGCCGGGTACGGGACCACCAAGGCCCACATCGCGGCCATGGGCGCCATCGCGGTGGACGGTCCCGCCCTGTTCCTCCAGGGCACGATCCTGCTCGCCTCGATCGTGGCCGTGTTCACCTTCGCCGAGCGGCGGCTCGACCCCCGCGCCCACGGCAACAAGGTGGACTCCTTCGCCGCCCAGGCGGCGTCCGTCCCGGGCAGCGAGAGCGAGAAGGCCGCGGTCAAGGCCGGGTTCACCACCTCCGAGGTGTTCCCGCTGGCCCTCTTCGCCATCGCGGGCATGCTGGTCTTCCCCTCGGCGAACGACCTGCTGACCCTGTTCGTCGCGCTGGAGGTCTTCTCCCTGCCGCTGTACCTGCTCTGCGCCGTCGCCCGCCGCCAGCGGCTGATGTCGCAGGAGGCCGCGGTGAAGTACTTCCTGCTGGGCGCCTTCTCCTCGGCGTTCCTGCTGTTCGGCATCGCCCTGATGTACGGCTACGCCGGCACGGTCACGTACGCCGGGATCGCCGACGTCGTCGACGGCACCGCCGTCACCATCGACCCGGCGCTCGCGGACACCATGGGCAACGACGCGCTGCTGCTGATCGGCGGCGCCCTGATCCTGACGGGCCTGCTCTTCAAGGTCGGCGCGGTGCCGTTCCACATGTGGACCCCCGACGTGTACCAGGGCGCCCCGACCCCGGTGACCGGCTTCATGGCCGCCGCCACCAAGGTCGCCGCCTTCGGTGCGCTGCTGCGCCTGCTGTACGTGGTGCTGCCGGGCCTGCGCTGGGACTGGCGCCCGGTGATGTGGGGCGTCGCGATCGTCACGATGCTGGCCGGTGCGGTGATCGCGGTCACCCAGACCGACGTGAAGCGCCTGCTGGCGTACTCCTCGATCGCGCACGCGGGCTTCATCCTGGCCGGTGTCATCGCCACCACCCCGGCGGGCATCTCCTCGGTCCTCTTCTACCTGGGCGCGTACTCCTTCGTGACGATCGGCGCCTTCGCCGTGGTCACGCTGGTGCGCGACGCGGGCGGGGAGGCCACCCACCTGTCCAAGTGGGCCGGCCTCGGCCGTCGTTCGCCGCTGGCCGCCGCGGTCTTCGCGGTGTTCCTGCTGGCCTTCGCGGGCATCCCGCTGACCTCCGGCTTCGCCGGCAAGTTCGCCGTCTTCAAGGCGGCGGCCGAGGGCGGGGCCGGGGCGCTGGTCGTGGTCGGCGTAATCTCGTCCGCGATCGCGGCGTTCTTCTACATCCGGGTGATCGTCCTGATGTTCTTCAGCGAGCCGAAGGCGGACGGCCCGACCGTCGCCGTGCCGTCGCCGCTGACGATGTCGGCGATCGCGGTGGGCGTGGCGGTCACCCTGGTCCTGGGCCTGGCGCCGCAGTACTTCCTGAACCTGGCGAGCCAGGCGAGCGTGTTCGTGCGCTGATCCGACCGTACGGCCGAAGGGCCCGCTCCCCGTTCGGGGAGCGGGCCCTCGTGCGTGCTCGCGGCTATTCCGGGCGGCGCGCGGTGACCGTGGTGAGGTCCAGGTCGAGGGGGAAGGGGACCGAGACCTTGAGCCGATCGCGGAAGATGCCCGTGCAGACGTAGACGCCGGTGGCGGGTTCGAGCTCGTTCACGTAGACGACGGCGCGGCCCCCGTCGTTCTCCACCCGCCAGTAGTGGGGGATACCGGCGCGGGCGTACTTGAGGGGCTTGACCTCGCGGTCGCGCTCCACGGACTCGGGCGAGACGACCTCGACCGCCAGCCGGACCGACGCGGCGGGCAGCCGCGCCTGATCGAGGTCTTCGTCGTCATCGTCGGGAACGACGATGACGTCGGGCTCGGGCCGGTTGCGCCGGTCGATGTCGATGGTGAACTCGCGCAGAACCTCGAAGCCCTCCGGCGCGAGCGAGAGGAGCTGGTATTCGAAGAAGCGCACCGCGCGCAGGTGGAACCGGGTTTGCGGACTCACGAAGACGAGACTCCCGTCGATCAGCTCCGTGTGCGGAGGCAGGTTCGGAAGCCGGTCCAGGTCGTCGGCGGTCCAGCCACCCTCGGGAGGGATCGGCCAGTGGATCTCGGGATCGACGCTCATCAGTGGTGCTCCCATGCGACGCAGTCTCGCGAGTCCGACCAGCCTATCGCCGGGGAACGGAGGAGAGCCGCCCGCATGTGTGAATGGCATATGCGCGTTGACCCGGCCGGGGGAGTCCCCTTCCGGCCCGCGGGGCGGCGGGCCGGAAGGGGAGGCGTCAGCGGCCGGCCGGGGTGATGGTGCCGGTGACCTCGCCGAGGCCGATGCGGGTGCCGTCGGGGCCCGGGGCCCAGGCGGTGAGGGTGACGGTGTCGCCGTCCTCCAGGAAGGTGCGCTTGCCCTCGGCCAGCTCGATCGCGTCGCGGCCGTTCCAGGTCAGCTCCAGCAGCGAGCCGCGCTGGTTCACCTCGGGGCCGCTGACGGTGCCGGAGCCGTAGACGTCGCCGGTGCGCAGGGAGGCGCCGTTGACCGTCATGTGGGCCAGCTGCTGGGCGGCGGTCCAGTACATGGTGGCGAACGGCGGGTGGGCCACCTCCTGGCCGTTGATCGACACCGTGATGCGCAGGTCGTACCCGCCGGGCTCGACGGCCGCGTCGTCCAGGTACGGCAGGAGCGGGAAGTCGCGCGCCGGGGGCGTCACGCGGGCCGCGTCGAGGGCCTCCAGCGGGGTCACCCAGGCCGAGACGGAGGTGGCGAAGGACTTGCCGAGGAACGGGCCGAGCGGCACGTACTCCCAGGCCTGGATGTCGCGCGCGGACCAGTCGTTGAGCAGGAAGAGGCCGAAGACGTGCTCGCGGAAGTCCGCCAGCGCGACCGGCTCGCCCATCGTGGAGGGGGTGCCGACGACGAAGCCGACCTCGGCCTCGATGTCGAGCTTGACGCTCGGGCCGAAGACGGGCGCCGGGTCGGCGGGGGCCTTGCGCTGGCCGGAGGGGCGCACGACGTCGGTGCCGGAGACCACGAGGGTGCCCGAGCGGCCGTGGTAACCGATGGGCAGGTGCTTCCAGTTGGGCGTCAGCGCGTCGCCGTCGGGGCGGAACATCCGGCCGACGTTGGTGGCGTGGTGCTCGCTCGCGTAGAAGTCGACGTAGTCGGCGACCTCGTACGGCAGGTGCAGCGTGACGGCGTCCAGCGGGAACAGCAGGGGCTCGACCGCGGCGCGGTGCGCCGGGTCGGTGACCCACTCGGTGAGCGCGGCGCGCACGGCGGTCCAGGTGGCGCGCCCGGCCGCGAGGAGCGGGTTCAGCGTGGGGGCGCCGAGCAGGGCGGCGTGCGGGGAGCCGAGCGCGGCGGCGACGGCGCCCGCGTCGAGGACGTGCGCGCCGATGCGCACTCCAATGCGCCGGGTGGATTCGTCACCGGTCGAGAACACGCCGTACGGCAGATTGTGCGGACCGAAAGGGTCACCCTCGGGGAGGTCCAGGGGGCTCTGCTCGGGCATGGGGTGCTGCCTCGCTTTCACGCGGTCCGGGGGTGTCCCGGCGTACACAGTGCGGAGCACACGTTACGTGGGGGGCGGGCGGTTCGGGAGGCCGGGTTCGGGGGCTATTTATATGACTTGTCCATAAGGATCCCGGTGTTGATCCGTATCCTTGACGCCGTGACTTCGGCTCTTCCGTACGCCCTGATCGCCACCGACCTCGACGGCACGCTGCTGCGCGCCGGGGACACCATCTCACCCCGCTCGTACGCGGCGCTCGCGCGGGCGCGCGCCGCCGGCGCCCAGCACATCGTGGTCACCGGGCGCCCCGTCCCCCAGGTGCGGCACGTCCTGGACGGACTGGGGTACGGGGGGCTCGCGGTGTGCGGGCAGGGAGCACAGCTGTACGACGCCGGGGTGGGCCGGATGCTCAGCTCCGTGACGCTGGACCGGGAGCTGGCGGAGGTGGCCCTCGGCAAGATCGAGGCGGAAATCGGCGAGGTGTACGCGGCCGTCGACCGGGACGGCGTGGACGCGGAGATGGTGATGGCCCCCGGCTACCGGATGGGGCACCGCCCGCACCTCCCGGTGGTCCGGGTCCCGCAGCGGGCGGCGCTGTGGGCCTCGCCGATCACGAAGGTGCTGCTCCAGCACCCGCGGCTGGACGACGACGAACTGACGCGGGTGGCGCGGGGCGTGGTCGGGCACATGGTGAACGTGACGATGGCGGGGGAGCACACGGTGGAACTCCAGCCGCCGGGGGTGACGAAGGCGAGCGGGCTGGCGCTGGCGGCCGGTGCGCTGGGGCTGCCGGCGTCGTCGACGATCGCCTTCGGCGACATGCCGAACGACATCCCGATGTTCGCCTGGGCCGGGCACGGCGTGGCGATGTCCAACGCGCACCCCGAACTCCGCGCGGTGGCCGACGAGATCACCCTCTCGAACGAGGAGGACGGCATCGCGGTCGTCCTGGAACGCCTCTTCGCGTAGCGCTAGGCGGGGGCGGGGCCCGTGCCGGGCCCGTGCCGGGTGCCGTTGGTTGCCGGGGGCGCGGTGTGTGTGCCGGGTGCGGTTGCTTGCCGGGGGCGCGGTGCGTGTGCCGGGTGCGGGCCCGCACCCGGCATGGGACCCGCACCCGGCACAGGCGCGGCGCCCGGCGCGGCGCCCGGCACGGGACCGGCGCGGCGCCCGGCACGGGACCGGCGCGGCGCCCGGGGGCGGCCCGGCGGGGGCGGGGTCAGCCGGCGGTGCGCGGGATCCGGCGTTCCCACGTGCGGTGGAAGGCGACTTCGTCGGACTCGCGGCAGACGACCTCGTTCCGGACGACGAACGCCTCCGCATCGCACTCCGTCGACGACACCGTCGACACCCGCACGTCCCACCCGGCATCCGCCCGGTGCAGCCGGATCCGCCACTCGGAGCGCGCCCGGGCCGACAGCGGGTCCGCGTCCTGGATCTCGTACACCTCCAGCGCGTCCTCCTCGAACTCCAGGCCGTCCGGGTACACCCGCTTCCCCCCGTACCGCGGGTCCACCTCCAGGCGCCACGCGCCCGCGGCCACGTCCCGCACCACCACCCGCTCCGGCCGCGGCTCGTCCAACGTCTCCGGGAAGGTCACACCGAGCGGCGGCGCCTGCTCCGGCTCCTCGAAGGCCACGCCCTCCGACGGCGTCCGCGCCCGTACCGGCAGGTCCAGCGAGCTGCCCGCCGGGTCCAGCGTCCACCCGGCCTCCGACCCGGCCCGGGGCCAGATCCACGGCCAGTACGCCGACGACAGCGCGAGCCGGATCCGGTGGCCGGGCGGGAAGCTGTGGCCGATGCCGTTCAGCTCGAAGGCCACCGACTGCACCGAGCCCTTGGGCCAGTCCACGGACCGGTCGCGGCCCTCCCGCGCGCCCAGGTTCAGCGCGCCCCGCGTCACCAGCGTGGAGGAGCCGTCCGGGGCCACGTCGCAGAGCCGGGCGACGACCTGCCCGTGCGGTACGTCCATCCGCAGCCGGAGCCGGACCACCGGCCGCCCCAGCACGTCCACCGGCCCCCCGTCCACCGCGAACTCGAAGCAGGCCGACTTCGCGTCCTCCTCCCGCTGGTCGGGCGGCAGGTCCGAGACGTTGCCGAAGGGGAAGAAGCGCCCCGCGTCCAGCCCCGTGTGCTGCGGCGAGGCCACCTGCACCGGCTCGCCCTGCAGCTCGTACCGCACGGGCGCGACGTTCGGAGAGGGCCAGGCAGGGTCGCCCACCCAGCGGCCGTCGAGCCGCTCGTACGTGGTCGCGGGCGGGTGCGAGTCGCTGATCCAGGAGCGCAGCAGCGGCTCGGCGAGCACCCCGGTGTCCTCGCCCTTGAGCCAGTGGTCCCACCACCGCAGGGTCTCCTGGAGGAAGCCGATCGCCGGGCCGGGCGGCAGCCCCCGGTCCGGGTACTGGTGCGACCAGGGGCCGATGATCCCGCGCACCCGGTCGGCCGGCAGGGCCGAGACGAGCCGCAGCACCGTGTCGCGGTACGGGTCGTGCCAGCCGCCCACCGCCAGCACGGCGGCGCGCACCGCCCCGTAGTCCTCGCAGACGCTGCCGTGCCGCCAGTACGCGTCCCGCGTCTGGTGGGCCAGCCACGTGTGGACGAGCGGCTCCAGGGACTCCAGCCGGTCCAGCCACCGCTCCCGCCAGCCCTCGCCCGCGTACAGCGGGTCCGGCGGCCGGGCGGCGAAGGCCAGCATGGTCGCCGCCCAGGCGTGCATGTCCACGCCCAGCACCGAGCCGCCCATGTAGTGGACGTCGTTGTCGTAGCGGTCGTCGGTGGAGCAGACCGTCACCACGGCCTTCAGCGCCTCGGGCGCCAGCGCCGCGATCTGCAGGCTGTTGAAGCCGCCCCAGGAGATGCCGAACATGCCGACCGCGCCCGTGCACCACGGCTGGGCGGCCAGCCACTCCACCACCGCGACCCCGTCGGCCAGCTCGCGGGCGTCGTACTCGTCGCCCGGCCGGCCGTCGCTGTTGCCGTGCCCGCGCAGGTCCACCCGGACGGACGCGTAGCCGTGGCCGGCGTACCAGGGGTGGCGCTGCCAGTCGCGGGGCGCGGTCCAGTCGGTGAGCCGGTACGGCAGGTACTCCAGCAGCACCGGCACGGCCTCGTCCGTCACCGGGCGCCAGATCCGCGCGTACAGCCGCGTCCCGTCCGGCAGCGGGATCCAGACGTCCTCGCGGGTGGTCTCGTAGGGGAACTCCGTACGGATGGTGGTCACACGGTCCCTCCGGCGTCAGTGGACGGGGTGCATCGTGCGCCGCAGCCACGGCGCGAGGGCGAGCACGGCCAGGCCGGCGACGATCGCGACGGCGCCGTTGAGGCCGAAGTACACGGGGTCGGAGACGGTGCCGTAGAGCTTGACCACCTGGGCCTGGATGCCGTTGGCGAGGGCCAGCGACAGGAACCACAGGGCCATGGTCTGGCCGGCGAAGGCCTTGGGCGCCAGCTTGGTGGTGGCGGACATGCCCGAGGTCTCCAGCAGTACGTCGCCCAGGGCGAGCAGCAGGTACGAGCCGACGATCCACCAGGCGGCGATCTTGTACGCGTCGCCTCCGTGCCCGGAGGTCGGCACGACCATCAGCAGGAAGGACAGGCCGCCCAGCAGCACCCCGATGGCGATCTTGTTCGAGGCGTGCGGCTGGCGGTGGCCCATCCGGGCCCACACGGCGGCCACCACCGGGGCCAGCGCCACCTCGAACGCGCCGAGCGCGGAGGCGTACCAGCTCGCGGGGAAGTCGAAACCGAGGATGGTGGTCCTGGCGTTCGCCGAGGCCAGCAGCATCATCGTCGAGTACGCCTGGAAGAGGATGAAGTTGAAGGCCACCGAGGCGAGGAAGAGCACCACGTACGGGCGGAGCCGGCCGCGCTCCGCGGCGCTCACCCGCGGGCTGCGGAACATCACCGCGAAGTAGACGGCCGGGGCGACCACCGAGACCAGGGTGAGCAGGTCCACGAACCGGTCCATGGTCAGCCACCCCGCGGCCGCCGAAAGCCCGCACAGCACCGCGGCGGCGGCCGTCCCGCCGATGATCAGCCGGACCGTGCGCCGCATGGCGTCGGGGGCCAGGGTGAACTCGGCGGCGTGCCGGCGCCCGGCCAGGTGGCGGCGGCCCGCGACGTACTGGACCAGGCCGGCCGTCATGCCGACGGCGGCGGCCGAGAAGCCCCAGTGCCAGCCCTGGTGCTCGCCCAGCCAGCCGGTGATCAGCGGACCGGCGAAGGCGCCGATGTTGATGCCCGTGTAGTAGAGGGCGAAGCCGGCGTCGCGCCGGTCGTCGTCCGTCCGGTAGAGCCTGCCGACCATGCTGGCGACGTTCGGCTTCAGCAGGCCGGTGCCGGCGCTGATCAGGCCCAGGCCGGCCCAGGTCATCGCGGTGGTGGGGACGGCCATGGCGTAGTGGCCGCAGGCGATCAGGACGCCGCCCCACAGCACGGCCCGGTACGAGCCGAGGATCCGGTCGGCGAGCCAGCCGCCGGCGACCGACACGAGGTACACCATGGTCCCGTAGGCCGCCGAGACGGAGGCGGCCGTGCCCGGGTCCATGCCGAGGCCGCCGTTCGCCACGGAGTCGGCGAAGTACAGGACGAGGATCGCCTGCATGCCCAGGAACGAGAAGCGCTCCCAGACCTCCAGTCCGGACAGCGTGGCGAGCCCCCGCGGGTGGCCGAGGAAGGCGTGGTCGTCGCCCGGCGGGGGCTGGTCGGCGGCGGGGTTCCCGCCGCCGGGTTCGTGGGGCTCGGTATCGGTGACAGTGTTAGACAAAACGGATTCTCCGGGTCGTATCAGCTGCTCTAGAACATACCGGCGCTGATCGGGCGCTGCGCGGGGGCTGGAGCACGGCCGCTCTCCGAGATCGAAAACGGACCGGATACGCTGACTTGAGTGATGGCAGCGACACATCGACAAACCGTGTGAGTCAGCAGACAGGAGTACCCCTCGTGACCGTCGTCGGGCCGTTCGGACTGAGCGTGCGGGACCAGGCTCTTGAGACCGATGTCCAGGCCGGACTGGCGGCCGTCGAGGAGGGTCTGCTCGAAGCCACCAAGAGTGACGTCCCCTTCATCACCGAGGCCGCGCAGCACCTGGTGCGCGCCGGTGGCAAGCGTTTCCGCCCGCTGCTCGTGATGCTCGCCGCGCAGTTCGGGGACCCGCACACGCCGCGGATCGTGCCGTCCGCCGTGGTGGTGGAGCTCACGCACCTGGCCACGCTGTACCACGACGACGTCATGGACGAGGCGGACGTGCGCCGGGGCGTGCCCAGCGCGAACGCCCGCTGGGGCAACTCGGTGGCCGTCCTGACGGGTGACTTCCTCTTCGCCCGCGCCTCGCACATCCTGGCCGACCTCGGCCCGGAGGCCGTCCGCATCCAGGCCGAGGCCTTCGAGCGGCTGGTCACCGGCCAGATCCTGGAGACCGCGGGCCCGCGCGACGGCCGGGACCCGGTCGAGCACTACCTGGAGGTCATGGCCGGCAAGACGGGTTCGCTCGTCGCCGTGTCCTGCCGCTTCGGCGCGATGATGTCCGGCGCCGACGAGAGCGTCGTCGACATCCTCACCCAGTACGGCGAGCGCCTCGGCCTCGCCTTCCAGCTGGCCGACGACGTGCTGGACGTTGCCTCCGACTCCCACGAGTCCGGCAAGACCCCGGGTACGGACCTGCGCGAGGGCATCCCGACGCTGCCCGTGCTCCGGCTGCGCGAGCTGGCGGCCCGCGACGGCCGGCCGGAGGACCTGGACCTCGTGGCACTGCTGGACAGCGACCTCACCGACGACGCCCGGCACGCCGAGGCGCTGGCCCGGCTGCGGGTGCACCCGGCGCTGGAGCAGGCCCGCCGCGACACCATCCGGTACGCGGAGGAGGCGCGGTCCACGCTGGCGCCGCTGCCCGAGTGCTTCGCCAAGGCCGCGCTCCAGGAGCTGTGCGACGCGGTCGTCCACCGCGCGGGCTGAGCCCGACGCGGGTGCGACCTCCGGCCCCCCGTCCCCTACGGGATGGGGGAGGCGGCGCCCTTTCGTGTCATCCCTGCGTAGTACGCGGAGTTGAATCCGTGGGCTGACGCTCCGGCGGCTCCCGTTTGGTCAGATGGATGCACCATCCCCACCACATCGGGTGACACGGAGGCAGGACGAAGATGGCACCGAACGTAAGCGGAAACCCCGAGGGCGCTCAGGCCGAAGAGGCCGCGGACCTCCGGGCGGGCCGCCGCAAGGCCGCCCGGTACGTCGTACCGGTAGCGGTGGCGGGCGTGGCCGCCGCGACGATCGGGCTGGTCCCGGCGCTCGCGGCCAACGGCAGCCCCGATCTGCCGAAGATCTCGGCACAGGAGCTCATCGAGAAGATCGCCGCGTCGGACACGCAGCAGCTGTCCGGCACGGCCAAGGTCAGCACCGACCTCGGACTGCCGTCCTTCGCGGACGGCCTGCTCGGCGGCGCGCTGGGCGGCGGAGGCGGCGCCGGCGGCGGCTCGGCGAACCCGGAGGACCGGCTCGCCGAGCTGGTCACCGGCACCCACACCTTCAAGGTCGCGGCCGACGGCCCGGACCGCCAGAAGCTCACCTTCGTGGACGGCCCGGACGAGTACAGCCTCATCCACAACGGCAAGGACGTGTGGGGCTACGACAGCAAGTCCGGCCAGGTCTTCCACGACACCGAGGAGGCGCACGAGGGCGGCCCGCGCCACAAGACGGCCGACCGCGTGCCCGCCACCCCGAAGGAGATCGCCCAGGAGGCGCTGAAGGCGGCCGGTCCGACGACCGACGTCAGCGTGGGCGACACCGCGCAGGTCGCCGGCCGGGACGCGTACCAGCTGGTCCTCACGCCCAAGCAGAGCGGCTCCACGATCGGCTCGGTCAAGATCGCGGTGGACGGGAAGAACGGCACCCCGCTGCGCGTCCAGGTGATCTCCAGCGAGGGCGGCAAGCCGATCCTCGACGCGGGCTTCACCAAGGTCGACTTCTCGAAGCCGGCCGCGGACACCTTCTCCTTCGCCCCGCCCAAGGGCGCCAAGGTGACCGAGGGCAAGGACGCCGAGAAGGAGTTCGGCAAGGGCGGCAAGCACGGCAAGGGCGGCCACGAGGAGGCGCTCAGGCAGCTGGAGTCGCTGCCGGGTCTGGGCGGCCTGACGGGGGGTCTGGCCGGCGGCGCCGGTGCCGAGGGCGGCGAGACGAAGGTCATCGGCGAGGGCTGGGCCACGATCGCCGAGATCAGCGTCCCGGGCGGCAAGGGCCTGAACGCGGTCAAGGGCGAGAAGGACGTCCCGAAGCAGGCCCAGACCTTCCTCGACTCCATCGGCGACAAGGTCTCCGGGAAGTTCGGCGAGGGCCGGATCCTGTCGACCCGCGTGGTCAACGCGCTCGTGACCGACAACGGCAAGGTGTACGTCGGCGCGGTCACCAAGGACGCGCTGCTGAAGGCGGCCAACGCCGCCAAGTAGCCCGGCGCCGCCAAGTAGCCCGGCGCCGCCAAGTAGTCGGGCGCCGCCCGGAGTCCGGCGCCGCGAGCGGTGCGGCGCCGCCCGGTGGCGGGGCGGTCACGGAGACGGCAGGGGGTGGCCCGGGACGTGTGTCCCGGGCCACCCCCTGCCCGTTCCGGTGTCCCGTACAGCGCGGCCGCTGTACGGTTGACGGCATGTCGAGACACGTCACCATCCGCCTGGACGAGGAGTTCCACGACCGCCTCAAGGCGCGGGCGGCGGCCCTGGGGACGACCGTCACCGCGCTGATCACCGAGGTCACCGAGCGCGAACTGGACCAGGACCGGCGCGATTTCCTGGCCGGGATCGAGGAGTTCGCCGACCACTGGGGCTACTTCCAGAAGCGGTTCGGCACTTGAAGATCACCGAGGAGTGGGCCTGGACGGCACTGGCCCACCACCTGCCCTCCGACCCGGCGGTCTGGGACCCCTCGGGCGTGGTCGCCGCGGTGGCCCGCCACCAGAGCGACCTGGTGCTGCTGCCGGACGCGCCGCCCCCCGACATCGCCTGGCGGGCCGCCGCGTTCCTGCACACGCTGGCCGTGTGCCCGGCCCTGGAATCGCCGATGAACGAGTTCTACGCCGCCGCCGCGACCCGCTCGTACCTGCGCGTGGCCGGGGCGGACCGGCTCCCCTCCCCCGAACTCCTCGGCGACCTGGTCGAGGCGGCCAAGCTGGGGAAGGCCGACATCGCGGCCGTCGCGGACGAACTCCGCTCACGCATCGAACCCGCTCCCGTGGAACTCTGACCACGGGAGCGGGTTCGTTTCCTCAGCCTTGGCGAGCGCTCGTCGGCGGCCGGCTCAGAAGGTGATCTTCCAGCTGTTGATGTAGCCGATGTCCTGGGCGGCGGCGTCGCGCACCCGCAGGTTCCAGACGCCGTTCGCGACCTCGCTGGAGGCGTTGACGGTGTAGCTCTGGACGAGGTTGTCGGCGCTGCCGCCGCTGCGGTTGTGCAGGTTGTAGACCGAGCCGTCCGGGGCCACCAGGTCCACGATCAGGTCACCGCGGTAGGTGTGGACGATGTTCACGTCGACCTTGGTGGTGGCCGGCGCGTTGCCCGTGACTCCGGAGACCGTGATCGGCGAGTTCACCGCGGCCGCGGGGTAGTCCGGGATGTTCACGTCCGTGGTGCTCTCGAAGGACGGGCCGGGCGGGACCGGGGTCGAGGCGCCCAGGTTCCAGATCGCGTAGGCGACCGCGTCGCTGTTCCGGTCCAGCGCGGTGTCGTTGATGTTCGACGTCGTGTCGCAGGAGGAGTGGTAGCAGCGGTCGAAGGCCTGGCCGGCCGTGCCGCCCCACTTCTGCGCCTGGGCGCTGGTCTTGGTGTTGCTGGCGCCCGTGAAGAGGCCGCCCACGGCTATGCCGACGTTCTTGAACGACGCGTGGTCGGACCGGCCGTCGCCCTCGGTCTCTATCTCCGTCGGGACGCCGATGCCCGCGAAGTAGGTCTTGAAGGTCTGCTCGATCGTGGGGTCGTCGTCGTAGACGAAGTACCCCGGGTTCGGCGATCCGATCATGTCGAAGTTCAGGTAGCCCGAGATCTTCGCGCGCTCGGTGCTGGGCAGCTGGTTCACGTAGTACTTCGACCCGACCAGGCCCAGCTCCTCCGCGCCCCACCAGCCGAAGCGGAGGTGCTTGGTGGGCTGGAGCCCGGCCCGGGAGACGGCCAGCGCGGTCTCCAGGACGGCGGCGGAGCCCGAGCCGTTGTCGTTGATGCCGGGACCCGAGCTGACCGAGTCGAGGTGCGAGCCGGCCATCAGGACCGAGTTCGGGTCGCCGCCGGGCCAGTCGGCGATCAGGTTGTAGCCCGTGGCGCCGCTGGAGGTGAAGGTCTGCAGCGTGGTGGTGTAGCCGGCGGCGTCGAGCTTGGCCTTCACGTAGTCGATCGAGGCCTTGTAGCCGGTGCGCCCGTGCGCGCGGTTGCCGCCGTTGTTCGTCGCGATCGTCTGGAGCTGGGACAGGTGCGCCTTGACGTTCGCGAGGGGGATGTCCGGCGGGGTCGGCGCTTCGGCCACGGCCGCGGGGGCGGCGAGCGCGGCGGGGGCGGTGGAGGCGAACAGGCCCGCGACCGCGAGTGCGGTCACGGCGGCCAGCCGCCGGGGGACGGAGAGGCTCATGTGGGGGCTCCGGTATTCCGAACGGGGACAGAACGGAACGTGCGAGGTCAGTGCAGTGGAGCGGCTCGAGCGGCGAGAGCTGTCCTGGCGGCAGCAGCTGTCCGAGCTGGTGGAGCGACCGTGCGTGCCTGATGTTCAGTGAGAGCCTGACTCTCCGTCAAGAGCATTATTCGGTCAGGTGTGTTCGTCATACGGACAAGCGCCCGTACGGAAGTCCGTACGGGCGCCTGCGCGTGTGAGTCTGATGGGTTGGGCTGTTACGTGGGAGACGCGGCCTCCCGCACCGGTGCGGGAGGTGCCGCCTCCGCCGTACGCCGGGCCGGCGCGGCCCGCGTGCGGTGCGCGGTGCGCAGCGCGTCCCAGGTCAGCAGCACCAGCGCCGCCCACACCAGCGCGAAGCCGGCCCACCGCTCGGGCGGCATGGCCTCGTGGAAGTACAGGACGCCGAGCGCGAACTGGAAGAGCGGCGCGAGGTACTGCAGCATCCCCAGCGTGGAGAGCGGCACCCGGATCGCGGCGGCGCCGAAGCAGACCAGCGGTACGGCGGTCACGACCCCGGTCGCGGCGAGCAGGGCCGCGTGGCCCGTGCCCTCGGTGCCGAAGGTGGACTGCCCCGCGGAGCCGAGCGAGAGCAGGTAGCCGAGGGCGGGCAGGAACTGGATGGCGGTCTCGGCGGCGAGGGACTCCAGCCCGCCGAGGTTGACCTTCTTCTTGATCAGGCCGTACGTGCCGAAGGAGAAGGCCAGCGTCAGTGCGATCCAGGGCGGCCGCCCGTAGCCGATGGCGAGCACCAGCACCGCCGCGAAACCGATGCCGACCGCCACCCACTGCAGCGGCCGCAGCCGCTCGCCGAGCAGCAGCACGCCCATGGCGATCACGACGAGGGGGTTGGCGAAGTAGCCGAGCGAGGCCTCGACGACGTGGTCGTTGTTGACCGCCCAGATGTAGACGCCCCAGTTCACCGTGATCACGGCGGCCGCGGCGGCGGTCAGCGCCAGCCGGCGCGGCCGGCGCACCAGCTCGCGTATCCAGCCCCAGCGGCGCAGCGCCAGCAGGGCCACGCCCACCACGGCCAGGGACCACACCATCCGGTGCGCGAGGATCTCGACCGCGCCCGACGGCTTCAGCAGCGGCCAGAAGAGGGGGACCAGCCCCCACATGCCGTAGGCGCCGAACCCGTACAGCAGCCCCGTCCGCTGCTCACTGCGTACCTTCACGGACCCTCCAGAGCTGCCGTACGCCAACCTCTCGACGGTAGCTTTCGGACACCCCTCGTGTCATGCCCGTAAATACGTGACGCTCATGACCGCATTCCGGACGCAGCCCGGCCCGGACGGCCCGGACCGGGCTGATCCGGGACGGAGGGCCGGGCCGGATCAGGCCAGGGCCCGGGAGATGGCCTCGGCCACCGGCGTCGTCGGACGCCCGATCAGCCGGCGCAGGTCCCCGCCGGTTCCGGCCAGGGCGCCGCGCGAGATCGCGGCGTCGACGTCGACCAGGACCGCGGCGAAGCCCTCCGGCAGCCCGGCGCCCTTGAGGACCTCCAGGTGCGCGGCGGCCGGCAGGTCGGAGTGGACGACCGGCCGGCCCGACTGGGCCGCGACCTCGGCGGCGTACTCGGCCAGGCTCCAGGCGTGGTCGCCGCTCAGCTCGTACACGGCGTTCAGGTGCCCCTCGCCGGTCAGGACGGCGGCGGCCGCGGCGGCGTAGTCGGCCCGGGCGGCGGAGGCGATCCGGCCGTCCCCGGCGCTGCCCACGACCGCGCCGTGCTCCAGGACCGCGCCCAGGTTGGCGGTGTAGTTCTCGTGGTACCAGCCGTTGCGCAGGAAGGTGTAGGGCAGGCCGGAGGCGAGGATCGCCGTCTCGGTCTCCTTGTGCTCGGCGGCCAGCTCGAAGTCCGCCTCGGGCCCGCCGAGGATTCCGGTGTACGCGAGCTGCGCGACGCCCGCGGCCCGGGCGGCCTCGATCACCGCGGTGTGCTGCGCGACGCGGCGGCCGATCTCGTTGCCGGAGATCAGCAGGACGCGGTCGCCGGCGCGGAAGGCGCCGGCCAGGGTCTCGGGCCGGTCGTAGTCGGCCACCCGCAGCTCCACGCCGCGGGCGGCGAGAGCGGCGGCCTTGGCCTCGTCGCGGACGACGGCGGCGATCTCTCCGGCCGGGTCCCGGTCCAGCAGCTCGTCGATGACGAGGCGGCCCAGGGCTCCGGTGGCTCCGGTGACGACGATGCTCATGGTGGCGCTCCTTCGGTGCGGCGGGGACGTGCCGTTGCGATGGCACTACCTTACAGAAAGCGCTAACTTTTTGAAAGTGGTGGCTCCTCCGGGTCCGGACATGCGGAAGCCCGGGCCTCCCGCAGGGGGCCCGGGCTTCCGCAGGTACGGTCCGCCGCTGGACTGGCCCGGGACTAGCCCACGACCGTCCAGGTGTCGTTCCCGGTCAGCAGTGCGCCCAGGTCGCCCTTGCCGCGCTGCTCGATGGCGTCGTCGAGCTGGTCCGCCATCTGCGTGTCGTACACCGGCCGCGCCACGCTGCGGAACACGCCGATCGGCGTCTGGTGCAGGGTGTCGGGGTCGGCCAGCCGGGAGAGCGCGAAGGCCGTGGTCGGCGACGCGGAGTGCGCGTCGTGGACCAGCACCGAGCCCTCGTTCTCCGGGGTCACCTCGACCACCTTCAGGTCGCCGGTCGCCGGGTCGCGGACGACGCCCTTGTGGTTGCCGGCCCCGAAGCGGATCGGCTGCCCGTGCTCCAGCCGGATCACGGCCTCCTGCGCCTGGTCCTTGTCCTTCAGGACCTCGAAGGCGCCGTCGTTGAAGATGTTGCAGTTCTGGTAGATCTCCACCAGCGCAGTGCCGTCGTGGTCGGCCGCCGCGCGCAGCACCTCGGTGAGGTGCTTGCGGTCGGAGTCGACGGTCCGGGCCACGAAGGAGGCCTCGGCGCCGATCGCCAGCGACACCGGGTTGAAGGGCGCGTCCAGCGAGCCCATCGGCGTGGACTTGGTGATCTTGCCGATCTCGGAGGTGGGGCTGTACTGGCCCTTGGTCAGGCCGTAGATCCGGTTGTTGAACAGCAGGATCTTGAGGTTGACGTTCCGGCGCAGGGCGT
Source organism: Streptomyces sp. NPDC086023 (assembly GCF_044540325.1). NCBI lineage: Bacteria > Bacillati > Actinomycetota > Actinomycetes > Kitasatosporales > Streptomycetaceae > Streptomyces > Streptomyces sp. NPDC086023. The sequence continues at coordinate 131,334 of NZ_JBITRX010000006.1, forward strand.
GGATCAGGTGGTTGCCGCCGATCGACAGCGCGTCGCCGTCACCCGTGACCACCCACACGCTCAGGTCCCGGCGCGAGGACGCCAGGCCCGTCGCGATGGCCGGGGCGCGGCCGTGGATGGAGTGCATCCCGTAGGTGTTCATGTAGTACGGGAAGCGCGAGGAGCAGCCGATGCCGGAGACGAAGACGATGTTCTCCTTCGCCAGGCCGAGCTCGGGCATGAAGCCCTGTACGGCGGCGAGCACCGCGTAGTCACCGCAGCCGGGGCACCAGCGGACCTCCTGGTCCGACTTGAAGTCCTTCATGGACTGCCGGGCCTCGGCCTTGGGGACCAGGGAGAGCAGGGAGTGGGCCGTCGTCTCAGTCATTGATGGCCTCCTTGAGGACCTTCGCGAGCTGCTCCGCCTTGAAGGGCATGCCGTTGACCTGGTTGTACGACTGGGCGTCGACCAGGTACTTCGCCCTCAGCAGCATCGCGAGCTGGCCGAGGTTCATCTCGGGCACCACTACCTTGTCGTAACGCTTCAGGACCTCGCCCAGATTCCGGGGGAAGGGGTTCAGGTGGCGCAGGTGGGCCTGGGCGATCGGGACGCCGGCGATCCGCAGCCGCCGTACCGCGGCCGTGATCGGGCCGTACGTGGAGCCCCAGCCGATGACCAGGGTCCGCGCGCCGTCCGGATCGTCCACGTCGAGGTCGGGCACCTCGATGCCGTCGATCTTGGCCTGGCGGGTGCGGACCATGAAGTCGTGGTTGGCCGGGTCGTACGAGATGTTGCCCGTGCCGTCCTGCTTCTCGATGCCGCCGATCCGGTGCTCCAGCCCGGGGGTGCCGGGGACCGCCCACGGGCGGGCCAGCGTCTCGGGGTCGCGCTTGTACGGCCAGAAGACCTCGGTGCCGTCGGCCAGCGTGTGGTTCGGGCCGGTGGCGAACCGCGTCCGCAGGTCGGGCAGCTCCTCCACGTCCGGGACGCGCCAGGGCTCGGAGCCGTTGGCCAGGTAGCCGTCGGACAGGAGGAAGACCGGCGTGCGGTACGTGAGCGCGATCCGCGCCGCGTCGAGGGCGGCGTCGAAGCAGTCCGCGGGGGTCCGCGGGGCCACGACCGGGACCGGGGCCTCGCCGTTGCGCCCGTACATCGCCTGGAGCAGGTCGGCCTGCTCGGTCTTGGTCGGCAGGCCGGTGGACGGGCCGCCGCGCTGGATGTCGACGATCAGCAGCGGCAGCTCCAGCGAGACCGCCAGGCCGATCGTCTCCGACTTCAGCGCGACACCCGGGCCGGAGGTGGTGGTCACGGCCAGCGCGCCGCCGAAGGCCGCCCCCAGGGCGGCGCCGATGCCCGCGATCTCGTCCTCGGCCTGGAAGGTCCGCACGCCGAAGTTCTTGTGCTTGCTCAGCTCGTGCAGGATGTCCGAGGCCGGGGTGATCGGGTACGAGCCCAGGTAGAGCGGCAGGTCCGCCTGCTGCGAGGCGGCGACCAGGCCGTACGAGAGGGCCAGGTTCCCGGAGATGTTCCGGTAGGTGCCGGGCGGGAAGGCCCGGGTGGCCGGCGCCACCTCGTAGGAGACGGCGAAGTCCTCCGTGGTCTCGCCGAAGTTCCAGCCGGCCCGGAAGGCGGCCACGTTCGCCTCGGCGATGTCCGGCTTCTTGGCGAACTTCTGCCGCAGGAAGTTCTCCGTGCCCTCGGTGGGCCGGTGGTACATCCAGCTGAGCAGGCCCAGCGCGAACATGTTCTTGCTGCGCTCGGCCTCCTTGCGGGAGAGCCCGAAGTCCTTCAGGGCCTCGACCGTCAGGGTGGTCAGCGGTACCGGGTGGACGCTGTACGCGTCGAGCGAGCCGTCGTCCAGCGGCGAGGTCTCGTAGCCGACCTTGGCCATCGGGCGCTTGGTGAACTCATCGGTGTTGATGATGATCTCCGCGCCGCGCGGCACGTCGCCGATGTTCGCCTTGAGCGCCGCCGGGTTCATCGCCACCAGGACGTTCGGGGCGTCGCCCGGCGTCAGGATGTCGTGGTCGGCGAAATGCAGCTGGAAAGAGGAAACGCCCGGCAGGGTGCCTGCGGGCGCGCGGATTTCGGCGGGGAAGTTCGGAAGTGTCGAAAGATCGTTGCCGAAGGACGCCGTCTCGGAGGTGAAACGGTCACCCGTCAGCTGCATGCCGTCACCCGAGTCACCCGCGAAGCGGATGATCACGCGGTCGAGCTTGCGGACTTCCTTTTCGCCCTGTGCCGCCGTGCCGCCGGCGTCCGCGGGCGTGCGCTGCTCCCCGACGACGGCCTCATCGGCCCCGTCGGCCTGCTCGGCTGGGCTACTGACCTGGCTGGTCACTGAACTGGACCTCCTTCGAGGCGTGAGCGTCCCAAGGCCAACCCTACGTCGGTAAGGGTGCCCTTCCTGGGGCCTCTCATATGCTGGACGCAGAAATGAGACGGCCATCCGTGTGGGACGGCTTGCCATGGGCGGATATTCCGGCTTCCGGCTAGCTGACAGAGTGTCAGGCAGTCAGGAATTCAGGTAGGTGAGAACGGCGAGGACCCGCCGGTGATCCCCGTCACTCGGCGACAGGCCGAGCTTCATGAAGATGTTGCTGACGTGCTTCTCCACCGCGCCGTCGCTGACGACCAGCTGCCTGGCGATCGCGGAATTGGTCCGGCCCTCGGCCATCAGGCCCAGCACCTCGCGCTCCCGCGGGGTCAGCCCCGCCAGTACGTCCTGCTTGCGGCTGCGGCCGAGCAGCTGGGCGACGACCTCGGGGTCGAGGGCGGTACCACCCCGCGCCACGCGGACCACCGCGTCAACGAACTCTCGTACCTCGGCTACCCGGTCCTTGAGCAGGTAGCCGACCCCGGTGCTGGACCCGGCCAGCAGTTCCGTGGCGTACTGCTCCTCCACGTACTGCGACAGGACCAGCACGCCTATGCCGGGGTGGTCGCGGCGCAGCTTCACCGCGGCCCGCACGCCCTCGTCGGTATGGGTGGGCGGCATCCGCACGTCGGCCACCACCACGTCCGGCAGGCCGTCCTCGGCCGCGAGGTCCGCGACCGTCTTGAGCAGGGCTTCCGCGTCCCCGACGCCCGCCACGACGTCGTGCCCCCGATCGGTCAGCAGCCGGGTCAGGCCCTCACGGAGCAGCACTGAATCCTCGGCGATGACCACCCGCACCCTGTCCTGCTCCACGTCTCAACCGCTCCCGCGTTCGCTCGTGCCGAATCCGGCGTGCCGTGTCCGGCGGTACGAGCCAAGCATCGCAGTCTCGTGGGTGGGTTGAGGCCAGCCGGGGCACCCGGCGGGGTGCGGGTTTTCGCTTTTCATGGATCTGCAAGCGCGCCGCTGCGCGGCGGCCCGGGCGGAGGCCCTCCCTCCGCCCGGGCCGCCCCCGCAGCGGGTCAGCCCCGCCAGGGGAGCTCGGCCGTGACCGTCGTACCGACGCCCTCGGGGGAGTCGACGACCAGGACGCCGTCCACCGCGTCCAGCCGCTCCGCCAGCCCCGCGAGCCCGCCGCCCGCGCCGGCCCGCGCCCCTCCCGTGCCGTCGTCGGCCACCTGGAGCAGCAGCCGGTCGCCCGAGCGCCACACGTCCACGCTCGCCGTGCGGGCGCGGGCGTGCTTGCTGACGTTCTGCAGCAGCTCGGAGACCGTGAAGTACGCGATGCCCTCGATCGCCGGAGCCGGCCGGCCGGGCAGGTCCACCCGTACCCGGACCGGCACGGTGCAGCGGGCGGCCACCGACGAGAGCGCGGCGTCCAGGCCCCGGTCGGTGAGGACCGCCGGGTGGATCCCGCGGGCCAGGTCCCGCAGCTCCTGGAGGGCGATCTTCACCTCGCCGTGCGCCTCGTCGACCATCCGCGCCGCGGCATCCGGGTCCTCGGCCAGCTTCTCCTTGGCCAGGCCCAGGTCCATCGCCAGCGCGACCAGCCGGGCCTGGGCCCCGTCGTGCAGGTCCCGCTCGATGCGCCGCAGGTCGGCGGCGGCCGTGTCCACCACCACGCCCCGGTCCGACTCCAGCTCGGTCACCCGCGTGGCCAGCCGGGACGGCCCGAGCAGCCCGGCCACCAGCATCCGGTCGACCGTGGTCAGGCCCCGCACCACCCAGGGTGTGACCAGCACGAGCACGATGCCGATCAGGGACGCGCCGGCGATCCGGAGCGGGCCGTCCAGGTAGAGGCCGTCGCCGTGGCCGTCACCGTAGAGCTGGAGGCCGGGCTGGTCGGTGAAGGTGGGGAAGACCCAGTACCAGGCGGGGTACAGCGCCATCGACCAGCCGTAGGCCATCAGTGTCAGGGCCACGCAGAAGGAGGAGACCGCCCAGGGGAAGTGGATCACCATGTAGAGGGCGTGGCGCCAGTTCGCACCGCTCTTGAGCATCGCGCCCATCCAGGAGAGCGCCCCCGCCTTGCGCCGCGGCTCCGGCTCCGGGTCGGCGACGTCCCGGCCCAGCATGGTCCGCGCCCGGGCCCGCTCGACGGCCCCGAAGCCCCGGAAGACCCCGAGGGAGGCGGCCAGCAGCGGGACGCCGAGGAAGGTCACCAGCAGGCCGGCGCCCGCGGAGAGCAGCGTGATCGCCACGCAGAAGTACAGGGTGGCGAACGGAAAGCCGATCATGATGTACCCGAACTCGCGCCAGGTGCGCCCCTCGAAGGGGGCGCTCAGCAGGGTGGACCGCCCGGGCCGCCGCTGATCGATGTCCATGGGAACCATCCGTCCTGTCGTGTGTCCGGGCCCGTCCCGGTCTGCCGGGCCGCCGCTGCCGCCGCTTCCGTTCGTGCCCCCAGCCTCGTCGGCGGGGTCCCGCCGCGACCATGCGGCGCGTCGGTCTCCTCGACGGGGGGTTAACCCCACCCCGTACCGGCCCGGTCAGTGCACCCGGTCCCGCCACGGCAGCTCCGCCGTGACCGTCGTACCGACGCCCTCGGGGGAGTCCACGACGAAGACGCCGTCCACCGCGCCCAGCCGCTCCGCCAGCCCGGCGAGCCCGCTGCCCCGGTCCTGCCGCGCCCCGCCCGCGCCGTCGTCGGTGACCCGCAGCAGCAGCCGGTTGCCCGAGCGCCACACGTCCACGCCTGCCGTGCGGGCCCGGGCGTGCTTGCTGACGTTCTGCAGCAGCTCGGAGACGGTGAAGTAGGCGATGCCCTCGATCGCCTCGGCCGGGCGGGCCGGCAGGTCCACCGACACCTTCACCGGCACGGTGCAGCGGGCGGCCACCGAGGAGAGCGCGGCGTCGAGACCCCGGTCGGTGAGGACCGCCGGGTGGATCCCGCGGGCCAGGTCCCGCAGCTCCTGGAGGGCCAGCTTCACCTCGCCGTGCGCCTCGTCCACCATCGCCGCGGCCGCGTCCGGGTCCTCCAGCAGCTTTTCCTTGGCCAGGCCCAGCCCCATGGCCAGCGCGACCAGCCGGGCCTGGGCCCCGTCGTGCAGGTCCCGCTCGATGCGCCGCAGGTCGGCGGCGGCCGTGTCCACCACCACGCCCCGGTCCGACTCCAGCTCGGCGATGCGCCGTTCCAGCTCGTCGGAGGGCGAGAGCAGCCCCCGCACCATCGCGCGGTCCGCGTTCGTCAGCGCCCGGGCGACGTACGGGAGCACCGGCCACAGCACGAGCAGCCCGATCAGCGTGACGGAGAAGGTCAGCACGCCCCAGGGCAGCCGGATGGCGCCGTACAGCACGCTCCGCCAGCCGACCGGGTCCTTCAGGCTCGTCCACAGCCAGGGGAAGAAGCCGGGGCGGGTGGGGATGGGGGTCGGCTCGTCGACGTGCGTGCCCAGCAGCAGCCGGGCGCGTATCCGCTCCGCCTTGCCGAGCTGGCGGGAGCCGAGCAGGCCGGCCGCCATCAGGGGGAGACCGATGGCGGTGATGGCCAGGCCGCCCGATACGCCAATCATGAAAACCACGTAAACAAATCCGATGAGCGCCATCGGCAGGTTCCAGAGGAGGTAGCCGATCTCCCGCCAGGTCACCGCGTCGAAGGCGGGGCGTACGGGCGGGGGCCGGTCGTCGCCGGCGGAAGGGAAGGCGCTCGTGGTCATGGGGCACAGCCTGCCGTGTGCCCGGCAGCCGCTGCCATGGGGTGGCCGGGCCTCGTGAACGGGGGATAACCCCACCCCGCATTTGGCAGGCCCTAGACTCCCGTGCGTAACAGAACGTCGACAGTGGTCACAGAACGAGGAGCGGACGTGCCCGAACGGACGGTAACGACCGTGACCGTGCTCGCGGCCGACTATTTCGAGAGCTATTCGGTCGTCGGCCTGCTCGCCGTGATCGGCGTGCTCTTCGTCGCCGTGGCCTTCGGGGCGGGGCGGCTGCTGCGCCCGGTGGTCCCGACCCCCGAGAAGCTCCTGACGTACGAATGCGGCGTCGACCCGGTCGGCGAGGGCTGGGCCCACACCCAGGTCCGGTACTACGTCTACGCGTTCCTCTACGTCATCTTCGCCGTCGACTCGATCTTCCTCTTCCCGTGGGCGACGGTGTTCGCCGCGCCCGGCTACGGGGCCACGACCCTGGTCGAGATGTTCATCTTCCTGGGCTTCCTCGCCGTCGGTCTGCTCTACGCATACAAGAAGGGCGTCCTCGAATGGACGTGACGAGCCCCGCCCCCGACGCCGGGGGCGCCCGCACCCCTGAGCTGCTCCCGGAGCCCAAGAGGCTGGGAGCACTCGCCCGTCTGGCCCCCGAGCCGATGAAGGTGGTCCTCAACTGGGGACGCCGCTACAGCCTCTGGGTCTTCAACTTCGGGCTCGCCTGCTGCGCGATCGAGTTCATCGCCGCGTCCATGGCGCGGCACGACTTCATCCGGCTCGGCGTGATCCCCTTCGCGCCCGGGCCCCGCCAGGCCGACCTGATGATCGTCTCGGGCACGGTGACCGACAAGATGGCCCCGGCCGTCAAGCGGCTGTACGAGCAGATGCCGGAGCCGAAGTACGTCATCTCCTTCGGCGCGTGCTCCAACTGCGGCGGCCCGTACTGGGACTCGTACTCGGTCACCAAGGGAGTGGACCAGATCATCCCCGTCGACGTCTACGTGCCGGGCTGCCCGCCGCGGCCCGAGGCGCTGCTCCAGGGCATCCTCAAGCTCCAGGAGAAGATCGCCCGTGAGTCGCTCGACGAGCGGTACGGCGCCGGGTCCGCGCGCCCTTCGGTCGGCGCGCTGACCAGCGGGCTGGTCACGCCGCCGCCGGCGCCGGGCGCCGATGCGCCGGCCGGGCCGCCGGCCACGTCGCCCGCGGATGCGCCGGCCGCCGCTTCGCCGGCCGACGGCGCGCAGAACCCCGGAGGTGCCGCATGACGCACCCCTACGACCGGCTGCCGGACGGCGCCGCCGAGATCTTCGGCGCCGAGGCCACCGCGGAGGCGGCGTACGACCTGCTCACGGTCGACGTGCCCGCGGGGTCCTGGATCGCCTCGCTGGAGATCGCCCGCGACAAGCTGGGCTGCACCTACTTCGACTGGCTGAGCGCGGTCGACGAGCCGGGCACCGGCTTCCGCGTGTGCGCGCACGTCGTCGCCCTGGAGGGCGGCCGGGTGCGCCGCCTGCTGCTGCGCACCACCGTCCCGCACGCGGCCGCCACCCTGCCCTCGGCGGTCGACGTGTACGCGGGCGCGGCCTGGCACGAGCGCGAGACGTACGAGATGTTCGGCGTCACCTTCACCGACCACCCGAACCTCGTGCCGCTGCTGCTCCCGGAGAACTTCGAGGGCCACCCGCTGCGCAAGGACTTCGTCCTGGCCGCCCGGGTCGCCAAGGCCTGGCCCGGCGCCAAGGAGCCGGGCGAGGGTGCCGACCACGGCGGCCCGAAGCGGCGCACGATGCTGCCGCCGGGCGTCCCCGACCCCAACGACTGGGGCCCGCTCAAGGGCCAGCTGCCCCCGGCTCCGGCCCGGCCCGCCCGTACCCCGCGTGCGGCGGGCGACGCCCCGGCCCGCCGGGCGCGTACCGCCGCGGCCGGTTCCGCGAGCCAGGCCGGCGAGGCGGGGGAGGCCCCGGCGCGTCCGGTACGCCGTGCCCGCTCGGTGGCCGAGGGCTCGGCGAGCCAGGCCGCCGCCGGCCCGGAAGCCACCGCGGCCCCCGGTACCGAGGGCGCGCCCGCGGCTCCGGCCGAGCGCCCGGCCCGTCCGCCGCGCCGCACCCGCACCGCGGCCGACGGTTCCGCGAGCCAGGCGGCCGCCCCGGCCCCGGCCGGCACCGAGGCCGCCCCGGCCCCGGGGGAGCCCCCGGCCGCCCGCAGCTCGGACGCCCCCTGGCACAACCCCCGCCCGGCGTTCGACGATGCCCCCGCGGACCGCCCGGCCGAGCCCACCCCGGCAGCCGAACCCGCGGCGGCCCCCACCTCGGCCCCCGAGGCGTCACCCGCGCCGGCCCCCGAGGCGTCACCCGCGGCGGAACCCGCCGCGGAGGCCCGGCCCGAGGTCGCTCCCGAGGCGACGCCCGCCCCGGAGCAGGCCCCCGAGGCCGAGACCGCGGCGACGCCCGCCCCCGCCCCCGCCCCCGAGGCCGAGGCCGAGACCGGGCCACGGCAGAAGCCCGCCGCCGGGCCGGCCACCACCGAAACCGACCCCGACACCACCGGAGGCGACGCGTGAACGACGTCCTCGACGTCGCGCTGCGACTGATCGTCGTCTTCGCGGTCTTCCTCGTGCTGCCCCTCGTCATCGGGCAGACCGAGCACAAGGTGATGGCCCACATGCAGGGCCGCCTCGGCCCCATGTACGCCGGCGGTTTCCACGGCTGGGCCCAGCTCGTCGCCGACGGCGTGAAGTTCGCGCAGAAGGAGGACGTGGTCCCGGCCAACGCCGACCGCCGCATCTTCCAGCTCGCCCCCGCCGTCGCGCTGCTGCCCTACCTGCTCGTGCTGGTCGCCATCCCGATCGGCCCCGGCGAAGGCGCGGTCGGCCAGCTCATCGACGCCGGCCTGTTCTTCGTACTGGCCGTCATGGGCGTCGGAGTCCTCGGCAGCCTGATGGCCGGGTGGGCCTCCGCCAACAAGTTCTCCCTCCTCGGCGGCCTCCGCACCGCCGCCCAGCTCCTCGCCTACGAGCTGCCGATGCTGCTGGCCGCCGCCTCCGTGGCGATGGCCGCCGGCACCGTCTCGCTGCCCGGCATCGTGAGCGCCTTCGAGTGGTGGTGGCTGCCCTGGCAGATCGTCGGCGGCCTGGTGTTCTTCACCGCCGGCCTCGCCGAGCTCCAGCGCCCCCCGTTCGACATGCCCGTCGCCGACTCCGAGATCATCTTCGGCGCGTACACCGAGTACACGGGCCTGCGCTTCGCGCTGTTCCTGCTCGCCGAGTACGCCGGCATCGTCGTCCTGTGCGCCCTGACCACCGTCCTCTTCCTCGGCGGCTGGCACGGCCCGTTCGGCGGCGACGGCCTCGGCTGGTTCTGGACGCTGCTCAAGACCGCGGTCCTCGCCTTCGGCGTGATCTGGCTCCGGGTGACCTACCCCCGGCTGCGCGAGGACCAGCTCCAGAAGCTCGCCTGGACCACACTCATCCCGCTCGCGCTCGCCCAGATCGCGCTCACCGGCATCGTGAAGGTGGCGATCCAGTAATGCCCCCCATCCCCGGCTCCGGCCTCGCCAAGGGCCTCGCGGTCACGCTGAAGACGATGACCAGGCGGGCCCACACCGCGCAGTACCCCGACGTGCAGCCCGCCCTGCCCCCGCGCACCCGCGGGGTCATCGGCCTGTTCGAGGAGAACTGCACCGTGTGCATGCTCTGCGCGCGCGAGTGCCCCGACTGGTGCATCTACATCGACTCCCACAAGGAGACGATCCCGGCCGCCACGCCCGGCGGCCGCGAGCGCAGCCGCAACGTGCTGGACCGCTTCGCCATCGACTTCTCACTCTGCATGTACTGCGGCATCTGCATCGAGGTGTGCCCCTTCGACGCCCTCTTCTGGTCGCCGGAGTTCGAGTACGCGGAGACGGACATCCACGAGCTGACCCACGAGCGCGACAAGCTGCGCGAGTGGATGTGGACGGTCCCGGCCCCGCCGGCCCTCGACCCCCGGGCCGAGGAGCCCAAGGAGGTCGCCGCCGCCCGCAAGGCCGTCGAGAAGGCCGAGGCCCAGGCCGCCGCAGAGGCCGCCGCGGCCGCCCCCGAGGCCGGCACCCCGGCCGAGGACAGCCCCCGGCCCCCGGCCGCCCCGGAGGGAGACGCGTGAGCACCGCAGCCGCCGCCCTGGCCGCCAGCGGCCACCCCGGCTTCCTCTCGCCCACCGGCGTGGAGATCGCCTTCCTGCTCGTCGGCATCGCCACCCTCGGCGCCGCCGTCGTCACCGTCACCACCAGGCAGCTCGTGCACGCCGCCCTCTGGCTCGTCGTCGCGCTCGGCGGCATCGCCGTCGAGTACCTGCTGCTGACGGCGGAGTTCATCGCCTGGGTCCAGGTGCTGATCTACGTCGGCTCCGTGGTCGTCCTCCTGCTCTTCGGGCTGATGCTCACCAAGGCCCCCATCGGCCGCTCCCCGGACGCCGACTCGGGTAACCGGTGGGCCGCGCTCGCCGTGGCCGCGGCCGCCGCGGCGGCCCTGGTCTGGGTGGTCGTCGACGCCTTCCGCACCACCTGGATCGACCTCGACGGACCCGTCCAGGGCTCCACGAAGGTCTCCGGCGAGATCCTCTTCCAGCACTGGGTGCTGCCCTTCGAGGCGCTGTCGGTGCTGCTGCTGGCGGCCCTCGTCGGCGCCATCGTGCTGTCCCGCAAGAACGGCCCGGACAACGGCCCGAACGACGGTAAGGAGCAGCGCTGATGCACCTGGCCTATCCCGCCGTCCTCGCGGCACTCCTGTTCTGCACGGGCGTGTACGGCGTACTCGCCCGCCGCAACGCGATCCTGGTGCTGATGTCCGTCGAGCTGATGCTCAACGCCGTCAACCTGAACCTCGTCGCCTTCGACGTCTGGCTGCGCGACCGGCTCCACGCCGGCCAGGCGCTGACCCTCTTCACCATCGCCATCGCCGCCGCCGAGATCGGCATCGGTCTGGCCATCGTGCTGATGGTCTACCGCAACCGCGGCACGGCCGACGTCGACCGGCTGCGCGACACCGCCGAGGCCACCGCGCCCGCCGGGACCGACCCGACCACCGCCCAGCCCGCGGACAGCGTGACCGGAGCCGCCGCGTGACCACCACGACCCTCGCCGTCCTCGTCCCCGTACTGCCCTTCCTGGGCGCGGTGGCCGGACTGCTCCTCGGCCGCACGGCTCCCGGGTTCGTCCGGCCCCTGGCCGTCCTGCCCACCCTGGCCGCCGCGGCGCTGGCCGTCCTCGTCGCCGTCCGGCAGGGCGGCGGCAAGCCGATCGTGGCCGCCACGGAGCTGACGCCCACCGGATCGGTCCCGATCGACCTGGCCCTGTACCTGGACGGCTTCGCCGTACTGGCCGCCGTGCTGGTCGGACTGGTCGCCACCTGCGTGCAGCTCTACTCGACGGCGTACCTGCGCGAGGACCCGCGCTACCCGTCGTACGCGGCCCTGGTGTCCCTGTTCACCTCCGCCATGCTCCTCGTCGTCTACTCCGGCGACCTGATGGTGCTGCTGGTCGGCTGGGAGATCATGGGCATCTGCTCGTACTTCCTGGTCGGCCACTACTGGGAGACCGAAGCGGCCCGCTCCGCCTCCCTCAAGGCCTTCCTCGTCACCAAGCTCGGCGACGTGCCCTTCCTCTTCGGCCTGTTCGCGCTCGCCGTCGACGCCGGCTCCTTCCAGATCACCAGGATCCTGGGTGCCGTCGCCTCCGGCGGGCTCGACCACCCGACGCTGATCGCCCTGCTGCTCCTCGCGGGCGTCGCGGGCAAGTCGGCGCAGTTCCCGCTGCACACCTGGCTCCCGGACGCCATGGCGGGCCCGACCCCGGTCTCCGCCCTGATCCACGCCGCGACGATGGTCGCGGCCGGCGTCTACTTCATCGCCCGGCTCCTCCCGGTCTTCACGGCCTCCCAGGCCGCGCTGGTCGTGATGGCCGTCATGGCCGCGGTGACGATGATCGGGTCCGCCCTCGCCGCCCTGGCCCAGGACGACATCAAGCGCGTCCTCGCCTACTCGACGATCGGCCAGCTCGGCTACATGGTCGGCGCCCTGGCCGTCGCCGACCGCGGCGCAGCCGTCTTCCACCTCCTGTCCCACGGCGCCTTCAAGGCGCTCCTCTTCCTCGGCGCCGGCGTGATCATCCACGCCGCGGGGACCAACTCGCTGTCCGCCATGGCCCGCATGGACGGCCTGGCCAAGCGCATCCCCGACGCCTACTGGACGATGACCGTCGCGCTCCTCGCGCTCGCGGCCCTCCCGCCCTTCGCCGGCTTCTTCTCCAAGGAGGCCGTGCTGGTCGCCGCCGAGCACGCCGCCGTCGGCGAGACCGAGCTGGCGCCCACCGCGGCCGGCTGGACGGTCCTGGTCGCCGGACTGGTCACCGCCCTCATCACCGCCGCGTACGCCACCCGCCTCTGGCTGATGGCCTTCCGCGGCCGGGGCGCCGCCGCCCCGGACCACGGCAGGGAGCCGCTCGCCATGACCGGCGTGCTGTGGCTGCTGGCCGTCCCGTCGATCACCTTCGGCCTCGCCGGATACGTCCTCGACGACTGGTTCGACGGCCACCCGCTCACCCCCACGGCGGCCACCTCCGTGCTGGGCATCGGTGCCGCGCTCATCGGCGCCCTCGTCACGTACGGCCTCTGGCAGCGCGCCTCCGCGGCCCTGGCCCGCCAGGCCGCCGGAGCCCGCCCGGCCCCCGGCACCGAACCGGCGTCCGTCGCCGCCGCCGAGGAGGTCGCCTCCGCCGCCCAGGCCCCCGAGGTCGCCGAGGTCACCCACGAGCACCCCGGCGTGCCGACGGCCCCCGCCGCCGACCCCGGCCGCGCCCTGCTGGGTCCGCTGCACCGCCACGCCGAGGCGGGCTTCCACCTCGACGCCGTCTACGCCGCCCTCTTCGTACGACCGGTGCTGGCCGCCGCCGGACTGGTCCGCTTCCTCGACCGCGAGGTCGTGGACACGTACGTACGAGGCGCGGGCGCCGCACCCCGGCTGCTCGGCACCCTGGTCCGCCGCGCCCAGACCGGCAACGTGCAGACCTACCTCAGCGCGCTGCTGGGCGGTTCCGTGGTCCTGGCGGTCGCCGTCGCAGTCCTTGCCAACGTCAACGCCGGATCGTGAGCCGTGAGTCAGCCGTGATTGATATCAGCGCATCCGTGATGCAGTTCCTCCTGGCGTTCATCGTGGCCGTCCCCCTGATCGGCGCGGCCGCCGCCCTGCTCCCGGCCCCGCCCGGGCTCAAGGGCAAGAGCCCCGAACAGGCGGTCCTGCGCCACGGCGTCACCGTCACCGGCGCCGTCCTGGCCGCCGCCGTGGTCCTCGCCCTCGGCTTCGACCACGACGCCCCCTCGACCATGCAGGCCACGACCGACATCAGCTGGATCCAGGCGCTGAACGTCCGGATCCACCTCGGCGTCGACGGCATCTCGCTCCCCCTCCTGCTGATGACCGCGCTGCTGTTCTTCCTCTGCGCGCTCTACTCGTACTTCAAGCTCCCCGCGGGCCCCTCCCCGAAGGCCTTCACCGCGCTCCTGCTCGTGCTGGAGTGCGGCACCCTCGCGACCTTCGCCGTACTCGACCTGCTGCTGTTCTTCCTGGCGTTCGAGATGGTGCTCATCCCCATGTACTTCCTCATCGCCCGCTGGGGCGGTGACCAGCGGCAGCCCGCCGCCTGGAAGTTCATCCTCTACACGCTGCTCGGCTCCGTGGTCATGCTGCTGGGCCTGCTGCTCATCGGACTGAACAGCGGCACCTTCGACATGGTGGCACTCGCCGCCGACAACGGCCGCGGACTGACCCACACCACCCAGCTGCTGGCGGTCCTCGCCATCGGCACCGGCCTCGCCGTGAAGACCCCGATGTGGCCGCTGCACAGCTGGCTGCCCGCGGCCCACACCGCCGCCCCGACCGTGGGCTCGGTGCTCCTCGCCGGCGTCCTGCTCAAGATGGGCACCTACGGCTTCGTACGCATCCTCCTCCCGGTCACGCCGAGCGGCATGCGGACCTTCGCCCCCTACCTGGCGGGCTTCGCGGTCGTCGGCATCATCTACGGGTCCCTCGCCTGCCTCGCGCTCGCGAAGAAGGGCGCCAAGGGCGACCTCAAGCGCCTGATCGCCTACTCGTCCGTGGGCCACATGGGCTTCGTCCTGCTGGGCATCGCGACCATGACCCCCACCGGCGTCAACGGCGCGCTCTTCGCCAACATCGGCCACGGACTCATCACCGGCCTCCTCTTCTTCCTGGTCGGCGCCCTCAAGGACCGCTACGGCAGCACCGACCTCGACACCCTCGCCGGGGCCACCGGCGCCGCCCTCTACGGCCGCGCCCCCCGCCTCGGCGCACTGCTCGCCTTCGCCGCCGTGGCCTCCCTCGGCCTGCCGGGCCTCGCCGGGTTCTGGGGCGAGATGCTCGCCCTCTTCGGGGCGTTCGAGCCGGCCGAGGGTCTCAGCCGCCCCGCCTTCCTGACGTTCATGGCCATCGGCGGCGTGGGCACCCTGCTCACCGCCGCGTACCTGCTGCTCGTCGTGCGCCGCGTCTGCATGGGCGACCCGGCCGCCCAGCCGGCCCGCCCGGCCGCCCTCGCGGACGTCCAGACGTACGAGTTCGCCGCCTGGACCCCGCTCGTCGCCCTCACCGTCCTCGCCGGCCTCTGGCCCGCGGTCCTCCTCGGCCTCACCGACCCGGCCGTCCAGAAGCTCCTCGCAGGAGGCAATTGATGACGGCCACCCTCGCCGCCGACAGCGCCACCGTCACGACGGCCGCCCAGAACCTGGTGCAGAACGTCGACTGGCTCGCGATCGCGCCGCCCACCATCGCGGCCGTCGTCGGCCTCGCCGTGCTGGTCGCCGACCTCTTCGTGCCGGAGCGGAACAAGGCGCTCCTCGGCTGGGTCTCCGTCGCCGGCCTCGCCGCCGCGACCCTGGCCCTGCTGCCGCTGCGCGCGGGCGACCGCTCCACCTTCTGCGTGGTCGGCGACCCGAGTGCCTGCAGTTACACCGTGGACCGCTTCACCCTCGTGATCCAGTTCCTGGTCCTCGCGGGCGCCCTGCTCACCGCCCTGCTCTCGGTGACGGCCGTGAAGGAGACCAGGCTCCCCGCGGGCGAGTTCTGGTTCCTGCTGCTGTCGTCGGCCGCGGGCGCCGCCCTGCTGCCGGCCTCCCGGGACCTGGCCACCCTGATCGTCGCCCTGGAGGTCGCCTCGCTGCCGGCCTTCGCCCTGGTCGGCCTCCGCCGCGGCGACCGCCTCTCCTCCGAGGCGGCCCTGAAGTTCTTCCTCTCGTCGGTCGCCGCCACCGCCGTCTCCCTGATGGGCGTCAGCTTCGTCTACGCCGCCACGGGCACCGTGCACCTGACCCGGGTGGCCGAGGAGCTGGCACACGTGCCGGCCCAGTTCGACGGCCTCGCCACGGCGGGCGTCGCGCTGACCCTGGTCGGATTCGCCTTCAAGACGGCCGCGGTGCCCTTCCACTTCTGGGTGCCCGACACGTACATCGGCGCCCCGCTGCCCATCGCCGCCTACCTCTCGGTGATCGGCAAGGCCGTCGGCTTCACCGGCCTCGTCCTGGTCACGGTGATCGCCTTCCCGGCGTACTCCGACGTCTGGGGCCCCGCCCTGGCCGTGCTCGCCGCCCTGACGATGACCATCGGGAACGCCGCCGCGCTGCGCCAGTCCCCGGACCGCGACCACAGCGCCGTGCGCCTGCTGGCCTGGTCCTCCGTGGGCCAGGCCGGGTACCTGCTGGTGCCGATCGCCGCGGCCGCGTACTCCGACCGCGACCAGATCGGCTCGACCGTCGCGTACGCCCTGATGTACGCCGCGGTGAACCTGGGCGCCTTCGCGGTGGCCGCCCTGGTCGGCCGTACGACGCCCCGGCACCGCATCAGCGACTACCGCGGGCTGTACGCGCGCCGACCGCTCGCGGCGCTGTCGATGGCCTTCTTCCTGCTCTGCCTGGCAGGCCTGCCGCCGGGCGTCATCGGCCTCTTCGCGAAGGTCACCGTCTTCCAGTCCGCGGTCGACGCGGGCCTGGGCTGGCTCGCCGTGGTCATGGCCGTCAACGTGGTCATCGCCCTCTACTACTACCTCCAGTGGACGGCACTGCTGTTCCGCGCCCCGGAGGGCGAGGAGGCGGGCGAGGCCGTCGCCCGCGGCCGCGTCCCGGCCCCCGTCAGCGTCGCGATCGCCCTCACCGGCCTGGTCGCCGTGGTCACCTCGGGAGCCCCGCAGATCGTGCTGCGGTTCGCGTCCACCGGCCTGTTCCAGTAGGCCCGGCCTCGCCCGTACGGAGTAACGGCCCCGCCCGGCGCACCGGGCGGGGCCGCTGCGTTCCCGCGGGGGCCCGGCGGCCGACGGCCCGGGAACCCGCCGCCCCCGCGTGGCGTTGACCAGGAAGGGAGGGTCCACTGGACCGTAGACCCCCTCGCCGGGTCCCCCTGCCGCACCACTTGGAGGGCGTACCGTGCACCGCCGGCACAACGGGCTGAAGACCGCCGTACTTCTCGGCGGACTGTCCGCCCTGATCATCCTCATCGGCAGCTTCTTCGGGCGCACCGGCCTGATCGTGGCCCTGTTCGTGGCCCTGGCCACCAACGCGTACGCGTACTGGAACAGCGACAAGCTGGCTCTACGCGCGATGCGCGCGCGGCCGGTCAGCGAGTTCGAGGCGCCCGAGCTCTACCGCATGGTGCGCGAGCTCTCCACGTCCGCGCGCCAGCCGATGCCGCGGCTCTACATCTCTCCCACCGAGGCCCCCAACGCCTTCGCGACCGGCCGCAACCCGCGCAACGCCGCGGTCTGCTGCACCGAGGGCATCCTGCGGATCCTGGACGAGCGCGAGCTGCGGGGGGTCATCGGACACGAGCTGAGCCACGTCTACAACCGCGACATCCTCATCTCGTCGGTCGCCGGCGCCCTCGCCTCCGTGATCATGTTCCTGGTCAACTTCGCGTGGCTGATCCCCATCGGCCGCTCCAACGACGACGAGGGCCCGGGCCTGTTCGGCATGCTGCTGATCATGATCCTCGGCCCGTTGGCCGCCTCCGTGATCCAGCTGGCCATCAGCCGCTCGCGCGAGTACGAGGCCGACGCCTCCGGCGCCCAGCTGACCGGCGACCCGCTGGCCCTGGCCAGCGCCCTGCGCAAGCTCGACGCGGGCACCAGGCAGCTGCCGCTGCCGCCCGAGCCCCGCCTGGAGACCGCCAGCCACATGATGATCGCGAACCCCTTCCGGCCCGGCGAGGGCCTGTCGAAGATGTTCTCCACCCACCCGCCCATGGCCGAGCGCATCGCCCGGCTCGAACAGATGGCAGGACGTCACCAGTGAAGACCATCCTGAACGTCATATGGCTCGTCCTCAGCGGCTTCTGGCTGTTCCTCGGCTACTGCCTCGCGGGCCTGATCCTCTGCATCACGATCATCGGCATCCCGTTCGGGATCGCGGCCTTCCGGATCGCGACCTACGCCCTCTGGCCCTTCGGCAAGACCACGGTCGAACGCCACGACGCCGGCGCCGCCTCGGCCGTGGGAAACGTCCTGTGGCTGATCCTCGCCGGGTGGTGGCTGGCCCTCGGCCACATCGCCACCGGCATCGCCCTGTGCATCACGATCATCGGGATCCCGTTCGGCATCGCCAACTTCAAGATGATCCCCATCTCGCTCTTCCCGCTGGGCCGCGAAATCGTCCCCACGGACGCCCCCTTCGCCTCCCGCTGAGGCACCGCCACGGCGACGCCCACGGACGGCCGCGCCGCTCCGTGCGCAGGTCGGGTGGATTGTCAGTGGGGTGGTCCACCATGAACGCATGAGAGAGACCGAGCAGTTGCTGGAGCAAGTCGCCACCCACGCGCGCGCCTCCCGCGCGGCGCACGACGGGCCGCTCCCGGGGGTCCTGGGCCCCGGGGACCTGGACCGCGCGGAGGCCATACTCGGCTTCCCGCTGCCGCCCCTGCTCGCCGGTCTCCACACCCGTGTGGCGGACGGCGGCTTCGGCCCCGGGTACGGCCTGCTGCCGCTGCTCGACGGACCGTACGCCGCCGTGGCGGCGTACCGCGACATGCGGCGCTCCGGCTGGCGCTGGCCCGAGGGCGTGCTGCCGGTGCTCGACTGGGGCTGCGGGATGTACGCGTGCGTGGACTGCCGCAGCCCGGACGCCCAAGTCCTGCTGTTCGAGCCGAACCTGGGCGATCCGGAGGTGGCCTGGTTCGTCGACGCGCCCAGCCTCGCGCAGTGGCTGCGCGGCTGGCTGGACGGCACCGCGTGGTACTGCGAGGACGGCGACGCGGGCGAGGCGGAGGACCTCGACCCGCTGCCGTGGGAGCGGATCAGGACGAGGGCGTGAACCTCCGCCGGACGCCGTAGACGGCCGCGCCCAGAGCCAGCACAGCCGCCCCCGTCAGCACCGACGACGTGGGGAGCGCGAAGGCCAGCACCACACACCCGGACAGGCCGACGCCGGTCACGACCCGACCCTTGACACCTGAATCGAGAGTCCAGGCCGACGCGTTCGCGATCGCGTAGTAGACCAGCACGCCGAAGGACGAGAAACCGATCGCGCCCCGCACGTCCACGGTCGCGGCCAGCACGGCCACCACCGCGCCGACCGCCAGTTCCGCATGGTGCGGCACCTGGTTGCGCGGGTGTACGGCGGCCAGCTGGCGCGGCAGGTGGCCGTCGCGCGCCATCGCGAGCGTCGTCCGCGACACCCCCAGGATCAGGGCGAGCAGGGACCCCAGCGCGGCCAGCGCCGCCCCGGCCCGCACCACCGGCACCAGCCCCGGGTGCCCGGCCGCGCGCACCGCGTCGGCCAGCGGGGCCGTCGCGTCCGCCAGCCCCCCGGCGCCCAGGACCGACAGCACGGCCACCGCCACCGCCGCGTACACCACCAGCGCGATGCCCAGCGCCAGCGGCACGGCCCGCGGGATCGTCCGCTCCGGGTCCCGCACCTCCTCGCCCAGCGTGGCGATCCGCGCGTACCCGGCGAAGGCGAAGAACAGCAGGCCCGCCGCCTGGAGCAGCCCGCTGAGCCCGCCGGTGGCCCCGCCGCCCAGCCGCCCCCAGTCCGCCCCGCCGGAGCCCAGGCACACCGCCACGACCCCCGCCAGCACGGCCAGCACCGCCGCCACGATCACCCGCGTCACCCTGGCCGACTTCTGCATGCCGCCGTAGTTCACCGCGGTCAGGGCCACCACCGCGGCCACCGCCACCGCGTGCGCCTGCCCGGGCCACACGTACGCCCCGACGGTCAGCGCCATCGCCGCGCACGAGGCGGTCTTGCCGACCACGAACCCCCACCCGGCGAGGTACCCCCAGAAGGGCCCCAACCGCTCCCTGCCGTAGACGTAGGTGCCGCCGGAGGCGGGGTAGACCACGGCCAGCCGCGCCGACGCCGTCGCATTGCAGTACGCCACGACCGCCGCCAGCCCGAGGGCCGGCAGCAGCCCCGTGCCCGCGGCCTGCGCCGCGGGGCCCAGCGCGGCGAAGATGCCCGCGCCGACCATCGCACCCAGCCCGATCACGACCGCGTCGAACACACCAAGGGACCGTCTCAGCTCCGTCACGAAGCGGGACCCTATCCGCCGCTCGCGGCACTTCTCCCGTCGGCCATCAGGTCTTCACCCCCCGTTTGCGGGGGGCGTTCCCGCTGCCGTTCGCGCTGCCGCTCCCAGCCCTCCAGCGCGGTCAGGCACGCGTGGTCCAGGTGCCGCAGCCCCGTCAGGTCCAGCCGCACCTCCCGGCCGGCGGGCAGCCGCTCCAGGGCGTCCAGCAGCTTCGGCAGCCGCAGGAAGGTGGCGTTGCCCAGCACCCGTACCCGCAGCCCGGACCCCTCCGGCACCGTCTCGACGTGCACGTGCGAGGTCTCCCAGGCCGACTTGGCCACGGCGAGCCCCAGCCCGATCAGCACCCCCTCGAACAGGTTGGTCGCCACGATCGCGCCCGCCGTGACCACCAGCACCACCGCCTCGCCCCGGTGCCCCCGCCACAGCGCCAGCACCGCCCGGCCCGGCAGCAGCTTCCAGCCCGCGTACAGCAGCACGCCGGCCAGCGAGGCGAGCGGCACCACCGACAGCACCTGGGGCAGCAGCACGGCGAACAGCAGCAGCCAGCACCCGTGCAGCACCCGCGACGCCCGGGTCCTGGCCCCCGCCTCCACGTTCGCCGCGCTCCGCACGATCACGGCGGTCATCGGCAGGGCCCCGAGCAGCCCGCACACGGCGTTCCCCGCCCCCTGCGCCACCAGCTCCCGGTCGTACTCGGTCCGCGGCCCGTCGTGCAGCCGGTCCACCGCCGCCGCGCTGAACAGCGTCTCCGCCGAGGCGATCAGCGCCAGCGCCAGTACGGTCCCCAGCGCCCCCGGCGACCACAGCGCGGCCACCTCCCGGGCACCCGGCGGCGACACCGCCGCCAGCACCCCCGTGACCTCCACCTTCGCCACCGGCAGCGCCAGCAGCCAGGCCGCACCGGTCGCCAGCGCCACGCCGGCCAGCGCCCCCGGCACGGCCCGCGCCGCCGCCGGCATCCGCCGCCACAGCACCATCACCGCGACCGTCCCCGCGCCCAGCGCCACGGCCGCCACCTCGGCCTCGCCGGCCAGCAGCACCAGCCCGGCCAGCTTCTCCCCGGTCCCCCCGGGCGCCCGCACGTCGCCCACCGCGTACAGCTGCCCGGTGATCAGCACCAGGCCGATGCCGGCCAGCATTCCCTGCACCACGGCCACCGAGATGGCCCGGAACCAGCGCCCGAGCCCCAGCACCCCCATGGCCACCTGGACCACCCCCGCGGCGCATACCAGCACCCCGAGGACCCCGACGCCGAAGCGCTCCACCGCCTCGTACACCAGCACCGTCAGCCCCGCCGCGGGCCCGCTGACCTGCAGCGCGCTGCTCCGGAACCAGCCGGTGACCAGTCCGCCGACCACCCCGGTGATCAGCCCCAGCTCGGCCGGCACCCCCGAGGCCACGGCCACGCCCACACACAGCGGCAGCGCCACCAGCGCCACCACCACCGAGGCGGCGACATCGGCGCGCAGGGCGTCACGCCGGCCGGAGCGGCGGGGCGGTGCGCCCCCTGACGTGCCCGAAGGGCCGGAAGAGCCCCACGAAGAGCCGGGCCAAGGCATGCGAAAGCCCCCTGTCCACGAAGTGACGTACGTCACCCAGCGTGGTGGGCGCACGGGCCGGGACCCAAGTCGCCACAGGGGGCCGTCGTGGAGCGCACGCCGCACGCGCGCGGTGCACGGCCACCCCGCGCCGAGGGCGTACCCGGGGGGCGCGGGGCGGCCTGAAGAACTACCGGTAGTTCACGAACTGGATCGCGAAGTCCAGGTCCTTGCCCTTGAGGAGCTGCTGTACGGCCTGGAGGTCGTCACGGCTCTTGGAGCTGACGCGCAGCTCGTCGCCCTGCACCTGGGCCTTCACGCCCTTGGGGCCCTCGTCGCGGATCATCTTCGCGACCTTCTTGGCGTTCTCCTGGGAGATGCCCTCCTCGATGGTCGCGAAGATCTTGTACTCCTTGCCGGAGAGCTGCGGCTCACCGGCGTCGAGCGCCTTGAGCGAGATGCCTCGCTTGACCAGCTTGGTCTCGAAGACGTCGAGGACGGCCTTGACCCGGTCCTCGGAGTTCGCCTCCATCAGGATCTTCTCGCCCGACCAGGCGATGGAGGCGCCGGTGCCCTTGAAGTCGTAGCGCTGCGAGAGCTCCTTGGCGGCCTGGTTGAGGGCGTTGTCGACCTCCTGCCGCTCGACCTTCGAGACGATGTCGAAACTGGAGTCGGCCATGTCCTGTGGCTCCTTGAAGTCGCGGGGATTGCTCAAACGGTCGCGGAACCGGACACCTCCGGACCGCTCCGCAAAGCCTAGCCACCGCACCCGGCCGAGGTGCTGATCAATCCGGTGGCGAAGCACCCCCGAGCATCGGGTATCGTTTACGTCGTTGCCAGGGAGCACCGCGGAAAAGCGGGAATCCGAGGCGATATCCCATGGCGGTGTGCCCGAGTGGCCAATGGGAGCGGACTGTAAATCCGTCGGCTTAGCCTACCCAGGTTCGAATCCTGGCGCCGCCACGCGAAGCAAGACCCCCGTCCACCTGCGGAAGCGCAGGGGGCGGGGGTCTTCTCGTATGTGCCGGGCCCTTCTCGTACCGAGCGGTGCGGGTCCGCATCCCGCCGGGCGGTGCCGTCGTTGACCTCGCATGATGCGATTGACGAAGGGCCGGGCGCTCGCCGTGGGCGGGGCGCTGGCCGGGATGCTGGCGGGCGGACCCGCCGCGTACGCGACGCTGCAGGGCGCGGAGGCCGGCCGCGGGACCCCGTACGCCGAGACCCGGCTGTACTTCGGCACGGAGCGGCCGGACGGCGGCCCGGCCGTGACGGACGAGCAGTTCATGGACTTCATCGACCGGAAGGTCACGCCCGCCTTCCCCGAGGGGCTCACCCTCCACCAGGGCGTCGGCCAGTGGCGCGACAGCACCGGCACCATCGAGCGCGAGCGCTCGTACGAACTGACGCTGCTCTACCCGGCCGGACAGGCCGGCGACCGCGACGCGCGGATCGAGGCGATCAGGGACGCCTACGAGAAGGAGTTCGCCCAGGACTCGGTCGGCCGCGCCGACGACACGGCCCGCGTGGACTTCTGAGGGGCGGTCAGCGGGCCGTCAGTTGCCCGCGACCGCCTTCACCGCCACCTCCGCCGGGGTCGAGCCGGAGACCAGCTCCAGCGTCAGCCCCGCGGTGGCCGGCGTCTCGACGAGCTCCGCGAGCACGGCCGCCACGTCGTCGCGCGGCACCGGCCCGCGGCCCGTCGAGGCCTCCAGGCGGACCAGGCCCGTACCCGGCTCGTCGGTGAGCTGCCCCGGCCGCAGGATCGTCCACTCCAGGCCCAGCCGGGTCTGCACGTAGGTGTCGGCCTCGCCCTTGGCCCGCAGGTACGCGTCGAAGACCGAATCCCCCTCGTGGTGCGGGTCCGCGCCCATCGAGGAGACGACCACGAGCCGCCGCACACGGGCGCGTTCGGCCGCGTCGGCGAAGAGCATCGCCGCGCCCCGGTCCACCGTCTCCTTGCGCGCGATGCCGCTGCCCGGGCCCGCGCCGGCCGCGAAGACCGCCGCACCGGCACCCTGGAGCACCGCGGCGACCTGCTCCAGGGAGGCCGACTCCAGGTCGCACAGGACCGGTTCCGCCCCGACGGCCCGCAGGTCGTCCCCCTGCGCCGGGTTGCGGATGATGCCCGCCACCTCGTAGCCGCGCAGGGCGAGCAGCCGCTCCAGCCGCAGCGCGATCTGACCGTGTCCACCAGCGATGACGATGCGCATGCCCCGACCGTACGACGGCGGGCGCGCCTCCGCTCAGGGACCGGGCTCCATCCGGCCCTGCCGGGGCAGGTCGAGCGCCACCGCCACCGCCGAGTCGCAGTACTCGCGTACCGCGCTGGTCCGCGCCACCACCCGGCCCCGGTGGACGACGATCCGGCTGTAGGCCAGTGAGAGCACCCCGGCGATCCGGTCCCCGCGTACGGCGAGCAGCTCGGCCGGAAACCCCGCCTCCACCCGCACCTCCGGCAGCCCCATCGCCGCCCGCGCCGCGCCGCTGACCGCGTCGTACGCCTCGGGGGCCCGCAGCCCCGCCTGCGAGGCCAGCAGGTAGGCGGCCTCCAGCGGGTCGCCCCGGCCCACCGGGTTGCCCGCGTCGCGCAGCGCCCCGCTGCCGGCCGCCACCCGTACCCCCGCAGCCCGCAGCAGCCGTACCGGCGCCGTCCGCAGCCCCCGCCGCTCCAGCGCCGCGCAGTCGCCCTGCGGCAGGCACACCACCGTCACCCCGGCGGCGGCCAGCTGGTCGGCGGCGCGGGTCGCGACGTCGAGCGGCAGTCGGGAGAGCCCGCCGCACGGGCCGATGGAGACGCCCGGGCGCAGGCCGCCGATCATGGCCGTGAGCCGGGACAGCCGGGCCGGGTCGTCGGCGTCGGTGTGCAGGTCTACCGGGCAGCCGTGCTCGGCCGCCAGCTCCAGGACGGCCTCGGTGAAGCCGGTGGGGTCGGGGTCGAGGTCGGGGCAGCCCCCGATCACGGAGGCGCCCATCTTGACCGCGTCCCGCAGCATCGACAGCCCGTCCGCCCCCGCCACCCCCGTGAGCAGCCGCGGTACCGCCACGGCGGTCAGGTCGGCGAGACCGCGCAGGGAGCGTCTGGCCTGGAGCACCGCCTCGATGGGGCCCAGCCCGTGCACGTCGCCGATCCGCACGTGCGAGCGGACGGCGGTCGCGCCGTGGCCCAGCTGGAGGAGGGCGGCCTCGGTGGCGCGCCGCTGCACCTCGTCGACGGTGTACGAGACGGGGCCCTCGCCGTCGGCGGTGAGGGCGGTGTCGCCGTGTGCGTGCGGTTCGGCCGGGGCGGGCAGCAGGAGGTACCCGCTGAGGTCGACGCGGGAGGAGGCGTGGGCCGGGAGGCTGCCCGCGGTGCCGACGGCCTCGATGCGGCCGCCGCCGAGCCGGACGTCCACGGTCCGGCCGTCCGTGAGGCGGGCCCCGGACAGGAGCAGGGAGTTGATGTCGGCGGGGGCGCCGGAGCCACCGCCCGCGCCGCCGCTGCGGGGGGAGTGGGGTGGCTGCTGCGGCTGGCTGTCGGGCATCGCGCTCCTGCGGGGGGCTCGGGCGTTCCTGGACCGGCGGTGCCCGGGGGCGACGGCCCAAGATCACGCAGCGTGGTCCGAGCCTAGGGGCCCATGGGGGGAGCATCACGGAGGAGCCGAATAGTCATACCGGTGTGGTGCCCCGGTGTCCGCGGGACGGGCGGTGCGCGGGAGTCGCTCGGGTGGCGCCCGGGAGGGTCCGGCAGGGGGTGCGTGCGGGGCCGGCGAGCCGCCGGAGACGGCTGGGATTCGGGCCGGGAACGCCCTGGCGACGGCCGCCGGACAACGGATTTGGGCGATCGGCGGAAGGCCGTGTAATGTCTTCCCTGCTCGCCCCAATAGCTCAGTCGGTAGAGCGTCTCCATGGTAAGGAGAAGGTCTGCGGTTCGATTCCGCATTGGGGCTCTGGTGTGAAAGGTTCCCCCGCTTCCGGGCGGGGGATCTGATCGCATCAAAGCGGTGTAGCTCAGTCGGTAGAGCAAGCGGCTCATAATCGCTGTGTCACCGGTTCAAGTCCGGTCACCGCTACACACAGTAGCCGATTGTGGGGTCGGTCTCCCGATCGGCTACTCTTTTCTGCGTTCATCCGTCCATCCGTCCGTCAAGGAGCACTCACGTGGCTGCCACCGACGTCCGCCCGAAGATCACGCTGGCCTGCGTGGAGTGCAAGGAGCGGAACTACATCACCAAGAAGAACCGGCGCAACAACCCGGACCGTCTTGAGATGAAGAAGCACTGCCCGCGCTGCAACTCGCACACCGCGCACCGCGAGACCCGCTAACCAGCGAGTCTTCGGACAACAGGCACAGTCATGAGGTCGTCCCCTTCCGGGGGACGGCCTCATGTCGTTTCCGCTGTATCTACCAGGAGGTAGTGAGCCATGGCGCTCGACCAGTCCTTCGTGGGGCGCACCTATCCGCCCACCGAGCCCTACGAGGTCGGCCGGGAGAAGATCCGGGAATTCGCGGTCGCGGTGGGTGACGCCAATCCCGCGTACAGCGACCCGGAGGCCGCCAAGGCGCTCGGGCACCAGGACGTGATCGCGCCGCCCACCTTCGTGTTCGCCATCACCTTCAAGGCGGCCGGGCTCGTCATCGAGGACCCGCAGCTGGGCCTGGACTACAGCCGCGTGGTCCACGGCGACCAGAAGTTCTCGTACACCCGCCCGGTGCGCGCCGGCGACCGGCTCTCGGTCACCTCCACCATCGAGGCGATCAAGTCGCTGGCCGGGAACGACATCCTGGACATCCGCGGCGAGGTCCACGACGAGACCGGTGAGCACGTCGTGACGGCGTGGACGAAGCTGGTCGCGCGTGCGGCCGAGGAGGCCTGAGATGACTGCGAAGATCGCGTACGCCGACGTCGAGGTCGGCACCGAGCTGCCGGCCCAGAGCTTCCCCGTGACGCGCGCCACGCTCGTCCAGTACGCCGGCGCCTCGGGCGACTTCAACCCGATCCACTGGAACGAGAAGTTCGCCAAGGAGGTCGGGCTGCCGGACGTGATCGCGCACGGCATGTTCACCATGGCCGAGGCGATCCGCGTCGTCACCGACTGGGCCGGCGACCCGGCCGCGGTCGTGGAGTACGGCGTCCGCTTCACCAAGCCGGTGGTCGTCCCCAACGACGACCGGGGCGCGCTGATCGAGGTCAGCGCCAAGGTCGCCGCGCTGCTCGACGACAACCGGGTCCGCGTCGACCTCACCGCCACCAGTGCCGGCCAGAAGGTGCTGGGCATGTCCCGCGCGGTGGTCCGCCTCGCCTGAGCCTGCGGCCGGGTGACACGCCTCCGAAGGGGCCGGGGTTTCCCCGGCCCCTTCGTCGTGCCGCTCGCACCCCTTGACGTAATTAGTTATTGACCACTAACTTGGAGTCATGGTCAGGATGAGTGCGGAGGAGCGGCGCGAGAGCGTGATCCGGGCCGCCATGGGAGAGTTCGCCCGCGGCGGGTACCACGGCACGTCCACGGAGGCCATCGCCAAGCGCGTGGGCGTCTCGCAGCCCTACCTCTTCCGGCTCTTCCCCAACAAGCAGGCCATCTTCCTGGCGGCGGCCGCCCGCTGCCTGGAAGGGATGCAGCAGCTGTTCAACGAGGCGGCCGAGGGGCTGGAGGGCCACGAGGCCCTGGCCGCCATGGCCAATGCCTACGCGCGACTGATCACCGAGGACCCCGAGAAGCTCCAGCTCCAGCTCCAGGTCTACGTCACCGTCGCGGCCGCCGAGGCCGCGGGGGAGCACGAGTTCGGCGAGATGGTCCGCGCCGGCTGGATGGAGCTCTGGGACACGGTCGGCGTGCCGCTCGGCGGCGACATCGGCCAGACCACCAGCTTCATGGCGCACGGAATGCTCATCAACACCCTCGCCGCCATGGGCTTCCCGCCCGAGCACCGCGTCTGGGAAGCCCTCTACCCCTCCGCCCGCGCCAAGGGGCGGCTGGAGAAGTAACCCCCCGCGCCGTCGGCGCTCCGGAGTCGGTCCGGACGCCCCACGGTCCCGGGCCCACCTCTGTCCATGAAAGTTAGTCATCAATAACTAACTCACTCTCTGGGGAAGCCATGAGCGAGAGCACCCACAGCACCGAGAGCCTGAAAAGCACGAAGAGGGCGCAGAACGCGAGGGGCGCCGAGGGCGGTGCCACCCTCCGCGGCCCCGCCGTCTGGGCCCTCGTCATCACCAGCGTCGCCGGGTTCATGGCGGCCCTGGACAACCTGGTCGTCACCACCGCGCTCCCCGCCATCCGCACCGACCTCGGCGGAAAGCTGGAGGACCTGGAGTGGACGGTGAACGCCTACACGCTCACCTTCGCCGTCCTCCTCATGCTCGGCGCCGCGCTCGGCGACCGCTTCGGCCGCCGCCGGCTCTTCATCGCCGGCCTCGCCGTCTTCACCGGCGCCTCCGCCGCGGCCGCCCTCTCACCCGGCATCGACGCCCTGATCGCCGCCCGCGCCGTCCAGGGCGTCGGCGCCGCCGTGATGATGCCGATCACGCTCACCCTGCTCACCACCGCCGTCCCCGCCGCCCGCCGCGGCATGGCCCTCGGCATCTTCGGCGCCGTCACCGGCCTCGCCGTCGCCAGCGGCCCGCTCATCGGGGGCAGCCTGACCGAGCACTTCTCCTGGCAGTGGATCTTCTGGCTCAACGTGCCCGTCGGCCTCGCCCTGCTGGTCCTCGCCCGGCTCCGCCTCGCCGAGTCCCACGCCCCCACCGCACGCCTCGACGTCCCCGGCACCCTCCTGATCAGCGCCGGCCTCTTCGGCATCGTCTACGCCCTGGTCAACGCCAACGCCGAGGGCTGGACCAGCGTCCCCGTCCTCACCGGCCTGATCGCCGGCAGCGCGCTCACCCTCGCCTTCGTCGCCCACGGCATGCGCGCCAAGAACCCCATGCTCCCCATGCGGCTCTTCCGCGACCGAGGCTTCCTCGGCATCAACATCGCCAGCCTGCTGATGTTCCTCGGCATGTTCGGCTCGATCTTCCTGCTGAGCCAGTTCCTCCAGGGCGTGGCCGGCTACTCGCCCACCGAGGCCGGCCTGCGGATGCTCCCCTGGACCGGCATGCCCATGCTGGTCGCCCCCTTCGCCGGAGCCCTCTCGGACCGCATCGGCGGCCGCCCCGTCGTCGCCGCGGGCCTCGCGCTCCAGGCCGCCGGCCTCGCCTGGTTCGCCCTGATCCTCGAACCCGACGTGCCGTACGCCGCCCAGCTCCCGGCACTGGTCATCAGCGGCATCGGCATGGCCATGTACTTCGCCCCCGCCGCGAACGTCCTGATGTCCACCGTCTCCCACGCCGACCAGGGCAAGGCCTCCGGCGCCAACAACGCCCTCCGCGAGGTCGGCGGAGCCCTCGGCGTCGCGGTCCTGGCCTCGGTGTTCTCCGCCCAGGGCGGGTACGAGAGCCCCACCGCCTTCGTCGACGGCACCGTCCCCGCTCTGTGGATAGGCGCCGCGGCCGTCGCGGTCGCCGCCGCCTTCGCCCTGCTCATCCCCGGCCGCCGGCGCACCCCCGCCCCGGCCCCCGCGGAGGCCCCGGCCGAGCGGGCCGTCCCCGCCCGGGTGTGACGCGTACGACACCACGTGCCGCGATGCGGTCCGTGGCCACGCCGGTCAGGCGGGCCACGGACCGTACTCTTGTCCACGTGCAGGAACTCCACGACGCCCCGCTCGCCCCGCTGACCACCTTCCGCCTCGGCGGTCCGGCCACCCGGCTGGTCACCGCGACCACCGACGCCGAGGTGGTCTCCGCCGTCCGCGCCGCCGACGAGAGCGGCACTCCGCTGCTGGTCATCGGCGGGGGCAGCAACCTGGTCATCGGAGACGGGGGCTTCGCCGGAACCGCGCTGCGCATCGCCACCACCGGCTTCACGCTCGACGGCACCGCCCTCGAACTCGCCGCCGGCGAGAACTGGAGCGACGCCGTCGCCCGCACCGTGGAGGCCGGACTGGCCGGCATCGAGTGCCTCGCCGGCATCCCCGGCTCCGCCGGCGCCACCCCGATCCAGAACGTCGGCGCCTACGGCCAGGAAGTCTCCAGCACCATCACCGAGGTCGTCGCCTACGACCGCGTCCTCGGCGAAACGGTCACCCTGACCAACGCCGAGTGCGCCTTCTCGTACCGCCACAGCCTCTTCAAGGACCACCCCGACCGGTACGTCGTGCTCCGCGTCCGGTTCCTCCTGGAGGACGCCGACGGGCTGTCCGCGCCCATCAAGTACCCCGAGACCGCCCGCGCCCTCGGCGTCGAGGCCGGCGACCGCGTCCCGGCCGCCCAGGCCCGCGAAACCGTCCTGCGCCTGCGCGCCGGCAAGGGCATGGTCCTCGACCCCGCCGACCACGACACCTGGTCCGCCGGCTCCTTCTTCACCAACCCGATCCTCACGGACCAGGCGTACGCCGACTTCCTCGCCCGCGTGCAGGACCGCCTCGGCCCCGACACCGTGCCGCCCGCCTACCCCGCGGGCGAGGGCCGTACCAAGACCTCCGCGGCCTGGCTGATCGACAAGGCCGGCTTCACCAAGGGCTACGGCTCCGGCCCGGCCCGCATCTCCACCAAGCACACCCTCGCCCTGACCAACCGGGGCCAGGCCACCACCGAGGACCTCCTCGCCCTCGCCCGCGAGGTCGTCGCCGGCGTCCACGAGGCCTTCGGCGTGACCCTCGTCAACGAGCCGGTCACGGTCGGCGTCCGCATCTGACGGGTCCCCGCCACCGATGCGCTGTCCTCTGCACGGGTCCGGCGCGGACCCCACGCGCCTGGTCGGGCGTGCCGTCGAGAAGGTCGTCGCCTCCTGGCACGTCAGCGACGGCGAGCGCTCCGAGCTGCCCCTCGACGTCTGGCTGACCGACAGCGAGGGCGACATCACCCGGATCACCACCGGGTCCGACCACTGCCTCATCGTCGAGTGCGCCCCGCCCCACGAGCCGTACGACCTGGGGGAGTGGGGCCGCGTCGAGGTCGGCGAGGACCTCGGCGACCACCCGTTCCTGCGCCACCTCGGCGAGCCCGTCACCTCGGTGGCCGAGTTCGCCCTGCCCGACCACGGCCGCAGCCGTCTGGAGATCGTCTTCCCGACCGGCCGGGTGATCTGCGACTGCCACGAGGGCGACCTGCGGCTCACCCGCGCCCCCGCGCAGGGGGTGCCCGCCCAGGGCGTCGCCCACGGCCCCGCTCAGCCCGCGGTCAGCCAGTCGTCGATCCCGGCGAGCAGCTTCGCACGGACGTCCTCGGGCGCCGCGGAACCGCGCACCGACTGACGCGCCAGCTCGGCGAGCTCCGCGTCCGTGAAACCGTGGTGCCGGCGCGCGATCTCGTACTGCGCGGCCAGCCGGGAGCCGAACAGCAGCGGGTCGTCCGCGCCCAGCGCCAGCGGCACGCCCGCCTCGAAGAGCGTGCGCAGCGGGACGTCCTCGGGCTTCTCGTACACGCCCAGCGCCACGTTCGAGGCCGGACAGACCTCGCACGTCACCTGCCGGTCCGCCAGCCGCCGGAGCAGCCGCGGGTCCTCCGCCGCGCGCACGCCGTGCCCGATCCGGGCCGCGTGCAGGTCGTCCAGGCAGTCCCGGACGGACGACGGGCCGGTCAGCTCCCCGCCGTGCGGGGCCGCCAGCAGGCCGCCCTCCCGGGCGATCGCGAACGCCCGGTCGAAGTCGCGGGCCATGCCGCGCCGCTCGTCGTTGGAGAGGCCGAAGCCCACCACACCGCGGTCCGCGTAGCGCACGGCGAGCCGGGCCAGGGTCCGGGCGTCCAGCGGGTGCTTCATCCGGTTCGCCGCGATCAGCACCCGCATCCCGAGGCCGGTCTCGCGGGAAGCGGAATCCACCGCGTCCAGGATGACCTCCACGGCGGGGATCAGCCCGCCGAGGTGCGGGGCGTACGAGGTGGGGTCGACCTGGATCTCCAGCCAGCCGCCACCGTCGCGTACGTCCTCCTCGGCGGCCTCGCGGACCAGGCGCTGGATGTCCTCGGGCTCCCGCAGACAGGAGCGCGCCGCGTCGTACAGCCGCTGGAAGCGGAACCAGCCGCGCTCGTCGGTGGCGCGGAGCCGGGGCGGCTCGCCGGCGGTCAGGGCGTCGGGAAGCCGGACGCCGTACTTGTCGGCGAGGTCGAGCAGGGTCGAGGGCCGCATGGACCCCGTGAAGTGCAGGTGCAGGTGGGCCTTCGGCAGAAGCGTGAGATCGCGTGCGTGCTCCATTTGGTGATCCTGCCGTACGCACGCGCTGAGCGGGAGGGCGTTTTCCCGATCGGGCGCCGCTCCGAACGCAGAAGCGGGGCTCCGGTGGCCCCCTGGGGGCGCCGCCCCAGACCCCCGCTCCTCGAACGCCGACGGGGCCGGCGGGCGGGCGCGGAGGCCCGCAAACGCCTGAGCGGCGCCGTCCCGGGAAGGGAGGGCGCCGCTCAGGGTATGGCTGCGGGCCGCTTTAGGCCTTGGCCTCGGCGAGGAGCTTCTGGATGCGCGAGACGCCCTCGACGAGGTCCTCGTCGCCCAGTGCGTACGACAGGCGCAGGTAGCCCGGCGTACCGAAGGCCTCACCCGGGACGACCGCGACCTCGGCCTCGTCCAGGATCAGCGCGGCGAGCTCGACGGAGGTCTGCGGGCGCTTGCCGCGGATCTCCTTGCCCAGCAGGCCCTTCACCGACGGGTACGCGTAGAAGGCGCCCTCGGGCGTCGGGCAGACCACGCCGTCGATCTCGTTCAGCATCCGGACCATGGTCTGGCGGCGGCGGTCGAAGGACTTCCGCATCTCCGCGACGGCGTCGAGGTTGCCCGAGACGGCGGCCAGCGCGGCGATCTGCGCGACGTTGGAGACGTTGGACGTGGCGTGCGACTGCAGGTTGGTCGCGGCCTTGATGACGTCCTGGGGGCCGATGACCCACCCGACGCGCCAGCCCGTCATGGCGTACGTCTTGGCGACGCCGTTGACGATGATGCACTTGTCGCGCAGGGCGGGGACCAGCACCGGCAGCGAGGTGAACGTCGCGTCGCCGTAGACCAGGTGCTCGTAGATCTCGTCGGTGAGGACCCACAGGCCGTGCTCGGCGGCCCACTCACCGATCGCCTTCGCGTCCTCCTCGCTGTAGACCGCACCGGTCGGGTTCGAGGGGGAGACGAACAGGACGACCTTGGTGCGCTCGGTGCGCGCGGCCTCCAGCTGCTCGACGGAGACGCGGTAGCCGGTGGTCTCGTCGGCGACGACCTCGACCGGGACACCGCCGGCGAGCTGGATCGACTCCGGGTAGGTGGTCCAGTACGGGGCCGGGACGATGACCTCGTCACCCGGGTCCAGGATCGCGGCGAAGGCGTTGTAGATCGCCTGCTTGCCGCCGTTGGTCACCAGCACCTGGGAGGCGTCGACCTCGTAGCCGGAGTCGCGGAGCGTCTTCTCCGCGATGGCCTTCTTCAGCTCCGGCAGACCGCCGGCCGGCGTGTAGCGGTGGAACTTCGGGTCGCGGCAGGCCTCCACCGCGGCCTCGACGATGTAGTCGGGGGTCGGGAAGTCGGGCTCGCCGGCGCCGAAGCCGATGACCGGTCGCCCGGCGGCCTTGAGGGCCTTGGCCTTGGCGTCGACGGCGAGGGTGGCGGACTCGGAGATGGCGCCGATGCGGGCAGACACCCGGCGCTCGGTGGGAGGCGTTGCAGAGGTCATGCGGCCAATCGTCCCAGACCTCATACGACCCCGGCACACCGTTTCAGGGAGCGGACGGCACCCGTCCGGTCCTTTCTGTTCGACGCGGCGACCAAGACCACGTACACTCACCTGTCGTTGGTCCTCACCAGCCAGAGATCCGGGACGCGGGCACACCCCGCACCCGCTCGGATGCTGTAGGTTGGGGGGCGCAGCAAAGGGTCGTAGCTCAATTGGTAGAGCACTGGTCTCCAAAACCAGGGGTTGGGGGTTCGAGTCCCTCCGGCCCTGCTCCACACTCCTTACCGGATGTGTGCGCAGGTACGTACTTCGATGAACGCCGTGCGGCTCAACCGGGCGCGGCACGGCCATGACCCGGATTCAGGTGAGAGACGTGACGGACGCCCTTGGCTCCATCGACATGCCTGACGCCGAGGACGAGACCCGCGAGAAGAAGGCCCGCAAGGGCGGCAAGCGCGGCAAGAAGGGCCCTCTGGGCCGCCTCGCGCTCTTCTACCGCCAGATCGTTGCGGAACTCCGCAAGGTCGTCTGGCCGACTCGCAGCCAGCTGACGACGTACACCACTGTGGTGATTGTCTTCGTTGTCATCATGATTGCCCTGGTTACCGTGATTGACTATGGGTTCCAGGAAGCCATCAAGTACGTCTTCGGCTGATCCCCGCGGAGGGCGGCGCCTTGATGAGGCGACCGCCCGTTTTCGCATGTTCCACCCCTCTTTGCATCCAGGAAGAAGCAGCCACCGTGTCTGACCCGAACCTGAACGTGAGCCACGACTCCGTCGAGTCCGTCGAGGACGAGCTCGACATCGTCGAGGGCGCGGACGCTGTGGACCCTGACGAGGCCGAGTTCGCGGACACCGAGGCCGGCGACGCCGCCGAGGAGGCCGCGCTGCACGTCGAGGACGACGAGGACGAGGACGCCGACGAGGCTGCCGACGCCTTCGAGGCCGGCGACGCCGACGAGACCGCCGAGGTCGAGGACGAGGCCGTCGAGGCCGAGGTCGAGGAGGAGGCCGCTCCGGCCGAGCCCGTCGACCCGATCGAGGCCCTCCGCGACGAGCTCCGCCTGCTCCCGGGCGAGTGGTACGTGATCCACACCTACGCGGGCTACGAGAAGCGCGTGAAGGCCAACCTGGAGCAGCGCGCCGTCTCGCTGAACGTCGAGGAGTTCATCTACCAGGCCGAGGTGCCCGAGGAAGAGATCGTCCAGATCAAGAACGGCGAGCGCAAGAACGTCCGGCAGAACAAGCTGCCCGGCTACGTGCTCGTCCGGATGGACCTGACGAACGAGTCCTGGGGCGTCGTCCGCAACACCCCCGGTGTCACCGGCTTCGTGGGCAACGCGTACGACCCGTACCCGCTGACCCTGGACGAGATCGTCAAGATGCTCGCCCCGGAGGCCAAGGAGAAGGCCGACAAGGCCGCAGCCGAGGCCGCCGGCCTGCCGGCGCCCGCCGTGAAGCGCACCATCGAGGTCCTGGACTTCGAGGTCGGCGACTCGGTCACCGTCACCGACGGCCCGTTCGCCACGCTCCAGGCGACGATCAACGAGATCAACCCGGACTCGAAGAAGGTCAAGGGCCTCGTCGAGATCTTCGGCCGCGAGACCCCGGTCGAGCTGAGCTTCGACCAGATCCAGAAGAACTGATCACAGCTTCTGGGCGAAAGCTTCGGACAGGTCAGGCCGGCCCTTGAAGGGCGGTCTGACCTGCTCGGTTTTAAGCCCCGCACCGATACCCGTTATCGTGGTGCGGTATGCCTCCATCCGGATGACCGGGTGGCGGCTGGAAAACTCTCACTAGGACCCGGAGAGAGCAATGCCTCCCAAGAAGAAGAAGGTCACGGGGCTTATCAAGCTCCAGATCCAGGCCGGTGCGGCCAACCCGGCTCCGCCGGTCGGTCCCGCGCTGGGTCAGCACGGCGTCAACATCATGGAGTTCTGCAAGGCCTACAACGCCGCGACCGAGTCGCAGCGTGGCATGGTCGTGCCGGTGGAGATCACGGTCTACGAGGACCGTTCCTTCACCTTCGTCACCAAGACTCCGCCGGCCGCCCGTCTGATCCTCAAGGCCGCGGGTGTGGACAAGGGCTCCGGCGAGCCGCACAAGACCAAGGTCGCCAAGCTGACGCGCGACCAGGTCCGCGAGATCGCCACCACCAAGATGCCCGACCTGAACGCCAACGACCTGGACGCCGCCGAGAAGATCATCGCCGGCACCGCCCGTTCCATGGGCATCACGGTCGAGGGCTGATCAGCCTCTCGCACGGCGGAGCCGCATCTGCGGCGCCGTGTCCCCAGTGGTAGGGCCCGCGCTGGCCCGCACCACGACTCCACACCTGAAGCAAAAAAACAGGAGCAGAAGTGAAGCGCAGCAAGACTCTCCGCGCTGCGGACGCCAAGGTCGACCGGGAGAAGCTGTACGCCCCGCTCGAGGCCGTCCGTCTCGCCAAGGAGACCTCGTCCGTCAAGTTCGACGCGACCGTCGAGGTGGCCTTCCGCCTGGGTGTCGACCCGCGCAAGGCCGACCAGATGGTCCGTGGCACCGTGAACCTCCCGCACGGCACCGGTAAGACCGCCCGGGTCCTGGTCTTCGCGACCGGTGACCGTGCTGCGGCCGCGGAGGCCGCTGGCGCCGACATCGTCGGCTCCGACGAGCTGATCGACGAGATCGCCAAGGGCAACCGCCTGAACGAGTTCGACGCGGTCGTCGCGACCCCGGACCTCATGGGCAAGGTCGGCCGCCTCGGCCGCGTGCTCGGTCCGCGTGGTCTGATGCCGAACCCGAAGACGGGCACCGTCACCATGGACGTGGCCAAGGCCGTCACGGACATCAAGGGCGGCAAGATCGAGTTCCGCGTCGACAAGCACTCGAACCTCCACTTCATCATCGGCAAGGTCTCCTTCTCCGATGACAAGCTGGTCGAGAACTACGGCGCGGCCCTGGAGGAGATCCTCCGTCTGAAGCCGTCCGCCGCGAAGGGCCGCTACATCAAGAAGGCCG
This sequence comes from Streptomyces sp. NPDC086023, assembly GCF_044540325.1. NCBI lineage: Bacteria > Bacillati > Actinomycetota > Actinomycetes > Kitasatosporales > Streptomycetaceae > Streptomyces > Streptomyces sp. NPDC086023. The sequence continues at coordinate 167,092 of NZ_JBITRX010000006.1, forward strand.
CCCTGAGCACCACCATGGGCCCCGGCATCCAGCTGGACCCGAACCGCACCCGCAACCTCCTCGTCGAGGAGGACCCGGCCGCGGTCTGAGCCTGAGCGCTCGCAAAGTGGCAGTCGGGCCCCGCACCTCTCGGAGGTGCGGGGCCCGATTTGTATTTCCGCGCCCCCTTCCCGTACTCTTTCGAAGAAGCCAAAGACCGCTGGTCGTTGCTGTGCCCGACAGGGCGCGGCGGCCGAAGGATCCGTTGCATGACGGACGACCCGCGCAGGTGACAGTGGAGATGCTCCCGGACTCGTCTGGTCGAGCAAAGCCCCGTGCGCCTGCGCCGGGGCGTTTTGTTTGTTCAGCCCCTTCTGAGCGGTCCTCATCACCCGGAAGGAGGCCGACGCTCTATGGCAAGGCCCGACAAGGCTGCCGACGTAGCCGAGCTCAAGGACATGTTCCAGAGCTCGTCTGCCGCCGTGCTGACCGAGTACCGGGGTCTCACCGTGGCGCAGCTCAAGACGCTGCGTCGTTCGCTCGGTGAGAACGCCCAGTACGCCGTGGTGAAGAACACGCTGACCAAGATTGCGGCCAACGAGGCTGGGATCACCGCACTGGACGAGCACTTCGCTGGTCCGACCGCGGTCGCCTTCGTCACCGGGGACCCGGTGGAGTCGGCGAAGGCTCTGCGTGACTTCGCCAAGGAGAACCCGAACCTGATCATCAAGGCCGGTGTCCTTGATGGCAAGGCTCTCTCCGCCGACGACATCAAGAAGCTTGCGGACCTCGAGTCCCGCGAGGTTCTGCTCAGCAAGCTGGCCGGCGCGTTCAAGGGCAAGCAGTCTCAGGCTGCCTCGCTCTTCCAGGCGCTGCCGTCGAAGCTCGTCCGCACCGTGGACGCGCTTCGCGCCAAGCAGGCCGAGCAGGGCGGTGCCGAGTAATTCGGCTCGCGCATTGATCCGCGCCGCCTAGTGCGCGGGTCGTAGCGGGCCGTAAGTACGCCCGCCTTTCGATACATACGGCACCTGCCGGAATTAGTGGAAGGATCGCCCATCATGGCGAAGCTGTCTCAGGAAGACCTGCTCGCGCAGTTCGAGGAGATGACCCTCATCGAGCTCTCCGAGTTCGTGAAGGCGTTCGAGGAGAAGTTCGACGTCACCGCCGCCGCGGCCGTCGCCGTTGCCGCCCCGGGTGCCCCCGGCGCCCCGGTCGAGGCCGTCGAGGAGAAGGACGAGTTCGACGTCATCCTCACCGGCGCCGGCGACAAGAAGATCCAGGTCATCAAGGTCGTCCGCGAGCTGACCTCCCTGGGCCTCAAGGAGGCCAAGGACCTGGTCGACGGCACCCCGAAGCCGGTCCTCGAGAAGGTCAACAAGGAGGCCGCTGACAAGGCCGCCGAGGCCCTCAAGGCCGCCGGTGCCGCGGTTGAGGTCAAGTAAGACCGCTCCGCAGGTCCGCTGACCGCAGAGCGCCCCTGAGGGGCCGCTGCGGGAGCTGCTTGTGAACGAAGGGCGATCACCCGTAAGGGTGGTCGCCCTTCGGCGTTCCCGTGACGCTTGGCTTGCCGTGGGGCCTTTGGGGGGTATGGTGATCTTCGTTGCCCCGCGGCAGGGGTCCGGTGATGATCCGCACGGGGCCGGGGGCCTTGACGAACGGCACGCGGCGCGCAATTCTCAGGACGCGTCGCTACGTCGGTCCAGATTCGAGGCATGGATCGACTACGAAGAGGGCAGTATCGATACGCGCTCTGCACACGAGGGCCGCAGCGTTGAACAACAAGGGGAAGGCCTGTTGCCGGACTCCAGAAACCTGGTCTGGACATCAGTGAGCCAAGTGGCTACACTGACCCTTTGCGCTGCCTGTTAGCTGCCTCCTGCCCGTCGCCAGGGGCATGCCCACGCTTGAGCACACGTGATAGATCCTCCCTGACCTGGGGTTTCTCATCTTTGTGTCAGCTGGGACCGGTACGCGCGTAGTGAGTCCGAGCCCTCGGAAGGACCCCCTCTTGGCCGCCTCGCGCAACGCCTCGACCAATACGAACAACGGCGCCAGCACTGCCCCGCTGCGCATCTCCTTTGCAAAGATCAAGGAGCCCCTCGAGGTTCCGAACCTCCTGGCGCTGCAGACCGAGAGCTTTGACTGGCTGCTCGGCAACGCCGCCTGGAAGGCTCGCGTCGAGTCGGCTCTCGAGAGTGGACAGGACGTCCCCACCAAGTCCGGTCTGGAAGAGATCTTCGAGGAGATCTCGCCGATCGAGGACTTCTCCGGGTCGATGTCGCTGACCTTCCGCGACCACCGTTTCGAGCCGGCGAAGAACTCCGTCGACGAGTGCAAGGAGCGCGACTTCACGTACGCCGCGCCGCTCTTCGTCACCGCCGAGTTCACCAACAACGAGACCGGGGAGATCAAGTCCCAGACGGTCTTCATGGGCGACTTCCCGCTCATGACGAACAAGGGCACCTTCGTCATCAACGGCACCGAGCGTGTCGTGGTGTCGCAGCTCGTCCGTTCGCCCGGTGTCTACTTCGACTCCTCCATCGACAAGACGTCCGACAAGGACATCTTCTCCGCCAAGATCATCCCGTCCCGGGGTGCCTGGCTGGAGATGGAGGTCGACAAGCGCGACATGGTCGGTGTCCGTATCGACCGCAAGCGCAAGCAGTCCGTGACCGTACTCCTGAAGGCGCTCGGCTGGACCACCGAGCAGATCCTGGAGGAGTTCGGCGAGTACGAGTCCATGCGCGCCACCCTGGAGAAGGACCACACCCAGGGCCAGGACGACGCGCTGCTCGACATCTACCGCAAGCTGCGTCCGGGCGAGCCGCCGACCCGTGAGGCCGCGCAGACGCTGCTCGAGAACCTGTACTTCAACCCGAAGCGCTACGACCTCGCGAAGGTCGGCCGCTACAAGGTCAACAAGAAGCTCGGGGCCGACGAGCCGCTCGACGCCGGTGTGCTCACCACCGACGACATCATCGCCACGATCAAGTACCTCGTGAAGCTCCACGCGGGCGAGGTCGAGACCGTCGGCGAGAACGGGACGAACATCGTCGTCGAGGTCGATGACATCGACCACTTCGGCAACCGTCGTCTGCGCAACGTCGGCGAGCTCATCCAGAACCAGGTCCGCACGGGTCTGGCTCGTATGGAGCGCGTCGTCCGCGAGCGCATGACCACCCAGGACGTCGAGGCGATCACGCCGCAGACCCTGATCAACATCCGGCCGGTCGTCGCCTCCATCAAGGAGTTCTTCGGCACCAGCCAGCTGTCGCAGTTCATGGACCAGAACAACCCCCTGTCTGGTCTGACCCACAAGCGCCGTCTCTCCGCGCTCGGCCCCGGTGGTCTGAGCCGTGAGCGGGCCGGCTTCGAGGTCCGTGACGTGCACCCGTCCCACTACGGACGCATGTGCCCGATCGAGACCCCCGAAGGCCCGAACATCGGTCTGATCGGTTCGCTCGCCTCGTACGGCCGCGTCAACGCGTTCGGCTTCATCGAGACGCCGTACCGCAAGGTCGTCGACGGCCAGGTCACCGACGAGGTCGACTACGTCACCGCCGACGAGGAGGACCGCTTCGTCATCGCCCAGGCCAACGCGCGCCTGGACGACGAGCTGCGCTTCGCCGAGGGCCGCGTCCTCGTCCGCAAGCGTGGTGGCGAGGTCGACTACGTCGAGCCGTCCGACGTGGACTACATGGACGTCTCGCCGCGCCAGATGGTGTCCGTCGCGACCGCGATGATCCCCTTCCTCGAGCACGACGACGCCAACCGCGCCCTCATGGGCGCGAACATGATGCGCCAGGCCGTTCCGCTCATCAAGGCGGAGGCCCCGCTCGTCGGCACCGGCATGGAGTACCGCTGTGCCGTCGACGCCGGCGACAGCATCAAGGCGGAGAAGGACGGTGTCGTCCAGGAGGTCTCGGCCGACTACATCACCGTCGCCAACGACGACGGCACGTACACCACGTACCGCGTCGCGAAGTTCTCCCGCTCCAACCAGGGCACCTCGGTCAACCAGAAGGTCGTCGTCAACGAGGGCGACCGCGTGATCGAGGCTCAGGTCCTGGCCGACGGTCCGGCGACCGAAGAGGGCGAGATGGCCCTCGGCAAGAACCTGCTCGTGGCGTTCATGCCGTGGGAGGGTCACAACTACGAGGACGCGATCATCCTGTCGCAGCGCCTCGTGCAGGACGACGTCCTCTCCTCGATCCACATCGAGGAGCACGAGGTCGACGCCCGTGACACCAAGCTCGGCCCGGAGGAGATCACCCGGGACATCCCGAACGTCTCCGAGGAGGTCCTCGCCGACCTCGACGAGCGCGGCATCATCCGTATCGGTGCCGACGTCGTCGCCGGCGACATCCTGGTCGGCAAGGTCACCCCGAAGGGTGAGACCGAGCTGACCCCGGAGGAGCGCCTGCTCCGCGCGATCTTCGGTGAGAAGGCCCGTGAGGTCCGTGACACCTCGCTGAAGGTGCCCCACGGCGAGATCGGCAAGGTCATCGGCGTCCGCGTCTTCGACCGCGAGGAGGGGGACGAGCTTCCCCCGGGCGTGAACCAGCTGGTCCGCGTCTACGTCGCTCAGAAGCGCAAGATCACCGACGGTGACAAGCTCGCCGGACGCCACGGCAACAAGGGCGTCATCTCCAAGATCCTCCCGATCGAGGACATGCCCTTCCTTGAGGACGGCACCCCGGTCGACATCATCCTCAACCCGCTCGGTGTCCCGTCCCGAATGAACCCGGGACAGGTCCTGGAGATCCACCTCGGCTGGCTCGCCAGCCGCGGCTGGGACGTCTCCGGCCTCGCGGACGAGTGGGCCCAGCGTCTGCAGGCCATCGGCGCCGACAAGGTCGCCCCCGGCACCAACGTCGCCACCCCGGTGTTCGACGGTGCCCGTGAGGACGAGCTCGCCGGCCTCCTGCAGCACACGATCCCGAACCGCGACGGCGAGCGCATGGTGCTCCCGTCAGGCAAGGCGCGCCTGTTCGACGGCCGCTCCGGTGAGCCGTTCCCGGACCCGATCTCGGTCGGGTACATGTACATCCTCAAGCTCCACCACCTGGTCGACGACAAGCTCCACGCCCGTTCGACCGGTCCGTACTCGATGATCACGCAGCAGCCGCTGGGTGGTAAGGCGCAGTTCGGTGGCCAGCGCTTCGGTGAGATGGAGGTGTGGGCGCTCGAGGCTTACGGCGCCGCGTACGCCCTCCAGGAGCTCCTGACCATCAAGTCCGACGACGTGACCGGCCGCGTGAAGGTCTACGAGGCCATCGTCAAGGGCGAGAACATCCCCGAGCCGGGCATTCCCGAGTCCTTCAAGGTGCTCATCAAGGAAATGCAGTCGCTCTGCCTCAACGTGGAGGTGCTGTCCTCGGACGGCATGTCCATCGAGATGCGCGACACCGACGAGGACGTCTTCCGCGCGGCGGAGGAGCTCGGTATCGACCTGTCCCGGCGCGAGCCGAGCAGCGTCGAAGAGGTCTGACGGGCCTGACGGGGGCTCCCACAAGGAGCCCCCGTCACCCCCGGGACCGTTCAGACCACTGATCAAGAGACACGACCCCGAAAGAGGGATTGACGCACAGTGCTCGACGTCAACTTCTTCGACGAGCTGCGGATCGGCCTTGCCACCGCGGACGACATCCGAACCTGGTCGCACGGCGAGGTCAAGAAGCCGGAGACCATCAACTACCGCACCCTGAAGCCCGAGAAGGACGGACTCTTCTGCGAGAAGATCTTCGGTCCGACCCGGGACTGGGAGTGCTACTGCGGCAAGTACAAGCGTGTCCGCTTCAAGGGCATCATCTGTGAGCGCTGTGGCGTCGAGGTCACCCGCGCCAAGGTGCGCCGTGAGCGGATGGGCCACATTGAGCTGGCCGCTCCCGTCACCCACATCTGGTACTTCAAGGGCGTCCCGTCGCGCCTGGGCTACCTGCTGGACCTGGCGCCGAAGGACCTTGAGAAGGTCATCTACTTCGCCGCGTACATGATCACGTTCGTGGACGAGGAGCGTCGTACCCGCGACCTGCCGTCCCTGGAGGCCCACGTCTCCGTCGAGCGCCAGCAGATCGAGAACCGCCGTGACGCGGACCTCGAGGCCCGCGCCAAGAAGCTCGAGTCCGACCTGGGCGAGCTGGAGGCCGAGGGTGCCAAGGCCGACGTGCGCCGCAAGGTGCGCGAGGGTGCCGAGCGCGAGATGAAGCAGCTGCGCGACCGTGCGCAGCGCGAGATCGACCGCCTGGACGAGGTCTGGAACCGCTTCAAGAACCTCAAGGTCCAGGACCTTGAGGGCGACGAGCTCCTCTACCGCGAGCTGCGTGACCGCTTCGGCACGTACTTCGACGGCTCGATGGGTGCCGCGGCGCTGCAGAAGCGCCTGGAGTCCTTCGACCTGGAGGAGGAGGCCGAGCGCCTCCGCGAGATCATCCGCACCGGCAAGGGCCAGAAGAAGACCCGCGCGCTGAAGCGTCTGAAGGTCGTCTCCGCGTTCCTGCAGACCAGCAACAGCCCCAAGGGCATGGTCCTGGACTGCGTCCCGGTCATCCCGCCGGACCTGCGTCCGATGGTGCAGCTGGACGGTGGCCGCTTCGCGACCTCCGACCTGAACGACCTGTACCGCCGCGTCATCAACCGCAACAACCGTCTGAAGCGCCTGCTCGACCTCGGTGCCCCCGAGATCATCGTGAACAACGAGAAGCGGATGCTCCAGGAGGCGGTCGACGCCCTCTTCGACAACGGCCGCCGCGGCCGCCCGGTCACGGGCCCCGGCAACCGTCCGCTGAAGTCCCTCAGCGACATGCTGAAGGGCAAGCAGGGTCGATTCCGTCAGAACCTGCTCGGCAAGCGAGTCGACTACTCGGCGCGTTCCGTCATCGTCGTCGGCCCGCAGCTCAAGCTGCACCAGTGCGGTCTGCCCAAGGCCATGGCGCTGGAGCTCTTCAAGCCGTTCGTGATGAAGCGCCTGGTCGACCTGAACCACGCGCAGAACATCAAGTCGGCCAAGCGCATGGTCGAGCGCGGCCGCACCGTCGTGTACGACGTCCTCGAAGAGGTCATCGCCGAGCACCCGGTGCTGCTGAACCGTGCGCCCACGCTGCACCGCCTCGGCATCCAGGCCTTCGAGCCGCAGCTGGTCGAGGGCAAGGCCATCCAGATCCACCCGCTCGTCTGCACCGCGTTCAACGCGGACTTCGACGGTGACCAGATGGCCGTCCACCTGCCGCTCTCCGCGGAGGCGCAGGCCGAGGCCCGCATCCTGATGCTGTCCTCGAACAACATCCTCAAGCCCGCCGACGGCCGTCCGGTGACGATGCCGACCCAGGACATGGTCCTCGGTCTGTTCTTCCTCACCACCGACGGCGAGCTCCGCGACGTCAAGGGCGAGGGCCGCTCCTTCGGCTCCACCGCCGAGGCGATCATGGCGTTCGACGCCGGCGAGCTGTCGCTGCAGTCGGCCGTCGACATCCGCTTCCCGGTGGGCACCATCCCGCCGCGCGGCTGGGTCCCCCCGGTCGCCGAGGAGGGCGAGCAGGAGTTCCAGCCGGGCGACAGCTTCCGTCTGAAGACCACGCTGGGTCGTGCGCTCTTCAACGAGCTGCTGCCGGAGGACTACCCGTTCGTCGACTACTCGGTGGGCAAGAAGCAGCTCTCCGAGATCGTCAACGACCTGGCCGAGCGCTACCCCAAGGTCATCGTGGCGGCGACGCTCGACAACCTGAAGGCGGCCGGCTTCCACTGGGCGACCCGTTCCGGCGTCACCGTGGCCATCTCCGACGTCGTGGTCCCCGAGGCCAAGAAGGAGATCGTCGCGGGCTACGAGGCCCAGGACGAGAAGGTCCAGAAGCAGTACGAGCGCGGTCTGATCACCAAGGACGAGCGCACGCAGGAGCTCATCGCGATCTGGACCAAGGCGACCAACGAGGTCGCCGAGGCGATGAACGCGAACTTCCCCAAGACGAACCCCATCTTCATGATGGTTGACTCGGGTGCCCGAGGAAACATGATGCAGATGCGGCAGATCGCCGGTATGCGTGGTCTGGTGTCGAACGCGAAGAACGAGACCATCCCGCGTCCGATCAAGGCCTCGTTCCGCGAGGGCCTCTCCGTGCTGGAGTACTTCATCTCCACCCACGGTGCCCGTAAGGGTCTCGCGGACACCGCCCTGCGTACCGCCGACTCGGGTTACCTGACCCGTCGTCTGGTGGACGTCTCGCAGGACGTGATCATCCGCGAGGAGGACTGCGGCACCGAGCGCGGTCTGAAGCTGAAGATCGCGGTCCGTGGCGAGGACGGCGTCCTGCGCAAGGCCGACGACGTCGAGACCTCCGTGTACGCCCGCATGCTGGCCGAGGACGTCGTCATCGACGGCAAGGTCATCGCGCCGGCCAACGTGGACCTCGGCGACGTGCTGATCGACGCCCTCGTCGCCAACGGCGTCGAGGAGGTCAAGACCCGCTCGGTCCTGACCTGTGAGTCCGCCGTCGGCACCTGTGCCTTCTGCTACGGCCGCTCGCTGGCCACCGGCAAGCTGGTCGACATCGGTGAGGCGGTCGGCATCATCGCCGCCCAGTCCATCGGTGAGCCCGGTACCCAGCTGACGATGCGTACCTTCCACACCGGTGGTGTGGCCGGTGACGACATCACCCAGGGTCTGCCGCGTGTCGTCGAGCTCTTCGAGGCCCGTACCCCGAAGGGTGTCGCCCCGATCTCCGAGGCCGCCGGCCGCGTGCGGATCGAGGAGACCGAGAAGACCAAGAAGATCGTCATCACGCCGGACGACGGCTCCGACGAGACCGCCTTCCCGATCTCGAAGCGTGCGCGCGTCGAGGTCTCCGAGGGCGACCACGTCGAGGTCGGCCAGAAGCTGACCGCCGGTGCCACCAACCCGCACGACGTGCTGCGCATCCTCGGCCAGCGTGCGGTCCAGGTCCACCTGGTCGGCGAGGTCCAGAAGGTCTACAACTCGCAGGGCGTGTCGATCCACGACAAGCACATCGAGATCATCATCCGGCAGATGCTCCGCCGCGTGACGATCATCGAGTCCGGCGACGCCGAGCTGCTCCCGGGCGAGCTCGTCGAGCGCTCGCGCTTCGAGTCCGAGAACCGTCGTGTGGTCACCGAGGGCGGTCACCCCGCCTCCGGCCGTCCGCAGCTGATGGGTATCACCAAGGCCTCGCTGGCGACGGAGTCCTGGCTGTCGGCCGCCTCCTTCCAGGAGACGACCCGAGTCCTGACGGACGCGGCGATCAACGCCAAGTCCGACAGCCTCATCGGCCTCAAGGAGAACGTCATCATCGGTAAGCTCATCCCGGCCGGTACGGGCCTGTCCCGCTACCGCAACATCCGGGTGGAGCCCACCGAGGAGGCGAAGGCCGCGATGTACTCGGCCGTCGGCTACGACGACATCGACTACTCGCCCTTCGGCACCGGCTCCGGCCAGGCCGTCCCGCTCGAGGACTACGACTACGGCCCGTACAACGGCTAAGGGTCACCGAGAAGCCCCCCGCAGCTCCGAGAGGAGCGGCGGGGGGCTTCTCTGTTTCCGGGGTCCGGCGTGCGTTCATGCGTTCGGCGGGTTAGAGCCGGTGGATCCGGTCGACACCGTAGAACTCGGATACGCACCGCGCGGCCCAGTCGCTGCGGTACACCCGCGTGTAGAAGGGCTCGGCCAGGTTGCCGATCGGCAGCGGCCGGTACCCGACGTCCCGGGCACCGTCGGCCACCTGGGCGCGGATCCGGGCGTTCTGCCGGTCCCAGGCCAGGCCCCGGTCCACGGTGTCGGAGGTCAGCTGACGCAGGGCCGGCACCAGGGCCGCCAGGGTGACCAGCGCCACCGCGGGCCCGCCCGTACCCGCTGCGCAGCCCGAGAGCCACCAGGAACACGGAGGCCAGGACCAGGAGGGGCGGCAGCACGAACAGGGCCCGTCCGGCCCAGCGCGGGGCGGCGCCGAGGGTGCCCGGGCCCGAGGTGCCGCAGAGGGCGACGGCCAGTCCCAGCAGGAGGCCCAGGGCCACGGCGGCCAGGTAGGCCTCCTGGGTGGCGATGGTCCGCAGGATCCGCCCCGCGTCGCCCAGGGTCCCGGCCAGCTCCTCGGGGGAGAGCGGGAGGCCTTCTCGGGCTGCTGGGCGCGGCGCCAGCGGGCGCCGGGGGAGGTGTGGAGGATGGCCAGGCCCAGGGGCACCCCCAGGCACCAGGCCGTGCACCAGGCGAGCGGGTAGCGGTGCCGCGCCAGCCCGAACCGGGGGACCGCCAGTACCCCGGCGGTCGCCGCGAACGCCCAGACGACCAGGAGGGGCACGCCGCCGAAGCCGAGCAGGCGCAGGGCCTCGCGGAGCAGCAGCACCAGGCACAGGCCGAGGGCGAGGGCGAGGAGGGAGGGCAGCAGCCGGGGGCCGGTGAGCCCGTCGGCTTAGACGACCCCGGTGACGAGGGCGTTGGTGACCCGGCCGTTCTGGGTCAGGTAGAAGTCCTTGGCGAGGCCGAGAACGCCCAGGTCACGGGCCTTGTAAACGGGGCACCAGTCGTCCGACGTGGGCCGGACGTACAGCTGCAGGAAGATGCCCTCGGACAGCAGCGCGCCGGCTGCTGCCACCAGGACGGCACCGCAGCGGACGAGCAGCCGCCGAGCGGTGCCGGGGACGGAATCGCGGCTGATGCGTCGACTTCCTGGAGGGGGAGGAGACACCTGTCGTCCAGTACATTGACGGGTTCTTCCGCCGGAGCCGGGGACCTTGCCACCAGGACGGCCGGGCGTGGGCATTTGTTTTGACCGGAGTGGATGCGATAGGTACGCTCAGACCTTGTGCCTGGGGTGTGCCTGGGCTCCCGTGCGTGTCCATCACCGCACGCGAGCGCCATCGGTCACCGCAATCCGTACGTTTCCGCGTCTCGCGGAGGTCTGCCGGATTCGACACACCCGACCGCGTGGGTCGGAGTTGTTTCAGGTTAGTTTCACCAACGGCACACAGAAACCGGAGAAGTAGTGCCTACGATCCAGCAGCTGGTCCGTAAGGGCCGGCAGGACAAGGTCGAGAAGACGAAGACGCCCGCGCTTGAGGCCTCGCCCCAGCGCCGTGGCGTCTGCACGCGTGTGTTCACGACCACCCCGAAGAAGCCGAACTCGGCGCTCCGCAAGGTCGCGCGTGTGCGTCTGACCTCCGGCATCGAGGTCACCGCTTACATTCCGGGTGAGGGACACAACCTGCAGGAGCACTCGATCGTGCTCGTGCGTGGTGGCCGTGTGAAGGACCTGCCGGGTGTTCGTTACAAGATCATCCGCGGTGCGCTTGACACCCAGGCTGTCAAGAACCGCAAGCAGGCCCGCAGCCGCTACGGCGCCAAGAAGGAGAAGTAAGAATGCCTCGTAAGGGCCCCGCCCCGAAGCGCCCGGTCATCATCGACCCGGTCTACGGTTCTCCTCTGGTGACCTCGCTCATCAACAAGATCCTCCTGGACGGCAAGCGCTCCACCGCCGAGCGCATCGTCTACGGCGCCATGGAAGGCCTCCGCGAGAAGACCGGCAACGACCCGGTCATCACGCTGAAGCGCGCGCTGGAGAACGTCAAGCCCTCCCTCGAGGTCAAGTCCCGCCGTGTCGGTGGCGCGACCTACCAGGTCCCCGTCGAGGTCAAGCCGGGTCGTCAGTCGACCCTGGCCCTCCGCTGGCTCGTGGGCTACTCCCGCGCCCGCCGCGAGAAGACCATGACCGAGCGCCTGATGAACGAGCTGCTCGACGCCTCCAACGGCCTCGGTGCGGCCGTGAAGAAGCGCGAGGACACGCACAAGATGGCCGAGTCCAACAAGGCCTTCGCGCACTACCGCTGGTAGTCGCAACCCACATCGAGACCGAGAGAAGACTGAAGCCTTATGGCTACCACTTCGCTTGACCTGGCCAAGGTGCGCAACATCGGCATCATGGCCCACATCGACGCGGGCAAGACGACCACCACCGAGCGCATCCTGTTCTACACCGGTGTGTCTTACAAGATCGGTGAGGTCCACGACGGCGCCGCCACGATGGACTGGATGGAGCAGGAGCAGGAGCGCGGCATCACGATCACGTCCGCCGCGACGACCTGCCACTGGCCGCTCGAGGACGTCGACCACACGATCAACATCATCGACACCCCGGGTCACGTGGACTTCACGGTCGAGGTGGAGCGTTCGCTCCGCGTCCTCGACGGTGCCGTCACCGTGTTCGACGGCGTTGCCGGTGTTGAGCCGCAGTCCGAGACGGTGTGGCGCCAGGCCGACCGTTACGGCGTGCCCCGCATCTGCTTCGTGAACAAGCTCGACCGCACGGGCGCCGAGTTCCACCGCTGCGTCGACATGATCAAGGACCGCCTGGGTGCGGTTCCGATCGTCATGCAGCTCCCGATCGGTGCCGAGGCGGACTTCCAGGGCGTTGTCGACCTGGTCCGCATGAAGGCGCTCGTCTGGTCCGCCGAGGCGACCAAGGGCGAGATGTACGACGTCGTCGACATCCCGGCCTCCCACGCCGAGGCTGCCGAGGAGTGGCGCGGCAAGCTGGTCGAGACCGTCGCCGAGAACGACGACGAGATCATGGAGCTGTACCTGGGCGGCGAGGAGCCGACCGAGGAGCAGCTGCACGCCGCCGTCCGCCGCATCATCCTCGGCTCCGGCAAGGGCCAGGGCTCCACGGTCACCGCGGTGTTCTGTGGCACGGCGTTCAAGAACAAGGGTGTTCAGCCCCTGCTCGACGCCGTCGTCCGCTACCTGCCGTCGCCGCTCGACATCGAGGCCATCGAGGGCCACGACGTCAAGGACGCCGAGACCGTCGTGAAGCGCAAGCCGTCCGACGAGGAGCCCCTCTCGGCGCTGGCGTTCAAGATCATGAGCGACCCGCACCTCGGCAAGCTCACCTTCGTCCGGGTTTACTCGGGCCGCCTGGAGTCCGGCTCTTCGGTGCTGAACTCCGTCAAGGGCAAGAAGGAGCGCATCGGCAAGATCTACCGCATGCACGCGAACAAGCGTGAGGAGATCGACTCGGTGGGCGCCGGCGACATCGTCGCCGTCATGGGCCTGAAGCAGACCACCACCGGTGAGACGCTGTGCGACGAGAAGTCCCCGGTCATCCTGGAGTCCATGGACTTCCCGGCGCCGGTGATCCAGGTCGCCATCGAGCCCAAGTCCAAGGGTGACCAGGAGAAGCTGGGTGTCGCCATCCAGCGTCTCGCGGAGGAGGACCCCTCCTTCCAGGTCCACTCGGACGAGGAGACCGGCCAGACCATCATCGGCGGTATGGGCGAGCTGCACCTCGAGGTGCTGGTCGACCGCATGCGCCGTGAGTTCAAGGTCGAGGCCAACGTCGGCAAGCCGCAGGTGGCCTACCGCGAGACGATCCGCAAGGCCGTCGAGCGCGTCGACTACACGCACAAGAAGCAGACCGGTGGTACGGGTCAGTTCGCCAAGGTCCAGATCGGCATCGAGCCGATCGAGGGCGGCGACTCCTCGTACGAGTTCGTGAACAAGGTCACCGGTGGCCGCATCCCCAAGGAGTACATCCCCTCGGTGGACGCGGGTGCGCAGGAGGCCATGCAGTTCGGCATCCTGGCCGGCTACGAGATGACCGGCGTCCGCGTCATCCTCCACGACGGTGCGTACCACGAGGTCGACTCCTCCGAGCTCGCCTTCAAGATCGCCGGTTCGCAGGCCTTCAAGGAGGCCGCGCGCAAGGCCAGCCCCGTGCTGCTCGAGCCGATGATGGCCGTTGAGGTCACCACGCCCGAGGACTACATGGGTGAGGTCATCGGCGACATCAACTCCCGCCGTGGCCAGATCCAGGCCATGGAGGAGCGCCACGGTGCTCGCATCGTGAAGGGCCTCGTGCCGCTTTCGGAGATGTTCGGCTACGTCGGAGACCTCCGCAGCAAGACCTCGGGTCGCGCAAGCTACTCGATGCAGTTCGACTCCTACGCCGAGGTTCCGCGGAACGTCGCCGAGGAGATCATCGCGAAGGCCAAGGGCGAGTAACTCTCCCGAGTTCACGCTTTAGGCTTGTCACCGGATCCCTGGGGCAGTCGGGCAACCGCTTCGGTTGCCCCGGGGGGCCGGCATTCCAGCAAAGATCACCTGGCGCCGATGAGTAAGGCGTACAGAACCACTCCACAGGAGGACCCCAGTGGCGAAGGCGAAGTTCGAGCGGACTAAGCCGCACGTCAACATCGGCACCATCGGTCACATCGACCACGGTAAGACGACCCTCACGGCCGCCATTACCAAGGTGCTGCACGACGCGTACCCGGACCTGAACGAGGCCTCGGCCTTCGACCAGATCGACAAGGCTCCCGAGGAGCGCCAGCGCGGTATCACCATCTCCATCGCGCACGTCGAGTACCAGACCGAGGCGCGTCACTACGCCCACGTCGACTGCCCGGGTCACGCGGACTACATCAAGAACATGATCACCGGTGCCGCGCAGATGGACGGCGCCATCCTCGTGGTCGCCGCCACCGACGGCCCGATGCCGCAGACCAAGGAGCACGTGCTCCTGGCCCGCCAGGTCGGCGTTCCGTACATCGTCGTCGCCCTGAACAAGGCCGACATGGTGGACGACGAGGAGATCCTGGAGCTCGTCGAGCTCGAGGTCCGCGAGCTCCTCTCCGAGTACGACTTCCCGGGCGACGAGCTCCCCGTCGTGCAGGTCTCGGCGCTCAAGGCGCTCGAGGGCGACAAGGAGTGGGGCGAGAAGCTCCTCGGCCTCATGAAGGCCGTCGACGACTCGATCCCGACCCCGCCGCGTGAGACCGACAAGCCGTTCCTGATGCCGGTCGAGGACGTCTTCACGATCACCGGTCGTGGCACCGTCGTCACCGGTCGTATCGAGCGTGGTGTCCTGAAGGTCAACGAGACCGTCGACATCATCGGCATCCGCCCGGAGAAGACCACCACCACGGTCACCGGCATCGAGATGTTCCGCAAGCTGCTCGACGAGGGCCAGGCCGGCGAGAACGTCGGTCTGCTCCTCCGTGGCATCAAGCGCGAGGACGTCGAGCGCGGCCAGGTCATCATCAAGCCCGGTTCGGTCACGCCGCACACCGAGTTCGAGGCCACCGCGTACATCCTGTCGAAGGACGAGGGTGGCCGTCACACCCCGTTCTTCAACAACTACCGCCCGCAGTTCTACTTCCGTACCACGGACGTGACCGGCGTCGTGACCCTCCCCGAGGGCACCGAGATGGTCATGCCGGGCGACAACACCGACATGACCGTCGCGCTGATCCAGCCCGTCGCCATGGAGGAGGGCCTGAAGTTCGCCATCCGTGAGGGTGGCCGGACCGTCGGCGCCGGCCAGGTCACCAAGATCACGAAGTAATTCGTGTTCTGACCTGGTAGCTCTCCAGAGCTGCTGAGAAGGGCCCCGGCCCGCCGCGCGAGCGGTGGACCGGGGCCCTTCCGTCATGACTGCGGGGTTCGTCGCGCGTGGCGGATGCGCCTGCGAAATGTGAGATGGGGTACGCTCCCCGCTTGCGATTGGCGCCCTCTGCGTCATGTATGGCAGACTGTTCAAGTTGCTCGGTTGAGTACCGATGCTGCGCGCCTCCCGCCGGGAGGACCGGAAGCGAGTCCCACAGTACTCGTCGCCTTTATCTGCCCTTCGGGGCAGCAATGGGGCGGACGTACGGGAATCTTCCGGGAAGCGTCAGCGGGGTGCCGGCCAGGCACTCGGTGGGTGTTCTTCCCCCGAAGCGCGGTCTCGGACCGCACCCCCTCTGGCAGGGAATTTCCGTATGGGAATTTTCAGAAGCGGGAGTGCGACACGCCCGACCGCGTGGGTCGGAGGAGAGCGGCGCGGAAACGCGCAGCCGACCGAGTTCCAGAGCGTTCCACAGAGACAAAGGACTACGAAGTAGCCATGGCGGGACAGAAGATCCGCATCCGGCTCAAGGCCTACGACCACGAGGTCATCGACTCCTCGGCGAAGAAGATCGTCGAGACGGTGACGCGCACTGGTGCGTCGGTCGCGGGCCCGGTGCCGCTGCCCACTGAGAAGAACGTGTACTGCGTCATCAAGTCGCCGCACAAGTACAAGGACTCGCGCGAGCACTTCGAGATGCGCACGCACAAGCGCCTGATCGACATCCTCGACCCGACGCCCAAGACCGTTGACTCGCTGATGCGCCTGGACCTTCCGGCCGGCGTTGACATCGAGATCAAGCTCTGAGAGGCGCGGAGAAGATGGCTAAGCAGATCAAGGGCGTCCTGGGCGAGAAGCTCGGCATGACCCAGGTCTGGGACGAGAACAACCGTGTCGTCCCGGTTACCGTCGTCAAGGCCGGGCCCTGTGTCGTCACCCAGGTCCGCACCAACGACATCGACGGCTACGAGTCGGTCCAGATCGCCTTCGGCGAGATCGACCCGCGCAAGGTGAACAAGCCCCTCAAGGGCCACTTCGCCAAGGCCGACGTGACCCCGCGCCGCCACCTGGTGGAGCTCCGTACCTCCGACGCCAGCGAGTACACGCTCGGCCAGGAGATCACGGCCGAGGTGTTCGAGTCCGGCGTCAAGGTCGACGTCACGGGCACGAGCAAGGGCAAGGGCTTCGCCGGTGCCATGAAGCGCCACAACTTCCGTGGTGGCAAGGCGTCGCACGGTGCCCACCGTGTCCACCGCAAGCCGGGTTCGATCGGTGGCTGCGCCACCCCGGGCCGTGTCTTCAAGGGTATGAAGATGGCCGGCCGCATGGGTAACGACCGGGTCACCACCCAGAACCTGACCGTTCACGCCGTTGACGCGGAGAAGGGCCTGCTGCTCATCAAGGGCGCGGTTCCTGGTCCGAACGGCGGCCTCGTCCTGGTCCGCACCGCGGCCAAGGGGGCCTGAGGACTATGAGCACCATTGACATTCTGTCGCCCTCCGGCGACAAGACCGGGACCGTCGAGCTCCCGGCCGAGATCTTCGACGCCAAGGTCAGCGTTCCGCTGATCCACCAGGTCGTCGTCGCGCAGCTGGCCGCCGCCCGTCAGGGTACGCACAAGGTCAAGACGCGTGGCGAGGTCCGTGGTGGTGGCAAGAAGCCGTACCGCCAGAAGGGCACCGGCCGCGCCCGTCAGGGTTCGACCCGTGCGCCGCAGTTCGCCGGCGGTGGCGTCGTGCACGGCCCCGTGCCGCGTGACTACTCGCAGCGGACCCCCAAGAAGATGAAGGCCGCCGCCCTCCGCGGTGCCCTCACCGACCGGGCCCGTCACTCCCGCATCCACGTCGTCTCCGGCGTGGTCGAGGGTGCCGCCTCCACCAAGGCCGCCAAGACGCTGTTCGGCAAGATCTCGGAGCGCAAGAACCTGCTCCTGGTCGTCGAGCGCGCCGACGAGGCCGCGTGGCTGTCCGCCCGCAACCTGCCCCAGGTGCACATCCTGGAGCCGGGCCAGCTGAACACGTACGACGTGCTCGTCTCCGACGACGTGGTCTTCACCCAGGCCGCTCTCGAGTCTTTCGTGTCTGGCCCCAAGGCCGTTGAGACCGAAGGGAACGAGGCCTGATGTCTGAGGCAACCGTTACCAGCAAGACCTTCACGGACCCGCGCGACCTGCTGATCAAGCCGGTCGTCTCCGAGAAGAGCTACGCGCTGCTGGACGAGAACAAGTACACGTTCATCGTCGCGCCCACCGCCAACAAGACCCAGATCAAGCAGGCCGTCGAGGCGGTCTTCTCGGTCAAGGTCACCGGGGTCAACACGATCAACCGCCAGGGCAAGCGCAAGCGCACCCGCACCGGTTTCGGCAAGCGTGCCGACACCAAGCGCGCCATCGTGACCCTCGCTGAGGGCGACCGTATCGACATCTTCGGCGGCCCGGTCTCCTAAGGGAGTCCGTGTCGTCCGGAATCGGACGAGGACTGAGAAATGGGTATCCGCAAGTACAAGCCGACGACCCCGGGCCGTCGTGGCTCCAGCGTCGCCGACTTTGTCGAGATCACGCGGTCCACGCCGGAGAAGTCGCTGGTCCGCCCGCTGCACAGCAAGGGCGGCCGTAACAACGCCGGTCGTGTGACCGTTCGCCACCAGGGTGGTGGCCACAAGCGCGCCTACCGCGTGATCGACTTCCGTCGTCACGACAAGGACGGCGTGCCGGCCAAGGTCGCTCACATCGAGTACGACCCGAACCGCACCGCGCGCATCGCCCTTCTGCACTACGCGGACGGCGAGAAGCGCTACATCATCGCTCCGCGCGGCCTGAACCAGGGCGACCGGATCGAGAACGGCCCCGCGGCCGACATCAAGCCCGGTAACAACCTGGCGCTCCGCAACATCCCGGTCGGTACCACGATCCACGCGATCGAGCTCCGTCCCGGTGGCGGTGCCAAGTTCGCCCGTTCCGCGGGTGCCTCCGTGCAGCTGCTGGCGAAGGAAGGTGCCATGGCGCACCTCCGTATGCCGTCCGGTGAGATCCGTCTGGTCGACGTGCGCTGCCGCGCCACGATCGGCGAGGTCGGCAACGCCGAGCAGTCGAACATCAACTGGGGCAAGGCCGGCCGCATGCGCTGGAAGGGCGTCCGCCCGACCGTCCGCGGTGTCGCGATGAACCCGGTTGACCACCCGCACGGTGGTGGTGAGGGCAAGACCTCCGGTGGTCGCCACCCGGTCTCCCCGTGGGGTCAGAAGGAGGGTCGTACTCGTTCGCCGAAGAAGGCTTCGAACAAGTACATCGTCCGCCGCCGCAAGACGAACAAGAAGCGCTAGGAGCGGGTTTAGATGCCGCGCAGTCTCAAGAAGGGGCCCTTCGTCGACGACCACCTCGTAAAGAAGGTGGACGCCCAGAACGAAGCCGGCACCAAGAACGTCATCAAGACCTGGTCCCGTCGCTCGATGATCATCCCCAGCATGCTGGGTCACACGATCGCGGTGCACAACGGCAAGACCCATGTCCCGGTGTTCGTCACCGAGTCCATGGTCGGCCACAAGCTCGGCGAGTTCTCGCCGACTCGCACCTTCCGCGGCCACGTCAAGGACGACCGGAAGTCGAAGCGCCGCTAACCGCGGGGTGGGAACGACTATGACTTACACCGAAGGGACAACCATGGAAGCCAGGGCTCAGGCGCGGTACATCCGTGTCACGCCCATGAAGGCCCGCCGTGTGGTGGACCTCATCCGTGGCATGGACGCCACGGAGGCCCAGGCGGTCCTGCGTTTCGCTCCGCAGGCCGCGTCTGTGCCGGTGGGCAAGGTGCTTGACAGCGCCATCGCCAACGCCGCGCACAACTACAACCACACGGACGCCTCCTCGCTGTTCATCAGCGAGGCGTTTGTTGACGAGGGTCCGACCCTGAAGCGGTTCCGTCCGCGCGCCCAGGGCCGTGCCTACCGGATCCGCAAGCGGACCTCCCACATCACCGTGGTCGTCAGCAGCAAGGAAGGAACCCGGTAATGGGCCAGAAGGTAAACCCGCACGGGTTCCGGCTCGGCATCACCACCGACTTCAAGTCGCGCTGGTACGCCGACAAGCTGTACAAGGACTACGTCAAGGAAGACGTCGCCATCCGTCGGATGATGACGTCCGGCATGGAGCGCGCCGGCATCTCGAAGGTTGAGATCGAGCGCACCCGTGACCGTGTCCGCGTGGACATCCACACCGCCCGTCCGGGCATCGTCATCGGCCGCCGTGGCGCCGAGGCCGACCGCATCCGCGGCGACCTCGAGAAGCTCACCGGCAAGCAGGTCCAGCTGAACATCCTCGAGGTCAAGAACCCCGAGGTCGACGCTCAGCTCGTGGCCCAGGCCGTTGCCGAGCAGCTGTCCTCCCGCGTCTCCTTCCGTCGGGCCATGCGCAAGAGCATGCAGTCCGCCATGAAGGCCGGCGCCAAGGGCATCAAGATCCAGTGTGGCGGTCGTCTCGGCGGCGCCGAGATGTCCCGCTCGGAGTTCTACCGCGAGGGTCGTGTGCCGCTGCACACGCTGCGCGCGAACGTCGAGTACGGCTTCTTCGAGGCCAAGACCACCTTCGGCCGCATCGGCGTGAAGGTCTGGATCTACAAGGGCGACGTCAAGAACATCGCCGAGGTTCGCGCCGAGAACGCTGCGGCCCGCGCGGGCAACCGCCCGGCCCGTGGTGGCGCTGACCGCCCCGCCGGCCGTGGTGGCCGTGGCGGCGAGCGTGGCGGCCGCGGCCGCAAGCCGCAGCAGGCTGCTGCGACCGAGGCCCCCAAGGCCGAGGCCGCTGCCGCCGCTCCGGCTGAGAGCACCGGAACGGAGGCCTGACCGACATGCTGATCCCTCGTAGGGTCAAGCACCGCAAGCAGCACCACCCGAAGCGGGGCGGTGTCTCCAAGGGCGGTACCGAGGTCGCATTCGGCGAGTACGGCATCCAGGCGCTGACCCCGGCCTACGTGACGAACCGCCAGATCGAGGCGGCTCGTATCGCGATGACCCGCCACATCAAGCGTGGCGGCAAGGTCTGGATCAACATCTACCCGGACCGTCCGCTCACGAAGAAGCCCGCCGAGACCCGCATGGGTTCCGGTAAGGGTTCCCCCGAGTGGTGGATCGCGAACGTGCACCCGGGCCGGGTCATGTTCGAGCTGTCCTACCCGAACGAGAAGATTGCGCGTGAGGCTCTGACTCGTGCGGCCCACAAGCTGCCGATGAAGTGCCGGATCGTCAAGCGCGAGGCAGGTGAGTCGTGATGGCGGCCGGTACCAAGGCGTCGGAGCTGCGCGAGCTGGGCAACGAGGAGCTCGTTGCCAAGCTGCGCGAGGCCAAGGAGGAGCTGTTCAAGCTCCGTTTCCAGGCGGCCACGGGGCAGCTGGAGAACAACGGCCGGCTCAAGTCCGTCCGTAAGGACATCGCTCGCATCTACACCCTGATGCACGAGCGTGAGCTCGGTATCGAGACGGTGGAGAACGCCTGATGAGCGAGAACAACGTGACTGAGAAGACCGAGCGCGGCTTCCGGAAGACCCGCGAGGGTCTGGTCGTCAGCGACAAGATGGACAAGACCGTCGTCGTCGCCGTTGAGGACCGCGTCAAGCACGCGCTGTACGGCAAGGTCATCCGCCGTACCAACAAGCTCAAGGCGCACGACGAGGCCAACGCCGCGGGCGTCGGCGACCGCGTCCTCCTGATGGAGACCCGGCCGCTGTCCGCGACGAAGCGCTGGCGCGTCGTCGAGATCCTCGAGAAGGCCAAGTAAGGAACTTCCCGCAAGGGAAGTCCAAAGAATCAACCTGAGGGGTTTCCCTCAGGTCAGTTCCGCCAGGCTCGGCAGGGGCTGAGGAATCAGCCCCTGCCGGGAACCGGCAGACAAACAGGAGATAGACGTGATCCAGCAGGAGTCGCGGCTTCGTGTCGCCGACAACACTGGTGCCAAGGAAATCCTTTGCATCCGTGTTCTCGGTGGCTCCGGCCGCCGCTACGCGGGCATCGGTGACGTCATCGTCGCCACCGTCAAGGACGCGATCCCCGGTGGCAACGTGAAGAAGGGTGACGTCGTCAAGGCGGTCATCGTTCGCACCGTCAAGGAGCGCCGCCGCCAGGACGGCTCGTACATCCGCTTCGACGAGAACGCCGCTGTCATTCTGAAGAACGACGGCGACCCTCGCGGCACCCGCATCTTCGGCCCGGTCGGCCGTGAGCTGCGCGAGAAGAAGTTCATGAAGATCATCTCGCTCGCGCCGGAGGTGCTGTAAGCATGAAGATCAAGAAGGGCGACCTGGTCCAGGTCATCACCGGCAAGGACAAGGGCAAGCAGGGCAAGGTCATCCAGGCCATGCCCGCTGAGAACCGCGTTCTGGTCGAGGGTGTCAACCGGGTCAAGAAGCACACCAAGGCTGGTCCGAACCAGGCCGGCGGCATCGTGATCACCGAGGCCCCCGTCCACGTTTCGAACGTCCAGCTGGTCGTGGAGAAGGACGGCAAGAAGGTCGTCACCCGCGTCGGTTTCCGCTTCGACGACGAGGGCAACAAGATCCGCGTTGCCAAGCGCACGGGTGAGGACATCTGATGGCTACCACTCCGCGTCTGAAGACGAAGTACCGCGAGGAGATCGCGGGCAAGCTGCGTGACGAGTTCAAGTACGAGAACGTCATGCAGATCCCCGGCCTCGTGAAGATCGTGGTCAACATGGGTGTGGGCGACGCCGCCCGCGACTCCAAGCTGATCGAGGGCGCCATCAAGGACCTCACCACGATCACCGGTCAGAAGCCGGCCGTCACCAAGGCCCGCAAGTCCATCGCGCAGTTCAAGCTGCGCGAGGGCCAGCCGATCGGTGCCCACGTCACCCTCCGTGGCGACCGCATGTGGGAGTTCCTGGACCGCACCCTGTCGCTCGCGCTCCCGCGCATCCGCGACTTCCGTGGTCTGTCCCCGAAGCAGTTCGACGGCCGGGGCAACTACACCTTCGGTCTCACGGAGCAGGTCATGTTCCACGAGATCGACCAGGACAAGATCGACCGCGTCCGGGGTATGGACATCACCGTGGTGACCACGGCGACCAACGACGACGAGGGCCGTGCCCTTCTGCGTCACCTCGGCTTCCCCTTCAAGGAGGCGTAAGCGAGATGGCGAAGAAGGCTCTCATCGCGAAGGCTGCCCGCAAGCCCAAGTTCGGCGTGCGCGCGTACACCCGCTGCCAGCGCTGCGGTCGTCCGCACTCCGTCTACCGCAAGTTCGGCCTGTGCCGCGTGTGCCTTCGTGAGATGGCTCACCGTGGCGAGCTGCCGGGCGTGACCAAGAGCTCCTGGTAAATCCCCTTCACCCTTTGGGTGTTGAGGTTTTCCAGACGCTCTCGGTAAGCATCAGGTCGGCGGACCGCCCGTCCCGCATGCCGTAGGCTTGTGGGGTTGGGCGTCCGCCGCCCTACCGACTTACTACGCCGTAGGTCCCCGCACCGCACCCGTCCCGCCTCTGTGTGGGGAGAGGGATGGCGCATACAGGAAACCCCGGCGAGAGAGGCCGAAGGCCGATTCATGACCATGACTGACCCGATCGCAGACATGCTGACTCGTCTGCGTAACGCAAACTCGGCGTACCACGACCAGGTCGTGATGCCGCACAGCAAGATCAAGTCGCACATCGCGGAAATCCTCAAGCAGGAGGGTTTCATCACCGGCTGGAAGGTCGAGGACGCCGAGGTTGGCAAGAACCTCGTCCTCGAGCTGAAGTTCGGTCCGAACCGCGAGCGCTCGATCGCCGGCATCAAGCGCATCTCGAAGCCGGGTCTGCGCGTGTACGCGAAGTCCACCAACCTGCCGAAGGTCCTCGGCGGCCTGGGCGTGGCGATCATCTCCACGTCCCACGGTCTCCTGACCGGCCAGCAGGCGCAGAAGAAGGGCGTGGGTGGGGAAGTCCTCGCCTACGTCTGGTAGTCGGGAACGGAGGAAAAGCTATGTCTCGCATTGGCAAGCTCCCCATCCCGGTTCCCGCCGGCGTGGACGTCACCATCGAGGGCCGTACGGTCACCGTCAAGGGTTCCAAGGGCACCCTGACGCACACCGTCGCCGCTCCGATCGAGATCGTTAAGGGCGAGGACGGCGTTCTGAACGTCACCCGTCCGAACGACGAGCGTCAGAACAAGGCCCTCCACGGCCTGTCCCGCACGCTGGTGGCCAACATGATCACCGGTGTGACCACGGGATACACCAAGGCGCTCGAGATCAGCGGTGTCGGTTACCGCGTTGCCGCGAAGGGCTCCGACCTGGAGTTCCAGCTCGGCTACAGCCACCCGATCCTGGTGGAGGCGCCCGAGGGCATCTCCTTCAAGGTCGAGTCGCCGACCAAGTTCTCGGTCGAGGGCATCGACAAGCAGAAGGTCGGCGAGGTCGCCGCCAACATCCGCAAGCTGCGGAAGCCCGACCCGTACAAGGCCAAGGGCGTCAAGTACGCGGGCGAGGTCATCCGCCGCAAGGTCGGAAAGGCTGGTAAGTAAAGCCATGGCATACGGTGTGAAGATCGCCAAGGGCGACGCTTACAAGCGGGCTGCCAAGGCCCGCCGCCACATCCGCATCCGCAAGACCATCTCCGGTACGGCCGAGCGTCCGCGCCTGGTCGTCAACCGGAGCAACCGCGGCATCACCGCCCAGGTGATCGACGACATCAAGGGTCACACCCTGGCGTCGGCGTCCCACCTGGACGCGTCGATCCGCGGTGGCGAGGGTGACAAGTCCGCGCAGGCCAAGCAGGTCGGTGCCCTGGTCGCTGAGCGCGCCAAGGCCGCCGGCGTCGAGGCCGTCGTGTTCGACCGTGGTGGCAACAGGTACGCCGGGCGCATTGCCGCTCTGGCTGACGCCGCCCGCGAAGCCGGGCTGAAGTTCTAAGCCCCGGTTCCGGGACTAACGGACGTAACAGAGAGAGGTAATCCAATGGCTGGACCCCAGCGCCGCGGCAGCGGTGCCGGTGGCGGCGAGCGGCGGGACCGGAAGGGTCGCGACGGTGGCGCTGCTGCCGCCGAGAAGACCGCGTACGTTGAGCGCGTAGTCGCGATCAACCGCGTCGCCAAGGTTGTCAAGGGTGGTCGTCGTTTCTCCTTCACCGCGCTGGTCGTGGTGGGTGACGGTGACGGCACCGTGGGTGTCGGTTACGGCAAGGCCAAGGAGGTGCCGGCCGCCATCGCCAAGGGTGTTGAGGAGGCCAAGAAGCACTTCTTCAAGGTCCCGCGTATCCAGGGCACCATCCCCCACCCGATCCAGGGTGAGAAGGCTGCGGGCGTCGTCCTGCTGAAGCCTGCTTCCCCCGGTACCGGTGTTATCGCCGGTGGCCCGGTGCGCGCCGTCCTGGAGTGCGCCGGCGTTCACGACATCCTGTCGAAGTCGCTCGGCTCCGACAACGCGATCAACATCGTGCACGCGACCGTGGAGGCCCTGAAGGGCCTGCAGCGTCCCGAGGAGATCGCGGCTCGCCGTGGTCTGCCGCTCGAGGACGTCGCCCCCGCGGCTCTGCTTCGTGCGCGTGCGGGAGCGGGTGCGTAATGGCTCGCCTCAAGATCACGCAGACGAAGTC
Source organism: Streptomyces sp. NPDC086023 (assembly GCF_044540325.1). Taxonomy (NCBI): domain Bacteria; kingdom Bacillati; phylum Actinomycetota; class Actinomycetes; order Kitasatosporales; family Streptomycetaceae; genus Streptomyces; species Streptomyces sp. NPDC086023. The sequence goes on from NZ_JBITRX010000006.1 coordinate 192,023, forward strand.
GTACATCGGTAGCAAGCAGAACCACCGCGACACCCTGCGTTCGCTCGGGCTCAAGCGCCTGAACGACGTGGTCGTCAAGGAGGACCGTCCCGAGTTCCGCGGCATGGTGCACACCGTCCGCCACCTCGTGACGGTTGAGGAGGTCGACTGATCATGGCGGAGAACAACCCGCTCAAGATCCACAACCTCCGTCCCGCCCCGGGCGCCAAGACCGCCAAGACCCGTGTGGGTCGTGGTGAGGCGTCGAAGGGTAAGACGGCCGGTCGTGGTACCAAGGGCACGAAGGCCCGTTACCAGGTTCCGGAGCGCTTCGAGGGTGGCCAGATGCCGCTCCACATGCGCCTCCCGAAGCTGAAGGGCTTCAAGAACCCGTTCCGCACCGAGTACCAGGTCGTGAACCTGGACAAGCTGGCCGAGCTCTACCCGCAGGGTGGCGAGGTCACGGTGGCCGATCTGGTCGCCAAGGGCGCGGTGCGCAAGAACAGCCTCGTCAAGGTCCTGGGCCAGGGCGAGATCTCCGTGGCGCTGCAGGTGACGGTTGACGCCGTCTCCGGCTCCGCCAAGGAGAAGATTGCCGCCGCCGGCGGCACCGTCACCGAGCTCGTCTGAGCTCTGAGCTGACAGCGAGAGCCCGGTCGGCCCCCTCAGGGGGTGCCGACCGGGCTCTCTCGCGTTCTCGGTCCCGGAAGAGGAAACCCGCCGTTGGTCCGGCCGGTGTCATCCGTTGGGGGAACAGATCCGGACGAATGTCCGGGAGGGCGCCGATCGCGGGCCGTAAACGGCCTGGACGTGCACCGGCGACGTTTCCGCTCGTGGTGACGGCCGGGTATGGTAAGCGCTGTTAGCTTCCCCGGCAGTCTGCGCTCATCCGCTAGGCTGCCGTGTTCTGTAATCGCTCACTTACAAGCCGTCACCCTCACGCGAAACGCGGGGGTCGCAGGAGGCACCGTGCTCACCGCGTTCGCCCGGGCGTTCAAGACGCCCGACCTGCGCAAGAAGCTGCTCTTCACGCTCGGCATCATCGTGCTGTTCCGGCTTGGGTCACACGTACCCGTACCCGGCGTGGACTACTCAGCCGTCCAGTTCTGTGTGAACCAGGCGGGCAGCAGCAACAGCCTGTTCGGCCTGGTCAACATGTTCAGCGGCGGCGCCCTGCTGCAGATCACGATCTTCGCGCTCGGCATCATGCCGTACATCACGGCGAGCATCATCCTGCAGCTGCTGACCGTGGTCATTCCCCGTCTGGAGAACCTCAAGAAGGAAGGACAGGCGGGCACCGCGAAGATCACCCAGTACACGCGGTACCTGACGGTCGCCCTCGCGATCCTCCAGGGCACGGGCCTCGTGGCCACCGCCCGCAGCGGCGCCCTGTTCTCGGGCTGCGCGCAGGCCAACCAGATCGTTCCTGACCAGTCGATCTTCACCACGGCCGTCATGGTGATCACCATGACCGCCGGCACCTGTGTCGTCATGTGGCTCGGTGAGCTGATCACCGACCGCGGCATCGGCAACGGCATGTCGATCCTGATGTTCATCTCGATCGCCGCCGGCTTCGTCGGCGCCCTCTGGACCATCAAGCTCCAGGGCAAGATCGCGGACGGCTGGGTCGAGTTCGGCGTCGTGATCCTCGTAGGCCTCGCGATGGTGGCCCTCGTGGTCTTCGTCGAGCAGGCCCAGCGCCGCATCCCGGTGCAGTACGCGAAGCGCATGATCGGCCGCCGCGCCTACGGCGGTACGTCGACCTACATCCCGCTCAAGGTGAACCAGGCGGGTGTGATTCCCGTCATCTTCGCCTCGTCGCTGCTCTACATCCCGGCACTGATCGTTCAGTTCAGCGGATCCCAGGCGGGCTGGGCCAACTGGATCCAGAAGTACTTCGTCAAGGGCGACCACCCGTACTACATCGCCGCCTACTTCCTCCTGATCGTCTTCTTCGCGTTCTTCTACGTGGCGATTTCGTTCAACCCCGAGGAAGTCGCGGACAACATGAAGAAGTATGGTGGCTTCATCCCGGGCATCCGGGCCGGCCGACCTACTGCCGAGTACCTGAGCTACGTGCTCAACCGGATCACCTGGCCGGGGTCGCTGTACCTGGGTCTCATCGCTCTTGTGCCGACGATGGCGTTGGCGGGCTTCGGCGCGAACCAGAACTTCCCGTTCGGCGGGACGAGCATCCTGATCATCGTGGGTGTGGGTCTGGAGACCGTGAAGCAGATCGAGAGCCAGCTCCAGCAGCGTAATTACGAAGGGTTCCTCCGCTGATGCGTATCGTCCTCGTCGGGCCGCCCGGTGCGGGCAAGGGAACGCAGGCCGCGTTCCTTGCCAAGAACCTGTCGATCCCGCACATCTCCACGGGCGACCTCTTCCGGGCCAACATCAGCCAGGGCACCGAGCTCGGCAAGCAGGCGAAGGCGTACATGGACGCCGGCGACCTGGTGCCGGACGAGGTCACCATCGGCATGGCCAAGGACCGGATGGAGCAGTCGGACGCCGAGGGCGGTTTCCTCCTCGACGGCTTCCCTCGCAACGTCTCGCAGGCCGAGGCGCTCGACGCGATGCTCCAGGCCGAAAGCATGAAGCTCGACGCCGTGCTCGACCTCGAGGTTCCCGAGGACGAGGTCGTCAAGCGCATCGCCGGCCGCCGGATCTGCCGTAACGACTCGGCGCACGTCTTCCACGTGACGTACACCCCGCCGAAGACCGAGGGCGTCTGCGACGCCTGCGGTGGCGAGCTGTACCAGCGCGGTGACGACACCGAGGCCACGGTCCGCAACCGGCTGGACGTGTACCACACCCAGACCGAGCCGATCATCGACTACTACAAGGCCCAGGGCCTGGTCGTCACGATCTCCGCGCTCGGCGAGGTCCAGGACGTCACGCAGCGCGCGATGGACGCCCTGAAGAAGACCGACGAGGTCTGACCCACCCCGCAGTACCCCCGTACGGCCGCGGTGTCCCCTGGACGCCGCGGCCGTACTGTTGAGCAGAGACACCCGAGAACCCGTACACCCGGAAGGCAAGAGGGCATGGTCCAGATCAAGACCCCGGAGCAGATCGCGAAGATGCGCGAGGCGGGGCTGGTCGTCGCCGCCATCCACGCGGCGACCCGTGAGGCGGCCGTGCCCGGCGCCACGACCAAGGATCTGGACGAGGTCGCCCGCAAGGTGATCGCCGACCACGGCGCGAAGTCGAACTTCCTCGGGTACGGCGGCTTCCCCGCGACCATCTGCACCTCGGTCAACGAGGTCGTCGTCCACGGCATCCCGGACGAGAAGACCGTGCTCAAGGACGGCGACATCATCTCCGTCGACGCCGGCGCCATCATCGACGGCTGGCACGGCGACGCGGCCTTCACGTGCTTCGTGGGCACCGGGCACGCGCCCGAGCTGCTGGAGCTCTCCCGGGTGACCGAGGAGTCGATGTGGGCCGGCATCGCCGCGATGAAGCTGGGCAACCGGCTGGTGGACATCTCGAAGGCGATCGAGTCCTACATCAAGCGGCAGCCGCGCCCGGCCGCCGGCGACCACAGCCTCGGCCGGTACGGGATCATCGAGGACTACGGCGGCCACGGCATCGGTTCCGAAATGCACATGGACCCGCACCTGCTGAACTACGTCTCCCGCAAGCGCGGCAAGGGGATCAAGCTGGTCCCGGGCGTCTGCCTCGCGATCGAGCCGATGGTCTCGCTGGGCACGGCCCAGACCGAGGTGCTGGCGGACGACTGGACGGTCATCACCACCGACGGCACCTGGTCCTCCCACTGGGAGCACTCGGTCGCCCTCACGGAGCAGGGCCCGATCGTCCTGACCTCCCCGGACTGCGGCAAGGCGAAGCTGGCGGAGTACGGCATCACGACGGCGCCGGACCCGCTGGGCTGAGCCCGGCCCCCCTTGCTTAATGATCTACGCTGTAGGGCAGACTTTCCGGATTCGTCTTTCTGGGTGCCCTGACGTAGACTGACTCGTCGGCTCCTTTGCACCCGCATGTCTTCATGCGCGCGAGGAGCTGATCAAGGTAGCCGATTCGAAAGGCGAAGCGTGGCCAAGAAGCAAGGTGCCATCGAAATCGAGGGCACCGTGATCGAGTCCCTCCCGAACGCCATGTTCAAGGTGGAGCTCCAGAACGGTCACAAGGTCCTCGCGCACATCTCCGGCAAGATGCGGATGCACTACATCCGTATCCTCCCGGACGACCGGGTCGTGGTGGAGCTCTCTCCCTACGACCTGACGCGTGGCCGGATCGTCTACCGGTACAAGTAGATCTTGTCGCAGTCCCGCGCGAGCGTCCGCTCCCGCGGGGTGGTGGCACTGACCCGGAGAACCTCACATCCCATGAAGGTCAAGCCGAGCGTCAAGAAGATCTGCGACAAGTGCAAGGTGATCCGCCGTCACGGCCGGGTCATGGTCATCTGCGACAACCTGCGCCACAAGCAGCGCCAGGGCTGACGCACGCCGACCGACCTGCAACTTCGCAGTTCTTCGCGCGACGCAAGCAATACGTACATACGCAGAGCCCGTCCGGCCGTGTTCACGGCTGACGGCACCTCCGGCGGGGGCCGGGGACCCGATTCGTACCTCGTACGGCGGTCGGGATCGGCTCTGCTGAAGACCCCCGAACACACAGGAGCCATTAGTGGCACGCGTTTCCGGTGTTGACATCCCGCGCGAAAAGCGTGTGGAGATCGCACTCACCTACGTCTTCGGTATCGGGCGCACCCGGTCCAAGGAGATCCTCGCCTCCACCGGCGTGAACCCGAACACCCGCGTTCGTGACCTGGCCGAAGAGGACCTCGTCAAGATCCGCGAGTACGTGGACGCCAACCTCCGCACCGAGGGTGACCTCCGCCGCGAGATCCAGGGCGACATTCGCCGCAAGATCGAGATCCAGTGCTACCAGGGCATCCGCCACCGTCGTGGCCTGCCCGTGCACGGTCAGCGCACCAGCACGAACGCCCGTACCCGCAAGGGCCCGCGTCGCGCCATCGCCGGTAAGAAGAAGCCGGGCAAGAAGTAGTCCTCAGCGGACACGCTTTCCAGCGGTCTTGCGCTGTAGGACCGACCACCTCCCTGTAGGAGTAAGAGATGCCCCCCAAGGGTCGTCAGGGCGCTGCCAAGAAGGTGCGCCGCAAGGAAAAGAAGAACGTCGCTCACGGCCACGCGCACATCAAGAGCACGTTCAACAACACGATCGTGTCCATCACGGACCCGACCGGCAACGTGATCTCCTGGGCCTCCGCCGGCCACGTCGGCTTCAAGGGCTCGCGCAAGTCCACCCCCTTCGCCGCGCAGATGGCCGCCGAGTCGGCCGCCCGCCGCGCGCAGGAGCACGGCATGCGCAAGGTCGACGTCTTCGTCAAGGGTCCCGGCTCCGGCCGTGAGACCGCGATCCGCTCCCTCCAGGCCACGGGCCTCGAGGTCGGTTCGATCCAGGACGTCACCCCCACCCCGCACAACGGCTGCCGTCCGCCGAAGCGCCGCCGCGTCTGACCCCCGCCGGGTCACCGCAGCGCGTTTCGACGCACTGAGCTGAGGTTTCGGGCGGTACGTCCCCTCCGGGGGCCGTGCCGCCCGTACCCTTGCTAGTACCGCTGTACTCCGTACAGCACCGTCGGGCGTCAAATAGTGGGCGTCCACGACTGAAGGAACACAGACATGCTTATCGCTCAGCGTCCTTCGCTGACCGAAGAGGTCGTCGACGAGTACCGCTCGCGGTTCGTGATCGAGCCGCTGGAGCCGGGCTTCGGCTACACCCTCGGCAACTCCCTGCGCCGTACCCTCCTGTCCTCGATCCCGGGTGCCGCTGTCACCAGCATCCGCATCGACGGTGTCCTGCACGAGTTCACCACCGTGCCGGGCGTCAAGGAGGACGTGACCGACCTCATCCTCAACATCAAGCAGCTGGTCGTCTCCTCGGAGCACGACGAGCCGGTCGTGATGTACCTGCGCAAGCAGGGCCCCGGCCTGGTGACCGCCGCCGACATCGCGCCCCCGGCCGGTGTCGAGGTGCACAACCCGGACCTCGTCCTCGCCACGCTGAACGGCAAGGGCAAGCTGGAGATGGAGCTGACGGTCGAGCGCGGCCGCGGTTACGTCTCCGCCGTCCAGAACAAGCAGCTGGGCCAGGAGATCGGCCGCATCCCGGTCGACTCCATCTACAGCCCGGTCCTCAAGGTCACCTACAAGGTCGAGGCGACCCGAGTCGAGCAGCGCACCGACTTCGACAAGCTCATCGTCGACGTCGAGACCAAGCAGGCCATGCGCCCGCGCGACGCCATGGCGTCCGCCGGCAAGACCCTGGTCGAGCTGTTCGGTCTGGCCCGCGAGCTCAACATCGACGCCGAGGGCATCGACATGGGCCCGTCCCCGACGGACGCCGCCCTGGCCGCCGACCTGGCGCTGCCGATCGAGGAGCTGGAGCTCACCGTTCGGTCGTACAACTGCCTCAAGCGCGAGGGCATCCACTCCGTGGGTGAGCTCGTCGCCCGCTCCGAGGCCGACCTGCTCGACATCCGCAACTTCGGTGCGAAGTCGATCGACGAGGTCAAGGCGAAGCTGGCCGGCATGGGCCTGGCCCTCAAGGACAGCCCGCCCGGGTTCGACCCGACCGCCGCGGCCGACGCCTTCGGCGCCGACGACGACGCGGACGCCGGTTTCGTCGAGACCGAGCAGTACTAAGCAGTACCCGTAAGGCTCGCGGGGGGCGCAAGCCCCCCGTGCACCCTGCCCGCACAAGCGGGTGGGAACTGACACCGGTACCTGACACGGCCGGTGCAGCACAGAAGGAGAAACACCATGCCGCGTCCCGCCAAGGGTGCCCGTCTGGGCGGCAGCGCCGCGCACGAGAAGCTGCTGCTCGCCAACCTGGCGAAGTCGCTCTTCGAGCACGGCCGCATCACCACGACCGAGGCCAAGGCCCGCCGCCTGCGTCCGGTCGCCGAGCGTCTGATCACCAAGGCGAAGAAGGGCGACATCCACAACCGTCGCCTGGTCCTGCAGACGATCACGGACAAGGGCGTCGTCCACACGCTCTTCACCGAGATCGCTCCGCGGTACGAGAACCGCCCCGGTGGTTACACCCGCATCACCAAGATCGGCAACCGTCGTGGCGACAACGCCCCGATGGCGGTCATCGAGCTGGTCGAGGCCCTGACCGTGGCCCAGCAGGCCACCGGTGAGGCCGAGGCCGCGACCAAGCGTGCGGTGAAGGAGGCCGAGGCCAAGTCCGAGGCCGCCGCCGAGGAGACCACGGAGGCCTGATCCTCGGATCGCCTTCATGGACGGCTCTGAACGGGCCCGCCCCCTCCGGGGCGGGCCCGTTCTGCTTTTGTGAGTTTCTGAGAGGATCTGTCGCGTGAGTGACGAGGTGGAGCCCGGTTTCGTCCGGGTGCGGCTGGACCTGTCGTACGACGGCAAGGAGTTCTCCGGCTGGGCGAAGCAGACGGCGCGGCGGACGGTGCAGGGCGAGCTGGAGTCGGCCCTGCAGACGGTGATGCGGCTGGCCGAGCCGGTGGACCTGACGGTGGCCGGCCGTACGGACGCGGGCGTCCACGCGCGCGGCCAGGTGGCGCACCTCGACCTGCCGGGGGAGGTGTGGGCCGAGCACTCCGACAAGCTGCTGAGGCGGCTCGCCGGGCGGCTGCCGCACGATGTGCGGGTGTGGCGGGTGGCGGAGGCCCCCGCGGGGTTCAACGCCCGCTTCTCGGCCGTCTGGCGCCGGTACGCCTACCGGGTGGGCGACCACAAGGGCGGTGTGGACCCGCTGCGCCGCGGACACGTGCTCTGGCACGACTGGCCGCTCGACGTCGACGCGATGAACGAGGCCGCGCAGGCGCTGCTCGGCGAGCACGACTTCGCCGCGTACTGCAAGAAGCGCGAGGGAGCCACCACGATCCGCACGCTCCAGAAGCTGAGCTGGGAGCGGGACGCGGAGGGCATCGTCACGGCGACCGTCCGGGCGGACGCCTTCTGCCACAACATGGTGCGCTCGCTGGTGGGCGCGCTGCTGCACGTCGGTGACGGGCACCGGCCGGTGGAGTGGCCCGGGAAGGTGCTGGCCGCCGGGGTCAGGGACTCCTCCGTGCACGTCGTGAAGCCCCACGGGCTGACGCTGGAGGAGGTCGGCTACCCGGCGGACGACCAGCTGGCCGCCCGCAGCCGCGAGGCGCGCAACGTACGGACGCTGCCGGGGGCGCCCGGCTGCTGCTGAGGCTGCTGCCGAGGCCCGGCGGGCCGTGCGTACGGCCGCCGGGCGGGGGCGTCAGCCCTTCTTCTCGGCGGCCTCGGCCGCGGCCCGGCCGCGGTGCACGATGCGCTGGAAGGTGTATTCGGCCAGGTCGTCGCCGGTGCCGACGACGGTCTGGTCGCCTTCCGAGGCGTCCTTGTTGCCGGTGAGACCGGTCAGGGTCAGGTACAGGTAGCGGCCGTACGAGTTCGCCGTGCGCCGGCAGACGGTGCCGACCGCGCAGAACGGCTTCGCCGCCGATGCCGGCAGCGCGGTGACTCCGCCGCTGACCCCGGCCTTGGCCGCGGTGGCCTGCGCCGCGGTGGGGAAGACCGCCACACCCACGGTGACCTGGGCGTCGTCGCGGGAGTAGCTGGCGCGCATGAAGAGCGTGCAGCCCTGCTTGCGGAGCACGGCGCCGAGCGCCGGGTCGACCCGCCTGGTGCAGTCGGGCGTGGTGTCGCCGTCGCTCAGGTCGTACCTGTGGTCGCCGACCTTGACGTCCTTGGTGCCGAAGAGCAGGCCGGCCCGGAGCGGGGCGGTGTCCTTGCGGGCGTCCGAGAGGTACACGAGCGGGTCCGGCGTGTCCGAGGTGTCGGCGAAGTCGGGCATGGCGTCCGCGGCCGGGTCGTGCTTCTGCGTCGGCGTGGCGACGGGCCCGCCTTTGGCGTCCGCCCCGTCCTCGGACGTACCTCCGGTGACGATCAAGGTCGCTACGCCCGCGGCCACCGCGGCGGCCGCGAGGACCCCGCCGCCGCCCCACAGCAGCCGCTTCCTGCGGCGCCGGCCGGCGGCGTGCGCGTCGGCCAGTGCGTCCCAGTCCGGGCTCGTGGGGACCCGCCCCGGAACCCGCTCCTCCCCAATGCTCATGGCGCGCATCCTAGGGGTGTCCCGGGGGCCTTCGGATAACGGGTTGGGCACCTGCCCCGGGGCCGGTCAGAATGCGGGCATGGGACATCTGGAAGCCGGGCACCTGGAGTACTACCTGCCGGACGGGCGGGTGCTGCTGTCGGACGCCTCGTTCCGTGTCGGTGAGGGCTCCGTGGTGGCCCTGGTCGGCGCGAACGGCGCGGGCAAGACGACACTGCTGAAGCTGATCTCCGGGGACCTGCAGCCGCACGGCGGAGCCGTGACGGTCAGCGGCGGGCTCGGCGTGATGTCGCAGTTCGTGGGGTCGGTACGGGACGAGACGACGGTGCGGGACCTGCTGGTGTCGGTCGCGCAGCCGCGGATCCGCACGGCCGCGAAGGCCGTGGACGAGGCCGAGCACCTGATCATGACCGTCGACGACGAGGCCGCGCAGATGAAGTACGCGCAGGCCCTCAGCGACTGGGCGGACGTCCAGGGCTACGAGGCGGAGACGCTCTGGGACGTGTGCACGATGGCCGCGCTCGGGGTGCCGTACGAGAAGGCGCAGTTCCGCGAGGTGCGCACCCTCTCGGGCGGTGAGCAGAAGCGGCTGGTGCTGGAGGCGCTGCTGCGCGGTCCCGACGAGGTGCTGCTGCTCGACGAGCCGGACAACTACCTCGACGTACCGGGCAAGCGGTGGCTGGAGGACCAGCTCAAGGCCACCCGCAAGACGGTGCTTTTCGTCTCCCACGACCGGGAGCTGCTGTCCCGGGCCGCGGAGAAGATCATCAGCGTGGAGCCGGGCCTGGACGGCTCGGACGTGTGGGTGCACGGCGCCGGCTTCGACACCTTCCACGAAGCGCGCAAGGAGCGCTTCGCCCGCTTCGAGGAGCTGAAGCGGCGCTGGGAGGAGAAGCACGCGCAGCTGAAGAAGCTGGTGGTCACGCTGCGCCAGGCGGCCGCGGTCTCCCACGAGATGGCCTCGCGGTACGCGGCCGCCCAGACACGGCTGCGGAAGTTCGAGGAGGCGGGACCGCCGCCCGAGCCGCCGCGCGAGCAGGAGATCACCATGCGGCTCAAGGGCGGGCGTACCGGCGTACGGGCGCTGACCTGCGAGAAGCTGGAACTGACCGGCCTGATGAAGCCCTTCGACCTGGAGGTCTTCTACGGCGAGCGGGTCGCGGTGCTGGGCTCGAACGGCTCGGGCAAGTCGCACTTCCTGCGCCTGCTGGCCGGGGACACCGAGCGGCCCGTGCCGCACGAGGGCGTCTGGAAGCTCGGCGCGCGGGTGGTGCCCGGGCACTTCGCGCAGACGCACGCGCACCCGGAGCTGTTCGGGCGCACGCTCGTCGACATCCTGTGGACGGAGCACGCCAAGGACCGGGGCGGCGCGATGTCGGTGCTGCGGCGGTACGAGCTGGAGCGCCAGGGCGACCAGGTCTTCGACCGGCTGTCGGGCGGCCAGCAGGCGCGCTTCCAGATCCTGCTGCTGGAGCTGTCGGGCACGACGGCGCTGCTGCTGGACGAGCCGACGGACAACCTGGACCTGGAGTCGGCCGAGGCGCTCCAGGACGGCCTGGAGGCGTACGAGGGCACCGTGCTGTGCGTGACGCACGACCGCTGGTTCGCGAAGTCGTTCGACCGTTACCTGGTCTTCGGCTCGGACGGGGTGGTCCGGGAGACCACCGAGCCCGTCTGGGACGAGCGCCGCGTCGAGCGCAAGAGGTGATCGCCGGGCGCCCTAGTCTCTGACCCATGCGCTGGCACTGGCACAGGAGAGGCGAGGGCGCCTTCGGGACGTGGCTGCTCGGGCGCGCCCCGTGGATCCTGCAGATCGCGGCGGCGGGTGTGGTGCTGGCCGGGGCCGTGTCGGCCTCGGTGCGCACCGCAGACGGGGGCATGGACAACGCCTTCGTGGTCCGGGCGGCGGACGCGCTGCTGGACGGCAGGTCCCCGTACGCCGACAAGCGCTTCCTGTACCTCCCGAGCGCGGTGCTGCTGGCCGTGCCGGAGGCGCTGGTGCCGGTGGGCGTCCAGCGGGTCCTGGTCCCGCTGGGGACGTCGGCGCTGCTGGCCGTCGGCTGGTGGGCGGCGCTGCGGATCTTCTCGGTGCCGCTGCGCAGCCGCTTCGGGGTGCTGGGCTTCGCCGTACTGGCACTGGGCCACAGGCCGTACGCCAACCTCGTGCAGCTGGGGAACTGGACCTGCCTCTCGGCCGCCGCCCTGCCGTTGGCCCTGCTGGCCGCGCACCGGGGCCGCTGGGTGCGGGCCGGGCTGATCGTCGGCGTGGCGATCGCGGCGAAGCCGATGCTGGTGCCGGTGGCCCTGCTCTTCGTCTTCGCCCGGCAGTGGCGCGGGCTGGCCGCCGTGGTGCTGGTGCCGCTGGGGGCCTCGCTGCTCGGCGCGGCCCTGATGCCGCGGCCCTCGCTGTTCTTCACCGGGACGCTGCCCTTCCTGCTCCGGGGCCAGGACTCCTTCGCGCTGCCCTGGGACGCCTCCCCGGTCGCGGTGCTGCCGCGGCTCGGCGTGCCCCAGCCGGTGGCGGTGGCCGTCGCCGGGTTGCTGGCGGCAGTGGGGCTCTGGTGCGCTTGGCGGCGCTGGCGGCGCGCGGACGAGGGGCCCGAGCGACTGGTGGAGACGGCCTGCATGGTGATGCTCGCCGCATTCCTGGTCTCGCGTCCCTCCTTCGACCACTACCTCCTGGTGGTGCTCCCGCTGCTGCTGGCCTCGGGGGTCCGGGACGGCTCGATGCCGCGCTCCCCCTGGTTCTGGCTGGCCCTGGTGCCCCAGACGGCGGGCATTCCGTGGCCCTCGGAGTTCGAGAACAAGAATCGGGCATTTCGGGACATGATGACCCTCTGTTCGCTCGCGGGTCTGCTGGCCGGTCGTGCGCTGCGCCCGCGTCGGGTTACTCTGGAGCCCGTAACAACTGCGGGGTCCCCACCCAGGACCGAACCGGAGTGCGCCGCGACGCCAGTTCCACCGGCATCGCGGACCGCGTTTTGACCCGTATGGGTCCTCATGGGTATCCTGCTGGTTTGTTATGCGTATGGGCTGTCTCATTCTCACGTGATAGGTCCTTACGCCGGTCCACCGGACCGATGACCAGCAGTTCAAACCGTTCGTACGGGTTGCGTCCCCGATGCGAACGAGGGCTGTCGTGATCGTCCGTGGTGACCCTGTCAGGACCCGTCTCGCGGGGCTAGCGCCCCAGGGGCGACCCACCACTGAAGAAGCGAAGGCATACGCGTGCGTACGTTCAGCCCCAAGCCCGGCGACATCTCGCGCCAGTGGCTCGTCATCGACGCCCAGGACGTCGTCCTCGGCCGTCTGGCGACCCAGGCCGCTGCCCTCCTGCGCGGCAAGCACAAGCCGACCTATGCGCCTCACATGGACATGGGCGACTTCGTGATCATCGTCAACGCCGACAAGGTCCACCTGTCCGGCAACAAGGCCGCGCAGAAGATGGCCTACCGCCACTCCGGCTACCCGGGCGGTCTCCGCAGCGTCCGCTACGACGACCTGCTGGCGAACAACCCGGAGAAGGCCGTCGAGAAGGCCGTCAAGGGCATGCTCCCGAAGAACTCCCTGGGCCGTCAGATGCTCTCGAAGCTGAAGGTCTACTCGGGCGACCAGCACCCCCACGCTGCCCAGCAGCCGGTGCCGTTCGAGATCACCCAGGTCGCGCAGTAGTTCCGGCCACCCCCTAAGACGTAGAGAATTCTGAGGAGAATCGTGGCCGAGACCACCGTCGAGACCCCGCTTGAGGGCGACGAGACCTACGACGCTGTTACCACCTTCGAGTCCGAGGTTCCGGAGGGTGACTACACCTCCGAGTCCCTGGCCTCGCGCTTCGGCGACCCGCAGCCGGCTGCCGGCCTGGGCCGCCGCAAGAACGCCATCGCCCGCGTCCGGATCGTCCCGGGCACCGGCAAGTGGAAGATCAACGGTCGCACCCTTGAGGACTACTTCCCCAACAAGGTGCACCAGCAGGAAGTCAACGAGCCCTTCAAGGTGCTCGAGCTCGACGGCCGCTACGACGTCATCGCCCGCATCTCGGGTGGCGGCGTCTCCGGCCAGGCCGGCGCCCTGCGCCTCGGCGTTGCCCGTGCCCTGAACGAGGCCGACGTCGAGAACAACCGCGGCCCGCTGAAGAAGGCCGGCTTCCTCTCCCGCGACGACCGTGCGGTCGAGCGCAAGAAGGCCGGTCTCAAGAAGGCCCGTAAGGCCCCGCAGTACAGCAAGCGCTAATCTCCGCCTGCTGCTCTGCACGATTCCGCCCCGGCGGCACACGACCTGTGCTGCCGGGGCGGTTCGTTTACCGCCACAAGCGACGTATATCTGATAACAAGCGGACCTTTCAGCGCGATCTCGGAGGACACAGTGGGACGACTCTTCGGTACGGACGGCGTACGCGGTGTCGCCAACGCGGATCTGACGGCTGAGCTCGCGCTCGGCCTCTCCGTGGCGGCCGCCCACGTGCTCGGCGAAGCGGGCACGTTCGAGGGCCACCGGCCGACGGCCGTGGTCGGCCGCGACCCGCGGGCGTCCGGAGAGTTCCTGGAGGCGGCCGTCGTGGCCGGCCTCGCGAGCGCGGGCGTGGACGTCCTGCGCGTCGGTGTGCTGCCCACCCCGGCCGTGGCGTATCTCACCGGTGCGCTGGGCGCCGACCTCGGCGTGATGCTCTCCGCCAGCCACAACGCCATGCCCGACAACGGGATCAAGTTCTTCGCCCGCGGCGGTCACAAGCTCGCCGACGAGCTGGAGGACCGGATCGAGTCCGTGTACGAGGAGCACCGCACCGGCGCCCCGTGGGAGCGCCCGACCGGTGCCGGCGTCGGCCGCGTCACCGACTACGACGAGGGCTTCGACAAGTACGTCGCCCACCTGATCGGCGTGCTCCCCAACCGCCTCGACGGCCTGAAGGTGGTCCTGGACGAGGCGCACGGCGCGGCCGCCCGCGTCTCGCCCGAGGCCTTCACCCGGGCCGGTGCCGAGATCGTCACCATCGGTGCGGAGCCGGACGGCCTGAACATCAACGACGGCTGCGGCTCCACCCACCTGGACCTGCTCAAGCGCGCCGTCGTCGAGCACGGCGCCGACCTCGGCATCGCCCACGACGGCGACGCCGACCGCTGCCTGGCCGTGGACGGCGAGGGCAACGAGGTCGACGGCGACCAGATCCTCGCCGTGCTGGCCCTCGCCATGCGCGAGGCGGGCGGGCTGCGCCAGAACACCGTGGTCGCCACCGTCATGTCCAACCTCGGCTTCAAGCTGGCGATGGAGCGCGAGGGCATCCAGTTCGTGGAGACCGGCGTCGGCGACCGCTACGTGCTGGAGTCGATGAAGGAGCACGGCTACGCGCTCGGCGGCGAGCAGTCCGGCCACGTGATCATCCTCGACCACGCCACCACCGGCGACGGCACCCTGACGGGCCTCATGCTGGCCGCCCGGGTCGCCGCGACCGGCAAGTCCCTCGCCGAGCTGGCCGGGGTCATGAACCGGCTGCCGCAGGTGCTGATCAACGTCAAGGACGTCGACAAGTCGAAGGTGTCGACCTCCGCCGAGCTGGCCACCGCCGTGGGCGAGGCCGAGCGCGAGCTGGGCTCCACCGGCCGGGTGCTGCTGCGCCCCTCCGGCACCGAGCCGCTCGTACGGGTGATGGTCGAGGCCGCCGACCTGGAGCAGGCACGCTCCGTGGCCGGCCGCCTCGCGGACGCCGTGAAGTCGGCGCTCGGCTAGGGGAGTCCGGCCGGACCGTACGGGCAATCCGCCCGGATCACCTGCCCTGGCGCACCCAGCGTCCCCGCTGGGTGCGCCAGAGCAGTTTCTGGGCGTACAGGGTCAGCAGGCCGGCGAGCACGATCCCGCCCAGGTTGAGTGCCAGCTGCGCGCCCGAACCCCACATCTGGCCGAAGTCGCCGTAGCTGAGCGCGACGGCCGCGTTGGCGGCCGCCGGGACGGTGGTCACCGAGATGGCCACGCCGACCAGTGCCCCGGACTTGGCGGAGGTCAGGGAGAGCACCCCGGCGGTGCCGGCGAGCAGGGCCACGACGAACGAGAACGGGTCCGGCTGCCAGATGAAGCTGGTGTTCGGCCGCGGGTTCTCCAGCATGTTCTCGTTGAACAAACCGAGCGCGTCCATGACCAGGCTGAAGACGGTGGTCGCGACCATCGCCGAGGTGAAGCCGACCACCAGGGCCAGCAGCGAGCGGCCGACCGCCTGGGGCACGCGCTGCACGATGCCGGTGCAGATGCCGGCCAGCGGCCCGAACTCCGGGCCCACCGCCATCGCGCCCACGATCAGCACGGCGTTGTCGAGCACCACACCGCAGGCCGCGATCATGGTCGCGAGGATCATGAAGGCCGCGTAGGTGATCGTGAGGGTGGACTCCTCGTGGGTGGCCTCGGTCAGCTCCTCCCACAGCACGGCGTCCGCGGCCTCGCCCGGCGCCTCCTCCTCCGCGGCCTCGGCGCGGGTCGACAGCGAGATGTCGATGTTCTCCACGGCGATCGAGCCGTCCTTGTGGATGCCGAGCTCGCGCAGTTCGTGCAGCAGCTCGTCACCCGCCTCGCGGGCCACGTCGCAGAGCACCAGGTCGCCCAGCGGGTCGCGGGCGGCTCCGGCCAGGACCACCAGGTGGGTGGTGCCGACCGTCCGCTCGACGACGGCGACCACGGCCTCGGTCCGGTCCGGCGGGGTGATCATCCTCAGGTGCAGCATGGCCGCACCCTATGGGGTGACTACAGCTTGCGCAGGCTCAGGCGCTGCACCTTGTGGTCCGGACCCTTGCGGATGATCAGGTTGGCGCGGCCGCGGGTGGGTGCCACGTTCTCCAGGAGGTTGGGCCGGTTGATGGTGCGCCACATCGTGCGCGCGTAGTCCATCGCCTCCTCCTCCGAGACCTGCGTGTACTTCCGGAAGTAGGAGAAGGGATTCTGGAAGGCGGTCTCGCGGAGCTTGCGGAAGCGGTTGAGGTACCAGCGCTCGATGTCCTCGGGGCGCGCGTCCACGTACACGCTGAAGTCGAAGAAGTCGGCGAGGCCCACCCGGGTCCGGCCGTCCTTGCCGGGCAGGGCCGGCTGGAGCACGTTGAGGCCCTCGACGATCAGGATGTCCGGGCGGCGGACCACCAGGCGCTCGCCCGGCACGATGTCGTAGATCAGGTGCGAGTAGACGGGCGCGGTGACCTCTTCCTTGCCCGCCTTGATGTCGGCGACGAAGCGCGTCAGGGCACGCCGGTCGTACGATTCCGGGAAGCCCTTGCGCGAGGTCAGGCCGCGCTCCTGGAGCTCCTTCATCGGGTAGAGGAAGCCGTCGGTGGTGACCAGTTCGACGCGCGGGTGCTCCGGCCAGCGGGCGAGCAGGGCCTGGAGCAGACGGGCCACGGTGGACTTGCCGACCGCGACGGAACCCGCCACGCCTATGACGAACGGGGTGCCCTGCTGGGCGCCGTGGCCGTTGCCCGCGTCGCCCAGGAAGGTGTTCAGCGCGCCGCGCAGGTTGCTGGTCGCGCCCACGTACAGGTTGAGCAGGCGGGAGAGCGGCAGGTAGACGTCCCGCACCTCGTCGAGGTCGATGACGTCCCCGAGGCCCCGGAGCCGCTCCACCTCGTCCGCGGTCAGGGGCAGGGGGGTGCGCTCGCGCAGGGCGCTCCACTCGTCGCGGGTGAGGTCGACGTAGGGCGAGCCCTCGGCCCGGCGGGGCGTGCTTCGTGGCGGCGAAGTGATCACACCCTCATTGTCTGCGCTGCGGGGCCCTCGTGGGTGGTGGGCTCGGTCACTGGGCCTGGAGGGTTGTACGACGGGATGTACCGATCCTGCGGACGTGCTGTGACGCGATGGTCACGATTGCGGGGAGTCGCCGTAATTCGGGAGCGGGGCGCGGGTGAATCGAAGATCATCGTTCGGTCCGCGTGGGACGCGATGAACGCCGCGCGGGGGGGATTTTCCAGACTTCGTGAGAGATGGGTTCATGCGCACCGTCATCCGCCGTACCGCCGTGGCCGCCACCGCCGCCTCCCTGGCCCTGCTCGTGACCGCCTGCGGTTCCGACAAGCCGGACGCCAAGAAGGAGGGGCCTGCCGGGGACAAGGGCGCCCAGAGCAGCGCCCCGGCCGCCAAGGCCCTGACCACCGCCGAGCTGGAGAAGCTGCTCGTCGAGCAGGCCGACGCGCCGGACTACACGCTGAAGGCGGACGCCAAGGCCGCCAAGCCGGTCGCCGCAGCCGGCTCGGCCAAGGCGGACAAGGCCGCCTGTCAGCCGCTCGCCGACGCGATCGGCGGCACCATCGGCACGCCCGCCGGACAGGCCGTCCGCACGGCCGTGCTCACCCCCAAGGACTCCGGCAAGAAGCAGACCCCGGAGGAGAAGGCGCTCGCCGGGCTGAACGCCCTCAAGTCGCCCGCCACCCGCGTACTGCTCGGCTCGTACGACGGTGACGGCGCGTCCGAGACCCTGAACACCGTCAAGAACTCGGGCGGCGAGTGCTCCGGCGGCTTCACCGTCACCCAGGACGGCGAGAGCAGCAAGTTCACCGCCGTCACCCCGCTCACCCTGGACGCCGCCGAGGGGGCCACCGCCTGGAAGCTGACGATGGACGTGGACGGCGACCCGGTCTCGTTCAACGTGGCCCTCATCCGCCAGGGCTCCACGGTCGCCAGCTTCTACACCTTCAGCCTGGGCGGCTCCGTCGAGGAGCTGCCCCTCAAGCTGATCGACGCCCAGGAGAAGAAGCTCGCCTGAGCCTGACTCCGCGCGGCTCCCTGAGCCGTCTCCGCGTCAACCCGCCCCGCCCGGGCCGTCGCCCGGGCGGGGTTTCGCTTCTTCGGCAGCCCGCCGCGAGCGCATAGGCTGCGGCGCATGTGCGGAATCGTCGGTTACGTAGGAGCGCAGTCCGCGCTCGAAGTCGTCATCGCAGGACTCAAGCGGCTCGAATACCGGGGTTACGACTCGGCCGGGGTCGCCGTGCTCGCCGACGGCGGCCTGGCCGCCGCCAAGAAGGCGGGCAAGCTCGTCAACCTGGAGAAGGAGCTGGTCAGCAGGCCGCTGCCGACCGGGGCCACTGGCATCGGACACACCCGCTGGGCCACCCACGGCGGGCCCACGGACACCAACGCCCATCCTCACCTCGACAATTCGGGGCGCGTGGCCGTCGTGCACAACGGCATCATCGAGAACTTCGCCGCACTGCGCGACGAACTGGCCGAGCGCGGCCACAAGCTCACCTCCGAGACCGACACCGAGGTGGTCTCGCACCTGCTCGCCGAGCAGTTCTCCTCCACCGGGGACCTCGCCGAGGCCATGCGGCACGTCTGCCGGCGCCTGGAGGGCGCCTTCACCCTCGTCGCCGTGCACGCCGACGAGCCGGACGTCGTGGTCGGCGCGCGGCGCAACTCCCCGCTGGTGGTGGGCATCGGCGAGGGCGAGTCCTTCCTCGCCTCGGACGTCGCCGCCTTCATCGCCCACACCCGGTCGGCCATCGAACTCGGCCAGGACCAGGTCGTCGAGCTGCGCCGCGAGGGCGTGACGGTCACCGGCTTCGACGGCGCGCCCGCCGAGGTCCGCGCGTACCACGTGGACTGGGACGCCTCGGCCGCCGAGAAGGGCGGCTACGACTACTTCATGCTCAAGGAGATCGCCGAGCAGCCCAAGGCCGTCGCCGACACCCTGCTCGGGCGGATCGACGCCAGCGGCACCCTCTCCCTCGACGAGGTGCGGATCCCCGACTCCGAGCTGCGCGAGGTCGACAAGGTCGTCATCGTCGCCTGCGGTACGGCCTACCACGCGGGCATGATCGCCAAGCTGGCCATCGAGCACTGGACCCGGATCCCCTGCGAGACGGAGCTGGCCAGTGAGTTCCGCTACCGCGACCCGATCCTCGACCAGCGCACGCTGGTCATCGCCATCTCGCAGTCCGGCGAGACCATGGACACGCTGATGGCCCTGCGCCACGCCCGCGAGCAGGGCGCCAAGGTGCTGGCCATCTGCAACACCAACGGCTCGACCATCCCGCGGGAGTCGGACGCCGTCCTCTACACCCATGCCGGACCCGAGGTGGCCGTCGCCTCGACCAAGGCGTTCCTGACCCAGGTGGTGGCCTGCTACCTGGTGGCCCTGTACCTGGGGCAGGTGCGCGGCACCAAGTGGGGCGACGAGATCCAGGCCGTGATCCGCGAACTGTCCGCCATCTCCGGGGCCGTGGAGCAGGTGCTGGAGACGATGGAGCCGGTACGGGAGCTCGCGCGCTCCCTCGCCGACAAGAACACCGTCCTCTTCCTGGGCCGGCACGTCGGCTACCCGGTGGCCCTGGAGGGCGCGCTCAAGCTCAAGGAACTCGCGTACATGCACGCCGAGGGCTTCGCCGCCGGCGAGCTCAAGCACGGGCCCATCGCGCTGATCGAGGAGGACCTGCCGGTCGTCGTGGTGGTGCCCTCGCCGCGCGGCCGCTCGGTGCTGCACGACAAGATCGTCTCCAACATCCAGGAGATCCGGGCCCGCGGGGCGCGCACCATCGTGATCGCCGAGGTGGGGGACGAGGCGGTGGTCCCGTACGCCGACCACCTCGTGCGCATCCCGGCCACGCCCACGCTGCTCCAGCCGCTGGTGGCGACGGTCCCGCTCCAGGTCTTCGCCTGCGAGCTGGCCACCGCCCGGGGCAACGAGGTGGACCAGCCGCGGAACCTGGCGAAGTCGGTGACGGTGGAGTGAGGCCGGGCTCGTGATCGGCCGGGAGAATGCGGGGTCGTGGTGGTGGGCGGCCGGGTGAGGGCGGGGTCTGGCTGTGAGCGGCCGGGTGAGGGCGGGGTCTGGCTGTGAGCGGCCGGGTGAAGGTGCGGTCGTGGGCGTGAGAGGACGAGTGGGTTCGTGATCATCGGGGTGGGCATCGACGTCGCCGAGATCGACCGGTTCGAGGAGGCGCTGGCGCGCACGCCGGCGATGGCCACGCGCCTCTTCATCGACCGGGAGCTGCTGCTGCCCAGCGGCGAGCGGCGCGGCATCGCCTCGCTCGCCGCCCGCTTCGCGGCGAAGGAGGCACTGGCCAAGGCCCTCGGCGCGCCGCCGGGACTGCTGTGGACCGATGCCGAGGTGTACGTCGAGGACAGCGGGCAGCCGAGGCTGCGGGTGTCCGGCACCGTCGCGGCCCGGGCGGCGGCGCTCGGGGTGAAGTCCTGGCACATCTCGCTCAGCCACGACGCGGGCGTGGCCTCCGCGGTGGTGATCGCGGAGGGGTAGGCGTGCGGGCGGCCGTGCGCGGTGGTCGTGGAGGGGGCGGTGCGGGCGGCCGTGCGCGGTGGTTGTGGAGGGGGCGGTGCGGGCGGCCGTGCGCGGTGGTGATCGCGTGAGGGAGGCCGCGCGGGCCGCCCGGCGTGCCAAGCTGGCGGTCATGCGTACCGCTTACAGCGTGGAGACCGTACGGGCCGCCGAGCGCGAGCTGATGGACCGGCTGCCGGAGGGCGCCCTGATGCAGCGCGCCGCGGCCGGGCTGGCCGCCGCGTGTGCCGGGCTGCTGGGACGGGTGTACGGGGCGCGGGTCGCCCTGCTGGTCGGGCCCGGCGACAACGGGGGCGACGCCCTCTACGCCGGTGCGCGGCTGGCCCGCCGGGGGGCCGGGGTCGTGGCCGTGCCGATGGATCCGGAGCGCGTGCACGAGGGCGGGCTGGCGGCGCTGCGGGCCGCGGGCGGCCGGGTTGCCGGGCGCCTTGAGGGACGGTTCGACCTGGTCGTCGACGGGCTGCTCGGGATCGGCGGCCGGGGCGGTCTGCGGCCCGCCGCCGCGGAACTGGCCCGGCAGGCGGCCGCGGCGCGGGACGCGGGGGCGCTGGTCGTCGCCGTGGACCTGCCGAGCGGCGTGGACGCGGACACCGGGGAGGTGGCCGGAGACGCGGTCACCGCGGATGCCACGGTCACCTTCGGGGCCTGGAAGCCCGGGCTGCTGGTGGACCCGGGGGCCGGCCGCGCGGGTGCGGTCCGGCTGGTCCCGATCGGGCTGGAGCTCGGGGAGCCGCCGGTGCTGGAGGCGCTGCAGTACGCGGACGTGGCCGGGCGGCTGCCCGAGCCGGGTGCCGCGAGCGACAAGTACCGGCGGGGCGTCGTGGGCGTCGTCGCCGGGTCCGCGCGCTACCCGGGGGCGGCTGTGCTGGCGGTCGCGGGGGCGCTGCGCGGAGGTGCGGGCGCGGTCCGGTACGTGGGTCCCGCGGGCGACGAGGTGCTGGCCCGGTATCCCGAGACGCTGGTCCACGACGGGGCTCCCGGGAAGGCCGGCCGGGTCCAGTCCTGGGTCGTGGGTCCCGGCCTCGGGGACGACCGTTCGGCCGTGGGCGAGGTGCTGGCCTCGGACGTGCCGGTGCTGGTGGACGCGGACGGGCTGCGGGGCCTCGATCCGGATGCGGTGCGCGCCCGGCCCGCGCCAACGCTGCTGACCCCGCACGCGGGGGAGGCCGCGGCGCTGCTGGGCGTCTCCCGGGACGAGGTCGAGTCCGGCCGGCTGGCCGCGGTGCGTGAGCTGGCGGGGCGGTACGGCGCGGTGGTGCTGCTGAAGGGTTCCACGACGCTGGTGGCGGGGCCGGCCGGGGGCCCGGTGCGGGTCAACCCGACGGGTACGCCGTGGCTGGCCACCGCGGGGAGTGGTGACGTGCTGTCCGGGCTGGCGGGCTCGCTGCTGGCCGCGGGGCTGACGGCACCGGACGCCGCATCCGTCGCCGCCCACCTCCACGGCCTGGCGGCCCGCCTCGCGTCCTCGGGCGGGCCGGTGCTGGCGCACGAGGTGGCGGAGGGGCTGCCGAGAGCCTGGCGGGAGGTCGGGCGGCGGGGGTAGGGGGTGGTTGGCCGGGGTGCTTGGGGCGGGTGGGGGCCGTGCGGGCTGTGTGGGCCGTATGGGCCGTTCCTGGCCTGGCGGCCAGGGGCGGTGGTCAACGGTGGGCCCGTGGACATGTCTTCTGGGGTGCGCCTCCCGGTATGCCCACTGCTTCAACCGGAATGGCGGCTACAGGCCTTCGTTCGCCTCCCGGCACCATCCCTCTTTAGCCGGCTCATGCGTTCAGAACAGCGTGGCTGAGCCGGGTGATGGGCTGATGGAGGCTCCCGTGCACCGGATACCGCCTGACCGTCTCGTTTGGGCGCACCTTCTGTGGCTGATGTTCACGACTACCGGATTCCGATGGTTGCTGCCGGCTCGGACCTCAGCCACCGAAGGTGCGCCCACGCGAAAGGCGCGGACGATATCCGGCGCACGGGAGCCTCCCTCAGCCACCCACCATCAGCAACCACGCTTCTCTGAACGCATGAGCCGGCTACGGAAGGTAGGACGGCGAGGCGCATCAAGGCCTGTAGCCGCATTGCCGGGCACGCCAATCGCGGTACGGGGAGGCGCACTCCAGAGGACATGTCCACGGGATCACCGTTGACCACCGACCCCGGCCGCCAGGCCGGGCACGGCCCGCACCACCCAGCAGCCACCCCCACCCCGTACGGGACACGTGGCGCCCGGGCGGAGGGCGGCGGGGGGTTCTGAGAGACTGGGCGGGATGAACGAGACACCGCCGCGCGTCCGCGCCGAGATCGACCTGGCTGCCGTACGGGGAAACGTGCGCGCGCTGCGCGACCGGGCGCCCCGGGCCGAGCTGATGGCCGTCGTGAAGGCGGACGCCTACGGGCACGGGGCCGTGCCCTGCGCCCGCGCGGCGCTCGATGCCGGGGCCGGGTGGCTCGGGACGGCGACCCCGCAGGAGGCGCTGGCCCTGCGTGAGGCCGGGATCACCGCACGGACGCTCTGCTGGCTGTGGACCCCCGGGGGGCCCTGGCGCGAGGCGATCGAGGCGGACGTCGACGTGGCCGTCAGCGGCATGTGGGCGCTGCGGGAGGCCGTGGCCGCCGCCCGCGCGGCCGGGCGTACCGCCCGCGTGCAGCTCAAGGCCGACACCGGGCTCGGGCGCAACGGCTGTCAGCCCGCCGACTGGGCCGAGCTGGTCGGCGAGGCGCTCGCCGCCCAGAGCGAGGGGACGATCCGGGTCACCGGTCTGTGGTCCCACTTCGCCTGTGCCGACGAGCCCGGCCACCCGTCCATCGCCGCTCAGCTAGCGCTCTTCCGTGACATGGTCGAGTACGCGGAGAAGGAGGGCCTGGAGCCGGAGGTGAGGCACATCGCCAATTCCCCCGCGACCCTGACCCTCCCCGAGACCCACTTCGACCTGGTGCGCACCGGCCTCGCCGTGTACGGCGTGTCGCCCGCTCCCGAGCTGGGCACCCCCCGTCAGCTGGGCCTGCGCCCGGCCATGTCGCTCAAGGCATCGGTCGCCCTGGTCAAGGCCGTTCCCGCGGGGCACGGCGTGAGCTACGGGCACCACTACGTCACCGGGCACGAGACCAACCTGGGGCTCATCCCCGCCGGGTACGCCGACGGCATCCCGCGGCACGCCTCGGGCCGGGGCCCGGTCCTCGTCGGAGGAAAGGTGCGGACGGCCGCCGGCCGGGTGGCCATGGACCAGTTCGTGGTCGACCTCGGCACCGACACGGTCGGCCCGGGCGACGAGGCGGTCCTCTTCGGCCCCGGCGACGGGGGCGAGCCCACCGCCGAGGACTGGGCGCAGGCCGCCGGCACCATCGCGTACGAGATCGTGACGAGGATCGGGGCGCGCGTCCCGAGGGTCTACCTGAACCCCTGAGCAGAGGTGAGGTGCCGTGAGCGAGAACTGGCGCAAGGCCGGCTTGGCCGGCGCCGCGATCGGCGTCATAGCCGCCGGGGCGGCAGCCGGGGTGGCCGTGGAGCGGCTCACCGTCGGGCGCGGCATGCGCAGGAAGGCCCGTCTCGCCCTGGACGCCTCGGGCCCGTACGGATCCCTGCGCGGCACCCCCGGCAAGGTGCGCGCCGATGACGGCACCGAGCTGTACTACGAGGTGGACGAGGCCCCGGAGGCCAAGCGCTCCCGCTTCCGCCGCAAGGCGGCCCCGACGGTGGTCTTCTGCCACGGCTACTGCCTGAACCAGGACTCCTGGCACTTCCAGCGCGCCGACCTGCGCGGGCTGGTGCGCACGGTCCACTGGGACCAGCGCAGCCACGGCCGCTCCGAGCGGGGGCTGGCGCAGGCCGACGGCAGCCCGCTGACCATCGAGCAGCTGGGCCGGGACCTGAAGACGGTGATCGACGCGGCCGCGCCCGAGGGCCCGCTGGTGCTGGTCGGCCACTCCATGGGCGGCATGACGATCATGGCGCTGGGCGAGCTGTTCCCCGAGCTGGTGCGGGACCGCGTGGTCGGCGTGGCCTTCATCGGCACGTCCAGCGGCCGGCTGTCCGAGGTGACGTACGGGCTTCCCGCGGCCGGCGTCGGCGTGGTGCGCCGCGTGCTGCCGGGGGTGCTGCGCGCCCTGGGCGCGGAGGTGGAGCTGGTCGAGCGTGGCCGCCGGGCGACGGCGGACCTCTTCGCCGGGATGATCAAGCGGTACTCGTTCGGCTCGAAGGACGTCGACCCCGCGGTGTCCCGCTTCGCGGAGCGGATGATCGAGAACACCCCGATCGACGTGGTCGCGGAGTTCTACCCGGCCTTCCAGGAGCACGACAAGACGGCCGCCCTGGCGAACCTCGACCACGTGCCGGTGCTGGTCCTGGCCGGTGACAAGGACCTGATCACCCCGTCCGGGCACAGCGAGATCATCGCCGAGCACCTGGCGGACCCGGAGCTGGTGGTCGTGCCGGACGCGGGGCACCTGGTGATGCTGGAGCACCCGGAGACCGTCACCGGGCGGCTCAGGGAACTGCTCGCCCGGGCCGGTGCCCTCCCGGCAGCGGCTAACGTGGGCGCTTATGGAAGCACCGCACATCCGGCCCGCTGAGGCCGAGCCCCGGCCGGTCACCCGGGTCACCGTCGACTCCCCCGAGCGGATGCAGGAACTGGGCCGGCGGATCGCCGGGCTGCTGCGCCCGGGCGACCTCGTGCTGCTCACCGGAGAGCTGGGCGCCGGCAAGACCACCCTGACGCGCGGCCTCGGCGAGGGCCTGGGCGTGCGCGGGGCGGTGACCTCGCCGACCTTCGTGATCGCGCGGGTGCACCCGTCGCTGGTCGACGGTCCGCCGCTGGTGCACGTGGACGCGTACCGGCTGGGCGGCGGTCTGGACGAGATGGAGGACCTGGACCTCGACGTCTCGCTGCCGGACTCCGTGGTGGTCGTGGAGTGGGGCGACGGCAAGGTCGAGGAGCTGTCCGACGACCGGCTGCACGTGGTGATCGCGCGGGCGGTCGGCCACGAAGAGGTGCTGGACGACGTGCGCGAGGTGTCGGTGACCGGCGTCGGCGCGCGCTGGGCCGACGGCCGGCTGGCCGAGCTGGCGAAGGTCTGAGCCCGCCCTGCGGTACGGGCTCCGGTACGGGGTCAGGCGGCTTCCGGCGGTGCCGGGGCGGCCTCCTCGGCGGGGTCCGGCGCGGGAGCCGGCCGGCGCGGCGGGGTGGAGACGGCGGTCGCCGCGGCGCAGGACGCCAGCAGGTCCCGTACCGACGGGCCGGCCAGGGGTGCGGCGCGGCGCGGAGTGCGGTCGCCGTGGGGTTCTTCGCGCTCTGCTGCGGGCATGGCTGCCTCCTGGCCGATGCCGAAGTTAGGGTGCCCTAACCAGGTCTCGTCACCATGTCACCACGCGCGCCTGTACCCGCGCAATATCTTGCCGACGACTTGTCGGAAACGATCCGGGTACGACGGACAGGCCCGGGCGCGAGCGCCCGGGCCTGTCGTCCGTTCGAGTGGAGTCGGCTGATCTTCGCCGGAGCCCCCTACGGGACCACGACCACCTTCGAGCCGATCGTCGCGAAGGTCCACATCGCGTCGCCGTCGGCCCGGGCCATCCGGATGCCGCCGGTCTTCCGGGAGGGGTCGGGCTCCGGCAGCCTGCCGTCCACGCGCGCGCTGAAGCCGATCGCGACGCCGGCGGAGTTGGCGAACCGTACGACGTGCTCGATCGGCACGTTGTCGGAGCCCGTCACCTGACCCGAGCGGGAGGTGACGGTGTACGAGCCCGGCGCCGGGTGGACCGTCGAGGGCACCACGGTGAACGTCTTCGGTTTGCGGCCGGCCTCGCCGACCAGCCAGACCCGCTTCGCGCCGACCGCGTACACGACCCGCACGCCCGTGCCCGAGTTCGCGGGCAGCGCGAACTCCTGCTGCTTGCCCTGGGAGTTGCCGGTGCCCTTCTCGGGCGCCACCGCGCCCGGCTGCCGGGGGGCCACGGCGCGCATGGCGGGGGCGCTCGCCGACGCCTGGTACGCGAGGAAACCGACGGCGGCCACCGCCGCGGCCGTGAGCCCGGCCACGATTCCCGAGCTGCTGCGTGCCACCCTGTCCCACCTTCGCGCCGCACACCGTCAATGCCTGTGGTGACGGTAGCAGCCGGGGTCCCCGGGAACGGGCCCGCCATCGCCCGGTCCCCGGAGTCGTAGGCTGTTCGCGTGCTCTTGCTCGCTGTGGATACCGCTACTCCCGCCGTCACCGTCGCCCTGCACGACGGCCGGTCCGTCGTCGCCGAGGCCCACCAGGTCGACGCCCGCCGTCACGGGGAGCTGCTGCTCCCCTCCGTCGACCGGGTGCTCGCCGAGGCCGGCCTGAAGCTCGACGCCGTCACCGGCGTCGTGGTCGGCGTCGGCCCCGGCCCGTACACCGGCCTGCGCGTCGGCCTGGTCACGGCCGCGACCTTCGCCTCCGTGCTCGACGTGCCGCTGCACGGCCTGTGCACGCTCGACGGTCTCGCGTACGCCGCGGGGCAGACGGGCGTCGAAGGCCCCTTCGTCGTCGCGACCGACGCGCGGCGCAAGGAGGTCTACTGGGCCCGCTACGAGGACCCGCGCACCCGGACCGGCGGCCCCGCCGTGGACCGCCCGGCCGAGATCGCCGAGCAGGTCGCCGGCCTGCCCGCGGTCGGCGCCGGCGCGCTGCTCTACCCCGAGGTCTTCCCGGACGTCCGCGGGCCCGAGCACCAGTCGGCCGCGGCCCTGGCCTCGCTCGCGGCGGAGAAGCTCGCCGCGGGGGAGGAGTTCCTGCCGGCGCAGCCGCTCTACCTGCGCCGTCCCGACGCCCAGGTCCCGAAGAACTACAAGGTGGTCACCCCCAAGTGACCGCGGGCACTGCCGTACTGCGTGAGATGCGCTGGTGGGACATCGAGCCGGTGCTGGAGCTGGAGCACGAGCTGTTCCCCGAGGACGCCTGGTCCGCCGGGATGTTCTGGTCCGAACTCGCCCATGCCCGCGGCCCGCAGGCCACCCGCCGCTACGTCGTGGCGGAGGAGCCCGCGCCGGACGGGGGCGGCCGGATCGTCGGGTACGCGGGCCTGGCCGCCGCCGGTGACCTGGCCGACGTACAGACCATCGCCGCCGCCCGCGACCAGTGGGGCACCGGGCTCGGCGCCCGGCTGCTGACCGACCTGCTGCGCGCCGCCACCGCCTTCGAGTGCGCCGAGGTGCTGCTGGAGGTGCGGGTGGACAACACCCGCGCCCAGCGGCTCTACGAGCGCTTCGGCTTCGAGCCCATCGGCTTCCGGCGCGGCTACTACCAGCCCGGCAACGTCGACGCGCTGGTGATGCGACTCTCCGACCCTGCTACTTCCGTACGAGATGAGAACCATGGCTGACGAACCGCTCGTCCTCGGCATCGAGACCTCCTGCGACGAGACCGGCGTCGGCATCGTCCGCGGCCACACCCTGCTCGCCGACGCCGTCGCCTCCAGCGTCGACGAGCACGCCCGTTTCGGCGGTGTCGTCCCCGAGGTCGCCTCCCGCGCGCACCTGGAGGCGATGGTCCCCACGATCGAGCGCGCGCTGAAGGAGGCCGGGGTCTCCGCCCGCGACCTCGACGGCATCGCGGTGACCGCGGGGCCCGGCCTCGCGGGCGCGCTGCTGGTCGGCGTGTCGGCGGCGAAGGCGTACGCCTACGCCCTCGGCAAGCCGCTGTACGGCGTGAACCACCTGGCCTCGCACATCTGCGTGGACCAGCTGGAGCACGGCGCGCTGCCCGAGCCGACGATGGCGCTGCTGGTCTCCGGCGGGCACTCCTCGCTGCTGCTGGCCCCCGACATCACCTCGGACGTCCGGCCGCTCGGCGCGACCATCGACGACGCGGCGGGCGAGGCCTTCGACAAGATCGCCCGCGTGCTGGACCTCGGCTTCCCGGGCGGCCCGGTGATCGACCGGCTCGCCAAGGAGGGCGACCCGAACGCGATCGCCTTCCCGCGGGGCCTGACCGGGCCGCGCGACGCGGCGTACGACTTCTCCTTCTCCGGCCTCAAGACCGCCGTGGCGCGCTGGATCGAGGCCAAGCGGAACGCCGGCGAGGAGGTGCCGGTGCGCGACGTGGCCGCGTCCTTCCAGGAGGCGGTGGTCGACGTGCTGACCCGCAAGGCGATCCGCGCGTGCAAGGACGAGGGCGTGGACCACCTGATGATCGGCGGCGGTGTGGCGGCCAACTCCCGGCTGCGCTCGCTGGCGCAGGAGCGGTGCGACGACGCGGGGATCATCCTGCGCGTGCCGCGCCCGAAGCTGTGCACGGACAACGGCGCGATGGTCGCGGCGCTGGGCGCCGAGATGGTCGCGCGCGGGAGGGCGGCCTCGGACTGGGACCTGTCGGCGGACTCCTCGCTGCCCGTGACGGACCCTCACGTGCCGGGAGTGTCACACGGTCACGCCCACGGACACGACCACGACCACGTGCACGAGCTCAGCAAGGACAACCTGTACTCATGAGCACGGTCGCGCTGATGTGGGAGGCCCGCGCCGTCGACGGGCGCGGTGCCGAACTCCTGGAGTGGGCCCGGGCGCAGGCACAGGTGCTGGCCGCGGAGCCGCTGCGGCGCGAGGTGTTCCGCGCGCCGCAGGACCGGGTGCTGGTGATCACCTGGTGGGCGGCGGAGTTCGGGGACGGACTGCCGGAACTGCCGGAGCCGGCGGCGGACCTGATCACGCGTCCGGTGCACCGCTGGCGGTTCGAGTCGGTCGACGGGGGCTGACGGCTCCGGGCGGGGCCCGCGGCTCGGGGCCGTCGCGGCTCCGAGCCGGTGGGGCGTCCGTGCCGCGGGCCGGCGGGGGCCGAGAGTCGACGGTGGGCGGCGGAGGGCCGTTAAGGTCGGCGCATGCGCCGTCGTGATCTTCCCCCGCCGCCGCCCGCGCACATATCGCCCTGGCCGGACGCGACCGCGGCCCGGGCCGAACGCGGCCGGATCCTCGGGGAACTCGTGCGGCACAGCCTGGGGATCTGGACGCTGCTGGCACTGTGGACGGTGGCCGGGGTCTGCGCCCTCGGCTGGTCGTTCGTCGGAATGGCGCTGATGTCCTTCGAGCGGGGCGGCGGGGAGAACCTGCTCGGGCTGCTGTTCCTGGTGGTCGGTACGGGCGTGCTCGTGCCGGGCGGCTTCCTGCTGGCCGCCGGGGCGCGCCGGGACCGCCGGGTGCGGCTGCTGCTGGGCGCGTGGGCGGCATCGGGGCACGATCCCGTGACCGACCCGGAGCACCGGGCGGCCGGCCGGAGCCTGGGCTGGCTGCTGGCCTCCTTCGGGGTGTGCGCGCTCGGGCTGTGGGTGACCTTCGGGGTGGCCGTGGGGGCGGGGCCGGGCGGTGCCGGCCCGGGGAGGGTCGCGTACTGCATGGGCCTGGGCCTGATCCTGTGGATCACCGGGCTGCTGGGCGTGGCCAAGGCGGCCGTGCACTACCGGTGGGCGGTACGTGCCTTCGCGCGGCCGGGGGGCCGGGCGGCGGGCTCGGCTGCCGGCCCCGGCACCGCGACGGCCGGGCCGGATCCGGTCACGGGCGGGCCGGATCCGGTCACGGGCGGGCCGGGGCGGGAGCGCCGATCAGCACCGACGGAGCCCCCGCCACGCGGGTGAGGAACACGGTGGCGGAGTTCGGGCCCTGCGGCTTGACCTTCTTGCGCAGCTCCTCGGGCTCGACCGCGGAGCCGCGCTTCTTGACGGTGAGGATGCCGACCTCGCGCTCGCGCAGCAGCGCCTTGAGCTTCTTCAGGTTGAAGGGCATCACGTCGGTGATCTCGTACGCGGTGGCGTAGGGCGTGGGCCGCAGCTCGTCGGCGGTGACGTAGGCGATGGTCGGGTCGATCAGCCGGCCGTCCAGCTCGGCGGCGACCTCCGCGACGAGGTGGGCGCGGATGACGGCGCCGTCCGGCTCGTACAGGTAGCGGCCCACGGGGCCGGGCTGCGGGTCCGGCAGCGGATCGGCGGTCCGCAGGGAGGTGCCGCCGGGGAGCAGGGTGGCGCGTACGGAGCCGGGCCCGGTGCCGAACCAGAGCACGGCCTCCTTCACGTCCCCGCCGTCCGAGATCCACTCGGCCTCCGCCTCGGCAGGCACGGCCTCGTGGGGGATGCCGGGGGCGATCTTGATGGCCGCGTGCCGGGCCGTACGGGCGGCGGTCACGGCCCAGGAGAGCGGCGGGGAGTAGGCCTCGGGGTCGAAGGTGCGGCCGCGGCCGCCGCGCCGCGCGGGGTCCAGGAAGACCGCGTCGTACCCGGTCGTGTCCACCTCGGTGACGTCCGCCTCGCGCACCTCGATCAGCTCCGACAGGTCCAGTGCCGCGGCGTTGGCCCGTGCGACCGCGCAGGTCAGCGGGTCCCGGTCGACGGCCAGTACCCGGATCCCGGCGCGGGCCAGGGCCAGGGCGTCGCCGCCGATCCCGCAGCACAGGTCGGCGAGGCTGCGTACGCCGAGGGCGGCGAAGCGCTCGGCGCGGTAGGCGGCGACGGTGGCGCGGGTGGCCATCTCGACGCCGCCGGGGGTGAAGTACATCCGGTACGCGTCCTCGGCGCCGAACTTGGCGACGGCGCGCTGGCGCAGCCGGGCCTGGCCGAGGGCGGCGGAGACCAGTTCGGCGGGGTGGTCCCGGCGCAGCCGGGTGGCGGTGGCCAGCTCCTTCGCGGGGTCGTAGTCCCGCAGCGAGTCGAGCAGGGCGCGGCCCTCGTCGGTGAGCAGGGCGGCGAAGGAGTCGAGGTCGTTCACCGGCCCATTGTCGGCCAGTCGGTGGAAGGTGCGCGCCCGCCCGAGGTGTCGTGGGGGTGCGGCGGCTTCCGGATGACAGGATCCGGCGCCATGCAGCTAGTAGGAAAAAAGGAACAAAAGCCCTGCGTGGGCGTGGGTGTGGCGACCGGTGGCTCGGCCCCGGGCCGGGTACGCGCGGGTGCGCGCGGACGGTACCGCGTCGCGCTGGTCGCCCTCCTGGTCGCGGCCCTCGGTACCGCCTGCAGCACGTCGTCCGGCACGGATGCCGCCCAGGAGGAGAAGGCGAAGGCCAAGTCCCTCGCCGGCCCCGCGGGCGCCGAGAACCGCGCCCGACAGCTCCGGGAGGCCGAACTGGCCCGGATCGCGGCGGCGAAGAGGTGGGGCCTGGACAGGACCCCGCTGCTGCCGCCCGCCCCGCCGACCGAGAAGCCGAAGATCACCACGCGGAAGGGCTTCGAGGTCGACGGCGGGGAGGACCTGCCGCCCGTCTTCACCACCGTCCCCACCGAGCAGAAGGTCGTCTTCCTGACCATCGACGACGGTGCCGAGAAGGACCCCGAGTTCCTCCGGATGATGGACGAGCTGAAGATCCCCTACACGGCCTTCCTCAGCGACTACCTCGTCCGCGACAACTACGGGTACTTCAGGAAGATGCAGGACCTCGGCGTCAGCCTGAACAACCACACCCTCAACCACCGCTACATGCCCGCCCTCTCGTACGAGAAGCAGCGGCAGGAGATCTGCGGCCAGCAGGACACCATCCAGAAGCAGTTCGGCAAGCGGCCCAGACTCTTCCGCCCGCCGTACGGCAACTACAACGAGGACACCCTGCGCGCCGCCAAGTCCTGCGGCGTCACCGCGGTCCCGCTGTGGAACGCCGAGGCCTTCACCGACCGGATGGACTGGCGCGAGTGGGACCGGGACCTGCACCCCGGCGACATCATCCTCACGCACTTCCGGGGGCGGGAGGACTGGAAGGGCACGATGCCTGACATGATCCGTCAGGTCATGAAGACCGTCACGGCCAAGGGGTACGCCGTGGCAAGACTGGAGGACTACCTGTGACCAAGGCGCGCCGGCTGCTGGCCGGGACGGTGGCTGCCGGTGCGCTGGCGCTCTCCCTCGCGGGGTGCGCGCAGAGTGTGGACCCGATCGAGAGGCTGGGGCGGAAGGCGACCGAGGGGGTGCAGGGCGGCCAGAGCTCGCGGCAGCCCGGGGCATCGGCCTCCGCCTCCGCCCCGCCCGCCGGGGGTACGGACCGCGTCGCCGCGGACGCCCACCGCAAGTGGGGCCTGGCGAAGCCGCTGGAGTTCGCCCCCCGGCCCGCCCGCCGGCCCGCGCTGCCGCGGGCCGGGGCCGGCCGGGTGCCGGTGGTGGACCGAATACCCGTACCGGCGGGGGAGAAGACCGTCTTCCTGACGTACGACGACGGGGCCGAGCGGGACCCCGAGTTCCTGCGCATGGTCGCCGACCTGAGGCTGCCGGTCAGCATGTTCCTGACGGACAGTGTGGCCTCCGCCGGCTACGGGCACTTCGAGCAGCTGCGGAAGGCCGGCCCGGGCAGCGCGATAAACAACCACACGCTCACCCACCCGAACCTGCGCACCCTCTCGTACGAGCGCCAGCGCGCCGAGATATGCGGCCAGCAGGAGCGCCTGCAGAAGCGCTTCGGCACCAAGCCCCGCCTCTTCAGGCCCCCGTTCGGCAACTACAACGACGACACGCTCCGCGCCGCGAAGGACTGCGGCGCCGAGGCGCTCGTGCTGTGGCGGGCCTCGATGCAGATACACGACATCCGGTACGCGGAGGGCAGCGGCCTGCGGCCCGGCGAGATCGTGCTCGCGCACTTCCGGGGCCCGGACGAGCTCAAGGGCACCACGCTCACGCAGATGACGACCCGGATGCTCCGGAAGATCCAGGAGCAGGGCTACCGCATCGGCCGCCTGGAGGACTACCTCTGACAGGGCCTCAGTGGTGCGCTTGCGCACCCGCGGTCCCGTCCGTGTCGGCGGCAACTCCTAGGATGTACGTCCGAACACGCGCACGAGGGCGGACGGACGGGGGCCCGGGATGGACAGAGCTCACCTCGACGTGTCGGAGGACGGGCTGACCAGGCTCGCCGACGACATGGACGCGATGCAGGCGTACCTGGAACAGCAGACGCGGCGCATGGACGCCGTCGTCGACGGCATCGAGAGCGGCTGGGCCGGCCCGACGGCCACGGCGTACCGCAGCCTGCACCAGGGCGTCGCCGAGGACGCCGTACGCATCCGGCAGGTGCTCGTCCTGCTCGAACAGGCCACCAGACTCTCGCGCGACGGCTTCACCGAGCAGGAGCTCGACACGCTGGGCCGGCTCAAGAAGATGCAGGACAGCGAGAACGTGCCGGAGGCCGCCCGCGAGATGGCGGACGGGAACCGGGCACCGGTACCGGAGCGTCCGCAGAGCCGGATCCTGGACATATGAATCACGGGGGGACGCGCACCACCATGGCCGGCGACGACCGCATCACCGTCGACTTCGCGACGCTCCGCCGCCTCTCCGGGGAGCTGGAGGACATCCTCCGCAACCTGACGACGCGGCTGGACGCGCTGTACGACCGCGCCGAGAAGACCGTGCTGAGCTGGGAGGGCGAGGCGCGCGACGCCTTCATCGACGAGCTCGACAAGTGGGACCGCTCGGCCCAGGACCTCAAGGCCGCCCAGGCCTGGCTCCACGAGGTGGTGGTCAAGGGCCACCTGAACTACGACGCGGCCAACCGCTCCGTCCTCCAGGGCTGGGGAGGCGGTGCCTGATGGCCGGGCCCACGACCACCCCGGCCCCGGCCCAGCCGCCGGGCGGCAACGGCACGATCGACGTCAAGCCGAGCGACCTGTGGCGGGTCTCCGGGAACATCGCGGCGCAGCAGGGCATGTTCGACAAGGGCGCCAAGGACCTGCTGTCCGGCCTCCAGAAGTACCCGGACGCGGGCGGCAACGGCGACGCGGCCCGGAAGTTCGCCACGGCGTACATGAAGGTCGGCAACCGCTGGCTGGAGGTCTGGGCGAAGGGCGTCTCCGGCGTCGGCGGTGTCGCGGTGGGCTTCACCGAGACGGCGAACGCGTACACGAAGGCGGATGCGGCGGCGCACCCGAAGCCGGGGCAGTCGGCGGAGCAGCGTACGCCGCCCGCGGTGATCGAGAAGATACCGTCCTACGGCAAGGTCCCGGACCTGAAGTGGGGCGACGACGACGGCGGGGACGACTTCATACGGTCGGTCCTGGAGGCCATCCCCGAGATGGTGCGGGGCGTCCTGGCCGAGGTGATCCGGACCGCGTTCCGGGCGGGCCGGCTGGTCGAGGTCTACCCGTACCCCCAGCAGCACTACCTCAACTCGCTCTCCCAGACCTGGGCCGACACCACGATCTGCCTGAGCACGGTGTCCGGCTCGCTGATGGGCGAGGTCAGCACCATCACGAACCCGCAGGAGGCGGACTGGCACAAGGCCATGACCGTGTTCTGCAGCGCGTTGTGGGGCGGGACGGACTGGGGTCAGTCGCGTCACGGGCTCCAGTGGGGGCACACGACCCCGCACGCCCCGGGCACGCAGCGGGTTCCCACCGGCAGCCAGCCGGTGATGACGGTCCTGATGGACACGGCGAAGAAGATCAGCGACATCCTCCGCGAGTACGCCGAGGCCGCCGTCGAGCTGAACGGCGACATCTGGGACGAGTACGTGGAGGCCGCGAAGGAAGCGGCCAAGGAGGTCATCAAGGACGTCAACCTCAAGGACGGGGTGGACGTCAAGGACGCCTGGGGGCTCATCAAGGGCATCGGCAAGTCGGCCAAGAACCTGCTGCTGGAGTGGGAGGTCAACGTCGTCCTGAAGCTGGACACGGCGGAGATCAACCGGATCGTCCAGCGGTACATAGACAAGCTCAACGCCCTCACGGCCCGGTTCGACGCTCTGATGGAGCCGCTGGACGAGGCCTACCTGAGCGCCCCGAAGTACGAGGCGGGCGTCGCTCGGGCCCAGGGGTACGGCGCCCGGGCGCTGGACGAGTTCAAGAACCCGCAGCGCTGGATCTCGCAGGATCCGGGCAGTGGCGCGTACACCCTGGACCTGGCCAGCAACGAGTGGTTCAACAACGGCCACACGCTGGACAAGCACGTGGGCAAGACGGACGAGCAACTGCTCCAACGCCTGCGCGACCAACAGCGGCCGAACGCGGACCCGAACCTCTGGCCGGAGGGCAAGCCCATTCCCAGTGCTTCCTCCTCGTTCAAGAACTATGCGGAAGCACAGCGGCTCACCCAGTACAACCTCAACCGGCACAAGGCGGAGATAGAGAAGTGGCTTGCCGGTCCGCCGGACCCGGCCACCACCCCGATGCCGCCCTTGGTGTCCCCGTCGCCAAACGGCGAGGTCACCGGTCGCAGCGTGCAGCGCAACGCAGACCCGAACGACGCGGAGAAGGGCTGGCAGTACAACGGCATGAACGCCAAGGTCGAGGACGTGAACCGGATCCAGACGATGATCCGTTACAGCCCGAACACCGACCCGAAGTTCACCGTCGTCACGTCGATGCCGACGAAGTAGGCGAAGCCGCGCGCGTCCGTCATGGCCACGGGTCCGCGCCGGCACGCCGACCGGCGGCTCGACCTGCCGGCGACGACGGGCCCCGGGCCCGTCGTCGTCTCCGACACGGAGACCGGCGTGTACTGGACCTTTGACGACTGACTCCCACTCCGCACCCACAGAGGATCCGTGAGCATGCCCGTCGACCAGGCCACCTGGGAAGCCGCCGTCCGCAAGCTGTACGGCGGGACCTTCGCGTACGTCGCCACCGCGCCCCGTAGGCACGAGGACTGGCGGCTCGACGTGCTGGACGTGATGCGGCGCGCGGTGGACGATCCGCGTGGCTGGACGGGGCTGGACGACTGCCCCGAGGGGTACTCCGCGGACGGGGAGGAGGGGCCGTCGTACCCCTTCAAGGAGCTCACGGCCGACGTGCTCGGCGCGCGGCTCTACGAGATCGAGCCCGAGGCGGCCGCCGAGCAGTTGGTCGCCATGGCCTCACCCGGCTGCAGGCTGTCGAACGCCCTGCCCCTCTTCGCAGAAGGGCTGGACGAGCTCCTCGGCCTCGCGCGCAGCCTCGTCTCCCGGCACGGCGAGGCCCCGGCGTTCTTCACCAACGTCGCCCAGGCCTACGACGACCGGCACCCCGACTACGACGCCGCGTTCCGCACCTGGCACGACCTGACGGTGTACGTGCAGGACATCGGGCTCGTGGCGGTGTCCGACGCCGAGGTCGGCCTCTACTGGACCTTCGCCCCCGAGTACTGACCCCGCCGCCCGCTCACCCGTACGAGAGAATTCGAGCATGCTGACCCGATCCGCCACTTACCCCGACCGGGAGACCGCGCAGTGGGCCACCCAGATGGTGGTGACCGCCAACGAGCAGGCGGTGCACCGCTGGCTCGCCCAGGGCACGCGGCCGCGGCTGACCATCGAGGCCGCCTGGCCCTCCCGTGAGGAACCGGTCGGCCGGGTGCTGCTGGAGGCGATGATGCTCGCCGGCCGCGAGCCCGTCGACGTACGGGCCGCCCGCGTCGTGCTGCGCCGCGAGCCCCGCAGCCCGCACGGCTTCGTCGTCCAGACCACCCTCCCGATCTACCTGTAGAGGCGCCGCGACCGTGCCCATGAAGCCCCTCGACCACGACCGCCGCTACGGCGAGCTCGACCAGGTCATGCGCGCCTACCTCGGCCAGGCGGCCGACGACACGCCGGAGCGGCGCAGCACCGCGCTCGACGCCTACCTGCGCCACACCTGGCACACCCGTCCCTGGGCCATCGCCGAGGCGGAGCGCCAGCTGCGCGAGTACAGCCGCAACCCCCCGGGCCGGCTGCGGATCAACCTCGGCGAGTTCTACGCCGTCCCCGACACCGGGCTGCCCGAGTCCGCGATCGGCGACTGGCTGCTGGTCGTCGCCGACCACCTCAAGCAGAGCATCGAGGGCGGCGACGTGCCCGCGCCCGCCAGCCCGCAGACCCACTGGGAGTGGCACGCCCGCTTCCCGGAGACGGCGCAGCTGCTGGGCGGGTGGTTCTCGCAGGACATCGTGGACGAGTTCCCCGACCACGAGGCGGCCGTCCGGGACTACGCCGACGGGACCGACCCGCAGCTGGTGGCGCGGCTCGTCGGGGAGCTCCACGAGCTGCTCGCCCTGCCGCTGGACGAGCCCGACTACGCCCTCGCGGCCGCGGAGCTCGGCATGGAGGTCGGGCCGCCGGAGCCGTTCTCGTACGTGGTCTGGTTCCGCGTGGTCGCCGAGCAGCTGGCCGCGCCCCGAGGGGAGTGAGCCGAGGGGCGGGGGAGTTCCCCCGCCCCTTCCGTCAGCTTCCCGTCGGAGCCGCGACCACCGGGGTGATCGTGGTTTCCACCGGGCCCCGGGCGTCCGCCTCGCGCTGGCGTTCCGCGCTGTCGGAGATCCGCAGCAGCAGCGCCACCATGATCCAGTTGGCCACCAGGGAGGAACCGCCCTTGGCCAGGAACGGCAGCGCCTTTCCGGTCAGCGGGATCAGGCCCGTCACGCCGCCCGCGACCACGAAGACCTGGAGGGCCAGCGCCGCCGCCAGGCCCACGGCCAGCAGCTTGCCGAAGGGGTCGCGCGCCCCCAGCGCCATCCGCAGCCCCCGCTGCGCCAGCAGCGCGTACAGCAGCAGGACCACCATGACCCCGGCCAGGCCCAGCTCCTCGCCGATCGTGGTGAGGATGAAGTCGCTGCGGCCGGCGAAGCCGATCAGCTCCGGGTGGCCCTGGCCGAGGCCCGTGCCGGTGATGCCGCCGCTGCCGAAGCCGAACAGCGCCTGGGCCGACTGCTCCGAGACGATGCCGGGCGGCCGCTGGTCCTCCGGCAGGTAGATCGCCAGCGGGTCCAGCCAGGCCGCCACGCGCCCCTTCACGTGCGGTTCGGTCGAGCCGACCACGAAGGCGCCCAGCGCGGCCATCAGCAGGCCGCAGACGATCCAGCCGGTGCGCTCGGTGGCGACGTACAGCATCACCACGAAGACGCCGAAGAAGATCAACGAGGTGCCGAGGTCGCGCTCGAAGACCAGCACCAGCAGCGAGACGATCCAGACGGTGATGATCGGTCCGAGCTGGCGCATCGGCGGCAGCCGCACGCCCAGGACCTTCCGCCCGGTCAGCGAGAGCGAGTCGCGGTGGGTGACCAGGTAGCCGGCGAAGAAGACCGCGATCATGATCTTCACGAACTCGCCCGGCTGGAGCGACTGCCCGCCGATGACGATCCACCGCTTGGCGCCGTACATGTCCGCGCCGAAGAACATCGGGGCCATCAGCAGCACCAGTGCCACCAGCATGGTGATGTAGATGAACCGCCGGAGGTGGCGGTGGTCGCGCAGCACCATCAGCACGACGATGCAGATCGCGGTGCCCACCACGGTCCACATCAGCTGGTTCGGCGCGGTCGCCCCGGACTTCGGCCACTTGGCCAGGTACGTCGTGTCCAGGCGCGCCAGCAGCACCAGACCGATGCCCGACAGCAGCAGCGTGATCGGGAGGATCAGCGGGTCGGCGTACGCGGCGAAGCGGCGCACCGCCAGGTGCCCGACCAGGGCCAGCAGGCTCATGCTGATCGCGAAGTCCGCGAGGTTGTCCGGCAGCCTGCCGGTCATCGACAGGCCCACGCTGGCGTGCCCGCCGACCGTGATCAGTACGACGAAGGCCAGCAGCAGCGCCTCGGTGCGCCGTTTGGCGCCCGCCACCGTCAGGGGGGTCAGTCCACGCACGGAATGCCGCCGCCGTCGATCGCGGAGCTCGCGCTGCCACCGCCGTCCCGCGTGCTCGGGGCGGGGGAGGAGGCCGGGGCGGGGGAGTGGGCCGGCGCGCCGGGGGCGCCGGAGGAGTCGGGGCCGGCAGCGGCCTTGGGCCCGATCTGCTCGGCTATGAGGCGCTTTATCTTCATATCATCAACGACGTTGACGTCCTCGCCGTGGTTCCTCGCGAACCCTTTGATGGGAAGTGTCACAAACTCGACGTCCCCGCCGGAGAGGTTCTTCGCCTGCCCGACGAAGGACAGCAGGTCCCAGCCCTCGTCCGTGACGAGGTCCTGCCTGGCCGTGTCCAGCAGCCGCACCAGCTTCGCCGGATCGGTGAAGGTCCCGGCCTGGCTCAGCTCGTACCGCGCCCCCGCGAGGAAGGCCTGCTGCCGCCTGGTGCGGTCCAGGTCGCCCATGGGCAGCCCGTGCCGCTGGCGGACGAACGCCAGCGACTGCCGCCCGTCGAGGGTGTGGTGGCCCGCGGTGAAGTCGGCACCCGAGTACCGGTCCTTCACGTCGTGCTTCAGACAGACGGGTACGCCGTCCAGCGCGCCGGCGAGGTGGTGGAAACCGGCCAGGTTCAGCTCGGCGAAGTGGTCGACCGGCACGCCGAGGAAGTTCCGTACCGTCTCGATCTCGGCCTTCCGGCCCGCCTCGCGGCCCTCGCGCTCCCAGGCGGGCCGCTGCGCGGGGAGCCGGAGGGTCAGCCGGGCACCGCCGCCCGGTGCCGTGCCCGAGGTCAGCGCGCCGCCGTGCGCCAGGGCGATCTCGCG
Organism: Streptomyces sp. NPDC086023; assembly: GCF_044540325.1. Taxonomy (NCBI): domain Bacteria; kingdom Bacillati; phylum Actinomycetota; class Actinomycetes; order Kitasatosporales; family Streptomycetaceae; genus Streptomyces; species Streptomyces sp. NPDC086023. The sequence goes on from NZ_JBITRX010000006.1 coordinate 231,659, forward strand.
GGCGATGGCCAGGCCGAGGCCGGTGCCGCCGCGGTCCCGGGAGCGGGCCCCGTCCAGCCGTACGAAGCGCTCGAAGACCCGCTCCCGGTCCGCCGCCGGGATGCCGGGACCGTCGTCCGCCACCTCCAGCACCGGGTCGCCGCCGGGGCCGGCGGCCGCGTGGACCCGCACCTCGGTGCGGGCGTGCCGCAGGGCGTTGTCGACCAGGTTCGCGAGCAGCCGGGCCAGCTGTCCGGGGTTCCCGTACGCCGGTACGGGCGCCCCCGCCACCACCCTCACCGGCACCCGCGGGGCGGGGCGCCGGGCCAGGTCCTCGGCGGCCAGCAGCGCCAGGTCGACCGGTTCGGCTGCGAGCGGGGGCCGGCCGTCGAGGCGGGCCAGCAGGAGCAGGTCGGCGGCGACGTGCTGGAGCCGCTCGGTGTCGGCGAGGGCGGCCCGTACCGACTCCTGGTCCGGGCGGGCCAGTGCCACCTCCAGGCGGGCGCGGACGGCGGAGAGGGGGTTGCGCAGCTCGTGGGAGGCGTCGGCGGTGAACCGGCGCTGCCGCTCGTCGGCCAGCTCCAGCCGGTCGAGCGTGGCGTTGACGGTACGGGCCAGCCGGGCGAGTTCGTCGGCGCCGCCAGGGTCGGGGAGCACGGCGGGGAGCGTGCCGGTGTCCACCTGCGCGGCGGTCCGGCGGGCGGCCGGCTCGGTGCGGCCGGTGGTGTTGTCGAGCAGGTTCGCGCGCAGCAGCCCGTACAGCCAGAGCCCGCCGGCACCGAGCACGGCCGCCATGGCCAGCCCCCCGGCCAACGCGGCCCGCCCCCGCAGCCCGTACCGCGCGCGGCGGGGACCGGGGACCGGCGCGGCGTGGCCCGGCTGTGGGCGCCGTGCCTCAGCCGCCATCGGGGACCACGCGGTACCCGTGGCCGTGCACGGTGCGGATGGAGCGGCGGCCGAAGGGTGCGTCGACCTTCTTCCGGAGGGAGGAGACGTAGACCTCGACGATGTTCGGGTCGATGCCGTCGGGACCGTCCCAGACCTCGCCCAGGATGTCCCGCTTGGCCACCGCCTCGCCGGGGGTGCGCAGCAGGCAGGCCAGGACGCCCAGCTCACGGGCGGTCAGCTCGATCTCGTACGGGCCCCGGCGGCAGCGCCGGGCCACGGGGTCCAGCACCAGGTCACCGGCCTGGAGGGTGGTGGCGGGGGCGGTGCCGGCGCGACGCTGGAGGGCGCGGAGGCGGGCCGACAGGACCACGAAGGAGAAGGGCTTGGTCAGGTAGTCGTCCGCCCCGGCGTCCAGGCCCTCGGCCTCGTCGTACTCGCCGTCCCTGGCGGTCAGCATCAGTACGGGGGTGGTGTCGCCGTGGCGCCGCATGCGGGCGCAGATCTCGTACCCGCCGGGGCCGGGCAGCATCAGGTCGAGCACGACAGCGTCGTACGGGCCGCCGGCGAGCGCGAGTTCCAGGCCGCGGTGGCCGTCGTGGGCGAGCTCGACCCAGTGCCCTTCGGCGCCGAGGCCACGCCGAAGCGACTCGGCCAGCCCGACTTCGTCCTCCACCACCAGAATCCGCACGCCGCCCAGCGTCACATACCGCCCAAATCCCCCCGAACCCGGGGTCCCGCCGACCCTCCGGGGTCCCGCAGCCCTCCGGGGTTAGGCAGCCCTCCGGGGTCCGGCAGCCCCGCGGGGCTCGGCCCCCTGCGGGCTCGCGCCGCCCCGCCGGGCTCCCGCCACCCTCCGGGGTTACGCCGGCCACCCGAGTCCGGCCCCGCGCCCGAGTCCCGGCCCGCATCCGGACCAGCCCGCATGCATCCAGGCCCGGCCGTACCCGGGTCCAGGCGGCCCGCACCTGAGGTCGTGGGTGGTCCAGGGGGTAAGCCCCGGGGTGGGCCCGGCGGTCGTCCCCGGGGCATCCGGGGGGCAGGGCCCGCGAGTGACGGTCCCGGGGTGTCCCCGGCGGCCCGCCCCCGGGGCCTGGGGACGGCGTCCGCGGGCCGGGTCCGGGGCCGCCGGCCCGGGGCGGTGCGGGTGGATTCCGGGGGGCGCCGCGCAGTGAATTGGCACTCCGCTTGACCGAGTGCTAATCGCCGGAATAGTCTCGGCCCTGGCACTCGCCCATGGTGAGTGCCAACACAGCGACGGGCAGATCCGGCACCCGCGACGACGGATCGACCTGGTCGCCACCTCAGACAGTTAACCCCGTGAGATCTCCGAAGGGGGAGGTCGGATCGTGACGACCGCCAGCTCCAAGGTTGCCATCAAGCCGCTCGAGGACCGCATCGTGGTCCAGCCGCTGGACGCCGAGCAGACCACGGCCTCTGGCCTGGTCATCCCGGACACCGCGAAGGAGAAGCCCCAGGAGGGCGTCGTCCTCGCCGTGGGCCCGGGCCGCTTCGAGGACGGTCAGCGCCTGCCGCTCGACGTCTCCGTCGGCGACATCGTGCTGTACAGCAAGTACGGCGGCACCGAGGTGAAGTACAGCGGCGAGGAGTACCTCGTCCTCTCGGCTCGCGACGTGCTCGCGATCGTCGAGAAGTAGTTCACCCAAGCACCGCACTGAAGCAGATGCTTTGACCTGCGCCCCGGGCCCCAGACCTCCATATCAGGGTGCCCGGGGCGCAGTTCGTCTCACCGAAGAGGACTGAAACGCTCCCATGGCGAAGATTCTGAAGTTCGACGAGGACGCCCGTCGCGCCCTCGAGCGCGGCGTCAACAAGCTTGCCGACACCGTCAAGGTGACCATCGGCCCCAAGGGCCGCAACGTCGTCATCGACAAGAAGTTCGGTGCCCCGACCATCACCAACGACGGCGTCACCATCGCCCGTGAGGTCGAGATCGAGGACCCGTACGAGAACCTCGGCGCCCAGCTCGTGAAGGAGGTGGCGACCAAGACCAACGACATCGCGGGTGACGGCACCACCACCGCCACGGTCCTGGCCCAGGCCCTGGTCCGCGAGGGCCTGCGCAACGTCGCCGCCGGCGCTTCCCCGGCCGCCCTGAAGAAGGGCATCGACGCCGCGGTCAAGGCGATCTCCGAGGACCTCCTCGCGACCGCCCGCCCGATCGAGGACAAGTCCGACATCGCCGCCGTGGCCGCGCTCTCCGCGCAGGACCAGCAGGTCGGCGAGCTCATCGCCGAGGCGATGGACAAGGTCGGCAAGGACGGTGTCATCACCGTCGAGGAGTCCAACACCTTCGGTCTCGAGCTCGAGTTCACCGAGGGCATGGCCTTCGACAAGGGCTACCTGTCCCCGTACTTCGTGACGGACCAGGAGCGCATGGAGGCGGTCCTGGAGGACCCCTACATCCTGATCAACCAGGGCAAGATCTCCTCCATCCAGGACCTCCTGCCGCTGCTCGAGAAGGTCATCCAGGCCGGTGGCTCCAAGCCGCTGCTGATCATCGCCGAGGACGTCGAGGGCGAGGCCCTGTCGACCCTGGTCGTGAACAAGATCCGCGGCACCTTCAACGCCGTCGCCGTCAAGGCGCCCGGCTTCGGTGACCGCCGCAAGGCGATGCTGCAGGACATGGCCACCCTCACCGGTGCCACCGTCATCGCCGAGGAGGTCGGCCTCAAGCTCGACCAGGCCGGTCTGGACGTGCTGGGCTCCGCCCGCCGCGTGACCGTCACCAAGGACGACACCACGATCGTGGACGGCGCCGGCTCCTCCGAGGACGTCCTCGGCCGCGTCAACCAGATCAAGGCCGAGATCGAGTCCACGGACTCCGACTGGGACCGCGAGAAGCTCCAGGAGCGCCTCGCGAAGCTGGCCGGCGGCGTGTGCGTGATCAAGGTCGGCGCCGCCACCGAGGTGGAGCTGAAGGAGAAGAAGCACCGTCTGGAGGACGCCATCTCCGCGACCCGCGCCGCGGTCGAGGAGGGCATCGTCTCCGGTGGTGGCTCCGCTCTGGTCCACGCCGCCAAGGTCCTCGCCGACAACCTGGGCAAGGACGGCGACGAGGCGACCGGTGTCGCCGTCGTCCGCCGCGCCGTGGTCGAGCCGCTGCGCTGGATCGCCGAGAACGCCGGCCTTGAGGGCTACGTCATCACCTCGAAGGTCTCCGAGCTGGAGAAGGGCCAGGGCTTCAACGCCGCCACCGGCGAGTACGGCGACCTGGTCAAGGCCGGCGTCATCGACCCGGTCAAGGTGACCCGCTCCGCCCTGGAGAACGCCGCCTCCATCGCCTCGCTGCTGCTCACGACCGAGACCCTGGTCGTCGAGAAGCCGGCCGAGGAGGAGGACAACGGCCACGGTCACGGCCACGGTCACGGCCACAGCCACTGACCCACGCGCTGACACGCAGGCCCCCGTCGCACGCGGCGGGGGCCTTCCCGTGTCTCGGCCCCGGCTCTCGTGCCCGGGCCGGCGGACCCTGCCCGTGGTGATGCGGCGTCAGCCGGCGGCGCCCGTCCCCTTGTCCGCGCTCATGTTCATGTCCATGCCCATCTCGCGCATGAGGCGCATGATGTCGTAGTGCCACCAGCCCTCGGAGATCATGCCGTCCGTGCAGCGGAAGGTGGTGGTGCCGGTGGTCTCGTGGGTCTTACCGGTGGGGGGCATGCCCATGAACTCGCCCGTGTGCTTGCCGCGCCACGTCCACACGGTGGTGACGAGGTCGTCCTGGGCGAGCTGCGCGTCGACGGCGAAGGACATCTCGAAGCCGCCGCGCCACATCTGAATGTCCTTCATCACCTCGTCGCGCCCCACGACCGTCTGCTCCGGCTTGCTGACGTCGTGGTCGATGTAGTTCGTGGCGAAACACTCCTCGAACACGGCCATGTTCCCGTTCAGCATGACCTCCTCGAACACCCGGTTGACCAGCATGGTGTTGAGGTGTTCGTCGCGGACCACGTCGAGGTTGGTGAACTTCGGCATGCCGTCGCACAGCGCGACCATCTCGTGGAACATGCGGTCCGTCTCGGGGAGGTTCGAGTTCTTCATGGCCTCCTCGTACGAAGGGAACTCCACGACGTCGACGTAGTGGTCGTTCGTGTCGCGGTCCTTGCCCACGATGCTGTGGGTCAGCGTGCGCCTGCCGTGGCTCTGGGCGACGTACTTGTCGAGCAGGTCGTTCATGGCCTCGGGCTGGTGCGTCGTGTAATCGACCAGTTGTACGAATGTCATGGCGGTCTCCCGGGCTGGAAAGGACAGTCCCAATTTTAGTGAAGAACCACCCATTCGGCTGGTTTGGCGCTTTTCAGCCGCTCCCCGGCTGGCGCCCTCATTGGGGTCCGTACTTGCGCCCGGTGCGCGAGGACACCCCGCCCAGCAGCCCGCGCGGCGTCAGCTTCACGACGCCCATCAGGGCCTTGTACCGCGGGTCGGGGATCGAGACGGTGCGGCCCCTGGCCAGGTCGGCCAGGGCCGCCGTGACCAGCTTGTCGGCGTCCAGCCACATCCAGTTCGGGATGTTGTCCGTGCCCATGCCGGCCCGCTCGTGGAACTCCGTACGCACGAAGCCGGGGCACAGGGCCATCAGCCGCACCCCGGAGCCCGCCATGTCCCGTGCCGCGCCCTGCGTGAACTGCACGACCCACGCCTTGCTCGCGCCGTAGGTACCGCGCGGTACGAAGGCGGCCACCGACGCCACGTTGACGATCCCGCCCCGGCCGCGCTCGCGCATGCTCGCGGACGCCGCCGAGGTCAGCCGCAGCACCGCCTCGACGTGCACCTTCAGCATCGTCAGCTCGTCGGCCATCGAGACTTCGAGGAAGCGGCCCTTGTTGCCGAACCCCGCGTTGTTGACCAGCAGGTCGACCGGGTCGCGGCGGTCGCCGAGCCGCTGCTCGACCGCCGCGATGCCCTCCTCCGTCGACAGGTCGGCGGTCAGCACCTCGGCCTCGATCCCGTGCCGGTCGTGCAGTTCGGTGGCCTGCTCGCGCAGCCGCTTGGTGTCCCGGGCCACCAGCACCAGGTTGTTCCCCTGGGCGGCCAGCTTGCGCGCGAAGGCGGCGCCGATGCCCGCCGTGGAACCCGTAATCAGAGCAGTCGTCATGTGCGCAACCTAGCCGCCGCAGGTTTCAGCCCGTCGTCCCGCCGTGCTTCTCCAGGTACGCGCGGACCTTTTCCCGCGCCTCCGGCTCCATGGCGTCACCGGCGGCGAGGGTGCGCGGCAGCAGCTCCCGCTCGGTGGTGAAGGCGCGGAACCAGAAGGCGACCGTGACCTCGTGGTCCGGGCGGTCTACGACCTCCACGGCGTCGCCGGGCGACACCTCGCCCCCCTGGACCACTCGGAGGTACGCCCCGGGCTTCGCGGCCTGCGTGAAGCGCTTCACCCAGCCGCCCTCGTCCAGGTGGCCCGCGAAGGTGCGGCACGGGATGCGGGCCGAGGCCACCTCCAGGACCAGGTCCCGGCCGACCCGCCAGCGCTCGCCGATCAGCGCGCCGTTCACGTCGACGCCCGAGGTGGTGAGGTTCTCGCCGAAGATCCCGCCGGGCAGCTCGCGGCCCAGCTCGCGCTCCCAGGCGTCGAGGTCCTCGCGGGCGTAGGCGTAGACGGCCTGGTGGTCGCCGCCGTGGTGGCGCAGGTCGCAGACCGCGTCGCCTTCGACGCCGCTGCCGCCGACGCCCTTGGGTCCGGGGGCGAAGACGCGTACGGGCCCGGGCACGGGCGCCTTGCCGATGCCCGTCACGCCCACGGACGGGTCGGTGTGGTCCACGGCGACGGCGCGGCCCAGGTTCACGGAGATCAGATGCATGCTCGAACGCTAGCCCAGGGTTTCCCAAAGGGGCAGACCAATATTCACAGCGGCGTCAAAGGGGGGCTTATGCTCGAAGGGTGATCGAGGCACGTCATCTCCGAATCCTGCGCGCCGTCGCAGCCACGGGCTCCTTCTCCGCCGCCGCCCGCGAGCTGGGCTGCACTCAGCCCGCCGTCTCGCAGCAGATGAAGGCGCTGGAGCAGTCGGCCGGCACCCCGCTGCTCATCAGGACCGGCCGCGAGATGCGGCTGACCCAGGCCGGCGAGGCGCTGGTCCGCCACGCCGCCGGCATCCTCGCCGGTCTGACCGCGGCCGAGGAGGAGGTCGCGGCGATCGCGGGTCTGCGAGCCGGGCGGGTCCGCCTGGTGTCCTTCCCCAGCGGCAGCTCGACGCTGGTGCCCAAGGCGCTGGCGGCGATGCGCGCCGACCATCCCGGCACCCGCGTCTCGCTCGTGGAGGCCGAGCCGCCGCGTTCGGTGGAGATGCTGCGCGAGGGCGACTGCGACGTCGCCCTGGCGTTCCGGTACACCGGGGCTGCGGGGAGCGGCCCCGCCGAGTGGGCGGACCTCGTGGTCCGGCCGCTGCTCACGGACCGGCTGGTGGGCCTGGTCCCCGAGGAGCACCCGCTGGCCGGGGCGGAGCGGGTGGGCATGGCCGAGCTGGCCGGCGAGCCGTGGATCGCCGGCTGTCCGCGCTGCCGCCGCCATCTGGTGGAGGTCTGCGAGGGCGTGGGCTTCACGCCGCGCATCGACTTCGCCACCGACGACTACCCCGCGGTGGTGGGTCTGGTCGGCGCCGGGCTCGGCGTGGCCGTGCTGCCGGAGCTGGCCGTGGAGTCCGTGCGGACCGGGTCGGCCAGGACCGTGACGGTGGAGCCCGCCGTCGAGCGCGAGGTCGTCGCCCTCACGCTGCCCGACCTCGCGCGTGTGCCCGCCGTCGCGGCCATGCTGGACCGGCTGGAGCACGCCGCGGCGCGGTGAGGTGTCCCGGGCGCGGGCCCGTGACGGCCCGCGCCCGCACGACACGCCCGGGGGCGGCCACGGATTCCCGCCCCCGGCAGGATTAGCGGAATCGTTCCTTCAGCGCCTTTCGAACACTGGTTCAGTGGGCGGCTGTGCCACCCGCTCCCGAAGCGGAGATGAGCCGGTGCCGGGCGCGGCCCATCAGCTCCTCGCGCTCGTCCTCGGTCAGCCCTCCCCATACGCCATAGGGCTCGCGTACGGCGAGAGCGTGCGCGGCGCATTCGGCACGCACCGGGCATCGCATGCAGACCTCTTTAGCCGAGGCCTCGCGCGCGCTCCGGGCCGCGCCCCGCTCGCCCTCCGGGTGGAAGAAGAGGGAGCTGTCGACCCCCCGGCAGGCGGCCAGCAGCTGCCAGTCCCAGAGGTCGGCGTTCGGTCCGGGGAGGCGGGAGAAATCTGCCATGGGTAGTCCTCTTGAAGCCGGTACTGAGGCGGATACGGTCCATGTCTCCACATCTACTATCCGAGTAGATGTAAATATGACTCATTGGGAATCTAGCCTCAGACACAGGCCGAACGGAAGAAAAGCCGCCAAATAGGGCATAGCTCCAGATGGAGGACAGACGGCCTGTCATGCCAGCGCTGTGTTCGCTTCCTCACGTAGAGTGCCGAAGGTGTCCGTCCGACCCGTAACTCTTTCGAGTGACCATCGTTGAGAGTGCGAAGGCGGTTGAAAGAACAAGTTCCCGGACAGGTGTCCGAGGGCATCGACCGCACAGGTGACGATACGTACCAGCCTGGAGGCTCAAGGTGACGTGCATCAGCAGCTGCGGAGGGCGGCCATGACTTCCGTCCTCGTCTGCGACGACTCCCCGCTCGCCCGAGAGGCGCTCCGCCGCGCGGTTGCCACCGTGCCCGGCGTCGAGCGCGTGACGACGGCCGCCAACGGCGAGGAAGTCCTCCGCCGCTGGGGTGCCGACCGGTCCGACCTGATCCTGATGGACGTACGGATGCCCGGCCTCGGCGGCGTCGAGACCGTGCGCCGCCTGCTCTCGGCCGACCCCGGGGCCCGCATCATCATGCTGACGGTCGCCGAGGACCTCGACGGCGTGGCCCTCGCGGTCGCCGCCGGCGCCCGCGGGTACCTCCACAAGGACGCCTCCCGGGCCGAGCTGCGCGCGACGGTGACCCAGGCGCTGGCCGACCCGACCTGGCGGCTCGCCCCGCGGCGGCTGCGCTCGGCCGAGATGGGTGCCGCGCCCACCCTCACCGCGCGCGAGATCCAGGTGCTCGAGGGCATGAGCCACGGCCGGTCCAACGCGGAGATCGGGCGCGAGCTGTTCCTCTCCGAGGACACCGTCAAGACGCACGCGCGCAGGCTCTTCAAGAAGCTGGGCGCCTCGGACCGGGCGCACGCCGTGGCACTCGGATTCCGGTGGGGCCTCGTCCGTTGAGGCGTCCGCCGCATCCGATCTGACCACAGCCCCCTCGACTCGGCCGGAACCGGTGTGCGCGAGGGGGTTGGCGGGGCAGAATCGGGTGGGGGAACCTCCCAGCGGCAGCTGGGGGAGTGTCGCTTCGGACGCGATGCCGCATGCTTGAGGAATACCGCATTCTTGAGATGTGGCGGTCCTCGGGGACCATTCGGCCGAGCGGGAGGGGAGGGCGCAGACGATGACTTCAGGCGCGCCCGCTCATAACGCTTCGATGCACAACACGGGCCAGGGTGCCGCAGAAGGCCCGGCGTCGGGGCACCATGGATCGATGCGCGACGACGAGGCCCTGGGGTCCCCCACGGCCACCGGCCCTGCGGGGCCCCCCAAGGAGGGCGGCCAGGGGGCCGTCGGCGCACTGGTACGCCGGGCCGTCGAGGGGGACGAACAGGCCACCCACGACCTGCTCGCCCACGTGCACCCGCTCGCGCTGCGCTACTGCCGCACCCGGCTGTCCCGGCTGCCCGGGGACGCGCGGCACTTCGTGGAGGACCTGGCGCAGGAGGTCTGCGTCGCCGTCCTGATGGCCCTGCCGCGGTACCGCGACACGGGCCGGCCGTTCGAGGCCTTCGTCTTCGCCATCGCCGCGCACAAGGTCGCAGACCTCCAGCGGGCCGCCATGCGGCACCCCGGGAGCACGGCCGTGCCGTCGGACGAGATGCCCGAGCGGCCGGACGACTCGCTGGGCCCGGAGGAGCGCGCGCTGCTCAGCAGCGACGCCGCCTGGGCCAAGAAGCTGCTGGCCAACCTCCCCGAGAACCAGCGCGAGCTGCTCGTACTGCGGGTGGCCGTCGGTCTGACGGCGGAGGAGACGGGTCAGATGCTCGGCATGTCGCCGGGGGCCGTCCGGGTGGCGCAGCACCGCGCGCTCAGCCGGCTGCGGGCGCTCGCGGAGCAGTGAGCGCCCGCCGGGCGGTGCGTGCGCCGGGAGGGCGGACGAACCCGCACGCGGCGAATACCACAAGACGGCAATTTCTGCGCCCAAACTTGTAGCAAGGTACGAAAATTGTGGTCGATCTTCATCGTGGAATGAGACGCGCCGCGATCCCGTTAGCATGGACATCTGCGCTGAGCAAGACCATCTGGGAAGGTGTCATGACTGTCAACGTCGACGGAGTGCCCGACAAATTCGCCTCGCTCGGGCTGACTTACGACGACGTCCTGCTGCTGCCGGGCGCGTCGGACATGGCCCCGGACGAGATCGACACCTCCTCCCTCATCTCCCGGAACGTCCGTGTGAACGTCCCGCTGCTCTCCGCGGCGATGGACAAGGTCACCGAGGCGCGCATGGCCATCGCGATGGCCCGCCAGGGTGGCGTCGGCGTCCTCCACCGGAACCTCTCGATCGCCGACCAGGCGAACCAGGTGGACCTGGTCAAGCGCTCCGAGTCCGGCATGGTCACCGACCCGATCACCGTCCACCCCGACGCGACCCTGCGCGAGGCGGACGAGCTCTGCGCGAAGTTCCGCATCTCCGGGGTGCCGGTCACCGACCCCGCGGGCAAGCTGCTCGGCATCGTCACCAACCGCGACATGGCCTTCGAGTCGGACCGCAGCCGCCAGGTGCGCGAGGTCATGACCCCGATGCCGCTGGTCACGGGCAAGGTCGGCATCTCCGGCGTCGACGCCATGGAGCTGCTGCGCCGCCACAAGATCGAGAAGCTGCCGCTGGTCGACGAGGCGGGCACCCTCAAGGGCCTCATCACCGTCAAGGACTTCGTCAAGGCGGAGAAGTACCCGAACGCCGCCAAGGACAAGGACGGCCGCCTGCTGGTCGGCGCCGCGGTCGGCGTCGCCGGTGACGCGTACGAGCGGGCCCAGGCCCTGATCGAGGCGGGCGCCGACTTCATCGTCGTCGACACCGCCCACGGCCACTCGCGCCTGGTCGGAGACATGGTCTCCAAGATCAAGTCGAACTCCTCCGTCGACGTCATCGGCGGCAACGTCGCCACCCGCGACGGCGCCCAGGCGCTCGTCGACGCCGGCTGCGACGGCATCAAGGTCGGCGTCGGCCCCGGCTCCATCTGCACCACCCGCGTGGTCGCCGGCATCGGCGTCCCGCAGGTCACCGCGATCTACGAGGCCTCGCTGGCCGCCAAGGCCGCGGGCGTCCCGGTCATCGGCGACGGCGGCCTGCAGTACTCCGGCGACATCGCCAAGGCGCTCGTCGCCGGCGCGGACACGGTCATGCTCGGCTCGCTGCTCGCGGGCTGCGAGGAGTCCCCGGGCGAGCTGCTCTTCATCAACGGCAAGCAGTTCAAGTCGTACCGCGGCATGGGCTCGCTGGGCGCCATGCAGTCCCGCGGCGACCGCAAGTCGTTCTCCAAGGACCGGTACTTCCAGGAGGGCGTCGGCGGCGACGACAAGCTGATCCCCGAGGGCATCGAGGGCCAGGTGCCCTACCGCGGCCCGCTGTCCGCGGTCGTGCACCAGCTGGTCGGCGGCCTGCGCCAGTCGATGTTCTACGTCGGCGGCCGCACGGTGCCGGAGCTCCAGGACCGCGGCCGGTTCGTCCGCATCACGTCGGCGGGCCTCAAGGAGAGCCACCCGCACGACATCCAGATGACGGTCGAGGCGCCGAACTACTCCCGCAAGGGCTGAGCAGGCACGGAGGGGGCGGACCCGGGTGACGGGTCCGCCCCCTCCGGCGTGCCCGGCCCCGCGGGCCGGGGCGTGTGCCGGGCGCGCGTGCGTCCGTACAGCGGTCACGGGAACGCGACCGTCCGCCCTTCGGGGATACTGGACGGGCAGAGTCAAGAGGGAAAGGCCACCACACGTGACTGAGATCGAGATCGGGCGCGGCAAGCGCGGCCGCAGGGCGTACGCGTTCGACGACATCGCCATCGTCCCGAGCCGCCGTACGCGGGACCCGAAGGAGGTCTCGATCGCCTGGCAGATCGACGCCTATCGCTTCGAGCTCCCCTTCCTGGCCGCCCCGATGGACTCGGTCGTCTCCCCGCAGACCGCGATCCGCATCGGTGAGCTCGGTGGCCTGGGCGTCCTCAACCTCGAGGGCCTGTGGACCCGGTACGAGGACCCGCAGCCGCTGCTCGACGAGATCGCCACGCTGGACGAGGAGACCGCGACCCGCCGTCTCCAGGAGATCTACTCCGCCCCGATCCAGGCGGACCTGATCGGCCGGCGCATCAAGGAGGTGCGCGACTCCGGCGTCGTCACCGCCGCGGCGCTCTCCCCGCAGCGCACCGCGCAGTTCTCCAAGGCCGTGGTCGACGCGGGCGTGGACATCTTCGTGATCCGCGGCACCACCGTCTCCGCCGAGCACGTCTCCGGCGCGGCCGAGCCGCTGAACCTGAAGCAGTTCATCTACGAGCTCGACGTCCCGGTCATCGTGGGCGGCTGCGCCACCTACACCGCGGCCCTGCACCTGATGCGCACCGGCGCCGCGGGCGTCCTGGTCGGCTTCGGCGGCGGCGCCGCGCACACCACCCGCAACGTGCTGGGCATCCAGGTCCCGATGGCGACCGCGGTCGCCGACGTGGCCGCCGCCCGCCGCGACTACATGGACGAGTCCGGCGGCCGCTACGTCCACGTGATCGCCGACGGCGGCGTGGGCTGGTCCGGCGACCTGCCCAAGGCCATCGCCTGCGGGGCGGACGCCGTGATGATGGGCTCCCCGCTGGCCCGCGCCACCGACGCGCCCGGCCGCGGCCACCACTGGGGCATGGAGGCCGTCCACGAGGACGTGCCGCGCGGCAAGAAGGTGGACCTGGGCACGGTCGGCACCACCGAGGAGATCCTCACCGGCCCGTCCCACAGCCCCGACGGCTCGATGAACCTCTTCGGTGCCCTGCGCCGCTCGATGGCGACCACGGGCTACAGCGAGCTCAAGGAGTTCCAGCGCGTCGAGGTGACGGTCGCGGACTCGCAGCACCGCCGCTGACCCGTCCCGCACGGGAGGAGGCCCGGCACCCCCCACGGGGTGCCGGGCCTCCGGCGTGTCCGGGCTCGCCGCCGCCGACCTCGGGTGGCCGGCCCTCGGGGCGGTTGCGCGGTGGGGCCGGGTGTCAGGCCGAGGTCTTGCGGGCGGTCTGGTAGGCGACGACCGCGCCGATGGCGAAGAAGAGGAAGTCCATCGGGCCGATGGCCTCCTTCCACGCCGCGTGCAGCATGGAGAGGCCGACCGAGGAGACGAGGTCCAGCGTCGTGGTGTGGAGCTCCTCGGCGCCGAGCATGGCGACGCCGTACAGCTGGCCCGCGTACACGGCGCCGAGCGCCAGGATCGCGCTGAGGACCGGGGTGACCGGGTTCGGGCCGCCGAGCTTGCCCGCGGCCAGGCCGATCAGCAGGCCGACGCCGACCGCCGCGTAGCCGACCTGGTACTCGGTGGTGCCGATGATCAGGCCGTAGAGCGCGGCGGTGACCAGGGCCGCCAGCACGGCGGCGGCGATGCCGAGGCCGGCGTTGCCCTTGCGGGCGGGCGCGGCCGGGGCGTAGGCCCAGCCCTCCACGCCAGGGGCCGGTGCCTGGCCGGGCACCGGCGCCGCGGACGCGGTGGCGTCGGCGGCCGGGGCCGCGGGGGCCTCGGCGGCGGTGACGGCCTCGGCGGTGGCGGCCGGGGCAGGGGCCGCGTCGGGTGCGGCGGGCTGCGGAGCGGTGTCGCTCATGGGTGAAATCCCCCCCAGGGATTTGCGGCACGGCTGTCCCTGGGAACAGGCGTGCGGAGAAAAATGTCGCCGAAGGCTAGCAGCATCGGCCCGGTGCGGAAGAGGGGATTTCGTGGGCGTCCCGCGGGGTCACAGGCGGTGGGCCGTGCCCACCGGGGTGGCGCCGCGGGTGTCGAGCAGCAACTGCGCCTTCACCGCCAGGCCTTGGAGGTCGTACGTGCGGTGGTGCTGGAGCAGGATCGTCAGGTCGGCGTTGGCCGCGGCCTCGTAGAGGGAGTCGGCGCGCGGGACCGGCTGGTCCCGGACGCGCCAGCCGGTCACGTACGGGTCGTGGTAGCTGATCAGTGCCCCGAGGTCGAGCAGCCGGGAGGCGATCTCGCGGGCGGGGGAGCCCTCCTGGTCGGCCAGGTCCGGCTTGTAGGTGACGCCCAGGAGGAGGATGCGGGCGCCGCGGGCCGACTTGCCGTGCTCGTTGAGGAGCGTGGCGCAGCGCTGGATGACGTACTGCGGCATGCGGTTGTTGACCTCCTGGGCGAGGCCGACCATGCGCAGGGGGTGGCCGGGGGTGCGGGTGGGCACGGCGAGGTAGCCGGGGTCGAGCGGGACGCCGTGGCCGCCCACGCCGGGGCCCGGGCGGAAGGCCTGGAAGCCGTACGGCTTGGTCTCCGCGCAGCGGATGACGTCCCAGAGGTCGACGCCGAGGTCGTGGCAGAGCACCGCCATCTCGTTCACCAGCGCGATGTTGACGTGCCGGTAGTTGGTCTCCAGCAGCTGGACGGTCTCGGCCTCGCGCAGGCCCCGGGCGCGCACCACCTTGTCGGTGAGGCGCGCGTAGAAGGCGGCGGCCGACTCGGTGCAGGCGGGGGTGAGGCCGCCGATCACCTTGGGGGTGTTGGCGATCCCGTGGCTGCGGTTGCCGGGGTCGAGGCGGCTGGGGGAGTAGGCCAGGTGGAAGTCGCGGCCGGCCCGCAGCCGGGAGCCGGATTCGAGCAGGGGTCTGAGGTAGTCCTCGGTCACGCCGGGGTACGCGGCGGACTCCAGGATCACGGTGGTGTGCGGCCGCAGCCGCGCGGCCAGGGCACGGGCCGCGTCGCCCACGGCGGACAGGTCGAGGGCCCGGTCGGCGCCCAGGGGGGTGGGCGCGCAGATGACGGCGGTACGGACCCTCCCGAGCTCCGCGGGGTCGGTGGCGACCCGGAAGCCGGCCGCCGACATGCGGCGGATCTCGGCGGCGGTGAGGCTGCTGTCGGTCGCTGGGCCGGTGTCGTAGCCGACGGTCTCGATCCCGGCGGCGACGGCGGCCTGGGCGAGGGGCAGGCCGAGGTGGCCGAGGCCGATGACGGCGAGATCTGCGGGCATGGGGGTGGCCGTCCTTCCCTAACCGGAGGTGGCTGGGTGCGCAAGTCCTGTGGATAAGGAGAGCTGGCGCTATGTCAGACTAGGCGTATATATGACCGATCTGCGGCATTGTGAGACGGCGGCCACCTTGTGTTGTCCACAGGCGGTGGCCGGCCGGGGAGCGCGCGGTCAGAATCGAGGTGGGTCATGTGGGCGACCACCCCGACCAACGGGAGGCAGCGGTGAGGACGGCGACACTCGGACCCGCGCAGCGCACCGAGGCGCTCGCTCGGATGGCCGAGCGGGAACTGGACGTGCTGGTCGTGGGCGCGGGCGTGGTGGGCGCGGGCACCGCGCTCGACGCGGCCACCAGAGGCCTCGCGACCGGCCTGGTGGAGGCGCGGGACTGGGCTTCGGGCACCT
The DNA here is from genome assembly GCF_044540325.1 of Streptomyces sp. NPDC086023. Classification (NCBI taxonomy): domain Bacteria; kingdom Bacillati; phylum Actinomycetota; class Actinomycetes; order Kitasatosporales; family Streptomycetaceae; genus Streptomyces; species Streptomyces sp. NPDC086023. The sequence continues at coordinate 247,186 of NZ_JBITRX010000006.1, forward strand.
CCAGCCGGTCCAGCAAGCTGATCCACGGCGGGCTGCGCTACCTGGAGATGCTCGACTTCGCGCTCGTACGGGAGGCGCTGAAGGAGCGCGGGCTGCTGCTGGAGCGGCTCGCGCCGCACCTGGTGAAGCCGGTGCCGTTCCTTTACCCCCTCCAGCACAAGGGCTGGGAGCGGTTCTACGCCGGGTCCGGCGTCGCGCTGTACGACGCGATGTCGGTGTCCAGCGGCCACGGGCGCGGACTGCCCGTACACCGCCACCTCACCCGCAAGCGGGCGCTGCGGGTCGCGCCCTGCCTGCGCAAGGACGCCCTGGTGGGCGCCCTTCAGTACTACGACGCCCAGATGGACGACGCGCGGTTCGTCGCCACGCTGGTGCGCACGGCCGCCGCGTACGGCACCCTCGCGGCGAACCGCGCCCGGGTGACCGGCTTTCTCCGGGAGGGCGAGCGGGTGGTCGGCGCCCGGGTGAAGGACGTCGAGGCCGGCGGGGAGTACGAGATCCGGGCCAAGCAGATCGTGAACGCCACGGGGGTGTGGACGGACGACACCCAGGCGCTCATCGGCGAGCGCGGCCAGTTCCACGTACGGGCGTCCAAGGGCATCCATCTGGTGGTGCCGAAGGACCGCATCCATTCGTCCACCGGGCTGATCCTGCGGACCGAGAAGTCGGTGCTCTTCGTCATCCCGTGGGGCCGGCACTGGATCGTCGGGACCACGGACACGGACTGGGACCTGGACAAGGCGCACCCGGCGGCGTCGAGCGCGGACATCGACTACCTCCTGGAGCACGTGAACTCGGTGCTGGCCGTGCCGCTCACCCGGGAGGACGTGCAGGGCGTGTACGCGGGCCTGCGGCCCCTCCTGGCCGGCGAGTCGGACGCGACCAGCAAGCTCTCGCGGGAGCACACCGTGGCGCATCCGGCGCCGGGGCTCGTGGTGGTCGCGGGCGGCAAGTACACGACGTACCGGGTGATGGCCAAGGACGCGGTGGACGAGGCGGTGCACGGGCTGGACCAGCGGGTCGCCGAGTGCGTCACGGAGGACATCCCGCTGGTGGGCGCGGAGGGCTACCGCGCGCTGTGGAACGCGCGGGCGCGGATCGCCGCCAGGACCGGGCTGCACGTGGCGCGGGTCGAGCACCTGCTGAACCGCTACGGCTCGCTGGCGGAGGAGGTGCTGGAGATGATCGAGCGGGACCCGGGGCTCGCCGCGCCGCTGGGCGGGGCGGACGACTACCTCCGGGCGGAGGTGGTGTACGCGGCGTCGCACGAGGGAGCGCGGCACCTGGACGACGTACTGACCCGGCGGACCCGGATCTCGATCGAGACCTTCGACCGCGGCACCCGGTCGGCGCGCGAGTGCGCGGAGTTGATGGCACCGGTACTGGGGTGGGACGAGGGACAGGTGGAGCGGGAGGTCGAGCACTACGAGAAGCGCGTGGAGGCGGAGCGGGAGTCGCAGCGGCAGCCGGACGACCAGACCGCCGACGCGGCCAGGCTGGGGGCACCGGAGATCGTTCCGCTCTAGTGGGAGTGTCGTATCACGGGTGTTCCGGGGAACCACGGACCCGGGACACCCGTCCGTGCCGGAGTGAGGAACAATAAGGGTCCTGCCGGGGCGGGTTGCCGTGGTCTCCGGCGGACGCCGGTCAACCCGGAGCAGGCGGCACGATCGTTGAGGGGACGCATGTCGAAGCCGGAGCACACCACTTCCGCTGGCGCGGATGCCGCCGGTTCCGAGGGTTCCGCCCGTGCGGACGGCGGTGCCGCCCGTACGGAGGCCGCTTCCCCCGGGACGGATGCCGCGACGACCGCAGCCGCGAAGTCCGCTTCCGCAGCGGGCCGTTCCGCGGTCGAGGCGCCGGCGGGCCGGCCGAACGGCTCCGGGCCCGCGGACGCGGACGCCGGTTCCGTGCCCGAGCAGAAGGACGCGCGTTCGTCCGCGACGGGTGGCGGGGCGGAGTCCGGTTCCTCCGACGCCGCGGCGGCTGACGCCTCCGCAGGTTCCGTGGACACGCCTTCCGGTTCTGCGGCCACGGCCGCCGATCTGGTGGATGCGGCCTTCGGGCCGGCTGACGCCGCCGCAGGTGCGAAGGACAGCGGCGACCGGTCGGCTGACGCCGCTGCAGCGGCGAAGGACAACGGTGTCCCGGCGGCCGGCGCTTCCGCAGGTGCGGAGAAGCGGGACCCGAGGCCGGCCGCGGCGGGTGCCGGTTCCGTTTCCGGCTCCGGTGCCCGCTCGGACCGTGCGGCGAAGCCGGCCGCGCCCGAGTCCGGTTCGCCGGCGCCCGAGCCCGTACGGTTCGGCAAGGCGGCCCGTGACACCTCCGCGCCGCCCGCGAAGCCCGAGGCGCGCCCCGAGAACCGGCCGGGCACCGCCGACGCTCCGGCCGCCCCCAAGGCCGTGGCCCTGGGCAAGGACGCCGAGGGCGCCAAGGGCGCCGTCCGGCCCGCCCCCGCGAAGCCGGCTTCCGCCGCCGCTGCTGCGGGCTCCGCAGGCTCCCCCAAGGACGGCGCGCGCCCCGCCGACGGCACGGCCGCGCCGGCCGGCCCCGCGGGCCGCGAGGCCAAGGCCGCCGACCCGGCGCCGCGCGGCGGCTCGGCCGCCGCCGGCAGCGCCGCGCGCGAGGCGCGGGACAACGGGCCGGTCGGGACCGGCGGCGGGACCGAGGACCAGGAAGGCCGGCTGCTCGCCGGCCGGTACCGCCTCGGCCGCGTGCTCGGCAAGGGCGGCATGGGCACCGTATGGCGGGCCGTGGACGAGACGCTCGGCCGTACCGTCGCCATCAAGGAACTCCGGTTCTCCTCCGGCGTCGACGAGGACGAGAAGCGCCGCCTGGTCACCCGCACCCTGCGCGAGGCCAAGGCCATCGCCCGGATCCGGAACGACGGCGCCGTCACCGTCTTCGACGTGGTCGACGAGGACGGCCGCCCCTGGATCGTCATGGAGCTCATCGAGGGCCCGTCCCTGGCCGAGTTCGTCCGAGAGCGCGGCACCCTGACGCCCCGCCGGGCGGCCGAGGTCGGCCTCGCCGTGCTCGACGTGCTGCGCGCCGCCCACGGCCAGGGCATCCTGCACCGCGACGTGAAGCCCTCCAACGTGCTCATCGCCGAGACCGGCCGCGTCGTCCTCACCGACTTCGGCATCGCGCAGGTCGAGGGCGACCCCTCCGTCACCTCCACCGGCATGCTCGTCGGCGCGCCCTCCTACATCTCGCCCGAGCGCGCCCGCGGCCAGAAGCCCGGCCCGCCGGCCGACATGTGGTCGCTCGGCGGTCTGCTCTACGCCGCCGTGGAGGGCGTGCCGCCGTACGACAAGGGCTCCGCCCTGGCCACGCTCACCGCGGTGATGACCGAGCCCGTGGACCCGCCGAAGAACGCGGGGCCGCTCGCGGAGGTCATCTACGGCCTGCTGGTGAAGGACCCCGAGCACCGCCTCGACGACGCGGGCGCCCGCGCCCTGCTCAACGAGGTCATCGAGATGCCCGAGCCCGAGCCGGAGCCCCCGGCCGACGAGACCCGGGTCATCGCGCTGCCCGTCGTACCCGAGGACAAGCCGAAGGCGGCCGTCCAGGAGCAGGGGGCCGCGCCCAAGCCGAAGGCGAAGCCCAAGGCCAAGAAGCCCAAGGCCAAGCCGAAGCCCAAGCCCGTCCCGCAGCAGTCCGGGCCGAAGTCCCCGGTGGCCGCCCCGCTCACGGACGTCGTCCCGCGCCAGACCATCGCGCTGGCCGTCGTCGCCGTCGTGGCCGTCCTCGCGCTGATCGGCGGGGCGATCGGCTGGGCGCTGAGCGGCGACGACAAGCCGGACGAGAACAAGAACGGCAAGAACGGGCGGGCCGCCTCCCCGGGCGCGTCCCGGCCGGCCGGTTCCGCGGGCGCCTCCGCCTCCGGCGGAAACGGCAACAGCAGTGGCGCCAACGGCCAGGGCAGCCAGACGAGCCAGGGCCAGGGCGCCAAGCCCTCGGCCGGCCCCGGCGGCAAGGGCACGGACGCGACCGGCGGCAACGGCAGCGACACCGGCGGCACCGGCGCGACCGGCTCCACGACGGCCGGCCAGGGCACCGGCACCGGCCTGCCCGCCGGTTACGTCAAGATCAGCGACGCGCGCTTCCACTTCTCGATGGCGATGCCGGCCGACTTCAGGCGCAACGCCATAGCGGGCAGCAACTCGGGCGGCATCTACAACCGCGACGGCGGCTACCCCCGGGTCCAGGTCGACTACAACGACAGCCCCACCGACGACGCCCGCCTGGCCTGGCTGCAGCTTGCCGGCGCCGTCGCGGGCAGCAGCGACGGCTACCGGCTGCTGGGCATCGCCGAGCAGGAGTACCGCGGCTACCCGACCGTCGCCGACTGGCAGTTCGAGCGCGAGGAGAACGGCAGGACCGTCCGCGTCCTCAACCGCGGCTTCAAGGTCGACGCCACCCACGGCTACGCGATCATGATCACCTGCGCGAAGGACGAGTGGGACGGCGCCGCGTGCAAGACCCTGCGCGACACCGCCTTCGCCACCTTCCAGCCCCTGGACTGACCCCGGCGGCGCCGCGCACGGACCACGGCGCCAAATCCCCTGACCAGCACGACGGGTGAGCTCGCCGGACCCGGCGACGCGAGTGGGTGCTGCGACGTATCGTGAGGGTGCGGTGACGGGGGAACGGCACGCTGAGGGGGTAGGCGTCGTGGAGGAGTACGCGGGCAGGGTGCTGGCCGACCGCTATCGCCTGCCCCTGCCTCCCTCCGACGAGTACGAGCTCGTCGAGACGCGTGCCTTCGACACCCACAGCGGGCAGGAAGTGCTGGTCCGGCAGGTCCCGTTGCCGGAGATCGTGGACGCGGAACTGCTGGAGGCGGACGGCCGTACGGCGCCGCCCGCGCCCCGCCGGGCCGCCGGCGGTGCCACCCGGCGGCCCACCGACCCGGCCGTGCGCCGGGCGATCGAGGCGGCCCAGGCCGCTGCACGTATCCCCGACCACCCGCGGCTGGACCAGGTCTTCGACGTGTTCGCCGAGGCCGGGTCCCTCTGGATAGTGAGTGAACTCGTCGCCGCCCGGCCGCTGGCGGCGCTCCTCGCGGACCGCCCGCTCAACGCCTACCGTGCGGCCGAGGTCGCCTCGGACGTGCTGACCGCCCTGCGGGTGCTGCACGCGCACGGCTGGACCCACCGCAACATCACCGTGCGGACGGTGCTGGTCTGCGAGGACGGCCGCGTGGTGCTCACCGGCCTGGCCGCCGGCGCCGCCGAGGAGGCGCTGTGCGGGTACGACCCGGTCCCGCCGGCCGACTCCGGCGGTACGGGGCTCCCCGCGCCCGTACCCGGTTCCGCCCCGCCCCCCGCGGGCCCGACGACCAGCACCACCGCAGCCGTTCCCGCTCCGGGCACCCCGCCGCCGCCCTCCCGTACGGCCCCGGCCCCGGCACCCGACCCGCGGCCCCCCGTCGCCCCCGGCTACGGCACCCCCGGCGGCGCCGACCTCAAGGCGGCCGCCCGCGCCGGGGCCATCGCCGCCTACCGCGCCGGCGCCCAGGCCGCCGCCACCCGCCGCGTACCCGAGCCCGAACCGCCGCGCCCCCAGGGCTCCAACCTCCCCCAGGGCTACTCGTACCCGTACGGCGGCCCGGACACGGCGGACCGGCGCCTGCCCGCCCGCCCGGCACTCCCGCAGGGCTACACCCCGGCCGCGGTCCCGCCCCAGCCCCCGGCCCCCGAGCCGTCGGCACCCCGGCCCCCGGCCTCCGAGCCGCCGCAGCTCCCGGCCCCGCACCAGCCCCACCCGCCGGCCCGCACGCAGGACCCGGCCCGCACGCAGGACCCGGCCCGCACGCAGGACCCGGCCCACACGCAGGACCCGGCCCGGCAGCCGGCCCGGCCCCCCGCCGCCGACCCGGCACCGCGTCCCGCCGCCCCCTCGGGCTGGGACGACCCGGCCCCCGCCCCCGGCCGCGGCCCCGGCACCCCGCTGGCCGCCGAGCGCGCCCGGCAGACCCGGATCGCCGTGGTGGGCGCGGTCACCGAGCGCTGGGCGCCCGAACAGGCCCACCCCGTGCACGAGAACTGGCAGCTGGCGGCACCCGTCGGCCCCGCCACGGACCTGTGGGCGCTCGGCGCGCTCCTCTACCGCGCGGTCCAGGGCCACGCCCCGTACCCCGAGGACAGCGGGGCAGAACTGGTCGAACTGGTCTGCTCCGAGCCCCCGGCGTTCGCCGAGGAGTGCGGCCCGCTGCGCCCGGTCGTCGAGTCCCTGCTGCGCCAGGACCCCACCGAGCGCCCGGACTTCGAGGAGCTGCGCGGCTGGCTGCGCTCCCTGGTGCGGTCCGCCCCCGAGCCCGAGGCCGGCACCCGCGCGGTGCCGCTGCCCGCTCCCGACGCAACGAAGCTGCCGATCGTGCGGCGCCGGGGCGAACTCGTGCGCAAGCGGCGTCCGGGGCGCGAGGGTTCGGGCCACGGCAGGCACCGCCAGCCGGCCCCGTCCAAGCGCGGCGCCGCCAGGGGCACGTCCAAGGGCACCTTCGAAGGCCCGTCCGGGAAACCCTCCAAGGCCGCCAGGTCCGCCTACCGCAACACCTCCACCGGCGCCACGACCGCCATGCCCCGGACCCCGGGCGGCACTTCGGCCCGGCCCGCCCGGGCGCTGGGCCGCACCCTGCTGCTGGTGATCCTGCTGGCGCTGGCGGCCTGCGTGGCGTACGCGATGGTGTTCATGCCCAAGGCGGAGCCCACCGCGCAGAACGTCCCCCAGCGGCCCGGTGGCACGTCCGCCGACCCCGGCACACCGACCACCCGGGCGCCGAGCCCCGCACGGAGCAACTCCCGTCCGCAGCCGCAACCACAGACCACGGCCCCGGCCACCGCTCCCGCCCCGACCGGTGCCGCCGTGCCCGCGGGCTACACGCTCGCCAAGGACACCGAGGGCTTCGAGGTCGCCGTACCGCAGGGCTGGCAGCGGCGGCCGCTGAACGACAGCGGCCAGGTGCGTTACTCCAACGGGGACTTCGAGCTGATCCTGGTGCCCGGCCGGGACGCGGCGCCCGGCGCCGGCGACCCGCTCGGCTACCAGCGGGACAGGGAACGCGAACTGGAGCCGGTCCGCAGCAGCAGCTGGGGCACCCAGACCGGGGTCCGCGAGATCACCGTGGGTAACCGGAAGATGGCCGAAGGGCAGTACACCTGGACCGACGGGAGCGGCCGTTCGGTCTACGTCCGCAACCGTGTGTACGTGCTCGGCGGTCGCTACCACGTGCTGATGGTGATCGGTCCGGATTCCGGACGCGACAAGGTCACCGAGATCTACGAGCGTGCCACGGCCAGTTACCGCAGTACGCGTTGAACCGACAGTTGCGTCACAGTGCGGTCTCGCAGGCCGCTCGTGGTACCTGGACGGTGACTTCGCTCCGTAACCTGGCTCAAGTTGCACAGAGTGGCGGGAATTCGTGAATCAGAGGACAGGCGCGGGCTCGGTTCTCGCGGGCCGGTACCGGCTCGGCGAGCCCATCGGCAGCGGCGGCATGGGCAAGGTGTGGCGCGCGCACGACGAGCTCCTGCACAGGACGGTCGCCGTCAAGGAACTGACGGCGGGTCTGTACGTCGCCGAGGCCGACCGGGCGGTCCTCGTGGAGCGGACGCGCAAGGAGGCCAGGGCGGCCGCCCGCATCCAGCACCCGGCCGTGGTCACCGTGCACGACGTGCTGGAGCACGACGACCGGCCGTGGATCGTGATGGAGTACATCGACGGTCCGTCGCTCGCCGACGCGGCGAAGGAGACCGGGCACATCGACCCGCGCGAGGCGGCCAGGATCGGGCTGCACGTGCTGGGCGCGCTGCGTGCGGCGCACGCCGTCGGCGTCCTGCACCGGGACGTGAAGCCGGGCAACGTGCTGCTGGCCAAGGACGGCCGCGTCCTGCTGACGGACTTCGGGATCGCGGCGATCGAGGGCGACTCCTCCATCACCCGCACCGGCGAACTCGTCGGCTCCATCGACTACCTGGCCCCCGAGCGCGTCACCGGCGGCGCCCCCGACCCGGCCTCCGACCTGTGGGCGCTGGGCGCGACGCTGTACACGGCGGTCGAGAACCGGTCGCCCTTCCGGCGGACCTCGCCGCTGTCCAGCCTGGCGGCCGTGGTCAACGACGAGCTGCCGCCGCCGCGTCAGGCCGGCGCGCTGGGCCCGGTCATCACGGCGCTGCTGTGCAAGGACCCCGCGCAGCGGCCGAACGCGGCCGAGGCCGAGCGGATGCTGCTGGAGGCGATGGAGGGCCGGGCGCCCAAGGCCGCGCACGCGTACGTGCCCACGCAGCGGATCACCGCCGACCAGGTGCCGGTCGGTGCGCCCGGGGGCACCGCACGGCTGCCGGAGCAGCACCAGTTCGTCCGCACGGACGCCCCGCCCGCGGCCGGGCCGCTCCGCCGGGCCGTGCTGGTGGCCGTCGTGGCGGCACTGCTGGGCGGCGGCATCGCCTTCGGGATCCTGCGGTACGCCGACCGCAGCGCCACGGACGGCCCCTCGGGTGGGCCCACGGCCAGCGGGAGCGCGAAGACGGCCGGGGCCGTGGAGACGCTGCCGGCCGGGTGGGTCAGGGTCGACGACCCCGAGGGCTTCAGCCTGGCCGTGCCGAAGGGCTGGAAGCGGCAGACGGACGGCGACCAGATCGACTACACCCCGGACAACGGCAGGCACCGCATCCGGATCAGCCGGGACGCCACCCCGGACTTCGAGAACCCGTACATGCACCTCCTGGACGTGGAGAAGACGGTGCGGACGCGGCTGCCGAAGTACCACCGGGAGACGCTGCACGCGAACACCTTCCGGGGGCAGACCCAGGCCGGCATCTGGGAGTTCACCTGGACGGAGAAGAAGGACAACCCCGGTCCGAAGCGGGCGATCGACCAGATGTACGTGGCGCCCGACGGGACCGAGTACGCGATCTACATGTCGTCCCCGGTCAGGGACTGGGACACCACCCGCCAGCAGTTCGACACGGTGCTCAGGACCTGGAAGATCACCTGAGCCCGGGGCCGGTGAGGGCCTGAGCTGGGATGTTGCCAGTGGATGCTGGCATTGATGGCAAAATGTGGTTACCGGCGGGTACCCAAAGGCTTGCGTTCCGCATACCCTCACGGCCATGACGGACTCGCTGGCCCAGGCCACCGCCCCCACCAATCCCGTGGCTCCGACCCCGGCAGGCGTACGCACCGCAGCCGACGTCGTGACCCCCGACCTGGTAGCCCGCCTCACCCGCGGAGTGGCGGGCTCCGGCCGGACCGCCAACCACACCCCCTTCACCGGGGAGAAGCTGGCCGACCTGCCCGAGTCCACCCCCGAGGACGTGGCCGCCGCCTTCGAGCGGGCGCGCGCCGCCCAGCAGGCCTGGGCAGCGGTGCCCGCCCGCCGCCGGGCCGCCGTCCTGCTGCGCTTCCACGACCTGGTCCTCGCCCGCCAGTCCGAGGTGCTCGACCTCATACAGCTGGAGACCGGCAAGGCCCGGCTCCACGCCCACGAGGAGGTCCAGGCCGTCGCGGTCGCGGCCCGCCACTACGGCCGCAAGGCGCCCGCCTACCTGCGCCCCAAGAGCCACACCGGCGCCATGCCCACCCTCACCAAGGTCACCGAGCTGCGCCAGCCCCGCGGGGTCGTCGGCCAGATCGCGCCCTGGAACTACCCGCTGGAGCTGTCCGTCGGCGACGCCCTGCCCGCCTTCGTCGCGGGCAACGCGGTCGTGATGAAGCCGGACACCGAGACCGCGCTGACCGCCCTGTGGGCCCGCGACGTGCTCATCGAGGCCGGACTGCCCGCCGAGGTCTTCCAGGTCGTGCTCGGCGAGGGCCCGGTCGTCGGCCCCGAGGTCGTCAAGCACGCCGACTACGTCTCCTTCACCGGCTCCACCCGCACCGGCCGCGAGGTCGCCCAGGGCGCCGCCGCCCGCCTGGTCGGCGTGTCCCTGGAGCTCGGCGGCAAGAACGCGATGCTCGTCCTGCACGACGCCGACGTCGAGAAGGCCGCCGCCGGCGCCGTCCGCGCCTGCTTCTCCTCCGCCGGCCAGCTCTGCATCTCCATCGAGCGGCTGTACGTCCACGCCTCCGTCGCCGACGAGTTCGTCGCCCGCTTCGCCGCCCGCACCAAGGCCATGCGCCTGGGCAGCGCCCTCGCGTACGGCGCGGACATGGGCTCGCTGGTCGGCGAGCGCCAGTTGGAGACCGTCAAGCGGCACGTCGAAGAGGCCGTCGAGAAGGGCGCGAGGCTCGTGGCGGGCGGCGTCCACCGCACCGACATCGGCCCGCTCTTCTACGAGCCCACCATCCTCGACGGCGTCGAGTCGCCCATGGCCGTCTGCGCCGAGGAGACCTTCGGCCCGGTCGTCTCGATCTACCGGTTCACCGACGAGGACGAGGTCATCACCCAGGCCAACGCCACCGCCTACGGCCTCAACTCCAGCGTCTGGACCAAGGACGCCCGGCGCGGCCACCAGGTCGCGGCCCGGCTGCGCACCGGCACGGTCAACATCAACGAGGGGTACGCGCCCGCCTACGGCAGCGTCCAGTCCCCGATGGGCGGCATGAAGGACTCCGGCCTCGGCCGCCGCCACGGCTCCGAGGGCATCCTCAAGTACACCGAGGCCCAGACGGTCGCCCACCAGCGACTGCTGCCGATGGCCCCCTCCCTCGGCATGGACGACGACCGCTACGCGGCGTTCATGACCCGCAGCCTGCGGGTCATGAAGGCCCTCCGGATGCGCTAGGAGTACCGGTGACCGACCAGCACGAGAGCGGCACCCCCGCCGGCCCCGAGGGCACCCCCGCCGGTCCCGGCGCCACCCCCGGCGGCGAATCCGCGGGCGACGCCGCCTACGACTACGACGTCCTCGTCATCGGCTCCGGCTTCGGCGGCTCCGTCTCCGCCCTGCGCCTGACCGAGAAGGGCTACCGCGTCGGCGTCCTGGAGGCGGGCCGGCGCTTCACCCGGGAGACCCTCCCGAAGAACTCCTGGGACCTGCGCAACTACCTGTGGGCGCCCGCCCTCGGCCTGTACGGCATCCAGCGCATCCACCTGCTCGGCAACGTGATGGTGCTGGCCGGTGCCGGGGTCGGCGGCGGCTCCCTCAACTACGCCAACACCCTCTACGTGCCGCCGAAGGCCTTCTTCCAGGACCGGCAGTGGGCCGGCATCACCGACTGGCAGGAGGAGCTGGCCCCGTACTACGACCAGGCCAAGCGGATGCTCGGGGTGCGGCTGAACCCGACCATGACGCCCTCCGACGTCCACCTCAAGGCGGCCGCCGAGAAGATGGGCGTGGGCGACAGCTTCCACATGGCCCCGGTCGGCGTCTTCTTCGGCGACGGCCAGGACGCCGAGGGCGCCTCCCGCGCGAAGGCCGGCCAGGAGGTCCCCGACCCCTACTTCGGCGGCGCCGGACCCTCCCGCAAGGCCTGCACCGAGTGCGGCGAGTGCATGACCGGCTGCCGGCACGGCGCGAAGAACACCCTGAACGAGAACTACCTGCACCTCGCCGAGCGCGCCGGGGCCGTCATCCACCCGATGACCACCGTCACCGCGCTCTCCGAGCACCCCGATGGCGGCTACCGCGTCCGCACCGTCCCCACCGACGGCCGCCGCAAGGGCAGGGCGTCCGTACTGCGCGCCCGGTACGTGGTCGTCGCCGCCGGCACCTACGGCACCCAGACCCTGCTGCACACGATGAAGGACCGGGGCGAACTGCCCCGCCTCTCGCCGCGGCTGGGCGAGCTGACCCGCACCAACTCCGAAGGCCTGGTCGGCGCCCAGACCGACGACCGCCGCTACCGCAAGCGGCACGGCAGGAAGGCCGACTTCACCCGGGGCGTCGCGATCACCTCCTCGGTGCACCCCGACGCCGACACGCACATCGAGCCGGTGCGCTACGGCAAGGGCTCCAACGCCATGGGCTTCATGACCGTGCTCCAGGTGCCCTACTCCAGGCACCGGGTCGCCGCCTGGTTCGGCAGGACGGCCCGGCACCCCCTCCAGCTGCTGCGGTCGATCTCCAACCGGCGCTGGTCCGAGCGCACCATCATCGGCCTGGTCATGCAGTCCCTGGACAACTCCCTGACCACCTACCGCAAGCCGGGCGGCATCGGGAAGGGCCTGCTCACCGCGCGGCAGGGCCACGGCGCGCCCAACCCGACGCAGATCGCCGAGGCGACCCGGGCCGCGACGCTGCTGGCCGAGGAGATCAACGGCTTCCCGGGCAGCAACGTGGGCGAACTGATGGGCACCCCGCTCACGGCGCACTTCCTGGGCGGCTGCCCGATCGGCGGCTCCGCCGAGGAGGGCGTGGTCGACCCGTACCACCGGCTGTACGGCTACCCGGGCGTCTTCGTGGTGGACGGCGCGGCCGTCTCCGCCAACCTGGGCGTGAACCCCTCGCTGACCATCACCGCGCAGGCGGAGCGGGCGATGTCCTACTGGCCGAACAAGGGCGAGGCCGACCCGCGTCCGGCGCAGGGCGAGGCGTACGTACGGCTCTCCGCGGTGGAACCCGCGAGCCCGGTGGTGCCGAAGGACGCCTTCGGCGCGCTGCGGTTGCCCTTCCTGGCGGTGCCCGAGGTGCCGAAGCTGTCCGGGGCGGGGACGCAGGAGTAGCGGCGGGAAAAGCGAAAGGGGCTGCACCCCCCTCCTGGTGCAGCCCCTCACGCCGGAGCGTTGGTTCCGCATAGGTGACACGTGATCGGCGGGGATGGTTGTAGCCGGATCCAGGAAATGTCGTGTGACCCAGGTCACGCGCGCGGGTCGTTCGGTCATCGTCCTCAATTCGTGACCTCCCGGTACGCAACTCTGTTCGGGATTCGCGGGTCGAAGCGGGCATGAGACGAATCTCCCTGCTGGCTGCGGCGGGCCTCGTGGCCCTTGGGCTGACCACCCCCGCACAGGCCGCCGGCCCCGACTACACCCTGAGCGGCACCACCGAGGTCGGCCTCTCCCCGTACTCCGGAACCGGCGCGCCCAAGCCGTCCACCGCCGACATCCGGGTCACCAACCCGACGGAGACGGACTACGAGGGCGCGTACACCGTCACGTTCGACCTGAGCGCGCTGAAGGGCGTCGCCGACGTCAGCGTGAAGGAGGAGGGCGGCCGGGACTGCGAGCGCACCGGTGACCGGCTCGTCTGCCGTGACGACCGCCTGTACGCCGGCCTGCAGAGCGTGGTGGCGCTGAAGCTCACCGCCGCCAAGGGCAGCAAGCTCGGCGACCACGGCGCCATCAAGGCGACCGGCCAGGCCGCCGGCATCACCTTCACCTCCTTCTCCACCGAGGTCACCGTCGGCGGCCCGGACCTGGTGATGCAGCGGCTGAAGCTGAAGAGCGCGATGAAGGTCGGCGACAAGCAGGCCACCCCGGTCGCGTTCGTCAACCAGGGCACCCGCCCGGCCAACGGCGTGGTCCTGGAGCTGATGACCACCCGAGGCCTGGAGTTCGTCGAGAAGTACGACAACTGCGAGTTCCGCCCGGACGGCCCCCAGGCGCACGGCTGGGGGACCACCGTCTGCACCTTCGAGGGCTCCTTCGAGCCGCACTACGTCTACCAGCTCGACCAGCCGCTGAACCTGCGGGCCACCAACCGGGCCTGGTACGACTCCTTCATCTACCGCATCCACGAGACCCCCCACGGGGCCGCCCCGCTGAAGGCGCCCGGCACGGGCGCGAGGCTGGGCCTGAAGCCGGCCGCCTCGAAGTTCTCCGGCGACCTGAACCCGTGGGACAACCAGCAGGAGTTCGACTTCCGCACCGCCAACACGGCCGACTTCACCGCCACCCCGGTCTCCCTCAAGGCCGCGGCGGGCCAGACGGTCCGCGCCTCCTTCGGCTTCCGCAACCACGGCCCGGCGTGGATCGCGAACCTCCGCTCCGGCGAGCCGGCCGCGACCGTCGACGTCAAGATCCCCACGGGCGCCCGGGTGACGAAGAAGCCCGAGGGGTGCTCGGCCCTCAACGCCGACTACAGCCGGCGCGAGCAGCCGCTCGGCGCCCCGCTCTACCGCTGCGGCACCGGCCACATCGTGGACGAGAACGAGAGCGTCTCCTTCCCCTTCGAGCTGAGGGTCGACGCGGTGGTCCCCGACGCCGCGGGCTCCGTGACCGCCGGCTCGTGGCGGGGCCCCGAGGCGCTCGGCAAGCTCCCGTTCGACCCGAACCACGCCAACAACGCGGCCGTCTTCCTGCTGAACCCCTCCGAGACCGACCCGACGACGGACCCGAGCACGTCCCCGACGCCGACCGCCTCCGCCACGGCCTCCGCGAGCCCCTCGGCGAGCGCGTCCCCGTCCGGTTCCGCGACGCCCTCCGCGTCGGCCACGCCGGGCGGCCAGCTCGGTAACACCGGCAGCAACGCGGGTCTGCTCGCGGCCGGTGCGGCGGCCACCGTCGCCGGCGGTGCGGCGATCTTCTTCGCGGCCCGCCGCCGCCAGGGGCAGCGTCACTGACGCGTCCCGGTGGGGCGCAGGCCCGTACGCCGTTGCGCACGAAGGGCCCCGCGGATCGTGTCCGCGGGGCCCTTCGTGCGTCGGCCCGGCGTCAGGGCAGCGCCGGAACCGATCCGCGGCGCCGGGGGGTGCGCCGCGTGGCAGGTGACTGCATGGTGCTCGACGGACCGGCGCCCCGCAACCATTTCCGCCGGGGTGACCGTTTGCGGCCAGCCACTGGGGGCGCCATGGTCACGGAGGGTGTCCGCGTGGGCCGGGGAGCGGAACGGAGGGGGAATCGGACCGGCCGGCTCCGGGCGTCCCCGGAACCGGCCGTCCTTTTGGGGTGACCGGGCTGCTGTCCCCTGCCGACCGGTCACGCGCTGGGGCGAGGTCCCACGACGTACGCTCCACGGGCCGTACGCCTCATCGCTCCAGCGGAGCCACGCGTGGTGTGTGCGGCCCGCGGCTGGCTGGCGCGGACTACCCACACCAACGAAGGGCCCCGGGGGCGGTCACGGTCCGGACGGGTGACAAACGCGTGGCCGCGTGGGCCCGCATGCGCGCCCGCATGGGCCCGCTCGCGGGGCAGCCCGCGCCGGTGCCCCGGCCTCGTACGCCCGTCACACCCGGCCGCGGCACAGCTCCAGCAGCGTCATCGCCAGTGCGGTGCCGGGCTTGCCCAGGGCCTCGCTGTAGTGCGACAGCACCTCCATCTCGCGCGAGAGGTTCACGCGGCGGCCGCCCGAGGTGATCCGGGCCTCCTGGATGACGGCCGAGACGGCCATCCGCTCCTGGATCAGGCCGATGATCCGGTCGTCGAGCGCGTCGATGCGGTCCCGCGCGCCGGTGATCAGCTCGGCGGCGTCGGCGGTCCGGGCACCGGTGGCCTCGGCGCGGGTCTGCGTGGCGGTGGCGGTGATCGTCATGGGGTGTCTCCTGTCGGGGTGTGGCGGCCGACAGTCCGCGAACGACAGAGCGCCCCGGGCCTGTCGGCCGGGGGCGCTCTGGGGGTTCAGTGGCTCAAGCGGAGCATCACGAGGACCCATGGCGACCGGACCGGCCGGTGCCATAGGTAAAGAGGAAGCTCAGCTGCTTGCGCATGGCACGGATTATTGCCGTACGCGGCGCCCGGAGCCAAGCGGGTTCGGATGCTGAGACGAGAGCCGACCCCCGCCCGCTTCGGATGGTGAGACGAAGACGCCCGCACGGCCCCCGTTAGAATCGACAAAACAACACCCTCTTTCCCGCCGGAAGGCCCGCCGTGCCAGAAGCACCCTCCGCCGCCCCGGACGTCGTCCTCGTTGTCGACTTCGGCGCGCAGTACGCCCAGCTCATCGCCCGCCGCGTCCGTGAGGCCCGGGTCTACAGCGAGATCGTGCCGAGCACGATGCCCGTCGCCGAGATGCTGGCCAAGAACCCGAAGGCGGTCATCCTCTCCGGCGGTCCGTCCTCCGTGTACGAGGAGGGTGCCCCCACCCTCGACGCCGCCCGTGACCTGTTCGACTCCGGTGTTCCGGTGTTCGGCATGTGCTACGGCTTCCAGCTGATGGCCACCACCCTCGGCGGCACCGTCGACAACACCGGCGCCCGCGAGTACGGCCGTACGCCGCTGTCCGTCAGCAAGACCGGCTCCACCCTCTTCGAGGGCACCCCGGAGCACCAGTCGGTGTGGATGTCGCACGGCGACGCCTGCTCCGCCGCGCCGGAGGGCTTCACCGTCACCGCCTCCACCAACGTGGTGCCGGTCGCGGCCTTCGAGAACGACGCCCGGAAGCTGTACGGCGTGCAGTACCACCCCGAGGTCATGCACTCCACGCACGGCCAGCAGATCCTGGAGCACTTCCTCTACCGCGGCGCGGGCCTGAAGCCCGACTGGACCACCGGCAACGTCATCGAGGAGCAGATCGCGGCCATCCGCGAGCAGGTCGGCGACAAGCGCGCCATCTGCGGCCTCTCCGGCGGCGTCGACTCCGCGGTGGCCGCTGCCCTGGTCCAGAAGGCCATCGGCTCGCAGCTCACCTGCGTGTACGTCGACCACGGTCTGATGCGCAAGGGCGAGACCGAGCAGGTCGAGAAGGACTTCGTGGCCGCCACCGGCGTCCAGCTGAAGGTCGTCGACGCGCAGGAGCGCTTCCTCGCCGCCCTCGCCGGGGTCTCCGACCCCGAGGAGAAGCGGAAGATCATCGGCCGCGAGTTCATCCGCGTCTTCGAGCAGGCCCAGGCCGAGATCATCGCCGAGGCGCCGGGCGACCAGCCCGTCGAGTTCCTGGTCCAGGGCACCCTGTACCCGGACGTGGTCGAGTCCGGCGGCGGCACCGGCACCGCGAACATCAAGTCGCACCACAACGTCGGCGGCCTCCCCGAGGACCTCGAGTTCAAGCTGATCGAGCCGCTGCGCAAGCTGTTCAAGGACGAGGTCCGGATGGTCGGCCAGGAGCTCGGCCTGCCCGAGGAGATCGTCCAGCGCCAGCCCTTCCCGGGCCCCGGCCTCGGCATCCGCATCGTCGGCGAGGTCACCAGGGAGCGCCTGGACCTGCTGCGCGAGGCCGACGCGATCGCCCGCGCCGAGCTGACCGCCGCCGGTCTCGACCGCGAGATCTGGCAGTGCCCGGTGGTCCTCCTCGCCGACGTCCGCAGCGTCGGCGTGCAGGGTGACGGCCGTACGTACGGCCACCCGATCGTGCTGCGCCCGGTCTCGTCCGAGGACGCCATGACCGCCGACTGGACCCGGATGCCGTACGAGGTGCTCGCCCGCATCTCGACCCGCATCACCAACGAGGTCAAGGACGTCAACCGCGTGGTCCTCGACTGCACCAGCAAGCCGCCGGGCACCATCGAGTGGGAGTAGTCCCACCCGGTCCCCCTCCCGGGCGGGCCTGACACGGCGAGGCCGCCGTCCGCTTCCGCAGCGGGCGGCGGCCTCCGTCGTATCTCTGGCCACCTTCGGAGGCCGCCGGTACGTTGCGCCGCGAGCCGAGCCGTCTCGAAGGAGCGCCGATGCCAGAGCTGCCCCCGCCCGTGCCCGTCGACCGGCTGCGGTTCGCCCTGCCGCCCCGGCACGCGACCGCCGAGGAGGAGCGCGCGTACCGCAAGGAGCGGCTGGCCGGGGCGCTCCGGCTGTTCGGCGCGCTCGGCTTCGAGGACGGGGTGTCCGGGCACATCACCGCCCGGGACCCCGAATTCACCGACTGCTGCTGGGTCAACCCCTTCGGCACGGCCTTCTCCCTGATCGGGCCCGACGACCTGCTGCTGGTCGACGGCGCCGGGCGGGTGCTCCGGGGGGAAGCGCGGGTCAACGAGGCCGCGTTCGAACTGCACGCCGCCGTCCACCGCGCCCGGCCCGAGGTGGTGGCCGTGGCCCACGCCCACTCCGACCACGGGCGGGCCTTCGCCGCGCTCGGCGCACCGCTCGACCCGATCACCCAGGAGGCCTGCGCCTTCTACGAGGACCACGCCCTGCTGCACCGCTACACCGGGGTGTCGGCGGGCGAGGCGGAGGGCCGGCTGATCGCCGAGGCGCTCGGGCCGCACAAGGCGCTGGTGCTGCGCAACCACGGGCTGCTGACGGTGGGCGACTCGGTCGACGCGGCCGCCTGGTGGTTCGTTTCCATGGACCGGTGCTGCGGGATCCAGCTGGCCGCCAGGGCCGCCGGGCGGCCGGTGCTCATCGACCACAAGAACGCGGTGCTCACGCGGGAGCAGCTGGGCTCCGACCTGGTCGCGTGGATCAGCTACCAGCCCCTGTGGCAGCGGCACGCGTCAACATCACGTACGCAAGCTCACCCGCTCTGACATCGCTCGCAATCCGGAGCACTCCCGGCGTGGTGCACAATTCGCAGGCACTGCACGGTAGTTAGAGAGGCGGCACGTTCGTGGCTGTCCAAGAGATCCACCACCGAAGTACGCACGGCGGCGGCTGCACCTGCGACGACTGTCCGCACGGCGCCCGTGAGGGCCACCGCAGGGCCGTCGCCGCCTTCCTGGAACAGCGCGACGAGTTCGCCGCCGGCCAGGGGCTGCCCGCCGCCGTCGCCCGGTCCGCCGGAGCCTCCCGCCAGTGGGTCTCCGACGAGCTGACCCAGGCCGCGCGCACCGTGGCCGAGCGGGGCCGGGAGGCCGGGCACTCCTGGCTCTACCTGCTGTCGCGGCGCGCGGTGCTGGCCGTGTGGATCGCGGCCGGGGTGCTGCTGCTGGTCCAGGTCGGCACCGCCCTCGGGACCGGCTGGTCCACCGCCCGGACCGCAGGGCTGCTGTCGGCGCTGGTGCTGGCGGGGCTGCTCACCGTGGCCGCGCGGGCCCAGACCCTGCGGGGCGGGCTGCTCGCGCCGCTGGTCGGCGAGGACAACCGGCTGTCCACGTCCAAGGCGGTGCCCTGCGCCTGGGTGCTGGTGACGGCGTTCGCCGCGCTGCTGCCCGCGCTGCGGCTGGCCGCCAGCCCGCCCGGGCCCGAGCGGGACGCGCTGTACGCCGGGCTGGAGCTGCCGCGGGCGCTGCCGCTGCTCGCGGTGCTGGCGCTGACCTCGGCCGTCGCCGTGCTGGTGCGGCGCGTGGTCTCCGTACGGATCCTGTCGCAGCGGTTGCAGAAGCTGCCGGCCGACCGGCCGCGCGGGGCGGACCTGCTCACCGACGACGCCGGGCGGGGGAGCCTGCCCGACGCGCAGTACGTGCTGGTGGCCACCGTGACGCTGGGCTTCGTGGCCGTGTCCCTGGCCCGCTACCCCGACCGGCTGCCGCACCTGCCCTGGTCGCTGGCGGTGCTGACGGCCCTGTCGGCCGGGGTGTACCTGGCCGCCAAGTACGCCGAGGGCTCGCGGCCCATGGTGCTGTCCGTGGTGCGCACGCGGGAGCCCGGGGACCTGGACGCCGCGATCCGCACCGGCGACGACATCGAGATCCGGGGCGTCGGGTTCGTGCCCGCCGGGGCGCAGACGCCGGAGATGCTGGCCCGGCTGGTGGTACGGATCGGCGCGGTGCACGTGCACGTCCCGCTGGTACCGGTGGCGGGCGGCTTCGCCAACCCCTCGGACCAGGTGCTGACCGTTCCGGTGCCCGCCGACGTGGAGCCCGGGCGGGTGGACGTGCAGGTGGTCACCGCGGCCGGGGTGGAATCCAACCGCTGCACCATCGACGTGGCCGAATAGAGCGGGTAGACATGGTGGCGTGACCGGACTCAAGCTCTCCGACCTCGCCGCACTCCGAGCGCGGGCCGCGCGCCACGCTCTCCTGCCGCTGCGCGTCTTCCTCGGCGTGACGTTCGTGTACGCCGGGCTGGACAAGCTGACGGACCCGGCCTTCCTGAAGGCCTCCGGCTCGGGCTCGATCGGCGAGCTGATGGACTCCGTGCGGGACAGCTCCGCGATCCCGGCCCTGGTCGACCTGGCACTGCTGTCGCCGGTGGGCTTCGCCGTGGTCCTCGCGATCGGCGAGATCCTGGTGGGCCTGGGCACCCTCGCCGGGCTGTTCGCCCGGGTGGCCGCCGCCGGCGGAGCGCTGATCTCACTCAGCCTCTGGCTCACCGTGAGCTGGCAGTCCGACCCGTACTACTACGGCAACGACCTGATCTACCTGATGTCCTGGCTGCCGCTGGTGCTCGCCGGGGCGCCCACCTTCTCGCTCGACGCCCTGCGCGCCGCACGCACGGGTGACCGGCCCCTGCCCCCGGCCGACGAGGCCGCTCCCGGCCCCGGGCCTCAGTAGCCCCGGCCCGGTCCGGAGGGCACGCCCTCGCCCGCCTCCGCCCGGCGCTGCCCGCGGCGCACGATGTACGCGGCCCAGCCGGCCAGCGCGGCCAGGGACAGACCCGCGCCGATCATCGGCACCAGCACCCACCAGGGGATCTCCAGGCCGCCCCGGGCGTCCACGGCGAACAGCACGCCGGCCACCAGCAGCACGATCCCGGCTATCAGCCGTCCCGGCTGGAACTCATGACGCCGCACGGGCCACCTCCACCTGTCCCACTCCTGCCTTCAGGTCCAGCTCGATGGTCCCGCCCGGCCGGCTCCCGGCAGCGGGCTCCAGCGTCACCGACTTCCGCTGGTCGGGGTGGACCTGGATGTCGTCGGCCTTCTCGCCGGGGAGCCGGATGTCCCCGAGGCCCAGGTCGATCTCGGTCCTGGCGGTCACCCCGGGCGGCAGGACGACCTTGAGCTTCCCCGCGCCGATCTCCACCGACACGGCCCGGGTCTGGCCCTTCGGCACCTCGATCCGGCTCAGGTCCAGTGTCGCCACGCCGGTGTCCGCCTCGTACCGCGGCTGCACCTGCGCCGCCGTGGCCGGGCGCCAGTACGTCCGCATCCACTCCGTGCCGATCTCGCGCGGCAGCGCCATGGACCCCATCAGCAGGCCGGCCGTGACGAGCGCCAGGAACATGCTGCCGAACCCGGTGCGGCCCTTGACCGAACTGACCGCGATGCCGAGCCCGAAGACCGCCAGCGCACAGGCCAGGCCTGCCTGCAGGGCGGTGCCCAGCGGGCTGGTGTCCCAGGTCAGGCCGGTGCCCAGGCCGCCCGCGAGGAGTGCGAGCAGGAAGATCCGGCCGCCGATACCGCCCGGCCGGGGCTCCGCCTCGCGCGGCGGAGCGGCCGCGGTCCCGCCCCAGGACGGCGTCGGCTCCTCCGCGCTGCGGTCCACGCCGGCGGCGTCCGGCGGCCCCCAGAGGTAGCCGACGCCCACGGGCCCGGTCGTGCCGTCCTTCACCAGCGGGTCCCGCCACCAGGACATGACGCCGCCCGGGACGGGCGGAGCCTGGGTCTCCGGCGGGGCCTCGGCGCGCACGTGCGCGGCGACCGACGCCTCCAGGCTGGTGTCCCCGGAGTCGGCGGGGCGCTTCTGCGACCAGTAGGCGGCGCCGACCATCGCCAGGACGACCAGCGCCGAGAAGACGCCCAGCCCGCCGTTGTCCAGCATCGACAGGAACACCGCGCAGCCCACCAGGGCCGCCAGCAGCGCGGCCAGCGTGGAGCCCTCGACCCGGCCGGTCAGCAGCCGGCGCGCCTCGTTCTCCTCCTCGCCCTCGGCGGGCAGCAGCAGCCAGGCGAAGCCGTAGAAGATGAGGCCCACGCCGCCGGTGACCGCCAGCACGCCCAGCACGACCCGGAAGACGACGGGGTCCATGTCGTAGTGACGGCCCAGGCCGCCGCAGACGCCCGCCAGCACGCGATTGCCGCGCGACCGGCGCAGAGGGGCGCGGTCTGCCGGCGCGCGGCCCGCCGGCGCGCGGCCCGGTTCGCGGCCCGGCGGCGGGGCACCGGCGGAAGCCGGGGTCGGGGAGTCGGAAGGCTCGGTCATGGCTCCATGGTGACGGGCGCGCGAACCACGGGACATCAGGCCTGACCCTGGCGCAACCCTGATATCCCCCGGGGAGAACTGGGGGGATGCCCTGATGCCCCGGGCCGCGCACACGTGTGACCATCGGTGCCATGCCAGCAGCAGCGCCGCGCGTCGCGCACCCCGTGCCCGAGCCCGAAGAGCAGCCACTGCGCAAGCTGTACCGCAGCGCCGACGGGCGGATGCTGGGCGGCGTCGCGCGGGGGCTCGCCGGGCACCTCGGGCTGCCCGTCCTGTGGGTGCGCCTGGCGTTCCTGGCCCTGTTCCTCTTCGGGGACGGGCTCGGTGTGCTGCTGTACGCCGCGTTCTGGGTGTTCGTACCGCTGGGCGTGGGCGGCTCCGCGGGGAAGGACCGCTCCCCGTTCGAGCGGCTGCCCGACGGGCGGCGCAGGCTCCGCCGGCCCGAGCGCGGCCAGGTCGCCGCGCTGATAGCCCTGGCCGTCGGCGCCGCGATCTTCATCTCCAAGGTGCAGTTCGGCGGCCAGTCGGGCCGGTACGTCTGGCCCGCCCTGCTCGTCGCCGCGGGCGTCGTCCTGGTCTGGCGGCAGGCGGACAACGCGAGGCGGGCCCACTGGAGCGACGTGTCGCGCCGCCACAGCAGGCTGCTGCCCCTGGCCCGGGCGCTGGCCGGGGTGGCCCTCGTCGGGGTCGGCGTCACCGTGTTCATCGTGGTCCGCGGCTCGGCGGCCCAGCTGGGGAACGTCCTGACCGCGGCCCTCGCCGTCCTCGTCGGCATCGCGCTGCTGGCCGGTCCCTGGCTGATCCGGATGACCCAGGACCTCTCCGAGGAGCGCCTGATGCGCATCCGCGCCCAGGAGCGAGCAGAGGTGGCCGCCCACGTCCACGACTCGGTGCTGCACACGCTCACGCTCATCCAGCGGAACGCGGAGGACGCGGGCGAGGTGCGGCGGCTGGCCCGCGCCCAGGAGCGCGAGCTGCGCAACTGGTTGTACAAGCCGGAGGGCACGGGCAAGGACGAGGCCGAGGCGCCGGAGACGCTGGCGGAGGCGGTCAAGAAGACGGCCGCGGAGGTCGAGGACCACCACGGCGTCCCGATCGAGGTCGTGGTGGTCGGCGACTGCCCGCTCGACGAACGCCTGGGCGCCCAGGTCCAGGCCGCGCGCGAGGCGATGGTGAACGCCGCGAAGTACGGTGGCCAGGGCGGCCCGGTACAGGTGTACGCAGAGGTCGAAGGGGACACGGTCTTCGTGTCGGTCCGCGACCGGGGACCCGGTTTCGACCTCGACGCGGTACCGGACGACCGGATGGGCGTACGAGAATCGATCATCGGCCGGATGCAGCGGAACGGCGGGACCGCGCGGCTGCGGTCCGTGCCGGACGGCGGCACGGAAGTCGAGCTGGAGATGGAGAGGGCGCCGCAATGAGCGGGGTAGAGGGCATGAGCGAGGACGGCACGGCGACGGGCGGGACGGACCGCAGGGTCCGGGTGGTGCTCGTCGACGACCATCGGATGTTCCGCGCGGGCGTCCAGGCGGAGATCGGTGAGACCGGGCGGACCGGCGTCGAGGTCGTCGGCGAGGCGGCCGACGTGGACCAGGCGGTCACGGTCATCACGGCCACCCGCCCCGAGGTGGTCCTGCTCGACGTCCACCTGCCGGGCGGCGGCGGCGTCGAGGTGCTGCGGCGGTGCGCCCCCCTGATGGCGGCGGCCGAGCGGCCCGTGCGCTTCCTGGCGCTCTCGGTCTCGGACGCGGCCGAGGACGTCATCGGCGTGATCAGGGGCGGCGCCCGCGGGTACGTCACCAAGACGATCACGGGCACCGACCTGGTCGACTCGATCTTCCGGGTGCAGGACGGGGACGCTGTGTTCTCGCCCCGCCTGGCGGGCTTCGTGCTGGACGCCTTCGCCTCGACGGACGCGCCGCCGGTGGACGAGGACCTCGACCGGCTGACGCAACGGGAGCGCGAGGTGCTCAGGCTGATCGCGCGCGGGTACGCGTACAAGGAGATCGCCAAGCAGCTGTTCATCTCGGTCAAGACGGTCGAGTCGCACGTCTCCGCGGTGCTGCGCAAGCTCCAGCTCTCCAACCGGCACGAGTTGACCCGCTGGGCCACCGCCCGCCGGCTGGTCTGACCGGGAGGCCCGGCCCGGGCCTCAGGACTTCCTCCGCACCCCCAGGCGCCGCGCGATGTTCTCGCCGATGCCGGCCAGCGCGTCCAGTTCCTCGGGGGTGAGCAGGTCGATCAGGTGGCGCCGGACCGAGGCGACGTGCAGCGGCGCCGCCTCCCGGATGGTGGCCAGGCCGGCATCGGTCAGCACCACCTCGGCGCCCCGCCCGTCCCCCGCGACCTCCTCACGGCGGACCAGCCCGCGCTGCTCCATCCGGGTGAGGTGGTGGGACAGCCGGCTCCGCGACCACTGCATGAGTTCGGCCAGCGCCGTGATCCGCATCCGGGTGCCGTCGGTCCCGCTGAGCACGGACAGTACGTCGTAATCCGGCTCGGAGAGGTTGCTGTCCGTGCCGAGATCGCGCGAGATCTCCGCGTTGACCAGGGGAAACATCCGCCGCCACGCGTACCACGCGTCCTGCTCCCGGCTGGTCAGCCAGCGGGGCTCGGGGGAGGCGGATTCGGTCATGCTTTCACTCTAGCCCAGTAGGTGACGTGTCACCTATCTAGTTGACATGTCATCAAGTTCGGGATTCCATGGGCTCGATCAGTTGGTGACACGTCAACAATCTTCTGCACCCGGAGGGCTCCCATGCCGCGCCTGCTCGTTCTGTCCGCCAGCACCCGCACCACCTCCAACGGCCGCCCGTTCGCCCGCTGGATCGCCGACACCGCCCGCGCCCACGCCGGCTTCCAGGTGGAGTTCACGGATCTCGGCGAGCTGGCCCTGCCGCTCCTCGACGAGCCCGAGTACGCCTCCACGGGCATCTACCACCACGAGCGCACCCGCGACTGGAGCGCCGTAGCCGGCGCGGCCGACGCCTTCGTCTTCGTCATGCCGATGTACAACGGCGGCTTCACCGCGCCCCTGAAGAACGCCCTCGACCACCTCTACGCGGAGTGGCAGGGCAAGCCGGTCGGCCTCGTCAGCTACACCGCCGGCCCCACCGGCGGCACCCCGGCCGTCGAGATGATCCTTCCGGTCCTCGGCAACCTCGGCCTCAAGCCGGCCGGCCGCCGGATCGCCGTGCCCGCCATCCACGAGCACGTCGTCGGGGGCGCCTTCACCGCCCCCGACGGCCTCGCCGACGAACTCGGCGCCCTGCTCGACGAGCTGGCCAAGCGGACCGTCAGCGAGACCGTCGAGGCGAAGTAGCGCCCCGCGGGGAGGGGCGCCCGGCCCGGCCCGTCAGACGGGCCGGGCCGCCCCCGCCCAGGGCATGTCGTCGATCGACGCCACCCGCACGGTGCTGCCCGGGCGCGGGGCGTGGATCATCTTGCCGCCGCCGATGTACAACCCCACATGGCTCACCCCGGAGTAGAAGAACACCAGGTCACCAGGGGCGAGTTGGCTGCGCGAGATCCGGCTCCCCGTATTGATCTGCGTGTACGTCGTCCTGGGCAGCGTCACCCCGGCCGACCGCCAGGCGGCCTGGGTCAGCCCGGAGCAGTCGTACGCGTTCGGGCCGGTCGCCCCCCACACGTACGGCTTGCCGATCGCCCCGTACGCGAAGGCCACCGCCTGGGCGGCGCGCGAGCTGGGCGCCGCGACCGCCTTGGCCGGGGGCGGCGCCACGGTCCGGCCGGCCGAACGGGCCGCACGGGCCGCCGGATCGGCCGAGCCGCCGCCGTGGCCGTCCTCGGCCTCGATCCGGGCGCGCTGCTCGGCGGTGAGCCGGTTCAGCAGTCGCTTGGCCTCGGCCAGTTTGCCCTCGACGGTGGCCTTGTGGCGGGCGAGCCGGGTCTGCTGGGTGCGGAGGTCGGCCAGCGTGGCGGCGGCCTTGTCCTGGAGGGCGCGCACCTCGTGCACCTGACGGCGCACGGCGGCGATCTCGGCGGCGTTCCGGTCGCCCGCGCGCTCGATCAGCGCGGCCCTGGCCAGGTACTCCTCGGGGTCGTCCGCGAGGGCCAGCTGCATGGCCGGGCCGAGGCTTCCGCTGCGGTACTGCGAGGCGGCGAGCGAACCGAGGGCGTTCCGCGCCGTGTTGAGCTTCGCCGTCTTCCGGGCGGCCTCGTCGCGCAGCGCGTCGAGCGAACGCTGGGCCCTGCCGGTCTTCTCCCTCGCCCCGTTGTACTGCTCGGTGGCCGCTTCGGCCTCCTCGTACAGGCGGTCCACCTTGGCCTTGACCTGGGCCGGAGTGAGGCCGGGCTCCGCCTGTGAGGAGCCGTCGAACAGGGTGGCGGTCGCAGCGCCCGCGAGGGCGAGGGTGGCGGCGGTCCGTACGGTGCCGCCGGTCAGCGGGCGCTGCCTGGGCTTTCGATGGCTGGCCACGAGGGCATTCACGTCCTTCCGTAGGCGCGGCGCCCCGAGGGGCACGGCTTCTTGGGGGAGGACGCTAAACCTCCAGGTAACGGCCGGATGACGAGTTGACCGGAAGTGATCCAGTCCTAGGGGTGGATGACCGGAACTGACGGAACCGACCCCTGCGCGGGCCCGGAATCGCCCGGACCGTAGGCTCGCCGCATGGACGTACTCACCAATGTCTTCGTCGGGCTCCACATCGTCGGCATCGCCTCGCTGCTGGGCGGGTTCCTCACCCAGATGAAGGCGATGGGCGCCGGCACGGCCAGGTTCGTCCCCGCGATGCTGCACGGCGCGCTGACGATGCTGGTGACGGGCGTGGCCCTGGTCGGCTTCAACGAGATGCAGGACCACAGCCTCAACAACATCAAGATCGGTGTGAAGCTGGCGATCCTGTTCGTCATCCTCGCGCTGGTCTACGTCAAGCGGGACGAGGAGAGCGTGCCGAAGGGCATGTTCGGCGCCGTCGGCGGCCTGACCCTGGCCAACGTCTTCATCGCCGTCCTCTGGACCTGAGCACGCCCCCGCCGGGCGCGACGGTGCCGGGCGCGACGGTGCCGGACCGGCGTCCGCACGTGGCGGGAGATGCCCCTCGCCGTCGGCGATGAGGAGGGCCGCCGCCCTCAGAAGGGCCGGACCCTGCCGTACATCGGCTGGTAGTGGATCGAGTCCTCGCGGACGTACGCGCCGGGGCGCGGCGCGTGGATCATTCGGCCGCCCCCGATGTACAGCCCCACGTGCGAGATGTCGTCGTAGAAGAAGACCAGGTCGCCCGGGACCAGGTCCGCCGTCGCGATCCGGGGTCCCGCCTCGGCCTGCTCCCAGGTGGTGCGCGGCAGGTCCACGCCGGACGCCCGCCAGGCGGCCTGGGTCAGCCCGGAGCAGTCGTACGAGGTCGGGCCGGTCGCCCCCCACACGTACGGCTTGCCCAGCTGCGCCCGTGCGAAGGCGACCGCTCGCGCCCCGCGCGTCGAGGGCGTGGGTGCCGGGGTGCCCGGGTCCCGCCGCTCCCGCTGCGCCGCCGCCTCGCGCCGCGCCGCCTCGCGCCGCGTGTCCGCCCGCCGCCGGGCCTCCTCCGCCCGCTCCAGCTCCGCGAGCCGGGCCCGCTCCTCGGCCGTCAGCCGGGCCAGCAGCCCGCGCGCCGCGGACAGTTTCGCCTGCACCTCCGCCTTGCGCCGCCGCAGCTCGGTCTGGGAAGCGCTCAGCTCCGCGAGCCGTTCCGCCGCCTCGGCACGCTCCCGCGAGGCCGCCGCCTGCCGGGTGGCGAGACCCGCGAGGGCGTCACGCTCCTCGCCGCCGAGCCGGGCCAGTACGTGCTGCTGCGCGAAGTACGCCTGCGGGTCGTCGGCCAGCAGCAGCGTGGCCGTACCGCCCAGGCCGCCGCTGCGGTACCGGGCGGCCGCGAGGCTGCCGAGCCGGCGCCGGGCCTCGTTGAGCCGCTGCGCGTTCCGGGCCACCCGCTCCATCACGGCGTCCGCCGCGGCCCGCTGGGCGTCCGTACGCTCCTTCGCGGCGTCGTAGCGCTGCGTCGCCGCGCCCGCCTGCCGGTACAGCCCGTCCACCTGCTGCCGCACCTCCTCCACCGACGGGCGCGGCCCCGGCACCGCGGGCGCCGCCGCGGCGGTCTGGGACAGCAGGCCCAGCGAAGCCAGGGCGGCAGAGGCGCCGAGGGCGGGGGCGGTGGTGCGTATCGGGGTGTGCGGCTTGCGGTGGGACACGGCCGGCACGTCCTTCCGGGGCGACTTGGCGGAGCACGCTAGCGCCGGGCGGGACGGCTGGGAAGGGTCCGCGCGGAGGGTCACGCAACCGCCCCGCACCGTCGCCGTCCGTGTGTGACGCGTCTCCCCTCCCGGAACACGGGCCACGCTGTCGGTGCGGGCCCCTAGACTCGGAAGGCGATGAGCAGCCTCTTTGACGACAGCTTCCTGGCGGACCTGAGCCCCTCCGGCGAGGAGCCCCCGCCGCCCCCCGAGGAATACGGCCCGGAGGAGCCCGCGGACGACCTGTTCGGCGGGAAGTTCGACGTGCCCATGACCGGCGACGCGTACTACCGCGACGGCGCACCCAAGCCGGTCATCGACCCGGCCGCGCTGCTCGACGGGCTGAACGAACAGCAGCGCGCCGCCGTCGTGCACGCGGGATCGCCCCTGCTCATCGTCGCCGGCGCCGGCTCCGGCAAGACGCGCGTGCTCACCCACCGGATCGGCCACCTGCTGGCCGCGCGCAACGTCCACCCCGGCCAGATCCTCGCGATCACCTTCACCAACAAGGCCGCCGGTGAGATGAAGGAGCGCGTCGAGGGCCTGGTCGGCCCGCGGGCCAACGCGATGTGGGTGTCCACCTTCCACAGCGCCTGCGTCCGCATCCTGCGCCGCGAGTCCAAGCGGCTCGGCTTCACCTCGTCCTTCTCGATCTACGACGCGGCCGACTCCAAGCGCCTGATGGCCTTGGTCTGCCGCGACCTGGACCTGGACCCGAAGAAGTTCCCGCCGAAGTCCTTCAACGCCAAGATCTCGAACCTCAAGAACGAGCTGATCGACGAGGAAGCCTTCGCCGACCAGGTGGCCGGGGGCACCTCCCAGACGGAGTCTGGGGGAGGGTTCGAGAAGACCCTTGCCCAGGCCTACGCGATGTACCAGGCCCGGCTGCGCGAGGCCAACGCCCTGGACTTCGACGACATCATCATGACCACGGTCCACCTCCTCCAGGCCTTCCCGGACGTGGCCGAGCACTACCGACGCCGCTTCCGGCACGTCCTGGTCGACGAGTACCAGGACACCAACCACGCCCAGTACACGCTCGTACGCGAACTGGTCGGCGCGGGCTACGACGACCTGCCCCCGGCCGAGCTGTGCGTGGTGGGTGACGCGGACCAGTCCATCTACGCCTTCCGCGGCGCGACCATCCGCAACATCCTTCAGTTCGAGGAGGACTACCCCGAGGCCACGACGATCCTGCTGGAGCAGAACTACCGCTCCACACAGACGATCCTCTCCGCGGCCAACGCGGTCATCGAGCGGAACGAGAACCGCCGCCCGAAGAACCTGTGGACCGACGCAGGCACCGGCGCGGGCATCACGGGCTACGTCGCGGACACCGAGCACGACGAGGCGCAGTTCGTCGCGGACGAGATCGACCGCCTCACGGACGCGGGCCACGCGAAGGCCGGCGACGTGGCGGTCTTCTACCGCACCAACGCCCAGTCCCGTGTGTTCGAGGAGATCTTCATCCGGGTCGGCCTGCCGTACAAGGTCGTCGGCGGCGTGCGGTTCTACGAGCGCAAGGAGGTCCGGGACATCCTGGCCTACCTGCGGGTCCTCGCCAACCCCGAGGACAACGTCCCGCTCCGCCGGATCCTGAACGTCCCCAAGCGCGGCATCGGCGAGCGCGCCGAGGCGATGATCGACGCCCTCGCCCACCGTGAGCGGATCACCTTCCCGCAGGCCCTGCGGCGCGTGGACGAGGCGTACGGCATGGCCGCGCGCTCGGCCAACGCCGTCAAGCGCTTCAACGTGCTGATGGAGGAGCTGCGCACCATCGTCGAGTCCGGCGCGGGCCCGGCCACGGTGCTGGAGGCGGTCCTGGAGCGTACGGGCTACCTCGCCGAGCTGCAGGCCTCCACCGACCCGCAGGACGAGACCCGGATCGAGAACCTCCAGGAACTCGCGGCCGTGGCGCTGGAGTTCGAGCAGGAGCGCGGGGCGGCCGCGGAGGCGGCGGAAGCGGACGGCGCCGCGGCCGGTGGGACGACGACCGGGACCCTGGCCGAGTTCCTGGAGCAGGTTGCCCTGGTCGCCGACTCCGACCAGATCCCCGACGAGGACGAGGAGGGCAGCGGCGTCATCACGCTGATGACGCTGCACACCGCCAAGGGCCTGGAGTTCCCCGTGGTCTTCCTGACCGGCATGGAGGACGGCGTGTTCCCGCACATGCGGGCCCTCGGCCAGGTCAAGGAGCTGGAGGAGGAGCGGCGGCTGGCGTACGTCGGCATCACCCGCGCTCGCGAGCGGCTGTACCTCACGCGCTCGTCGATGCGCAGTGCGTGGGGCACGCCCTCGTACAACCCGCCCTCGCGCTTCCTGGAGGAGATCCCGGAGAAGTACCTGGAGTGGAAGCGCACCGGCGCGCAGAAGCCGGCCGGTCCCGTGTCGGGGCTGGGCTCGCGCGGCGGCCGAGGCTCTTTCGGGACCTCGCCGGAGGCCTTCCTGTCCAGCTCGCGGACCAAGGCCGGGCCCTCCGGCTTCGCCACGCGCCGGGCCGCCGACAAGCCGGTGATCTCGCTGTCGGTGGGGGACCGGGTCACCCACGACCAGTTCGGGCTGGGCACGGTCATGGAGGTCAAGGGGGCGGGCGCGGACGCGCAGGCCACCATCGACTTCGGGGACGCCAAGCCCAAGCGGCTGCTGCTGCGGTACGCGCCGGTGCAGAAGCTCTGACGCGCAGGACGCGGAAACGGGGGAGGGCCCGGGCTGGGAAGCCCGGGCCCTCCCCCATTGAGGTCGTGAACCATGCGGTCGGCGAACCCTGCGGTCGGCGGTCCGTGGGGTCGGCGGTCCGTCCTACGTCGGGTCGAGACCGTGGCTGCGCAGCCACGTCAGCGGGTTGATCGACGCGCCGCCGCCCGGACGCACCTCGAAGTGGAGGTGCGGGCCGGTGGAGTTGCCGGAGTTGCCCGAGTACGCGATGACGTCACCGGCCTTGACGGTGCCGGACCGGAAGCGCGTGCTGCTCAGGTGGCAGTACCAGGTCTCGGTGCCGTCGGGGGCGGTGACTATGGCCATGTTGCCGTAGGCGCTGTTCCACTGGGTGCGCACGGTGCCGTCGGTGGCGGCCATGACCGGGGTGCCGTACGAGACCGGGAAGTCGATGCCGGTGTGCAGCGACATCCAGTTGACGCCGGACTGGCCGTACATGGCGCTCAGGCCGTGCCGGGCCACCGGGAGCGCGAACTTGGGGCGCAGCGCCTCCTTGCGGGCCGCCTCCTCCGCGCGCTTCTTGCGCTCCTGCTCGGCGCGTTCGCGCAGGTCGATACGTTCCTGTGTGCGGCTCGCGCGGTCCGCGAAGTCACCCGCGTCGGCGCTGAGCGCGGCGAGCTGGGTGTCGAGCTTGCTGTTGGCGGCGACCGGCTTGACCGAGGCCGGGTCGGGCGCGGAGAGGGTCTTGGCCTCCTCGACGGGGGCCTGGCCCGTCAGCCCGCCGACCGAGGCGGCGGCGACGCCGGCCACGCCCATGACACAGGCCGACGGCACGGCGACGGTCAGCAGCGCGGAGCGCTTGGCGGGGGTGCGGCGGCGGCCCCGGCCGCCGTTCTGGGCGGCGGCCGTGCGGCGGGCGGCGCGGGGCGCGGGGGTGAGGATCTCGGGAGTGGTGTCCGCGGCCTCGGGGGCCGCGTCCTCCGCCTCGAAGTCGAAGTCCAGCTCGATCTCGCCGACCATCGTGGCGGCGGCCGCGAAGGCGACCTGGTCGGCGGACGGGCCCTCGACCGCGGGGCCCTCGGACTCGGGGGCGGGCGGTGCGGCCGGCGTCGGCTCGGAGTACTCGGAGTACGCGGAGAGGTCGACGTAGGTCTGCGTGGCGTCGTACTGCGGGGTGGGCTGGTGCTCCGGGTACTGCTGCTGCGCGTACGGGTCGGCCGACGTGTCGTAGGCCGTCGCGGCCGTGTCGTAGGCGGCCGTCGTCGTGTCGTACGCGGGCTCGTAGCCGCCGTTCCAGGCGGTGGCGTCGTACGCGCCGGTCTCGGAGCCCGGCGTCGCCCAGTGGCCGGAGTGCTGGCCCGAGGGGTCGTACGCGAACGGTTCGGGCTGCTGCTGGTGCGCGGTCTGCCAGGCGTTCGCGGCCCACTGGCCGGTGGCGTCGTCCGGGGTCAGCTGCGCCGGGATGGCGCCGAGGTGGTTCTCCTGCGAGGTCCAGGCGGTGGCGTCGTAGTGGCCCGACTGCCCGGCGTCGTAGCCGGTCGCGTAGGCCGTGTCCTGGGTGCCGTAGGCCTCGTGGGGCTGCTGCGTGCCGTACGCCGCGTAGGGGTCGTACTCGTACGAGGGGTAGGCCGCCTGCTGCGTTCCGTAGCCGCTGTCGAGGGACCCGAAGAGCGGGTCACCGGCGAAGGTGCTGGTGGAAAGGCCGTCGTACCCGGCATGCGGGTAGTGGCCCGACGATGGGCGGTCGTTCACCAACTTCTCTTTCGCCTCGGCGGTGGGGGCCTGGGTGGCCGGGGAGGTGAGAGGTTCCCCGGAGGAGAGCAGTGGCGTGACTGTACCCGGCGGTTACAGGCATCGACAATCTTCGGCAGGTTTTGGGCATTCAGGAACCGGGCATTCAGCCGCCTTTCGGCCGACCCGAAGTCGAGGCTTGGCCTGAGGTTCGAATCACGTTCGAACGATTTTTGCTGGGTGTTGGCCGAAAAGCGCCGGATGGTCCCGGGTGTGCGGGGGGAATCAGGCGACCGAGATCGAACCGGACGCAGCCCCCGGCTCCAGGAGCGTCCCGGGCGCGTCGCCGGACAGGATCCGGCGGACGTGCGCCGCCACGGCGGGGTGTGCCGGCAGGGCGAGGTGGCCGATGCCGGTGACCTGGATGTTCTCGGTGATCAGGTCGGGGTGGTCGAGGCGGGCGGTCGTCACCGGCACCATCAACTGGTCCAGATCGGTCCAGAAGGAGGCGAACCGGGTCTGGCAGCCGGGGGCCGGGGCCGCAAGCTCCGTGAGGAGCGCGGAGTCCGGGCGCATCTGACGCACCAGCGGGTGGGCGTCCATCAGGGGTGCGATCCGGGTGCCGTGGTGCGGAGTGCCCAGGGTGACCACCGCGCGGACCCGTGCGTCGCCGCCGAGCCGCTGGACGTAGTACCGCGCGACCAGGCCGCCGAGGCTGTGGCCGACCAGGTCCACGCGGTCCTGCCCGGTGTGGACGAGCACTTCCTCGACCTGCCTGGCCAGCCGGCGGGCGGCGGCGCGGAGGTCGGTGGTGAGCGGGGAGTAGTTCAGCGTCTCGACGTGGTGGCGGCCGCCCTCCGCGAGGACGCGGCGCAGCAGGAGGAAGACGGATCGGTTGTCCGTGAAGCCGTGCAGCAGGACCACCGGCGGGCGCGGCGTGCCGCGCAACGAGACCTCGTCCGGGTGCGGGGGCCGGGGTGCGGCGGGTCGGCGCTCCGCGAGCACGCCCGTCGGGTACACCAGCAGGTGGGCGGCGAGGATGGCCAGTTCCAGCACGGTGGCACGGAGCGCGGTCGTCGGCAGCTTGTGTGACAGGCCCATGGCCGACCTCCCGAAATGATCTCCGGAGTTCGGCATCGGCATGCCGCGCCACCGCGCCGCGCGGCTGACGGCACGGTGGCGTGGCGACCTCGTCGCGGCTCCCCTTGCGATCGTGTCCCACCGTGTGATTTCCCCCTCGGGGAGTGCCGCGAAACGGTGGCGTGCGGGATGCTGTCCTTAACGTTCGTTTACTTCGACAGCGCAGTCGGCATGGAGGCAGTGATGGGTGTGACCGGTCCGATCCGTGTGGTGGTGGCCAAGCCGGGTCTCGACGGCCACGACCGCGGCGCGAAGGTGATCGCCCGTGCGCTCCGTGACGCGGGCATGGAGGTCATCTACACGGGTCTCCACCAGACCCCCGAGCAGATCGTCGACACCGCGATCCAGGAGGATGCGGACGCGATCGGCCTGTCGATCCTGTCCGGCGCGCACAACACGCTCTTCGTGAAGGTGATCGACCTGCTCAAGGAGCGCGACGCGGAGGACATCCTGGTCTTCGGCGGCGGCATCATCCCGGAGGCCGACATTCCGCCGCTGAAGGCGAAGGGCGTGGCCGAGATCTTCACGCCGGGCGCCACCACGACGTCGATCGTCGACTGGGTTCGCGCGAACGTCCGCCACCCGGCCGAGGCGTAACCCCTCCCGGGCGGTCCGGGGTTCACGCCGAGCCGAGCCGAGCCGAGCCGAGCCGAGCCGAGCCGAGCCGAGCCGAGCCGAGCCGAGCCGAGCCGAGCCGAGCCGGGCCGTGGCGCGGCCCCGGCCGGGAAACACCGGGCTGTCCCGGGCGTCCCCGCCGGCCGGAACGCGCCGGCCCGCCGGCACCCCGATGCCGTGTGGCTCCCGATCGTGGGTGCGGCCCCTCGACGTGAGACCGCCGTAGCCGTAGCCGTGGACGCGGCGGGCTCGGGACCCGGGCCTGCCGCGACCTTCGCCGGAACGGCACGGCGTGGCTTGGGCCGGGCGAGCCACTCGCCGCGCGGCGCGCGTACGGGCCCAGGGCCGCGAGCGCACGGGCGACGCGAGGGCGGCCGCCCGGGCGGAGGCCACGCCGGCCCGTCCCCCGCGCCGCGCGGGTGCTGACCCGGGGGCGTGAGCCCCTGCTGCGACGAACCGGTCCCGGCGGGCGCGTTGCCGTGTGTGGCGGGTAGGGCGCGCTTCGGGGGTGGGGTCAAGAGAGTTCGGTCAGCATCGTGGCGCGGAGCCGCAGGGTCGAGACGAGGCGCTGGAAGGCTTCGGTCCAGTAGCCGCCGGCGCCGGGGGCCGTGCCGTCCGGCTCCTCCGGAGCCGCCGTCAGCGCCTCCAGGCGCACCGCCTCCGCCGGGTCCAGGCAGCGCTCCGCCAGGCCCATCACCCCGCTGAAGCTCCACGGGTAACTCCCCGCGTCCCGGGCGATGTCCAGCGCGTCCACCACCGCCCGCCCCAGCGGCGGGGCCCATGGCACCGCGCACACCCCCAGCAGCTGGAACGCCTCCGAGAGCCCGTGGGCCGCCACGAACTCGGCCACCCACCCGGCGCGTTCCCCGCCCGGCAGCGCCTCCAGCAGCTTCGCCCGCTCCGCCAGCGACGCGGTGCCAGGACCGGCCGCGGGCGGCGCCGCGGGGGAGCCCAGCAGCGCCCGGGACCAGTCGGCGTCCCGCTGCCGCACCGCAGCCCGGCACCACGCCGCGTGTACGTCCTCGGCCCAGCCGTCGGCTATCGGCAGCGCCACGATCTCCGCCGGGCCCAGCCCCCCGAACCGCTCGCGCCAGCAGTCCAGCGGCGCCGCCTCGACCAGCTGCCCCAACCACCAGGACCGCTCCCCGCGCCCCGCCGGAGGACGCTCCACCACGCCGTCCCTCCGCATCCCCGCATCGCACTCCGTCGGCGCCGACACCCCCTCGGGCCCCACGCAGGCCAGCGCCCGCTCCGCCATCCGCGCGGCCAGCGCCGACCGCGGCAGCGCGGACAGCAGCTCCGCGGCCGTGGCCCGGACGTTCCGGCTGCGGTCGCCCAACGCCCGCTCAAGGAAAGGCTCGTCCGCATCCGAAAGACCCGCCCGCAGCGAGTCCAGGAACATCAGCCGGTCCTCGGCCCGCTCGGCCCCCCACGTCGTCTCCAGCAGCTCCCGCGCCGCCGCCGCGTCGTAAGCCCGTACCGACGCCAGCAGCGCCACGCGCTCCGCGAACAGCCCCTCCTCCCACAGCTGCGCCACCGCCGCCGCGTCCGACGGCTCCGGCAGCCCGGTGCCGCCCGCCCCGCTGCGCAGCGCGAACCGCCAGTCGGAGTTCAGCCGGGCCAGCCACCGACCCCGCGCGCCCGCCAGCTCCAGCGCCGCCGGCCGCAGGTCCGTACGGGCCCGCGCCGCGTCCAGCAGCGCCGGCAGCAGCGCCGCCGGGGCCTGATAGCCCCGCGCGTTCGCCGTCGCGAGCCACTGCGGCAGCAGCTCCGTCAGGTCCGGCAGCACTCCCCGCCCGGCACCGCCCCCGCCCGTCCGGCCCGCCAGCAGCTGCCCCAGCCGCCGTCGCGCGGCCTCCGGCAGCTCCGGCCGCGGATCCTCGGCCGCGGGCTCCGGCCGCGGCCGGGCCGGCGCGGGCCGCAGCCCCGCCCTGCGTCGCACCGTCTGCAGGGCCGCCGCGTCCAGCAGCCCCTCGGGCGAGCCCCCGCCGGCCCCCTCGCGCCTGCGCTCGGTGCCCAGCAGCGCCGCGGTGACCAGGCCCTCCCAGTCCGTCGCCCGCCACCCGTCCACGACCGCGTCCGCCGCCATCGCGTCCTCCCCTCGTCGTCCCTGCGTATCAGTCCGCCCCCGGCCCCGCCCCGGTCCGGCCCCCTCCTCCGGGCCGGGGCGGGAGCCCCTCACACCAGCGCCACGGCGTCGGCCGAACCCGGCGTCCACGCCGTCAGCGGTGTGAAGCCCTGGTGCCCGCACTCTCCGAACACCGTCAGCGGCCCGCCCCCCGACAGCGCCGCCAGTTGCCACTGCCCGGTCCGCGAGCGCACGTCCCGGCTCAGCGGCAGCGCCGATTCCCCGTCCCTGTCGGCCAGTTGCCAGGCGGGCTCGCCCGGCACGGGTATGACCCCCGCCAGCACCACCGGCCAGGCGTCCAGCCACGGGTCCTCGCGCAGCGCCGCGCCGTACAGGTCGAGCGCCGCCCCCGTGCTCACCCCCGGCGGTGCCCCCGCATCCGCCACCGGCGCGCCGGACCGCTCGCCCAGGTCCACGCGGAGCTGCCCCGCCCCCGCGTGGTACGTCGCCTCCGCGTCCAGCACCAGCCCCACGGGCAGCGACAGCCGCGGTGGCCGGCCCGCCGGGCCGAAGTCCAGCACCATCGCGGCCCGCCCCGAAGCCACCCCCCGCAGCCACACGCGCCGGGTCGTCAGCCGCCCGTCCGGCGAGACCGAGTCGTACTGGGACAGCACCTGCCACCGGTCCCGCACCACCGGGCCCGTCGCGACCCCCGGCAGCCCCACGCGCGTCCGCACCGTGGCCGCCAGTGGCTCCGGCAGCGCGGACACCCCCATCCAGGCCCGGTCCAGCAGGTGCAGCAGCGCGCACTCCTCCAGCATCCGCACCGGCCAACCCGGCCCGGACGCCGGCACCGTGCCCAACTCCCGCACCCGTGCCGCCAGCCCGGGAGCCTGCGCGTCCACCATGCGGGCCGCCGTCTCCTCCCACAGCGCGTACCCCGCCCGTTCCTGGCCGGCCAGGCCGCCCCGCAGCAGGTCGGCGAGCCGCTGCTCCAGCTCCGCGACGCCCGCCCCGATCCGCTCCGCACGCCGCGCGGCCCGTCGCCTGGCCGCCTCCGGATCGGCCGGCCCGTCCCCCGCGTCGCCCTCCTTCCGCTTCGCCGCCCGCTCCGCGCGCGCCCCGAGCCACTCGCCCGCCCAGTCCGGTGCCTCTGCCGCCTCCGGCACGGCGTCCCCGTCCGCCGCCCAGAGCAGCAGCAGCCCGATCGCGTGCTTGCACGGGAACTTCCGGCTCGGGCACGAGCACGAGTACGCGGGCCCGGTCAGGTCCACCACCGTGCGGTACGGCCTGCTGCCGCTGCCCTTGAACTGCCCCCAGACGGCACCGGAAGCGGAACCTCCGGTCTCTGACCACGGCCCCGCTCCGCCGAGCCTGCTTCCCGCCTTGCGCGACGCCTCGTCAGGAGCCAGAGACAGCACCTGTTCCGACGTCCAGCGCACCCCCTGCTGAGTCATGCCAACGACCGTAGGCCCGGCCACTGACAATCGCCCTGACCTGCAACGACGCCTGGAACGAAGGGTGTTGTCAGTGGGGTGGTGCACCGTGGAAACCACACGGCACGACTTGGAGGGGGAAGCCATGACCACGCCCGAGAACAGCACCGGCGCACAGGCGCTGCGACCGCATGCCGAGGACGCCTTCGCGGCGGAACTGAAGGCCCTCGCGGCCGCCGACGACCGGGCCCGGCCGGCCCGCTGGAAGCTGTCCCCGTGGGCCGTCGCCACGTACCTGCTCGGCGGCACGCTGCCCGACGGCACGGTCATCACACCCAAGTACGTCGGACCGCGCCGCACCGTCGAGGTCGCCGTCACCACCCTGGCCACCGACCGGGCCCTGCTGCTCCTCGGCGTGCCCGGCACGGCCAAGACCTGGGTGTCGGAACACCTCGCGGCCGCCGTCAGCGGCGACTCCACCCTGCTCGTACAGGGCACGGCGGGCACCCCCGAGGAGGCCATCAGGTACGGCTGGAACTACGCCCGGCTCCTCGCCCACGGCCCCAGCCGCGAGGCACTCGTGCCCAGCCCCGTCATGCGGGCCATGGCCGAGGGCATGACCGCGCGCGTCGAGGAGCTGACCCGCATCCCCGCCGACGTCCAGGACACCCTCATCACCGTCCTGTCCGAGAAGACCCTGCCCATCCCCGAACTCGGCGAAGAGGTGCAGGCCGTACGCGGGTTCAACCTCATCGCCACCGCCAACGACCGCGACCGCGGGGTCAACGAGCTGTCCAGCGCGCTGCGCCGCCGCTTCAACACCGTCGTGCTGCCGCTGCCCGCCACCCCCGAGGCCGAGGTCGACATCGTCGCCCGCCGGGTGGACCAGATGGGGCGCTCGCTCGACCTCCCCACGGGGCCCGACGGCATCGACGAGATCCGGCGCGTCGTCACCGTCTTCCGCGAGCTGCGGGACGGCGTCACCGCCGACGGCCGCACCAAGGTCAAGACCCCCAGCGGCACCCTGTCCACCGCCGAGGCGATCTCCGTCGTCACCAACGGCCTCGCGCTGGCCGCCCACTTCGGGGACGGCGTGCTGCGCCCCTCGGACGTGGCCGCCGGCATCCTCGGCGCCGTCGTCCGCGACCCGGCGGCCGACAAGGTCGTCTGGCAGGAGTACCTGGAGGCGGTCGTCCGCGAGCGCGAGGGCTGGAAGGACTTCTACCGCGCCTGCCGGGAGGTGACCGTATGACCGGGCCCGCCCTGCTGGGGGTGCGGCACCACGGTCCCGGTTCGGCCCGGGCGGTGCGGGCCGCGCTGGACGCCGTACGGCCCGCGGCCGTGCTGATCGAGGGCCCGCCCGAGGCCGACGACCTGCTGCCGCTGGCCGCCGACCCCGGGATGCGTCCCCCCGTCGCGCTGCTCGCCCACGTCGTGGACGACCCCGCCCGGGCCGCGTTCTGGCCGCTGGCCGAGTTCTCGCCCGAGTGGGTCGCCATCCGCTGGGCCCTGGACGTCGGCGTGCCGGTCCGCTTCATCGACCTGCCCGCCGCCCACACGCTGGCCGCCCGGCCGGACGGGGGCTCGGGCCCCGATCCGGAGGAGGCGGGGGCCGAGGGGGCGGAGGCCGAAGGGGCGGCCCTGCGGCTGGACCCGCTCGCCGTGCTCGCCGACGCCGCCGGTTACGACGACCCCGAGCGCTGGTGGGAGGACGCCGTCGAGCACCGCACCGGCGCCGGGCTCGCCGCCTTCGAGGCCGTGGGCGACGCCATGGCCGCCCTGCGCGAGGAGTACGGCCACGGCGGCGACCGGCGCGACCTGGTCCGCGAGGCGTACATGCGCCAGCGGATGCGGGCCGCCCGCCGCGAGTTCGGCGACGACTACGCCGTCGTCTGCGGCGCGTGGCACGTCCCCGCGCTGCGCGCGAAGACCACGGCCACGGCCGACCGGGCGCTGCTCACCGGGCTGCCCAAGGCCAAGGTCGAGCTGGCCTGGGTCCCGTGGACGCACCGCAGGCTCGCCCGCTCCTCCGGGTACGGCGCGGGGATCGCCTCCCCGGGCTGGTACGGACACCTCTTCGCGGCACCGGACCGGCCGGTGGAGCGCTGGCTGACGAGGGTCGCGGGGCTGCTGCGCGCGGAGGACAGGCAGGTCTCCTCGGCGCACGTCATCGAGGCGGTGCGGCTGGCCGGGACGCTCGCCGCCGTGCGGGACCGGCCGCTGCCGGGGCTCTCCGAGACCATGGACGCGGTGCGCGCGGTGATGTGCGAGGGCTCGGACGTCCCGCTCGCGCTGATCGAGGACCGGCTGGTCGTCGGCGACGCGCTGGGCGAGGTCCCGGACAGCGCGCCCGTGGTGCCCCTCCAGCGGGACCTGACCAAGCGCCAGCGCACGCTGCGGCTCAAGCCCGAGGCGCGCGACCGCGAGCTGGAGCTGGACCTCCGCGGCGAGACCGACGCGGCCCGCAGCCTGCTGCTGCACCGGCTCCGGCTGCTCGGAGTCCACTGGGGCGAGCCGGCGGCCTCGCGGGGCGGCACGGGCACGTTCCGGGAGACCTGGCGGCTGCGCTGGGAGCCCGAGCTGTCGGTGCGGGTGGCGGAGGCCGGCATCTGGGGCACCACCGTGCAGGCCGCCGCCGTGGCCAAGGCCGAGGCGGACGCGACAGCGGCGCAGGAGCTGGGCGAGGTCACCGCCCTCGCGGAGCGGTGCCTGCTGGCCGGGCTCGGCGAGGCGCTGCCGGCCGTCCTGCGGGTGCTCGCGGATCTCGCCGCGCTCGACACCGACGTGGCGGGGCTCGCCAAGGCGCTGCCCGCACTGGCGCGTTCGCTCAGGTACGGCGACGTACGGGGCACGGACACGGCCGCGCTGGGCACGGTCGCGGCGGGCCTCGCCGAGCGCATCTGCGTGGCCCTGCCCCCGGCCTGCGCGGCCGGCCTGGACGCCGACGCCGCGGAGGCGCTGCGGGGGCACGTGGACGCCGTGCACGGCGCGGTGGCCCTGCTGGAGACCGAGGGACTGCGGGAGCGGTGGGCCGCCGTGCTGAAGGGGCTCGCGGGGCGCGACGCGATACCCGGGGTGATCCGCGGCCGGGCGGCACGGCTGCTGCTGGACGAGGGGCGGCTGGAGCCGGATGAGACGGCCCGTCTGATGGGCCTGGCGCTCTCTCCGGCCACGCCGCCGGCCGACGCCGCGGGCTGGATCGAGGGCTTCGCCGGCGGCGCGGGGGGCGGCGGCACGCTGCTGGTCCACGACGAGCGGCTGCTGGGCCTGATCGATGCGTGGCTGACCTCCGTACCGGCGGGCGCGTTCACCAACGTACTGCCGCTGCTGCGGCGGACGTTCGGCGCGTACGAGCCGGGGGTGCGGCGCACGCTGGGCGAACTGGTACGCCGCGGCCCGGGCGCGGCCCCGGCCGCCACCGGAGCGGGCGCCGAGGGCTTCGCCGCTGACCTCGACCCGACCCGCGCCGACGCGGTGGTCCCGCTGATCACGCTGCTGCTGGGGGCGGGAGCCGCGGCCTGACGCGGGGCCCTGCGGGGCCGCCGGACGGGTGCGGCCGGGACCGCCCGGCGGGGGTGCGGGCGAGGAGTGGGGGCCGGACGGTCCGCCGGGGTGGCCGGGCAGGCCGCCGCCCCGGTGCCCGGGCAGGCCGCCGCCCCGGTGCCCGGGCAGCGGACCCGGGGCGGCTGCCTTCGCAGCAGGCGGCGGAAGACGAGCACGAACGCGAAACACGCAACGAACACGACGCAGGACGGCGCACGGAGGACGTGCGGACGACCCAGAGGGGGACGAGCGGATGAAGCACGCCGAGAACCACGCGGGCTTGTGGAGCGAACTGCCGACGGTGAATCCGGTGGGCGCGGGTGCGGCCATGGCCGGGGCGGGCACCCCGGGGTTCGCGGGTCCGGCGGCCGGCCAGGCGGGGGCGGGCAACGCCGGGGACGCCCCGGCCGGCGGGGCTGTGACGGCCCTGCCGGGGTCCGGGGGGACGGGCGTGCTGCCGGACGCGGCGGAGAGACCGCGCGCA
Source organism: Streptomyces sp. NPDC086023 (assembly GCF_044540325.1). Taxonomy (NCBI): domain Bacteria; kingdom Bacillati; phylum Actinomycetota; class Actinomycetes; order Kitasatosporales; family Streptomycetaceae; genus Streptomyces; species Streptomyces sp. NPDC086023. The sequence goes on from NZ_JBITRX010000006.1 coordinate 288,806, forward strand.
GGTGGCGCAGGTGGCGTCGGCAGTGCCGGTGGCACCGGCAAGGCGGGCACTGCAGGTGGCACCGCCCCGGACCGGGGTGCCGGCGCGGGTGCCGGTACCGGCGGGGGTGCGGACGCGTCCGGTGCCGGTGGGACCGCGGGCGTGTCCGGTGGCGGCGATGCCGCCGGGGAGCGGTTGCGGCGGTGGCGGCTCGTGCTCGGCGGCGCGGGCGGGGACGGGACGGGGTGCCGGCTGGACGGGCGGGACGCCGGGATGGACGCGGCGCTGAGTGTCCTCTACGGCGGTGGCGGCGGGCGGAAGCGGTCCGGCGACCGTTCGGCCGGGCTCGGGGGGTCCGCGCCGGCCGTGGCCCGCTGGCTCGGGGACATCCGTACGTACTTCCCCGCCTCGGTCGTCCAGGTGATGCAGCGCGACGCCATCGACCGCCTCGGCCTGTCCACCCTGCTCCTGGAGCCGGAGATGCTGGAGGCCGTGGAGGCGGACGTCCACCTCGTCGGCACCCTGCTCTCCCTCAACAAGGCGATGCCGGAGACCACCCGCGAGACCGCGCGGGCGGTGGTCCGCAAGGTGGTCGAGCAGTTGGAGAAGCGCCTGGCCACCCGGACCCGCGCCACCCTGACCGGCGCGCTCGACCGGTCCGCCCGGGTCAGCCGGCCCCGCCACCGGGACATCGACTGGGACCGCACCATCCGGGCGAACCTCAAGAACTACCTGCCCGAACACGGCACCGTCGTGCCCGAGCGGCTGGTCGGGTACGGCCGGGCGGCGCAGTCGGTGAAGAAGGACGTGATCCTCTGCATCGACCAGTCAGGTTCCATGGCCGCGTCCGTCGTGTACGCGTCCGTCTTCGGCGCGGTCCTCGCCTCCATGCGGTCCATCGCCACCCGGCTCGTCGTCTTCGACACCGCGGTGGTGGACCTGACCGACCAGCTCGACGACCCGGTGGACGTCCTCTTCGGCACCCAGCTCGGCGGCGGCACCGACATCAACCGCGCCCTCGCCTACTGCCAGTCGAAGATCACCCGGCCCGCGGACACCGTCGTCGTCCTCATCAGCGACCTCTACGAGGGCGGGATACGCAACGAGATGCTCAAGCGCGTCGCCGCGATGAAGGCCGCCGGCACGCAGTTCGTCACCCTGCTGGCCCTGTCCGACGAGGGCGCGCCCGCCTACGACCACGAGCACGCGGCGGCGCTGGCCGCCCTCGGCGCGCCCGCCTTCGCCTGCACGCCCGACCTGTTCCCTGAGGTGATGGCCGCCGCGATCGAGAAGCGGCCGCTGCCCGTTCCGTGACGGGCCGTACGCGCCGGAACGCCGGGCGTGGTGACGGAGGGTGGCCGGGGCGCCCTCCGGCCGGCCGACCGCGGGCGGCGCGAGCGCGCGGTACGGCCTACCGTAAATGGTGAGATCACACGAAGTCGCAGCTCAGATGTGAGGCGATCTGTGAGGCGAATCACCGCTCTGTTGTGACATGCGATTTAGGGACCTACGTCCCACGGGGATAACCTGCCGGACGGACATGCCGCGTCCACGGTCACCGTGTGCGCTTCCCTTGTGACAGCGCCGTCACGTTGCCCTTCGCGGCACGCCCACGCAGACAACCGCGATCACTGCGAAATCTTTGAAGACAAGGGACGGACGCGCGTGGACCTGTTCGAGTACCAGGCGAGGGACCTCTTCGCCAAGCACGGTGTACCGGTGCTGGCCGGTGAAGTCATCGACACGCCTGAGGCGGCGCGCGAGGCGACCGAGCGACTGGGCGGCAAGTCGGTCGTCAAGGCGCAGGTGAAGGTCGGCGGCCGCGGCAAGGCCGGCGGCGTCAAGCTGGCCGCCACCCCGGACGAGGCCGTCGCCCGAGCGACGGACATCCTGGGCATGGACATCAAGGGCCACACGGTCCACAAGGTGATGATCGCGGAGACCGCTCCGGAGATCCTCGAGGAGTACTACGTCTCCTACCTCCTCGACCGCACCAACCGCACCTTCCTGGCCATGGCCTCGGTCGCGGGTGGCATGGACATCGAGGAGGTCGCCGCGACGACCCCCGAGAAGCTCGCCAAGGTCCCGGTCGACGCCAACGAGGGCGTCTCCATCGAGAAGGCCCGCGAGATCGTCGCCCAGGGGCAGTTCCCGGCCGAGGTCGCCGAGAAGGTCGCCGAGGTCCTCGTGACCCTGTGGAAGACCTTCGTCGCCGAGGACGCGCTCCTCGTCGAGGTCAACCCGCTGGCCAAGGTCGCCTCCGGTGACGTCATCGCCCTCGACGGCAAGGTCTCGCTCGACGAGAACGCCGAGTTCCGTCAGCCGTCCCACGAGGAGCTCGTGGACAAGGCCGCCGCGAACCCGCTTGAGGCCGCGGCCAAGGCCAAGGGCCTCAACTACGTCAAGCTCGACGGCGAGGTCGGCATCATCGGCAACGGCGCGGGTCTCGTCATGAGCACCCTCGACGTGGTCGCGTACGCCGGTGAGAACCACGGTGGCGTCAAGCCCGCCAACTTCCTCGACATCGGTGGCGGCGCCTCCGCCGAGGTGATGGCGAACGGTCTCGAGATCATCCTCGGCGACCCGGACGTCAAGTCGGTCTTCGTCAACGTCTTCGGTGGCATCACCGCGTGCGACGAGGTCGCCAACGGCATCGTCCAGGCCCTCGCCCTGCTGGAGAAGAAGGGCGAAGAGGTCACCAAGCCGCTCGTCGTCCGTCTCGACGGCAACAACGCGGAGCTGGGTCGCAAGATCCTGTCGGACGCCAACCACCCGCTGGTCCAGCGCGTGGACACCATGGACGGCGCGGCCGACAAGGCCGCCGAGCTCGCGGCTGCGAAGTAAGGAAGAGGGGAACACAAAGCCATGGCTATCTTCCTCACCAAGGACAGCAAGGTCATCGTCCAGGGCATGACCGGTGCCACCGGCATGAAGCACACCAAGCTCATGCTCGGTGACGGCACCAACATCGTCGGCGGCGTGAACCCGCGCAAGGCCGGCACCTCCGTCGACTTCGACGGCACCGAGGTCCCGGTCTTCGGCTCCGTCGCCGAGGCCATGGAGAAGACCGGCGCCGACGTCTCCGTCCTCTTCGTGCCGCCGGCGTTCGCCAAGGCCGCCGTGGTCGAGGCCATCGACGCCGAGATCCCGCTGGCCGTCGTGATCACCGAGGGCATCGCGGTGCACGACTCCGCCGCCTTCTGGGCGTACGCGAAGGCCAAGGGCAACAAGACCCGCATCGTCGGCCCGAACTGCCCCGGCCTGATCACCCCCGGCCAGTCCAACGCCGGCATCATCCCGGGCGACATCACCAAGCCCGGCAAGATCGGTCTCGTGTCGAAGTCCGGCACGCTGACCTACCAGATGATGTACGAGCTCCGTGACATCGGCTTCACCTCCGCCGTCGGCATCGGTGGCGACCCGGTCATCGGCACCACGCACATCGACGCCCTGGAGGCCTTCGAGGCCGACCCGGAGACCGAGCTGATCGTCATGATCGGTGAGATCGGCGGCGACGCCGAGGAGCGTGCGGCCGACTTCATCAAGGCCAACGTCACCAAGCCGGTCGTCGGTTACGTCGCGGGCTTCACCGCCCCCGAGGGCAAGACCATGGGCCACGCCGGCGCCATCGTCTCCGGCTCCTCCGGCACCGCCCAGGCGAAGAAGGAGGCCCTTGAGGCCGCCGGTGTCAAGGTCGGCAAGACGCCGACCGAGACCGCGAAGCTGGCGCGCGAGATCCTCGCGGGTGCCTGATTCCTGCGGCGCCTGATGGGTGCCGATGCCTTGATGCCTTGATGTCTTGAGGCAGAGCGCGGCCGCGGCCTGCATCCCTGAACGGGGTGCGGGCCGCGGCCGTTTTTTCGGTGCTGGGGGGGGAGGTGGCTGGTGGTCAGGTGCTGCTCGGGACCAGGCGTTCCGGGCCCGGGGCCGGCTCCGAGCGGAGCTTCTGGCGCAGTTCCACGTCCTGTTCGGTGAGCTGCTGGGGGCCGCCGTGTGGGGGGACGCCGGATACGGCCGTGCCGGGGGCCTCCTTGGGCACGTACTCCCTCGGCGCGGTCGCGGTCGTGTAGGCCGTGGCCGCCGCGATCACCGCCGTCAGCCCGATCACGGCGCGGGTCCACCGCCGGGTGCGGTGCTCGCCCGCCGTCCGGACCATCGCCGCCGGCCGCGGCTCCAGCCGTACGGACGGCACGACGGAACCCAGCCTGTGGTGCAGGGCCCCCGGTGCGGACAGCTCCGGCAGCCGTTCTGTGAGCCGGGCGTGCGCGTTGAGCAGCCGCTGCCCCGTGGCCGGCGTACTGGCCTCGGTCTCCGCTGCCGTCTCGGGCAGGTCCAGGCCCACGCCGTCGTACAGCAGCACGGTCCTGCGGTGCACCGGGGTCAGATCGAGCATCGCGTCCATCAGCGCCCGGTCCGCGGGAGAGGCGGGGGGCTGGTCGGGGTGCTTGTGGGCGCGGCGCAACTGGTGCCAGGGAGAGAGCGCGTACTCGTGCGCCACCGCGCGCACCCAGCCCACCGGGTCCGGGTCGGTGGCGACCTCGGGCCAGCGTTCCCAGGCCTGCTGGAAGGCCCGTTCGACCGCCTCATGGGCGAGTGCGCGGCGGCCGGTGAGCAGGTAGGCCTGCCGGATGAGGGCGCCGGCGCAGTAGGCGTAGAGGGCGTCGAAGGTCTGTTCCGGGGTCAGGGCGGGTGGGGTCGGGGGTGGGGTGGGGGTGGCGTCGGGGTCGGGGTCGGCGTCGGCGTCGGGGTCGGCGTCGGCGTCGGGGGGCAGGGGTGGTTCGGAGGGAGCTGCCTGGTGCTCCTCGATGCCCTCCTCGATGCCCTCCTGGTCGGCCGACGTGGGGGCCGGAGAGTCGGCGGGTGCGGGTGCGGGTGCGGGTGCGGGTGAGGGGGGCTCAGGTGCCGTCTGCCGGGACGTTTCTGCGGGGGCCGACATGCCTACCGAGGCCCGTTCGCGGGCTGCCGCGAAGGCTGCCGCCAACTGGTCCCTGCGGGGCGGGTTGTGGCGGGCCACCAGCATCGGTGGTCGCACGGCACGTTTGGCGGCCGGCTTGGGCCGGGTGCTGGGGGAGGCCGGCTTGGCGGGCGGCAGCGGCCTGCCCCACCCGGCCCGGGGGCCGGACGGGGGAGGCTCGGGCTGGTCGGGTTCGGGGTGCGTGGGTTCGAGGTGCCCGGGTTCGAGGTGCCCGGGTTCGGGGTGCCTGGGTTCCGGCCCGGGTTCCGGCCGTGTGGCTTCCGCTTCGGGCGGTGCCGGTTCCGTGTCCGTTGGTTCTTCCGCGAGCGAGCCCAGCCGGTCCAGGATCTTCGCGTACGCCTCGCGCTTGCGGCCGCGGGGCTCGGTGCGGCCCGTCTCCCACGAGCGGACCGTCGTCGGGGTCACGCCCAGCGCCGCCGCGAGCTCCTCCGGGGTGAGGTCCCCGGTCTCGCGCAGCCGCCGCCGCTCCTTGGGGGAGGGCAGGGACAGGTCGGAGGCGGTGTCGACGCTTTGTGTCATGCCGGACTCCCCGGAACGCTCCCTTGGCCGAAAAAGTACATAACCGTATATTGCGAGACACTACGATCATTCGCCTGTTACGCGGCCTCAGCGCGTGTCGTTGGGACCATGTCCGCGTGACCCACGTGTCGTCCGGCCGTCGCCGCCGCTCCCCGGCGGCCGCCGCCTGCGTACTGGGCGGCGCACTCGCCGCCGGCCTGGGCCTGGGTGCCCTGGCCGTCCTCGTCATGGTGCTGTGGATCAGCTCGCCCTACCCCGACAGCGGGCCCGGTGCCGCGCTGCACGTGGCGGCGGGGCTGTGGCTGCTGGCCCACGGCACCGAGCTGATCAGGTACGACACCCTGTCCGGGGTGCCGGCCCCCGTCGGGCTCACCCCGTTGCTGCTCGTCGCGCTGCCCGTGTGGTTGGTGCGGCGCGCGGTGCGGATCGCCCTGTACGAGGGGGAGGGTGAGGGTGAGGGGCACCTGGCGGGTGAGGTGCAACGGGAGGGCGAACCGGGGGAGGCCGGGGCCGGGGTCGGGGCTGGGGCTGGGGTCGGTGGGGTGAGGGCTGGGCTTGGTGCTGGTGCTGGTGCTGGTGCTGCTGGTGGTGGTGGTGCGCGGGGCGAGTCGTTGTCCGCTGGAGCTGTTTTCTCCGCTGTGGTGTGTGGGTACCTGCTCGTCGCCGCGGCCGCCACGGTGTACGCCGCCGGCGGTCCGATGCCGGCCGACCCGCTGAGTGCGGCCTGGCACGTGCCGATGGTGGTGGTGTTCGCCGCCGCCGCGGGGGTGTGGAGCTCACGGGGACGCCCGTACGGGCCGCCGCCGGGCTGGCTGCCGAGGGGCGTGCGCCGGCACCTGATGCGCCCCGGTTTCGAGACCGCGCTGCGTTCGGGCGCCGCTGCGACCCTCGTACTGGTGGGGGGCGGCGCCCTGCTGGTCGGTGCCTCGCTGGTGTGGCACGCGGGGGACGCGCAGCGCTCGTTCCTGGAACTCACCGGCGTCTGGTCGGGCCGCTTCGCGGTGCTGCTCCTGGCGCTCGCGCTGATTCCGAACGCCGCTGTCTGGGGGGCCGCCTACGGACTCGGGCCCGGGTTCGCGCTCGGGGCCACCGCGACCGCGACGCCCCTGGCCTTCGCGGGCGCGCCCGCGCTGCCCGGCTTTCCGCTGCTCGCCGCGCTGCCGCCGGCGGGTTCCGGGTCTCCGGCCACTTGGGCCGCGCTGGGGGTGCCGGTGGTCGCGGGTGTGGTGCTGGGGTGGTTCGTGGGTCGCGACGCGGACGAGGACACCTGGGGGGAGGCCGCCCTCACCGCCCTCTACGGGGCGCTGGTGTGCGGCGGTGCGCTGGCGGCGCTGGCCGCGGCGGCCGCGGGCTCGCTGGGCTCCGGGCGACTGGTCTCCCTCGGGCCGGTGTGGTGGGCCGTCGGCGCTGCCGCCGCGGGGTGGACCGCGCTGCTCGGCGTACCCGTGGCGCTGGGGGTACGGGCCTGGCGGCTGCTCCCGGCCGAGCTGGTGGGCGGGGAGGACGAGGACGGGGAGGGCGGCGCCTGGGACGCGGGCACCTGGCACGACAGCGGGGTGCGCGAGGTCCGGTGGGAGGCCTTGCGGAGGTCGGCGGGGGATTTGATTCCGGAGATCGAGGGTGGGGTTGGGGTTGGGGTCGGGGTTGGCGTGAGGGAGGAAGGGCGGGACGACGCGTTTGCCCTGGAGGAGGCTCTCGAAGAGGTGCGGGCCCGTGCCCTTCCCCCGTTGACGCCGGTGGGCCTGACCGGTACCCGGATCGTCCCGCGCGTGCAGCGGGTGCCGGAGGACGAGGGGCCGGTGCCCGGCGGCGCGCCGTAGCTGCGCGCCAGGCCCGGTCCGGTACCCGGGCGCCCCGCGCCGGCCACCGCCGCGGTGTCGGGTCGTCCGCCTGCCGAGGGTTTCCGGGACGCACCGGGCCGTCAAGGGCGCTCCTCCGTCGCGTCGCCTGCGGCGATTCCGCTGCGCTCCACCCTTGACGGCCCGGCGCGTCCCGGAGGTGAAGACCTCGGCGGACGACCCCGGGAGGAACGCCCGGGGGGACGGCGTGCGCCGGGCCGGGAGCGGGTTCGTTGCCCCGTGGTGCGTTGATTCGCGGTCTCGGTGTGGGGGCTGGGATTGGTTCGGCGGGTGCGGGGTGGGTGCGGGGTGGGTGCGGGGTGCGGGTGGGTGTGGGTACGGGGGCGTGGTGGGTGGGCCCGGGTGGCTACTTCTTTACGCCGATCAGGTCGCGGAGGGGGTCCGGGAGAAGGTCGTTGCACTTCAGTTCCGCGGACTTCGTCAGGGCGTCGTCGCGGCAGACGTAGAAGTCCTTGTAGACCAGCTGCATCGCGTACGTGCCCGCCGTGAGGAGGAGGGCCAGGACCGCCGTCAGGAGGCCGCTGACCGCTGCCGTCGTCTGGGGGCGGATCGGGCCTTCGGGCGCGGGGGCGTTGGGGGCCGGCTTGGCGCGGAGCGAGCTGATGCCCCAGTACATGGCGAGGGACCCCAGGAGGAGGCCCATCGCCGGGATGCCGAAGAGGGTGAAGAAGAAGGCCCACATGCCCGACAGGAGTGCGTAGCGGGCGCGGCGCTGGACCGGGTCCGTGGGGTCCCAGCGGCCCCGCTGCTGGTCGGGGTCCTTGCCGGGGCCCTCGGGGTCGCCGCCCTTGCCGTGGTCCGTCACGCGCCGCGGCTCCCACGGCTGGTCGGGACGTCCCTCCGGCGGCGCCGCGAAGGGGTTGTCTTCGCCCTGGGGCGCGGGCGGCTGGGCGGGGGACTGGCGTGGGTCCGGCATCGGGTGAGTTTCTTCCCCTGGGCGACTGGTCGGGTGAGCGCTGTACGCCAGACGCTACCGCCCGGCCATCCCCCCGTCCCTCGGGGGCCGTCCGGTGTGCCGGTATCGTTGCAGGCGGTCAGTCGCTTCGTATGGTTCCCCGTAAAACGGGGTCTTACGTTTTTGTACGACCACACAAGACGCACCCCGTGAGAAAGGGCCTGTCATGGCCTCCTCCCGCCTGGTCGTGCTGGTCTCCGGTTCCGGCACCAACCTCCAGGCCCTGCTCGACGCCATCGCCGCCGACCCCGAGGGTTACGGTGCCGAGATCGTGGCCGTCGGGGCCGACCGTCCCGGGATCGCCGGTCTGGAGCGTGCGGAGCGCGCAGGGATCCCCACCTTCGTGTGCCAGGTCAAGGACTACGCGAGCCGCGAGGAGTGGGACGCGGCGCTGGCCGCGGCCACCGCCTCGTACGAGCCGGACCTGGTGGTGTCCGCCGGGTTCATGAAGATCGTGGGGAAGGAGTTCCTCGCGTCGTTCGGCGGGCGGTTCGTCAACACCCACCCCGCCCTGCTGCCGTCCTTCCCCGGCGCGCACGGCGTGCGGGACGCGCTGGCCTACGGGGCCAGGGTCACCGGCTGCACCGTCCACTTCGTGGACGACGGCGTGGACACCGGTCCGATCATCGCCCAGGGTGTGGTCGAGGTCCGGGACGGGGACGACGAAGCCGCTCTCCATGAGCGCATCAAGGAAGTCGAGCGCAGGCTGCTCGTCGATGTCGTGGGGCGTCTGGCCCGCAACGGCTACCGCATCGAGGGACGAAAGGTAACGATCCAGTGACCGCCGAAGGTACGAACAAGCGGCCCATCCGACGCGCGCTCGTCAGCGTCTACGACAAGACCGGGCTGGAAGAGCTGGCCCGCGGGCTGCACGAGGCGGGCGTCACGCTGGTGTCGACCGGTTCGACGGCGTCGAAGATCGCCGCCGCGGGTGTGCCCGTCACCAAGGTCGAGGAGCTGACCGGCTTCCCCGAGTGCCTGGACGGCCGGGTCAAGACCCTGCACCCGCGCGTGCACGCCGGCATCCTGGCCGACCTGCGGCTGGAGAGCCACCGCGAGCAGCTCGGCGAGCTGGGCGTGGAGCCGTTCGACCTGGTGGTCGTCAACCTGTACCCGTTCCGCGAGACCGTGGCCTCGGGCGCGACCCCCGACGAGTGCGTCGAGCAGATCGACATCGGCGGGCCCTCCATGGTGCGCGCCGCCGCCAAGAACCACCCCTCGGTGGCCGTGGTGGTCAGCCCCGAGCGGTACGGCGACGTGCTGGAGGCCGTGCAGGGCGGCGGCTTCGAGCTGGGCGCGCGCAAGCGGCTGGCGGCCGAGGCCTTCCAGCACACCGCCGCGTACGACGTGGCCGTGGCCTCCTGGTTCACGAACGCGTACGCGCCCGAAGAGGGCGCCGTACTGCCGGAGTTCCTGGCCGGCGCCTGGGAGCGCAAGGCGTCGCTGCGCTACGGCGAGAACCCGCACCAGGGTGCCGCGCTGTACACCGACGGGCAGCCGGGCGGGCTCGCCAACGCCGAGCAGCTGCACGGCAAGGAGATGTCCTTCAACAACTACGTGGACACCGAGGCCGCCCGCCGCGCCGCCTACGACCACGACGAGCCGTGCGTGGCGATCATCAAGCACGCCAACCCGTGCGGCATCGCGGTCGGCGCGGACGTCGCCGAGGCGCACCGCAAGGCGCACGCGTGTGACCCGCTGTCCGCGTTCGGCGGCGTCATCGCCGTCAACCGTCCGGTGACGGTGGAGCTGGCCGAGCAGGTCGCCGAGATCTTCACCGAGGTCATCGCGGCCCCGGCGTACGAGGACGGCGCGCTGGAGGTCCTGGCCAAGAAGAAGAACATCCGCGTGCTGAAGGTCGACGGCGACGGCCGCCCGGTGGGCGACCTGCGTCAGGTCTCCGGCGGCGTGCTGCTCCAGCAGGCCGACGTCTTCCAGGCCGAGGGCGACGACCCGGCGAACTGGACCCTGGCGACCGGCGAGGCGCTCTCGGAGTCCGAGCTCGCCGAGCTGGCCTTCGCGTGGAAGGCCTGCCGTGCGGTGAAGTCGAACGCCATCCTGCTGGCCAAGGACGGCGCCTCGGTCGGCGTCGGCATGGGCCAGGTCAACCGCGTGGACTCCGCGAAGCTCGCGGTCGAGCGGGCGGGCGAGGAGCGCGCTCGGGGCTCGTACGCCGCCTCCGACGCGTTCTTCCCGTTCCCCGACGGTCTGGAGATCCTCACCGAGGCCGGCGTGAAGGCCGTGGTCCAGCCGGGCGGTTCGGTCCGGGACGAGCAGGTCGTCGAGGCCGCGAAGAAGGCCGGGGTGACCATGTACTTCACCGGCACCCGTCACTTCTTCCACTGACGGACCCGGAAGACGGCGAAGGCCGCGTCCCGCACTGCGGGACGCGGCCTTCGGCCTTTACGCGGTGTGTACGCGCGGAATGGTTACTTCGTCTTGACGACGAGGGTGCCCGCGGCGCGGTCGTGCCAGCCCTGGAGCTTGCCCGAGTTGTCGAAGAACGGCGACAGGTAGACGAGCACGGCGCCGATGTAGCAGAGGAAGGCACCGACGATCGGGATGATCCAGCGGATGAAGCCGCCGCCCAGGCCGGGGGCCTGACCGGTGTTCTCCTTGACGACCTTCAGGCCCAGGGCCATCTTGCCGAGGGTGGCGCCGACGAAGGCGATCATCAGCCACTCGTAGAGCAGGGTGATGAGGAAGAACAGCAGCATCATGCCCAGGAAGGTCATGACGAAGCCGGCCGCGGCCTCGTTGGCCTCGTTGAGGCAGTCCGAGTAGGCGGAGGACAGCGGGTCGTAGCCCGAGCAGTCGTCGATGGTCTTCGAGGCGCCGAAGACGCCCGCGATGCCGATCGCGCTGAAGATGGCGTACAGGATGCCGATGGCGACGCCGTCGATCAGACGGGCACCGAAGCGGCGGCCCATGGTCGCCACCTGGACGGTGCCCAGGCCGGCGACGTTGATGTAGCCGTTGTTGGCCTGGAGGGTGCCGGGGGCCTGCGGAGGCACGGCGCCGTAGGCGGGCTGGCCCTGCTGCGGGTAGCCGTAGCCGCCCTGCGGCGGGACACCCTGGGGGGCCTGCTGCGGGTAGCCGTAGCCGGGCTGGCCCTGGGGCTGCTGCCCGTACGGGTTGTTCGGGTCGCCGAAGCTCATCTTGCGAGTTCCTCCGTTGGGAAGTGCGGGGACGCAAGGCCGCGCGAGGAGGAAACTGTCGATCTGAGCGGTCGGCCCCCCCGGCACTGCCCGCGGCACTACTATCCGGCCATCGTGGTCGGAGCGGCTCGCTCTTGTCCAGTCGGTTGCAGCTCCCGTTGTGCAAGTGCAACCTCCCTTCACACCACCCACATCCCGTGTACGGGCGGAAGTGGAACCGGGCGACTCCATCCGGGAGGATGGGGTCATGACTGCCCAGATTCTCGATGGCAAGGCCACCGCAGCCGCTGTCAAGTCCGAACTGACCGCCCGCGTAGCGGCTCTCAAGGCCGGCGGAATCACCCCCGGCCTGGGAACGCTGCTGGTCGGCGACGACCCGGGCAGCCGCTGGTACGTCAACGGAAAGCACCGGGACTGCGCCGAGGTCGGCATCGCGTCGATCCAGCGCGAACTGCCCGACACCGCCACGCAGGAGGACATCGAAGCGGTCGTACGTGAACTCAACGCGAACCCCGAGTGCACGGGCTACATCGTCCAACTCCCGCTCCCCAAGGGCATCGACACCAACCGCGTGCTGGAGCTGATGGACCCGGCCAAGGACGCCGACGGGCTCCACCCGACCAACCTCGGACGCCTCGTCCTCAACGAGCCCGGCCCGCTGCCCTGCACCCCCTACGGGATCGTGCACCTGCTCCGCCACCACGGCGTCGAGCTGAACGGCGCGCACGTCGCGGTCGTCGGCCGCGGCGTCACGGTCGGCCGCTCCATCGGCCTGCTGCTCACCCGCAAGTCCGAGAACGCGACCGTGACCCTGTGCCACACCGGTACGCGCGACCTGTCCGCGCAGCTGCGCCAGGCGGACGTCATCGTCGCCGCGGCGGGCGTCCCGCACCTGGTCAAGCCCGAGGACGTGAAGCCGGGCGCGGCCGTGCTGGACGTCGGCGTCAGCCGCGACGAGAACGGCAAGATCGTCGGGGACGTCCACCCGGGCGTCGCGGAGGTGGCCGGCTGGCTCTCCCCGAACCCGGGCGGCGTCGGCCCCATGACGCGGGCCCAGCTGCTGGTGAACGTGGTCGAGGCGGCCGAGCGGTCGGCGCGCGACGACGAGGCGGAGGCGGCCGAGCAGGCGGAGCGGGACGAGCACCGTGCTGGCTGAGCGCAACGGACAGGGGGAACAGCAGGGGCAGCAGACCTCCCGCCGCTTCCCCCAGGTCACGCGCGACACCGCCCGGCCCGAGGGCGGTGGCCGCGCCGCGCCCGGCGACGCTCCCGCCCCCGCGCGGCAGTGGCCGATGCTCAGCGTGCTCGGGGCCACCGCGGTCGGGCTGCTGCTCACCGCACTGGACTACTTCCGGGCGGGCTGCCTGACCATCGGCGTGGCGCTCATCGTGGCCGCCGTGCTGCGGCGGGTGCTGCCCTCGGTGGGCATGCTGGCCGTCCGCTCCCGGTTCACCGACATGGTGACGTACGGGGTGCTCGGCGCGGCGATCGTGCTGCTCGCGCTGGCCGTGGAACCGAAGCCCCTGCTGGAGCTGCCGTTCCTCGAGGACGCGGTCCGGTTCACGGTGCGTTGATCTTCTGATCGACGGCGGAACGTACGCCATTCCTTCGAACCCCCGACCCGTGTGCGACGGACCACACGGGGTCGGGGGTTGGACGTGTCCCGGGTCGGATAGCCTGACCCGCGGATGTCTCTTCACGTCAAGATTCACAGGGAAGCGGCGTCCTCCAGCACATGGGGCCGGGAGGCCCCACCGCCAGCTGTCTAACGGAGAAGGCCATGACCCGCACTCCCGTGAATGTCACCGTCACCGGCGCCGCCGGCCAGATCGGCTACGCGCTGCTCTTCCGCATCGCCTCCGGTCACCTGCTCGGCGCGGACGTGCCGGTCAACCTGCGCCTCCTGGAGATCCCGCAGGGCCTGAAGGCCGCCGAGGGCACCGCCATGGAGCTCGACGACTGCGCCTTCCCGCTGCTGCGCGGCATCGAGATCACCGACGACGCCAACAAGGCGTTCGACGGCGCCAACGTCGCCCTCCTGGTCGGCGCCCGCCCGCGTACGGCCGGCATGGAGCGCGGTGACCTGCTCTCCGCCAACGGCGGCATCTTCAAGCCGCAGGGCAAGGCCATCAACGACCACGCCGCGGACGACATCAAGGTCCTGGTCGTCGGCAACCCGGCCAACACCAACGCCCTGATCGCCCAGGCCGCCGCGCCGGACGTACCGCGCGAGCGCTTCACCGCGATGACCCGCCTGGACCACAACCGCGCGATCTCGCAGCTGGCCGCCAAGACCGGTGCCGCCGTCTCCGACATCAAGCGCCTGACCATCTGGGGCAACCACTCGGCGACCCAGTACCCGGACATCTTCCACGCGGAGATCGCCGGCAAGAACGCCGCCGAGGTCGTCAACGACGAGCAGTGGCTGGCCGACACCTTCATCCCGACCGTCGCCAAGCGCGGCGCGGCCATCATCGAGGCCCGTGGCGCCTCCTCGGCCGCCTCCGCCGCCAACGCCGCGATCGACCACGTCCACACCTGGGTCAACGGCACCGCCGAGGGCGACTGGACCTCCATGGGCATCCCGTCGGACGGCTCCTACGGCGTCCCGGAGGGCCTGATCTCCTCCTTCCCCGTCACCTGCAAGGACGGCAAGTACGAGATCGTCCAGGGCCTGGACATCAACGAGTTCTCCCGCACCCGCATCGACGCCTCGGTGCAGGAGCTCTCCGAGGAGCGCGACGCGGTCCGCGAGCTCGGCCTGCTCTGACCCGGCACCCGGCGCGCTGACGCGCCGTGAACCGGCACCACCGAACGCCCCGGCAAACCCTGCCGGGGCGTTTTGGCGCGTTTGACGCTGTCACCGCCCGCAGGGCCGGTCCTAGGGTGCGCGGATGACCCAGTCGGCCCACTTACCGCCCCAGCCGCCCCGGCCCCCGGACCCGCTGCTGCTCGGCAAACCGCCGGTCGCGCCGGCCGCCAGCGAGGCCGGCCGCCTCATGTGCGCCGGCGTCTACCTCGACCCCGCCTTCCGGGACCAGGTCATCGACGAGCTGTACGTCCACGAGGAGCGCCTCGTCGCGCCCAGCCACGGCTTCGACGCGGCCCGGGTCCTCGCCCACGCCCTGCGCGCCAGACGGACCGAACTGCGCTACGCCGCGGCGGTCGTCGCGGTCTGGCTGCTGGCCTGGAAGCTCACCGGCGGGCTGTTCCTCGCGTACTTCCTGCTGCCCTGCCTGCTGCTGGCCCTGGCCGCGCGGATCAGCCGCGACAAGAAGAACCCGCCGCTGCGTTTCGTCGGCGGGCTGGTGCGCTGGTACGCGCGGCTGCTGATGGCCCTCGCCTTCTTCGGCCTGGGCGTCAACCTGTACGCCGGCACGCACTACGAGCGGTACGACAACGCGCTCGTCGAGTTCGTCTTCGAGAACGGCCGCCTGGTCGACCTGGAGCAGCTCGCGCTCCCGGACGACTGGCAGTACTGGTACACCGACTACGAGGGCGGCTTCCTGGAGAACGCCTGGGGCGTCGCGCTCTTCTTCCTGCTGCTGGCCGGTCTCGCCGGGCTCCAGCGCGGCCGGTTCTCCCGGATGATGGCCGGCGAACTGTCCCCGCAGCGCTACCCCGACGTCCGCTCCGACCCCGCCGACGGCCAGCCCGGCGTACGCTTCCGCCGCATCCAGCGGCTGATCCGCGCGGAGCAGCACTCGCCCCTGATCATGTACGACACGGCGGCGCCCTTCCGCGGCGCCGGCTGGCCCTGGGACGTCTGGCACCTCTCGGTCGAACTCAGGCCGCGCACCGACCTCGGCACCCGCAAGCCGGAGCAGCTCGACAACGAGCAGCTGCTCGGCCGGATCGTGAAGCTGGTCGAAGCGCTCAGGGTGCCCTCGCCGCGCCGGGACCCCGCGGTCGCCGCGGCCGTCCTCGACCGGCTGCGGGAGCTGGTGGTCGACGAGTGCGTGTTCCTGCCGGCCGCCGGGCTGCCGACGCGCGATGCGGCGCCGACCCGGCAGGGCGACTTCGAGCTCCACCGGGCCGGGTCGGTGGAGGAGGGCGGCGAGAAGCGGCGCCACTTCCTGCGCATCCGGGTGGGCGGCTGGGACGAGGACATGGTCGTCACCGTGTACGTACGAGTGCACACCCAGGGCGGGATGCTGATGCTGGAGTTCGCCCCGCACGTGCTGCCGCCGGTGCGCGAGGCGTTCCAGAGGGCCGACGACATCGCGCAGCGCTACCGGAACAACAACCGCTTCGGGAAGCTGGTCTGGGCGCTCTCCCACGCCCCGCGCTCGCTGACCGCGGCCCTCGCCACGCTGGGCCGCGGGGTGGTGAGCCTCTGGCGGGTGCTGACCGCCGGGCACGGCGGGGCCCGCCCGGCGGGGCCGGAACGGGCCGTCCGGGAGCTGGCCACCGACTTCAGGCTGTCGCTGTTCCAGCGGATGGACCACGACCGGTACCGCAAGACCATCCAGGACCGGGTGACGGAGGGGGTGAAACTGGCGCTGTACGAAGCGGGTTGGCAGACGGGCGAGTTCGAGCAGAAGATCGTCAACCTGAGCGCGGGCTCGACGTACGTCGACTCGGTCAGCCACAGCGCGGTCAACTTCGGGGAGAAGGGCACCGCGAGCAACACCAACACCGTGAGCGGAGCCAAGGGGGCCAAGGGTGGCGGCAGGTAACGGGGAACACGGGCCGGAGCCCGCGGGCCCGGTCCGGATCGGCCGGATCGAGGGCAGCGCGGTCAACTTCGGCGCGGGCGGTACGGCGAACAACACCAACGTCTTCCACGGCGCCCCGCGCGACGCCGCCCAGGAGGAGCTGCTGCGGGCGGTCCGCGAGCTGCGGGCGGACCTGGCGCGGGTGCGGCGCACCGGGCCCACGGAGGTGCTGGAGGCCGAACTGGTCGGTGCGGAGGACGAGTACGAGGCCTCCGGCGAGGTGACGCGGGGCCGGCTGACCCGGCTCCGCGACGCGCTCGCCGACTCCGGGCCGGTCCTGGAGCTGCTGGCCTCCGGCGGTGCCCTGGCCGCGGCCGTCGCGCAGCTGCTGGGGGGCTGAGGCGTGCCGGAAAGCGGTCCCCGCTGGAACCCCCAGACCCAGAGCTGGGAATTCGGCCCGCCGGAGGAGCCGGCGGGCCACGCGGAGCGTGAGCAGCACCGGGCAGCCGCGCCGCCGCCCGGCCCCGACGCGCCGCCGCCCGGCCCCGACGCACCGCCGGCTCCGGGTGCCGGTCGGGCTTCCGCCGACGAGGCGTCGGGGTCCGGTCGGGTACCCGGCGCCCGGCCGGAGCCGGCTGCGGAGGCCTGGCCCGGTACCGGGCAGGCGGCGGGGCACGGCGGGGGTGTCGGGTTCGGGCCGGTGGCCGGGGGCGGGCCCGCGTACGACCCGCTCGGCGGGGCCGCTTCGGTGGCCGACGCCGAGACGCGGGCGGCGGGGGCGTGGCCCGGCCACCCCGGTTCCGGCGCCCTGCCCGCGCTGCCGCCGCACCCGTCCGTGCCGCCCCGGTACGGGCCCACCGGCGGGCCCTTCGTACCGCCCCCGCCTCCGCCGCCGCCCCGGCCCGCCGGCCAGGGCTGGCTGACCCCGCTGACCGCCGGCGTCGCGGTGGCGGCCCTCGCGGCCGGGGCGGCGGTCGTGTGGTTCGTACAGCGCGGCGACGGGGCGCCCGCCCCGCGCCCCAGCACCACCCTGTCCTCCGCACCCGTCAGCCCGACGGAAGCCACGGGGGAGGCCTCTCCGACGCCCTCCGACCCGCCGTCGGACCAGGCTTCGCCCTCTCCCTCGCCCTCCGCCCCGGCGGGGTACCGCGTGGTGGACGACCCGGCCGGCTTCCGCATCGCCGTCCCGGAGGGCTGGCGGCGGGAGGAGCTGAAGGCCGGCGTCTTCTACCGCTCCGCCGACCGGACCTCCCTCGTGCAGGTGTTCCGCGTGAACGAGCCCGGCATGACCCCGCTCGAAGCGGTACAGGGCGCGTCCGAACAGCTCTCCGCCAACCCGGGCTTCACGCAGATCGAGATCGGCGACCGCGGCGACGGTTCGGCCGAGCTGGTCTACGAGTACGACAGCGCCGAGACCGGCAGCCGCCGGCGCGGCGTCGAGCGGGTCCTGACCACCCCGGACGGGCGGATGTACGCCGTCCTGGTCGCGGCCCCCGCGAGCGAGTGGCCGGTGCACCGCGAGGTCCAGGCGGCCGCCCTGAAGGACTTCGCCCCCACCTCCTGACGGCCCGCCGGAGCGCGGGGTCCGGGCCTCGGCCCCTGCCCCGCGCCCCGCGCCCGCCGAGCCGGTACCGGGTGCACGGCCGGACCCGGAGCCGCCGGCCGTGCACCCGGTACCGGCGCCCCGCAGCCCCTCACCCCGCCCCCGCGGCCTCCGGTTCCCCCTCCGGTTCCGGCTCCGGCGGTTCGCCGAAGCGGGCCAGGGCCAGGGCGCCCGAGACGGCGACCGCGAAGCCCAGTACGGCCAGCCAGGTCAGGCCCTCACGCGGCTCGTCGCCGAGGCAGACCACGCCCACCACCGACGGCCCGATGGTCTCGCCCAGCACCAGCCCGGCCGTGGCGGTGGTGACCGAACCGCGCTGGAGGGCCGAGGTCAGCAGCAGGAAGCCGGCCGCCCCGCCCAGCAGCAGCGCGTACAGGGCGGGGCTGGTGAGCGCCGACCACCCGTCGACCAGCCGCACCGCGACCTCGACCACTCCGAAGCCGGTGCCCGAGGCCAGACCCAGTACGAGCGCCCGCGGCCGGTCCGGCAGGCGCCCGGCGGCAGCGCCCAGCACCAGCACCGCCACCGCCGCGGCCAGCAGGGCCCATTCCAGGGCGGGGGTGCCGGGCCGGTCGCCCTCCGGCCCCGAGGACAGGCCCAGCATCGCCAGCCCGGCGCACACCATCCCGACGGCGGCCCACTCGGTCCGCGTCAGCCGTGTGTGCATCAGCCGGGCCGCCACCACCGCCGTGACGGCCAGGCTGGAGGCGAGGGCCGCGCCCACGGCGTAGATGGGGATGGACCGCAGGGCGATGATCTGGAGCACGAAGCCGAGCCCGTCCAGGCCCAGACCGGCGAGATACCGCCACTGCCGCAGCACGCGCAGCATCAGCGCCGGATCCACTCCCGAACCCGTTCCCGGCCCGGTGGCACGAGCCGCGACCGCCTGAAGGACGGAGGCCGTGCCGAAGCAGACCGCCGAACCGAGGGCGCAAAGCATCCCAATGAGCACAAAGAGACCTTAGTGCAGCACCTGCGCACCGGCCGGATTCCATCGGTCCCCGGACGGTTCTACCCTGTGGGCGAGACACCCCAGGGGGAGGACAGGATGGACAGCAAGAACAGCCGGCGGATGCGCTCCGGCGCCGTCGTGCTCGGCGGCATGGGCCTGCTCGCGGCGACTCTGGTCGCCTGCGGCTCGGACTCGGACCCGGACCGCCGCTGCGCCGACCGGAAGACGCTCAAGGTGCTGCCCGGCAAGGAGTGCAAGAAGGGCGGCAGCGGCTCGTACTACTACGGCGGCAGCACGAAGAGCGGCAAGCTGAGCGGCGGCAGCTTCGACAAGTCCGCGGTCACCCGCGGCGGCATCGGCAAGTCCGGCGGCGGCTCCGGCAAGTCCGGCTCCAGCGGAGGCTGAACCGTACCGTGGAGCGCCACCGCATCACCCCGCGTCCCGACTGGCAGCGGATCGTGGAGGAGCAGGGTCTGATCTACCCGCTCACCCGCCAGCCCGACGGCTCGCTCACGCCCTACTGGGACGAGAGCGCGTACTACTCCTTCAGCCTCCCCGAGGTCGAGGCCCTGGAGGAGTCCGTCGAGGAACTGCACGCCATGTGCCTGAGGGCGGCGGAGCACATCGTCGAACAGGATCGTTTCGCCGACCTGGGGATCACCGATCCCCGGCTGCGGGACCTGATCGCGGAGTCGTGGCGGCGGCGCGCCGAACTCCCGTCGCTGTACGGGCGGTTCGACCTGCGCTACGACGGCACCGGACCCGCCAGGATGCTGGAGTACAACGCCGACACCCCCACCTCGCTGGTGGAGGCGGCGAGCCCCCAGTGGTTCTGGATGGAGGACCGCTTCCCGGGCGCCGACCAGTGGAACTCGCTGCACGAGCGGCTGGTCGACGCCTGGCGGCGCCAGGCCGAGCTGCTCCCGCCCGGGCCGGTGCACTTCGCGCACTCCGAGACCGACGAGCTCGGCGAGGACCTGATGACGGTCGCGTACCTGCGCGAGACCGCCGAGCAGGCCGGGCTGGTCACCAAGGCCCTCTCGGTGGAGCGGATCGGCTGGGACCGGCTCAGCGGCCGGTTCGTCGACGAGCAGCTGGCGTTCATCCGCAGCTGCTTCAAGCTCTACCCCTGGGAGTGGCTGGCCACCGACGCCTTCGGCCCCCAGGTGCTGGACACCCTGGACAACGGCGGCGGCTCGGGCACCACCTGCTGGATCGAGCCGGCCTGGAAGATGCTGCTGTCCAACAAGGCGCTGCTGGCGGTGCTGTGGGAGCTGTTCCCCGGCCACCCGAACCTGCTCCCGGCCTACCTCGACGGCCCGCGCGAGCTGGCGTCGACGACCGGGTACGTGTCCAAGCCGCTGCTGGGCCGGGAGGGCGCCGGGGTCTCCGTGCACGAGCCGGGCGCCGAGCCCGTCGTACGCGAGGACGAGCCCTGCGTCTACCAGGAGCTGGCGGCGCTGCCCGACTTCGACGGCAACCGCACCGTGCTGGGCGCGTGGGTGGTCGAGGACGAGGCCGCGGGGCTCGGCATCCGGGAGTCCGCGGGGCTGGTGACGGACGAGTACGCCCGCTTCCTGCCCCACGTCATCCGCTGAACCGGCGATCCGCTGAACCGGCGCGCGGCCGGGCCCGCCGGCCAACCGGCACCGGGCCCGGCCGCGCTCCGTATGGCTCAGGCCAGGACCGCCCGCAGCTGGTCCAGGCCCCAGTCCAGGTCCTCCTTGGCGATCACCAGCGGCGGGGCGATCCGGATGGTCGACCCGTGCGTGTCCTTGACCAGTACGCCCCGCTCCATCAGCCGCTCGGAGACCTCGCGCCCGGTGCCGTGCCCGGGGGCGATGTCCACGCCCGCCCAGAGGCCCCGGCCGCGCACCTCGGTCACCGCGCCCCCGCCCACCAGCAGGTTCAGCTCGCGGTGCAGGTGGTCGCCCAGCTCCGTGGCGCGCTGCTGGTACTCGCCCGTGCGCAGCATCGCGATGACCTCCAGCGCCACGGCGCAGGCCAGCGGGTTGCCGCCGAAGGTCGAGCCGTGCTCGCCCGGCCGGAAGACCCCCAGCACGTCCCGGTCGGCGACCACCGCCGAGACCGGGATCACGCCGCCGCCGAGCGCCTTGCCCAGCACGTAGACGTCCGGGACCACGTCCTCGTGCTCGCAGGCGAAGGTCTTCCCGGTGCGGCCGAGGCCGGACTGGATCTCGTCCGCCATGAACAGCACGTTCTTGCGCCGCGTCAGTTCCCGCACCCCCGCCAGGTATCCGGACGGCGGCACGAGGACGCCCGCCTCGCCCTGGATGGGTTCGAGGAGCACCGCCACGGTGTGCGCGGTGACGGCCGCGTCGAGCGCGGTCAGGTCGCCGTACGGGACGATCTCGAAGCCGGGGGTGTAGGGGCCGTAGTGGTCGCGGGCCTCGTGGTCGGTGGAGAACGACACGATGGTCGTGGTGCGGCCGTGGAAGTTGTTCGCCGCCACCACGATCTTGGCGTGGCCGTCCGGGACGCCCTTCACCTCGTAGCCCCACTTGCGGGCGGTCTTGACGGCCGTCTCGACCGCCTCGGCCCCCGTGTTCATCGGCAGGACCATCTCCTTGCCGCACAGCGCCGCGAGTTCGGTACAGAAGTCGGCGAAGCGGTCGTGGTGGAAGGCCCGCGAGGTGAGCGTCACCCGCTCCAGCTGCGCTCTGGCCGCGTCGAGCAGACGGCGGTTGCCGTGCCCGAAGTTGAGCGCGGAGTAGCCCGCGAGCATGTCGAGGAACCTGCGCCCCTCGACGTCCGTCATCCACGCGCCCTCGGCCGAGGCCACGACGACGGGCAGCGGGTGGTAGTTGTGCGCACTGTGCGCCTCGGCGGAGCGGATGGCGTCTGCTGTAGTCGACACGGGGTCTCCGTTCGTCCTGCTGCGGGTGAGGGGGGTGGGCCTCCTTTCTTATCGTCGCTCGGATGCTGGACGAAGAAACCTTGGAGCGCGTCGTGCCCGCTAGGCTGTGCGCACGCGCGGCGACTGGCGTACGGAGAAGGAACTCCGGGGGAGCCGTGCGCGTACGACCGCACCAGCGGGCCGCTCGCCTGGGCCGCCGCGGGGACGAACCGCCATCGACCCCACGGAGGAGCGCCCATGAGCACGCGCCACCCCGCACTCGCCGCCACCGACCCCGCCCTGGCCGCCCTGGTCGGCGCCGAGGAGCGGCTGCAGGCCGAGACCCTGCGTCTGATCCCCAGCGAGAACTACGTGTCCGCGGCCGTTCTGGAGGCCTCCGGCACGGTCCTCCAGAACAAGTACAGCGAGGGCTACCCGGGCCGCCGCTACTACGAGGGCCAGCAGAACATCGACCAGGTCGAGTCCCTGGCCATCGAGCGCGCCAAGGCCGTCTTCGGCGTGGACCACGCCAACGTCCAGCCGTACTCCGGCTCGCCCGCGAACCTCGCCGTCTACCTCGCCTTCGCGCAGCCCGGCGACACCGTGATGGGCATGGCGCTGCCGATGGGCGGCCACCTGACGCACGGCTGGGGCGTCTCGGCCACCGGCTCCTGGTTCCGGGGCGTGCAGTACGGCGTGCGCGCCACCGCGAATCCCGAAACGAATGGTCTGATCGACTTCGACCAGGTGCGGGAGATCGCGCTCAAGGAGCGGCCGAAGGTGATCTTCTGCGGCGGTACCGCGCTGCCCCGCACGATCGACTTCGCCGCGTTCGCGGAGATCGCGAAGGAGGCGGGCTCGGTGCTGGTCGCCGACGTCGCGCACATCGCGGGCCTCATCGCCGGTGGCGCGCACCCGTCGCCCGTACCGCACGTGGACGTCGTCTCCACGACCACCCACAAGACGCTTCGCGGCCCGCGCGGCGCCATGCTGATGTGCCGCGAGGAGCACGCGAAGGCGATCGACAAGGCCGTCTTCCCGGGCCTCCAGGGCGGCCCGCACAACCAGACCACCGCGGGCATCGCGGTCGCGCTCCACGAGGCGTCGCAGCCGGCCTTCCGGGAGTACGCGGCCCAGGTGGTCGCCAACGCCAAGGCGCTGGCCGCGGGGCTGCTGGAGCGGGGCTTCGACCTGGTCTCCGGCGGTACGGACAACCACCTGATCCTGATGGACCTCACGCCGAAGTCCGTGCCGGGCAAGGTGGCGGCCAAGGCCCTGGACCGGGCGGGGATCGTGGTCAACTACAACACGGTGCCGTATGACCCGCGGAAGCCGTTCGACCCGTCCGGGGTGCGGATCGGTACGCCCTCGCTCACGTCGCGGGGTCTGACCCCGGACCACATGCCGCTGGTGGCGGAGTGGATCGACCGGG
The DNA here is from genome assembly GCF_044540325.1 of Streptomyces sp. NPDC086023. Lineage (NCBI taxonomy): Bacteria > Bacillati > Actinomycetota > Actinomycetes > Kitasatosporales > Streptomycetaceae > Streptomyces > Streptomyces sp. NPDC086023. The sequence goes on from NZ_JBITRX010000006.1 coordinate 311,753, forward strand.
GCGTGGCGGCGGCGGCGAAGTCCGACGAGGAGGCCCTGTCGGCGGTCCGCGCCGAGGTGGCGGACCTGATGTCGGCCTTCCCGGCCCCGGGCCTCCCCGCCTGACGCCCTTCGCGAAGCCGTTCCCCCACCCCGCGCCTCAAACGCCGGCGAGCCATGTCCAGCCCCTCCGGCGTTTGAGGAGCGGGGGTCCGGGGGCGGAGCCCCGGGAAACGGAGAAAGGGCGGGCGTAGGGGAACAGCCCCGCAGGGCAACGGCCCGCACCCGGCACGGGACCCGCACCCGGCACGGGACCGGCACGGGACCCGCACCCGGCACGGGACCGGCACGGGACCCGCACCCGGCACGGGGCCGGCATCGGGTGGCGGGATCCGGACGAGTCGCGGAGCCACGGGTACCGTTCCGTCCCCGGACCGCGGATGTGATCCCCGCCTCACCCGGCCGCCGGGCCGGCGGGGATCAGGCCACGGACGGCCGAAGACCCGCGCCGCACCTGAGAGAATGGCTCCATGCCCTTCGACCGTCCTCGCGCGCTCTCCGGTATCCAGCCCACCTCCGGTTCGTTCCACCTCGGGAACTACCTCGGTGCCATCCGCCAGTACGTCGCCCTGCAGGAGTCGCACGACGCCTTCTACATGGTCGTCGACCTGCACGCGATCACCGTTCCGCAGGATCCCGCGGCCCTGCGCGAGAACACCCGGCTCTCCGTCGCGCAGCTGCTCGCGGCCGGCCTCGACCCGGACCGCTGCACCCTCTTCGTGCAGAGCCACGTCCCCGAGCACGCGCAGCTCGGCTGGGTGATGAACTGCCTGACCGGCTTCGGCGAGGCCAGCCGGATGACCCAGTTCAAGGACAAGTCGGCGAAGCAGGGCGCGGGCAACGCCACCGTCGGCCTCTTCACGTACCCGATCCTCCAGGTCGCGGACATCCTGCTGTACCAGGCGGACGCCGTCCCCGTCGGCGAGGACCAGCGCCAGCACATCGAGCTGACCCGCGACCTCGCGGAGCGGTTCAACCAGCGCTTCGGCCAGACCTTCACCATCCCGGCCGCGCACATCGTCAAGGAGGTCGCGAAGATCTACGACCTCCAGGACCCGACGGCGAAGATGAGCAAGTCCACCGCCAACCCCAAGGGTCTGATCAACCTCCTCGACGAGCCCAAGGCCACCGCGAAGAAGATCAAGAGCGCGGTCACCGACACCGACACGGTGATCCGCTTCGACGCGGAGCAGAAGCCCGGCATCAGCAACCTGCTGACCATCTACTCCACGCTCACGGACACCCCCGTGGCCGAGCTGGAACAGAAGTACGAGGGCAAGGGCTACGGCGCGCTGAAGACGGAGCTGGCCGAGGTCGTGGTCGACTTCGTCACACCCTTCAAGCAGCGCACGCAGGAATACCTGGACGACCCGGAGACGCTGGACTCGATCCTGGCCAAGGGCGCCGAGAAGGCCCGCGCAGTCGCCGCGGAGACGCTCGCGCAGGCCTACGACCGGCTCGGGTTCCTCCCGGCGAAGCACTGATACAGCCCTGGTACGCCAGTGGGACAGCACTGGCGACCAAGGCCCCTGGCCGGATCGGGGGTGCTGGCCCCACACTGGGGTCGGCACACCCCGCGGCCCACAGGCCGCACACCGCAGACGATCACGAGGAGACCACGTGGGGACCGTAACGCTCGGCGTTTCGATCGCGGTCCCGGAGCCGTACGGCAGCCTGCTCCAGGAGCGGCGCGCCGGCTTCGGGGACGCCGCCGCGCACGGCATCCCCACGCACATCACCCTCGTGCCGCCCACCGAGGTCGAGGCGGACCGGCTGGCGGAGATCCGGGCGCACCTGTCCGAGGTGGCCGCCGCGGGCCGTCCCTTCGTGGTGCGGCTGGCCGGCACGGGCACCTTCCGCCCGCTCTCGCCGGTGGTCTTCGTCAAGGTCGTCGAGGGCGGCGAGGCCTGCGCCCGGATCCAGGGCGAGGTCCGGGACCCGGACGGCCCGCTCCGGCGGGACCTGCAGTTCCCGTACCACCCGCACGTGACCGTGGCGCACGGCATCGCCGAGGAGGCGATGGACCGGGCCTACGGGGAACTCGCCGACTTCGAGGCCGAGTGGGTCTCCACCGGCTTCGCGCTGTACGAGCAGGGCTCGGACGGCGTCTGGCGCAAGCTGCGGGAGTACCCCTTCGGCAGCGGCGCGACCGGCGTGCCCGCGCAGTGCGCTCACCGGGACGAGCCGACGCTCCAGGCGTAGCCGTAGAACCTGCGAGCGCGGAACTTCAGGCTCCGCAGCACCAGGGAACGGAACGGGCGCGTGCTGTCGGTGGTGGTCATGGCACCGAACGTATCCGCCCCAAGTGACGATTCGGGTGATTTCGCACGACGGGCCGGTGATCACCCTTCGTTCTTTTTCCGTGCCCCCGCCCCTACGGTGAGCGCATGGACTGGCTGAGGAACCTTCCCGTCGTCGGGCCGGCGGCCGGCCGCCTCATGCGGACGCACGCGTGGCGTTCGTACGAGCGGCTCGACCGGGTCCACTGGACCCGCCTCGCCGCGGCGATCACCTTCATCAGCTTCCTCGCGCTCTTCCCGCTGATCACCGTCGCGGCCGCGGTGGGCGCGGCCCTGCTCAGCGACGACCAGCTGGACGAGCTGGAGAAGAGCCTCTCCGAGCAGGTGCCCGGCATCTCCGAGCAGCTCAACATCGGCGGACTGGTCGACAACGCCGGCACGGTCGGACTCGTCGCGGGCGCGCTGCTGCTCTTCACCGGCATCGGCTGGGTCGGCTCGATGCGGGACTGCCTCCGGGCGGTCTGGGAGCAGGACGACGAGGACGAGGGCAACCCGGTCGTCCGCAAGGGCAAGGACGGGCTGGTGCTGCTGGGGCTGGGCGCCGCGGGCCTCGTCTCGGCCGCCGCGTCGGTCTTCGGGTCCAGCGCCGTGGGCAGGACCGCCGAGTGGCTGGGCGTGCCCCAGGGCGGCGTGGGCGGGGTGGTGCTGCGGGCCGCCGCCTTCCTGGTGGGCGTGCTGGCGGCCTTCCTGCTGCTGCTCTACGTGCTGACGCTGCTGCCCGGCGTGCAGCCGCCGCGCCGCCGCCTGGTCGTGGCCGCGCTGATCTTCGCGGTGGGCTTCGAACTGCTGAAGCTGCTGCTGAGCGGCTACTTCCAGGGGGTCGCGACCAAGAGCATGTACGGGGCCTTCGGTGTGCCCGTCGCCCTGCTGCTGTGGATCAACTTCACCGCGAAGCTGCTCCTGTACTGCTCGGCCTGGACGGCCACGGGCCCCGCGGAGGCCGCAGAGGCTCCAGGGGCGTCAGAGGCCCCGGGGGAGCCGGAGGCGTCCGGGGCCCCCGAGGACGGCGCGGAGCGGTCCGGGGGGCCCGCGGGGGCCCGTACGGAGCCGGACCCGGGCAGCCGTGGGGAGGCGGACCCGGGCGACCGTACGGAGCCGGACCCGGGCGGCGATCCGGTCAGGCGTCGGGGCGAGGGTCCCGACGGCGGCGCGGCCAGCGGCGGTTGACGAGGAAGGCGCCGCCCGCCAGCACGGCCAGCGCGCCGCCGGTCACCGCCGCCGCCGTGCCCATGCCGCCGGGGGTCTCCGCCTCGACGGCCGCCGGCTTGGACTCGTGGCTCTGCGCGGGGGAGCCGAGGTTGGTGGTGTCGGCGCTCTTCGGCGGGACCAGCTCGCCGACCGGGGTGACCTTTCCGGCGGCCGAGAAGCCCCAGTCCAGCAGGGCGGCGGTCTCCTCGTAGACGGTGTTGCCGCCGCCCTCGCTCGGGTTCATCACCGTGACCAGCAGCTTCCTGTCGCCGCGCTGCGCCACGCCGGTGAAGGTGGAGCCGGCCATGGTGGTGTTGCCGTTCTTGACGCCCGCGATGCCCTGGTACGGGGTCATGCCGTGCGCACCGGTCATCAGCCGGTTGGTGTTCTGGATCTCATAGCTCGCGCGGGGCTTGCCCGGCTTCTGCTCGCCGGGGAACTTCGCGGTCGCCGTCGCGCAGTACTCGCGGAAGTCCTTCTTCTGCATCCCGGAACGGGCGAACAGCGTGAGGTCGTACGCGCTGGAGACCTGGCCGGGGGCGTCGTACCCGTCGGGCGAGACCACCTGGGTGTCCAGGGCCTGGAGCTCCTCGGCGTGCGCCTGCATGTCGGAGACCGTCTTCTCGATCCCGCCGTTCATCGCGGACAGGACGTGCACCGCGTCGTTCCCCGACATCAGGAACACCCCGAGCCACAGGTCGTGGACCGAGTACTCCAGGTCCTCCTTGAGCCCGACCGTGCTGCTGCCCGGACCCACCTTGGCCAGCTCCTGTTCGGTGACCTTGTGCATCTGCTCCTTGGGCAGGCTGGGCAGCACGGTGTCCGCGAAGAGCATCTTCAGCGTGGAGGCCGGAGGCAGCCGCCAGTGCGCGTTGTGCGCGGCGAGCACCTCGCCCGACTCCGCGTCGGCGACGATCCAGGACCGGCCCGACAGCTGCTTGGGCAGCGCGGGCGCGCCCGGCCCGAGCTGCACCTGGGTGCCCGGCTTGCCCAGCAGGGTCCCGCCCACCGTGGACATCGAGGCGGGGGGAGCGGGCTGCAGCTTTCCCTGGCCCTTGCTGCCGGGCTTGTCGTCGGCGAGGGCGGGACCCGCGGTGAGGGCGGGCAGCAGCAGCGCGGCGGAAAGGACCGTCAGCGCGGTCTTCTTGGCAGACACGCAGGTGAAAGTACATGCAGTCCGCGTGCTTGCCGACCCGCTCGGTCCAAACCGCCGGAACTGCCGCCGGGACAGCCCACCCCGACGCCGCCGTCCTGGGGACGGAGCCGATACTGGGCCCATGAGACTGAGCCGAGCCGCCTCCTGGTTCCTGCTCGCCTTCGGGGCGTGGAGCTGGGTCATCTGGATCACCTTCGTCAAGAACCTGTGGAAGGACGGCAGTGGCCTCGCCTTCGACGACGCGGGTGACCCGACCGGCTACTTCTGGGTCCACCTGGTGCTGGCCATCACGTCGTTTCTCCTGGGGACGGGCGTCGGTCTGATCGGGTTGCGCGGCGTCCGTGCTCTGCGGCGTGAATCACGATGACGGTCCTCGTGTTCGTCCTCGTCGCGCTGGCCGTCCTGGCGCTCCTGGCGCTGGTGCACCGCTGGCTGTGGATCCGCCTGGTCCGTGACACGGGCCTCACGGGATGGGCACGCCGTACGGGCACGGCCGCCTTCATCGCGCTGCCGCTGCTCTCCGTGGCGGCGCTGACCGCGGGCCGCGCCGGAGCCCCCTTCCTGCTCCAGCAGGTCGTCTCCTGGCCGGGTTACCTCTGGCTGGCGGTCCTGCTGTACCTGACGCTGGCCATGCTGGCGCTGGAGCCGGTACGGGCGGTCTGGCTCCGCCGGTTGCGGGCGGCGTCCCCCGCGCCCGCAACCGCCCCCGCCCCCGCCCCCGAGCCGGTCCGGGTGCCGGACACGGCACCGGACCCCCAGTCCCGCCCCGCGTCCCGCCCCGAGTCCCGCCCCGAACCCGACCGCGAGCCAGCCCCGGCGGCGTCCGAGGGCACCGCGAGCGGCGCGACCGGCACCACCCGCTGGGTGTTCGTGGCCCGGACACTGGGCGGCGTGGCCGCGGCGGCGGCCCTCGCGACCGTCGGCCAGGGCACGTACGGCGTGCTGCGCGGCCCCCGCGTCAAGCGGGTCACCGTCCCGCTGGCCCGGCTGCCCCGCGCCCAGCACGGCTTCCGCATCGCCGTCGTCAGCGACGTCCACCTCGGGCCGGTGCTCGGCCGGGCCCACACCCAGCGCATCGTCGACACCATCAATTCCACCCAGCCCGACCTCGTCGCGGTCGTCGGCGACCTGGTGGACGGCGACGTCGCCGACCTCGGTCCCGCGGCCGAGCCCCTGGCCCGGATCCGCTCCCGGCACGGCAGCTTCTTCGTCACCGGCAACCACGAGTACTTCTCGGGCGCCCAGCAGTGGGTCGACCACGTCCGCGAACTCGGCCTGCACCCCCTGGAGAACGCCCGCACCGAAATGCCCGGCTTCGACCTCGCCGGGGTCAACGACGTGGCCGGCGAGCGGGAGGGCCACGGCCCCGACTTCGCCAAGGCCCTCGGCGACCGGGACCGTGCCCGGGCCTCGGTGCTGCTGGCCCACCAGCCGGTCGTCATCCACGACGCCGTCCGGTACGGCGTGGACCTTCAGCTGTCCGGGCACACCCACGGCGGCCAGATGTGGCCGGGGGAGTACCTCGCGGATCTGGCCAACCCGACGGTGGCCGGTCTGGAGCGGTACGGCGACACACAGTTGTACGTGTCGCGCGGCGCCGGTGCCTGGGGCCCGCCGGTTCGTGTCGGTGCGCCCTCGGACATCACCGTCGTAGAGCTTGCGTCTTATCAGACGTAATCTGCCGGAACCTGTGCCGACACGCCCTTCCACTTGTGAAATTTCCGTGATTGAGTGAGCGGCGTTTGCAGGAGCCGACGGCAATAGGGGGCCGCCGGCTCGGTGGGGCATGGAGGATTTCGCGTCATGCGACGTGTGGCTATTGGGGCCCTCGCGGCCGGATCTGTTTTGTTGGTCGCGGGCGTGGGGGCTTGGCAACTCCTGCCCTCAGACGGGAGCAAAAAGGACGCGATCGTGGTCGGGACGACCGACGTCGTGTCCAATCTCGACCCCGCCGGCGCCTATGACGCCGGCTCGTGGGCGCTGTACAGCAACGTGTACCAGTCGCTGCTGACCATCAAGAGCGGCGCGGACCAGCCGGTCCCGGACGCGGCCAGCTCGTGCAAGTTCATCGGCACGAAGCTCACCACCTACCAGTGCGAGCTCCGCCCCGGCGTCACCTTCTCCAACGGTCGCGAGGTGACGGCGGAGGACGTGAAGTTCTCCTTCGACCGCATCAAGGCGATCGCCTCGGACCAGGGTCCGCTGCCGCTGCTCAACACGCTGAAGTCGGTGACGGCGCAGGGCCGTACGGTCACCTTCAACCTCAGCGCCCGGGACGCCACCTTCCCGTTCAAGATCGCGACCGGTGCCGGTTCGATCGTGGACAAGGAGAAGTACCCGGCGAAGTCGCTGCGCACCGGCGGCGCCCTCGACGGCTCGGGCCCGTACGTGCTCAAGGCCTCCACCAAGGGCCAGATCGAGCTGACGCCCAACGAGTCCTACAAGGGCGACGCCAAGCAGCCGTCCGTCCCGGTCACCATCAAGTACTACGAGGACTCCGACGAGCTCAACGATGCCTGGGAGTCGCGGGACGTCGACGTGGCCCACCGCGAGCTGCCGCCCAAGGTGCTGGCCGGCCTCAACCCGGGCATGAAGGACACGCGTTACCACGAGTCCGGCGGCTCCGAGATCCGCTCGATGGTGTTCAACGTCCGCAAGAAGTCCGCGTTCGCGGACCGCGAGGTGCGGCAGGCCGTCGCGGCCGTCATCGACCGCAACAAGCTGGCCAGCCTGACCTTCGAGGGCACCGTCCAGCCGCTGTACTCGCTGATCCCGAAGGGCATCGGCGGCCACACCACGCCGTTCTACGACACCTGGCCGCAGCCCAGCACGGCCACCGCCAAGGCCCTGCTGAAGGACGCGGGCGTGGACACGCCCGTCTCCTTCACGCTCGGCATCAACAAGCGCGGCGCGAACGTGGCCGAGGCCGAGGAGATCAAGCAGCAGCTGGAGGAGACCGGGCTGTTCAAGGTCACCGTCGACGTCCAGCCCGACTGGACGGCCTTCCAGAAGAAGTACGCGGCCGGCGGCTTCGACGCGTACACCATCGGCTGGATCGCGGACTTCCCGGACCCGGACAACTTCACCGCCCCGCTCGTCGGCGCCGACTCCAGCATGAACAACGGCTTCTCGGACCCCGCCGTCCAGCAGCTGATCACGCGCACCCAGTCCTACAGCGACCGCGGCATGGCCGCGAACGACTTCCGCGAGCTGCAGCGGCTGATCGCGCAGAAGGTCCCCATGATGCCGATCTGGCAGAAGAAGGACTACGTGATCAGCCGCGACGCGGTGACCGGTGCCCAGAACCTCTCCGACGGCACCGGGGTGTGGCGCCTGTGGGACCTGAACTGGCTCTGACCGGCCCTCAGTCCTTCGCGGACCCCTTCCGGGCGGTGGCGGCCTGCGCCATCCCCGGGAGGAAGTCCGTGAAGAGCTCGTGCACTTCCCGCACCAGCGGCCGCAGTACCCGGAAGCGGGCCAGCACGATGCCGCGGGTGGTGAGCTGGGCGCCGCGCTGGGCGAGCCTGCGGGTCCGCTCGCTGTTCTCGGACCGGTCGAAGACCCAGTAGAGGACCAGGCCCATCTGCGAGAGCCACATCAGCTCGGGCAGTACGTCGGCCAGTTCCTCGGGCACCTTGGTCTTCGCGCCCGCCAGCACCTCCCGGTGCATGTCGATCGCCTGCTTGCGGGCGGGCTCCGACTCCGGGGAGAAGGGGCTGAGCGGACTCTCCGGGTCCGCGGCGTTCTTGAAGAACTGCGCCGCGAACTCGTGGTACGGCGCCGCGATGTCGAGCCAGGAGGTCAGCACCCCGGTGAGCCGGGTCTGCAGGTCCGTCTCCTGCTCCAGGATCGGCCGGACCGCCGCCTGGTGCTCGGCGCCGATCCGGTCGTAGAACCCCTGGACCAGGTGCTCCTTGGACTCGAAGTAGTAGTACGCGTTGCCGACGGAGACCCCGGCCTCCTTGGCGATGGCCCGCATGGTCGTCTTGTCGTAACCGCGCTCCTGGAAGAGCCGGAGCGCGGTCTCCAGGATGAGCGTGCGGGTCTGCTCGCTCTTGGCGGGCTTTGCTTCAGTCACGGTGTCCGAGCCTATCCGGGTACCGCGCACCGATCATCACAGCGCGTCGTGCTTTCCCGCACCTTGGCCGCGGCGAGCATCGTGGCGCGGGCGAAGGGCATGCCGGCCGGGGTGGCCAGCCAGCGGGCCCGGGGCCGGTGTTCGGCCAGGGCCCACAGGCACATGATGAAGGCGTGGGTGCCGGTGTAGACGGCTCCCTGGTCGCTGACCACCGTGATCTCGCGGAGCGTCGACTCGTGGTCGAGCTGCGGGAAGCGGCGCCTGGCCTCGAAGGAGGCGGCCGGCACCAGGGCCAGCGGGACCAGGCGGCGCTGGCCGAGCAGCCAGTTGCGCAGGTGCACGCAGAGCGGGCACTGGGCGTCGTAGAGGACCGTCAGGTTCCGTACGGGCCTCACCCGGGCCGCGGTCACGGCTCAGGCCCCGGCCGGAGCGGTCCAGCCCTGCGGCTGCACCGGCGGGGTGTTGTCCCGCTCCATGATCCCGCGGCGGCGCATCTTGTTGAGCACCCAGACGTTGCCGAGGTGCATCACGCCGAGGACGAGCAGGACGACTCCGAGCTTGGCCGAGAGCGCCTCGAAGAGGCGGGCCGCGTCGGGGATGTCCTCCGCGGCCTTGAGGTAGAGGCTGACGAAGCCGAGGTTGACCAGGTAGAAGCCGACCACCAGCAGGTGGTTCACGGCGTCCGCGAGCTTCTCGTTGCCCTGGAGCACGTCGGCGATGAAGATCCTGCCATTGCGGCTGAGCGTGCGTGCCACCCAGACGGTGAGCCCGACGCTGATGAGCAGGTAGGCGATGTAGGCGACCACAGTGAGGTCCATGACCCCACCCCCCTCTTGAACGTGTTCAAAGTGCTTGCAGGAAGGACTCTAGCCCCGTCTTTGAACACGTTCAAGCCCGGAGTTGAACATGTTCAGGGGAGGGGGTCGCAGAAGGGGCGGAACCGGGATGCATATGATCAACCCGCCTCGCGCGCCGACCACGCGCGGGTCGACCGTCCACACCCTGGGGGAACCATGAACCTTCGCCGTGCCTTCGCGGGCCTCGCCGTGCCCGCCCTGCTCCTCGGCGCGCCCGGTGCGGCCGGCGCCGCCGCCGCGCCCGAGCCGCCCGCCGACCCCTTCGCGGCCTGCACCGCGCACGACGCCTACCCGAAGACCCGGATGACCACCGAGCTGGTGGGCCTGCCCGAGGAGGTGCCCGCCGGCACCTGGACCCCGTTCACCTTCCGGGTGACGAACACCTCCGCCGGCAGGCTGAAGGCGGTGGGCGTACAGGTGGACGCCGGCGCCACGCAGTACAGCCCGGTCCGCGAGCAGCGGAAGACCGTCGTGCAGTGGTGGGACGGGACGGCCCGCCGCTGGCAGCCGCTGACCATCAGCCACCTGGCCTTCCAGGCGGTGCCGGTTTCCGTGAAGGCGGGTGCCGTCAAGGACGTCAGGATGCGCATCAAGGTCGCCGGCGGGGCCGGTGAGGGCCTCGGCGAGGCCATCGAGGCGGGCCGCTACATCACCTCGGGCAACACCTGCGGGTACGCCAACACCATGCACCTCTACACCTTCACGGTCCCGCCGAAGCCGGCGGCCTGACGGTCAGGCGGAAGGCCCCGCCCCCGGTGGACCGGGGGCGGGGCCTTCGCGTTGGGTCAGGGGCCGCTACGTGGCGCGCGGGGTCGCGGCCCGCAGGATCTCCCCGACGTCGAGGGTGACCTTGGCGCCGATCGACTCCGGCAGGGTGACCAGCTCGCCGGGGGCGTGGACGCGGTGGGTGCCGTACCCGTCGGCGACCGGATCGGTCAGCACGTGCAGGCGGTTGTGCCTGCGGTCGACGATCACGTAGACGGGGACCTTGGCGTTGCCGTAGGCGCGGACCTTGCCGCGCAGGTCGTTCTCGTAGTTGCTCGACGTCACTTCGAGGACGAGCCGGAAGACCGCGGGGTCGTAGCAGTTGTTCTCGATGAGGTGCTCGTCGAAGTCCGCATCGACGATGCACAGGTCGGGGATGGCGTAGTCCGACGGCCCGGCGGGCAGCCAGAGGCCGATGGCCTGGACCACCTCGGACTCGCCGTCGTCCAGGCCCTCGTTCAGGAAGGGGCGCATGAGCTTGGTCAGACCCCTGGCGTGGGCGCCGTCCGCTGGTGGGCTCACGACGATGACCCCTCCGATGATCTCGACGCGGTAGCCGGGAAGCCGCTCCATGATTCGGTTCGCCTCATGGAGCAGGGACCGGTCGCCGTAGGGCTGCTCAGCGGGTGCTGCGGACATCACGTGCCTCCCGTGGGCTGCTGTCGAGAGCATCATCGTAGGACGGGGAGGGGCCAGAGGCCGGATGCGGTGCCCTCACCCGAACGGGCGAGGGCCCCGCACCCGGCCTGAAGCCGGGTGCGGGGCCCTCGTACGAGCGGGACCGGGAAGGTCAGAAGCGGCGCGTGATCAGCGCGCGCTTGACTTCCTGGATCGCCTTGGTGATCTCGATGCCGCGCGGGCACGCGTCGGTGCAGTTGAAGGTCGTGCGGCAGCGCCACACGCCGTCCTTGTCGTTCAGGATCTCCAGGCGCTGCTCACCCGCCTCGTCACGCGAGTCGAAGATGAAGCGGTGCGCGTTGACGATCGCCGCCGGGCCGAAGTACTGGCCGTCGTTCCAGAACACCGGGCACGAGGACGTGCACGCGGCGCACAGGATGCACTTGGTGGTGTCGTCGAAGCGCTCGCGGTCCTCGGCGGACTGCAGGCGCTCGCGCGTCGGCTCGTTGCCCTTGGTGACCAGGAACGGCATGACGTCGCGGTAGGCCTGGAAGAAGGGCTCCATGTCGACCACGAGGTCCTTCATCACCGTCAGGCCCTTGATGGCCTCGACCGTGATCGGCTTCTCCGGGTTGATGTCCTTGATCAGCGTCTTGCAGGCGAGCCTGTTCTTGCCGTTGATCCGCATCGCGTCGGAGCCGCAGATGCCGTGCGCGCACGAGCGGCGGAAGGTCAGCGTGCCGTCGAGCTCCCACTTGATCTTGTGGAGGCCGTCGAGCACCCGCTCCTTCGGGTCGATCTCGATCTGGAAGTCCTGCCACTCCGCCTCGGCCGAGACCTCGGGGTTGTAGCGGCGGATCCGGAAGGTGACCGTGATGTACGGGGAGGCGGCGGACTCCGCCTCAACCTTGTCCAGGGTCGGGGTAGCCATCAGTACTTACGCTCCATCGGCTGGTAGCGGGTGGTGACGACCGGCTTGTAGTCGAGGCGGACCGAGTCCGTGCCGTCGTCGCCGACCTCGCGGTACGCCATGGTGTGGCGCATGAAGTTGACGTCGTCGCGGTTCGGGTAGTCCTCGCGGTAGTGGCCACCGCGGGACTCCTTGCGGGCCAGGGCGGACACGGCCATGACCTCGGCCAGGTCGAGCAGGTTGCCCAGCTCGATGGCCTCCAGCAGGTCCGTGTTGAACCGCTTGCCCTTGTCCTGGATCGAGACGTTCTTGTACCGCTCGCGCAGCTCGGCGACCTTCTCGACCGCGGTCTTGATGGTCTGCTCGGTGCGGAACACGGACACGTTCGCGTCCATCGTCTCCTGGAGCTCGTTGCGCAGGTCGGCGACCCGCTCGTGGCCCGTGGAGGAGCGCAGCCGCTCGACGAGGTCGACCACGAGCTGGGCCGGGTTCTCCGGCAGCTCCACGTAGTCGTTCTCGGCGGCGTACTTCGCGGCGGCGATGCCGGAGCGCTTGCCGAACACGTTGATGTCCAGCAGCGAGTTGGTGCCCAGGCGGTTGGCGCCGTGCACCGACACGCAGGCCACCTCGCCGGCGGCGTACAGGCCCGGGACGACCGTGGTGTTGTCCGAGAGGACCTCACCCTGGACGTTGGTCGGCAGGCCGCCCATGGCGTAGTGCGCGGTGGGCTGGATCGGGATCGGGTCCGTGTACGGCTCGATGCCGAGGTACGTACGCGCGAACTCGGTGATGTCCGGGAGCTTGGCGTCCAGCTGCTCCGGCGGGAGGTGCGTCAGGTCCAGGTAGACGTGGTCGCCCTCGGGACCGCAGCCGCGGCCCTCGCGGATCTCCGTGTAGATGGAGCGCGAGACGACGTCACGGGACGCGAGGTCCTTCATGACCGGCGCGTACTTCTCCATGAAGCGCTCGCCGTCCTTGTTGCGGAGGATGCCGCCCTCACCGCGGGCGCCCTCCGTCAGCAGGATGCCCATGCGCCAGATGCCCGTCGGGTGGAACTGGAAGAACTCCATGTCCTCCAGCGGCAGGCCGCGCCGGTAGCAGGCCGCCTGGCCGTCACCGGTGAGGGTGTGCGCGTTGGAGGTCACCTTGAAGAACTTGCCGTTGCCGCCGGAGGCGTAGATGACGGCCTTCGCCTGGAAGACGTGGATCTCGCCGGTGGCCAGCTCGTACGCGACCACGCCGGCCGAGTGCTTGACGCCGTCGACCTCGGTGATCAGCTGGTCCAGGACGTAGAACTCGTTGAAGAACTCCACGCCCTCCTTGACGCAGTTCTGGTACAGAGTCTGGAGGATCATGTGGCCGGTGCGGTCCGCGGCGTAGCAGGACCGGCGGACCGGCGCCTCGCCGTGGGCGCGGGAGTGACCGCCGAAGCGGCGCTGGTCGATCATGCCGTCCGGGGTGCGGTTGAACGGCAGGCCCATCTTCTCCAGGTCGAGGACCGCGTCGATGGCCTCCTTCGCCAGGATCTCGGCGGCGTCCTGGTCGACCAGGTAGTCACCGCCCTTCACCGTGTCGAAGGTGTGCCACTCCCAGTTGTCCTCCTCCACGTTCGCCAGCGCGGCGGCCATGCCGCCCTGCGCGGCGCCCGTGTGGGAGCGGGTGGGGTAGAGCTTCGTCAGCACGGCGGTGCGGCTGCGCTTGGTGGCCTCGATGGCGGCGCGCATGCCGGCGCCGCCGGCGCCGACGATGACGGTGTCGTACTTGTGGATCTTCATGAGATTTTTCGCCTCAGCCCCGTTGCCTAGCGGATGTTCGGGTCGAAGGTGAAGATCACCAGCGTGCCCAGAAGGATGGTGAACACCGTGGCGGTGTAGAGCAGGCCCTTCAGCCACAGCCGCGTGTTGGCGCGCTCCGCGTAGTCGTTGATGACGGTACGCAGGCCGTTCGCGCCGTGCAGCATCGCCAGCCACAGCATCAGCAGGTCCCAGACCTGCCAGAACGGCGAGGCCCAGCGGCCCGCGACGAACGCGAAGCCGATCTTCGAGACGCCGCCGTCGAGCACCAGCTGGATCAGCAGGTGGCCGATGACCAGGACGACCAGGACGATGCCCGAGAGGCGCATGAAGAGCCACGCGGCCATCTCGAAGTTGCCGCGGGTCGCGCGGGGCGTCTTGGACGTGCGCTTGCGCGGGGCCTCGATGTACGGGGCCGGGTTCTCGGCGTCGTACAGGCCCACGGCCTCGACGTCACCGAGCGCGGAAGAAGAGGTGTCAGCAGACATCAGTGTCACTTCCCGAACAGTTCGGCAGCTGCGTGACCAAGCACGGGGTACAGAGCCCCGGCCATCAGCACGACCCAGACGCCCACGACGGTCCAGAGCATCTGCTTCTGGTAGCGGGGGCCCTTGGACCAGAAGTCCACGGCGATGACACGGAGTCCGTTGAGCGCGTGGAAGAGGATGGCGGCCACGAGGCCGTACTCCAGCAGCGCGACAATCGGGGTCTTGTAGGTAGCCACGACATCGTCGTACGCCTCGGGGGAGACGCGGACGAGAGCGGTGTCGAGGACGTGTACGAACAGGAAGAAGAAGATGAGGACGCCGGTGACTCGGTGAGCCACCCACGACCACATGCCTTCCCGGCCGCGGTACAACGTTCCAGCCGGCACGGAAAACCCTCCGGAAGCGAGGCGAGGGCCGCCGGCTTCGTTGTCGGTCGGGCCCGGCCGGGTACGGTCCACCGGCCCCCGACATCGTAGCGACGAGTTGTCGGTTCCCTCGCCCGGGGTCCGACGGTGTGATCAAACCGGCAGCCAAAGCGCCCCGGACGGACCATCCGACCAGTGCATAACGGGCACTTCCAGGGCAAGCCACCCTCGAATCCGCCACGTGAGTCCGTCAGGTCAGCGTGCCGGTGTGTCAGGTCCGCAGAAGGTCAGGTCCGCGCCGAGCGTCGCCCTCAGCCGGCCGCGCGCCAGCCGCCGCAGTTCGTCCGCCGCGACCGACCGCTCCTCGTCCTTCTCGTGGCCGAGCCGCGCCCTGATCCCGGCCAGCACCTGGGCCGGGTGTTCCGCCGCGGGGATCCCGTCCAGGCAGATGACGAAGGCGTACCCGAAGGTCGCCTCGTACGCCGCGTGCGCCGCCCGCAGCGCCAGGTGCGCCGCGGGCGGGGCGCCGTGGTGCAGGTCGGCCGAGGCCTCGTCGGCCAGGGCCTCCGCGAGATCCGCCGGCGAGAGGTCGTACCCGGCCTCGTCGGCGGCGGCCAGCAGCGCCTCCAGGTCCGGGTAGGGCCGGTGCGCCGCCACCCGGTGCGCCCAGCGGCGGCTGCCGCAGCACTCCAGCAGCGCGGCCTCGGCGGCCTCGGCGGAGGCGGTGTTGAACCAGGCGAGCCCCGGGGCGCCGCGGACCTGTGCCGGAATCGGACTGGACAGCGGGGGGCTCCTCGGGGCGAGACGGGGGTGTGCCGCAACGCTATCGAGGGCCCGAGGAGGTCATGCGTCCGATCCGGGGATTTCACTCGGAAGAGTCCGGAGGTCCGCCGGAGCGGGGGAACCTGCTGCCCGGGTGGCCGTGATCATGGCCGGGTCCGTACGGTGGTCCCGCCGGGACGTGAGAGGGTCCGGAAGGCGACCGAGGCCGCCACCCCCCACAGGAGAGGCCCCGGCCGCCGTCCGTTACGGGCTCGTGCGACAAGCCCGTATACCTGTCAGCGTCCGGACTGCGTTTTGTGTCACACCTCGCTTCGCGCACACATGGTTGCTGGTTGTACAAGTCGTGGACGAGAGGTACTTGAAAGCCGTAACGTGCTGATTTGCGCAGGACGTACTGGGACAGTGAACGGGTTGGGGACTTGCTGGGGGACGACGCGGAGCTGACCGCCGCGGTGCTCGCGGCACAGGACGGCGACGAGAGCGCGTTCCGGACTGTGTACCGCACGGTGCACCCGCGCCTGCTCGGGTACGTACGCACACTCGTCGGCGACGCGGAGGCCGAGGACGTCACGTCGGAGGCGTGGCTCCAGATCGCCCGCGACCTCGCCACCTTCAGCGGCGACGCCGACCGGTTCCGGGGCTGGGCCGCGCGCATCGCGCGCAACCGGGCCCTCGACCACATACGCATGCGCGGCAGACGCCCCGCGGTGGGCGGCGACGAGACCGAGCTGACCGGCCGGGCCGCCGACTGCGACACCGCGGGCGAGGCCATGGAGGCGCTCGCCACCGGCAACACCATGGCCCTGATAGCCCGGCTGCCCCAGGACCAGGCCGAGGCCGTCGTCCTCCGCGTGGTGGTCGGACTCGACGCGAAGAGCGCCGCCGAGACCCTCGGGAAGCGCCCCGGAGCCGTGCGCACCGCCGCCCACCGCGGGCTGAAGAAGCTCGCCGAACTGATGGGCACCGAGTTCGGCGATAATGCCGGGGATCTGGATGCCGTACCGGCGCAGCGCGGCCCCGGCCGCGGCGACGGGGGGCGGACCGGTGTGACGCATTCCCGTTGGCGGACGCAGAAGGACATGTGATGGCCGACGATCGCTACGACTGGCTCGACGGGGCCGCGGCGGAACAGCTGCTGCGCGGCGAACCCGTCCTGCCCGCGGGCGACGCGCACGGCCGAGCCGAAGCCGTCCGCCTGGCCGAAGCCCTCGCCTCGCTCGTACCGCCCGCCCGCCCCGGCGTCGAACTGCCGGGGGAGGCCGCCGCCGTGGCCGCCTTCCGGGCCGCGCGCGCCCAGGACGCGGCCGGAAGCCCGGCCGTACGCCTGGTCCCGGCCCCGGTGGAGACGGCCGAACTGGCCCCGCTGACCGGCCGCCCCGCCGGCGACCGGCGCCCCCGGACCCGCTCCGCGCGCCGCTCGCTGCGCTTCGGACTGGCCGCCGCCGTCGCCGGACTGACGATCGGCGGCGTCGCCGCGGCCGCGACCACCGGTCTGCTGCCCGACATGCCCGTGATCGCCGGCCCCGCCCCCTCGGTCTCCGTCTCCCTGGAGCCCTCTCCGGAGCCGACCGGACCCACCGCGGACACCATCGGCGGTACGGGCGAACCGGTCACCCCGCGCCTGCTCCCCGACACCCCCGGCGCGGACCCCTCGGGCACCCCGTCCGCCGGCGGCGCCACCACGGGACCCGGTGCGACGGCCGGCACCCCGAGCCCCCAGGACCCCAAGGCCAAGGACGCCGGCGGTACGAGCGCGGGCTCCACCCAGGAGTCCACCACCAGGCTCCGCGCCAGCTGCAAGGACCTGCAGGCGGGGCGGCTCGACCGCGCCGGCCGGCTCGACCTGGAGAAGGCCGCCCGCGGCACCCGGCTGGAGAGCTACTGCGCGAAGCTGCTCGGCACCGGCGGCACGGGCGACCGTGACGGCGAGGGCGACCGCGAGCGCCCCGGCGGCGAGACCGGCGGCGGCACCGGCGAGACCGGCGGCGGCTCGGGCGGCGGCACGGGCGAGACCGGCGGCGGCAAGGGCGGCTCCACCACCCTCGGCTTCTCCACGAAGCTCAGCAGGACCACCGTGCGCGAAGGCGCCGGGGCCGCGGGCGCCACGGCGGAGAACACCGGGCAGCCGACCCCGGAACCGAGCGCCACGGCATCCTCCGCGCCGGCTTTCGCGAGCCGGTGACGAGGGGCTGTAACACTTTTCGAGTCCCCGGCGCAGTACATAACGAGCCGACTGGTCATCGGCGGCGCGTGAGCCGGGGTTCCCCCCGTACCCCTGGGCTCCGCGCACCCGGCGCGGGCGGGGCACGTTCCCCCGGCCCCGTCCGCGCCACTAATTCAGACCTTCTCCGTCACCAGTAGACGACCACCTTGTCGCCGACCTTCACCTGGTCGAAGAGTGACGACAGCTTCGCCTTGTCCCGCACGTTCACACAGCCGTGCGAGGCGCCCGCGTAGCCGCGGGCCGCGAAGTCGGCCGAGTAGTGCACGGCCTGGCCCCGGCTGAAGAACATCGCGTACGGCATCGGCGTGTGGTACAGCGTCGACGTCCACTCCCGCGCCTTCCACTCCACGCTGAACTGACCCTCGCGGGTGGGCGTGTTCTCGGAGCCGAAGCGCACGTCGAAGGCCATCTGGACCTTGCCGTCGATCATCCAGGCGAGGGTCCGGCTCTCCTTGCTGATGCACATGACGCGGCCCGACATGCAGCGCGGGTCCGGCGTGTCCAGCTCGTTGGTGGTCGGCGGCCGCAGCTCGTGCTCGGTCGGCTTGCGCGTCATCGCGACCAGCTTGTCCCAGGTGGCCTGGTCGACGCTGCCGGTGGCCGGAAGCGTGCGCTTCTCCTGGAAGCCGCGCACCGCGGTGCTGGTGATGGAGCCGTAGAAGCCGGTGGGGGAGCGCTTGAAGTAGTCCAGCTGCTTCAGCCGCGCCTGGAGCTCGCGGACCTGCTCGTTCTCCGTGCCCTCGGCCATCAGGGCCTTGGGCGCCGGGGAGGAGGAGGCCGACGGTGACGCGGACTCCGACGGGGTCGCGGACGCGGAGGGCCCCGGCTTGTCGTCCTGGGAGGGGCTCGTGCTCGGGGCGGCCGTCTCGCTGCGGCCCGCGCTCGGCTTCGCCGTGCCCGCGCCCTCCGCCTTCTGCGGCCCGCATCCGGCCGCGACCGCGACGGCCATCGCCGCGACGAGCGCTCTTCCCATGACTCTCTGGCGGTGCATGTGTTGCCCCCCGATTTCTGCGTGTTTGTACGTAGGGATGCTTCCCGGGCGCGCGTGGTTGCGAACGGCGCCGTAGCGGGACAGGTTGTACCAGTACGCGGCTCATGAGCTCTACGGAGGAGCGATAACAATGGCGCGGCAGTCGGAGTCGGGCATCCCCATCGAGCCGGTGTACGGGCCGGAGGCGCTGCGGGACTGGGACCCGGCGGAACGCCTCGGCGAGCCGGGCGCCTACCCGTTCACCCGCGGGGTCTACCCGACGATGTACACCGGACGGCCCTGGACCATGCGCCAGTACGCGGGGTTCGGCACGGCCGCCGAGTCCAACGCGCGGTACCGCCGGCTGATCGAGGCGGGCACGCACGGACTGTCCGTCGCCTTCGACCTGCCCACCCAGATGGGCCACGACTCCGACGCGCCGATCGCGCACGGCGAGGTCGGCAAGGTGGGCGTGGCCGTCGACTCCGTCGAGGACATGGCGGTGCTCTTCGACGGCATCCCGCTCGACCGGGTCTCCACCTCGATGACCATCAACGCGCCCGCCGCCGTGCTCCTGCTGCTCTACCAGCTGGTGGCGGAGGAGCAGGGCGTGCCCGCCGACCGGCTGACCGGCACCGTCCAGAACGACGTGCTCAAGGAGTACATCGCGCGCGGGACGTACATCTTCCCGCCCAAGCCGTCCCTGCGGCTGACCGCGGACGTCTTCCGGTACTGCCGGGCCGAGATGCCGAAGTGGAACACCATCTCCATCTCCGGGTACCACATGGCGGAGGCCGGGGCCACGCCCGCGCAGGAGATCGCCTTCACGCTGGCGGACGGGGTGGAGTACGTACGCACCGCCCTCGCGGCCGGCATGGACGTCGACGACTTCGCCCCGCGCCTGTCCTTCTTCTTCGTGGCCAGGACCACCCTCCTGGAGGAGGTGGCCAAGTTCCGGGCGGCCCGGCGGATCTGGGCCCGGCTGATGCGCGAGGAGTTCGGGGCGCGCGACCCCAAGTCGCAGATGCTGCGCTTCCACACCCAGACGGCCGGCGTCCAGCTGACGGCCCAGCAGCCGGAGGTGAACCTGGTCAGGGTGGCGGTCCAGGGACTCGCGGCGGTGCTCGGCGGCACCCAGTCCCTGCACACGAACTCCTTCGACGAGGCCATCGCCCTGCCGACGGACAAGGCGGCGCGGCTGGCGCTGCGCACCCAGCAGGTGCTGGCGTACGAGACGGACGTGACCGCGACCGTCGACCCCTTCGCCGGGTCCTACGTGGTCGAGCGGATGACCGACGACGTGGAGGCCGCGGCCCTCGCCCTGATGGAGCGGGTCGAGGAGATGGGCGGCGCGGTGGCCGCCATCGAGCGCGGCTTCCAGAAGGGCGAGATCGAGCGCAGCGCGTACCGGATCGCACAGGAGACCGACCGCGCCGAGCGGGTGGTGGTCGGGGTGAACCGCTTCACGCTGGACGAGGAGGAGCCGTACGAGCCGCTGCGCGTCGACCCGGCCATCGAGGCCCGGCAGGCCGAGCGGCTGGCCCGGCTGCGCGCCGGGCGGGACGGCGCTGCGGTCGCGGCGGCGCTGGCGGAGCTGCGGCGGACGGCGGCCGGCACGGACAACGTGCTCTACCCGATGCGGGAGGCGCTGCGGGCCCGGGCCACGGTCGGGGAGGTGTGCGGGGCGCTGCGGGAGGTGTGGGGCACGTACGTGCCGGCGGACGCGTTCTGAGCCGCGGCGCGGGGCGGTGCCGACGCTCCGGGGCACGGCTCCGGCCTGCCGCTGTACAGGTGCGTCTCACGTGATGGAAATGTCTCCGGGGGTGTCGTACCCGCGTGCGACACTCGCGGAATGCTGGGTGTGACCGATCTTCCGACCTATCTCGCCGGCCTGGTGCTGATCATTCTGCTGCCGGGGCCCAACTCGCTGTACGTGCTGTCCGTGGCCGCCCGCCGCGGCGTGCGGACGGGCTTCAAGGCGGCCGCCGGCGTGTGGACCGGCGACACCGTGCTGATGGTGCTGGCCGCGGCCGGGGCGGCCTCGCTGCTCCAGGCCAACCCGGTGCTGTTCGGCGTCGTGAAGTACCTGGGCGCGGGTTACCTCGCGTGGCTGGCCGTCGGCATGATGCGCGGAGCCTGGGCGATGTGGCGGGAGCGGAAGGCCCGGCAGGAGGAGATCATGACCGGCGAGCCGCCGGCCGAGTCCGAGCGCCCGTACCGGCGCGCGCTGCTGATCAGCCTGCTCAACCCCAAGGCCATCCTCTTCCTGCTGTCCTTCTTCGTGCAGTTCGTGGACCCGGACTACGCCTACCCCGCGCTGTCCTTCCTGCTGCTCGGCGTGCTGACGCAGGCGGCCAGCGTCCTGTACCTCTCGGTGCTGATATTCGGCGGCACCCGCCTGGCCGCCGCCTTCCGCCGCCGCAAGCGACTCTCCGCCGGCGCCACCTCCGCCGTGGGCGTCCTGTTCCTGGGCTTCGCGGCCAAGCTGGCCACGGGCTGACGCCTCCCTGCGGGGGCATGTGCCAGCGGCATAACCCGTACGGGTGAACAGGGGCGGAACCCCGACGGGCGCGGATACGCTCGTGAAGGATGAGCCCCCAGAAGGAGGACGCCATGGCCGTGATCCAGCACGAGATGACGATCGGCGAGGCTGCCGATCAGCTCTCCAGCGCGCTGCCGGGGCATCGGGTCGAGATCCTCCAGGGGAGGCTCACTGTGACACCACCCGCCGACGTGGAGCACGCCCTCTCGCTGACATGGGTGATGCGTGCCTTCTTCGTGGCAGGCGACGAGGAGGCCGGGCTTCGCGCTGTCCAGGGCGTGGGATTGTGGCTCCCCTCAGGTCCTGAGGACTACGCAGTCCCGGATCTCGCCCTGGTCGAGGAGGACATCCGCGACGCGAAGGTGCGGAAGAACTGCTACGCGCCGCACGTCTTCCGCCTGGTCATCGAGGTCACCTCGTCGAACTGGGCCGACGATCTCGGTACGAAGGTCGACTGCTATGCCCAAGCGGGCGTTCCCGTGTACCTGATCGCCGATCGCCGGCACCAGGAGGTCTTGCTGTACACGCAGCCGCGCAGCGGCGTGTACGCGTCCCGGGAGATCTTCAAGCGGGGCATGAGCGTTCCGCTCCCCGAGACGCTCGGCATGACGGTCGAACTGCCGGTCGACCGTCTCCTCGACGGCGAGCAAGAGCGCTGAACTAGCCCAGCGCCTTGCGCAGGCGCGGGGTCAGCGGGCGTTCCACCCAGCGGTGGAGGAGCCAGGCCAGGGCCAGCATGCCGGTGACGGTGGTCCAGAGGACCAGGGCCGGCGGGAGGTCCAGGTGGCGGCGCAGGACGCGGATGGCCACCCAGCCCAGGTGCTCGTGGACCAAGTAGAAGGGGTACGTCAGGGCCCCGGCGACGGTCAGCCACCGCCAGTCCGCCCAGCCGAGGCGGCCCAGCGCGATCAGGGCCACCGCCACGAAGCCGGCCGTCACCACCGCGACGATCACCGCCGCGCTGCGGTACGAGAAGAACCGCGGGTCCGGCGCGTGCCACAGGCCCGCCACCGCGTAGTGCTGGCCGATCAGCCAGCCGCTCGCCGCCACTCCCCAGGCCAGGACGTCCCGCCGGTCGCGGTGCACCAGGTACAGCCCGATGCCGCCGACGAAGAACGGCGCGTACTCCGGCATCAGCGTCTGCGTCAGGAACGGCTGGTCGGCGGCGTCCGCCAGGGCCGCGGCCAGCGTCCACACCCCGCAGAACAGCAGCGTCCGGCGGCGCCCTCCACCCGGCAGCACCACGCACAGCGCGAAGAGCGCGTAGAAGCGCAGCTCCGCCCAGAGCGTCCAGCACACGCCCAGCACGCGCTCCGCGCCCACCGGCTGCTGGAGCATCGTCAGGTTCACCAGCACGTCGCTGAGCCCCAGCCGCTCGTACGGCAGCCAGGGCAGCGCGAAGACGGCCGTCACCAGCACGACCGCCGCCCAGTAGGCGGGGTAGAGCCGGGCCACCCGGGAGGCCAGGAACGACCGCAGCGGCCGCTGCCAGGCGCTCATGCAGATCACGAAGCCGCTGATCACGAAGAAGACCTGGACGCCGAGGCAGCCGTACGCCAGCCAGGGCGAGGCCGTCGGGAACAGCTCCCGCGGCGAGGCGCCCCAGGACCCGGCGACCTCGCCGCCCCGGCCGGCGTAGTGGTACCCGGCCACCATCAGGGCGGCCAGCAGCCGCAGCCCGTCCAGGGCCCGCAGCCGGCCGACCCGCGTCGTCGCCGCCGCGGGTGCGGGCCGCCGGTCCGGTATCGCCGCGGGCGCGGCGGCGGCCGTCGCCCGAGCCGGGGCCGTCACCCCAGCGCCGCCCGTCGCAGGTGCCGCACCCGGCGCACCACGCGCCGCACGGCAGGGCTGCGCGGGATGAACGCCAGCTGCGCGGGCACCGCGCCCGGCAGCCCCAGCGCGGTCAGCCGCCGGCGCTTGAAGTACCGCCAGGTCCGGTCGTCCAGGCGCGTGGCGAGGTACCGCTCCGCGTCGGCCCGCCGGCCGGTCAGGATCTGCGCCTGCATCGCGTACCCCACGGCCGTCACCAGTGAGGACAGCTCGGCCACCGCGGCCGGCCCCGGCGGGGTCCAGCCGTGCACGGCGGCCGGCTCGGCCAGCTCCGGCAGCAGCGCGTCCACGATGGTCAGCGGCACCCGGTTGCTGTTCTGGTACGGGGTGACCCGGTCCAGCAGCGGTGCCGTCCCGGTCCTGGCGACCGGGATCCCGTACAGGGTCGAGGCGGTCAGCAGCCCGGTCGAGAAGCAGCCGGCCACCAGCGCCGGGCGCAGCCGCTGGTACAGCACCTCGGCCAGCACCGGGGTATCGACCACCGTCAGCCGGGCGCCCAGGCGCTCGGCCTCCTCCTCGACCCGGCGCGACCAGCGGGCCGGGGCGCTGGGGTGGGGCTTGAAGACCAGCTCGCCGTGGCCCAGCGCGTGCGCGCCGCGGACCAGCCCGACGTGCAGCTCCTCCTCTTCCTCGGGAGTGAGCAGCCCGATCGCGGACAGGTACTGGCCGAGCAGCAGCGCCGGGGCCTGGCCCACCCCGAAGTCCTGAACGCCCTCGGCGAGTTCCGCCAGCACCTTCAGGAAGGACTCCGCCGGCACCAGCTCCGCGGGCACCCCGAACTCGGTGAGCAGCAGCGGTTCGAGGCCCGGCACCAGATCGAGGTGGAGCAGCCGGCGCACCCGGCCGCCGATCTGCGGGTCCAGCTTGTTGCGGGTGGGCCCGTAGCTCATCAGCCCGTCGGCGTACACCTCGACGGGGGCGCCGGGAAAGAGCTGGACCACCGCCTGCGCCGGGGCGACCTGGATGGACTCGACGACCAGCTCGACCCGGTCCTCGCCGAGGCCCCAGAGCCGGCGCAGCTGCCGCTCCCACAGCGGGGCGTCCTCGGGCCGGGGCAGCCAGCCGGACGGGTGGAAGGGCTCGATCGTCGCGTTCCAGTCGAGTACGTCGTCGAAGCGCGTCCGCAGCCGCTCGAAGCCCGGCATCGCGGCCGGCCCCGGCGTGGTCTCGGGCACGGCCGCGTTGTTGCTGACCAGCAGCACCCGGCGCTCGGCGGTCCGGAAGCGGCCCGCGTCCAGGGCCGCGGCGAGCGTGGCGACGCCGTACAGGGTCGAGGCGAGGAAGACCTGGGTGGTGCGCGCGGCCATCAGGCGGCCACCCCCGCCAGGGGGCGGCGGCGCAGCCGGCGCAGCAGCACGGCACGGGGCACGTCCATCGAATCCAGCGCCTCGTCGAGAACGTCCTGCGGCATTCGTTTCAGGGCGGCCGCGCTCATGCTGCGGAGTTTTCTGGCCACGGCCGGTTCGAACCTTTCGATGGAACCCACGTGGTGGGAAATGATGGCGCAATACGTTCGAACTGCCTTCGGCAGCAGAAGGGCGGCATCGGGGTCCTCGGCGGTTTCCGTCAACACCTGGTCGAATGCCCGGATGAAATCGAGCTGGCGTACGTCGCCGATCTGCGTCAGCGAGGTCGCGACCCCCCGCCGGTAGAAGATCCCCGGCAGGCCGACCGCCGCGAAGGACTCCGCCTCCCGGTGCAGCCGCCAGATCCACGGCCGGTCCTCCGCGGTGCGCAGCCCGTCCGTGAAGTGCAGCAGTCCCCGGTCCACCAGCCGCCGGTGGTACATCCCGGCCCAGGCGTACGGGTAGTCCACCGAGGTCGACCGGTCGGCGGGCAGGATCGCCGCCCGCGGGGAGGTCACCTCGCCCTGCGGCCCGTGCGGGATGCGCTGCACCAGCCGTGCCGTACCCGTGCACCGGACATGGTCGATGCGGACGAAGTCACAGCTCAGAGCCTCGATCGCGGCCAGTACGCGGGCCAGGTGGCCCGGCGCCAGCCAGTCGTCGCCGTCCATGAAGGTGAGGTACTCGCCGCGGGCGGCGTCGATGCCGGTGTTCCGGGCGGTCGCCAGGCCGCCGTTCACCTCGTGTCTGACGTACACCGCCCCGGGCAGCTCGCGCGCCGCCCGTTCCAGCAGCTCGGGCGTCCCGTCCGTGGAGCGGTCGTCGACGAGGACGAACTCGAAGTCCTCCCGCGCGTTCGCGCGCAGGCTTCTGATGGCGTCTGGTGCGTATGTCTGCACGTTGTAGAACGGCACGACGACGGAGAGCTTGACCACCCACGTGACACTAGGACTTGGCGCGGCATTCACCATGGACCGTGCGCGGACGGCGCGTGAACGAAGAATGGCAGAACGGTTAACCTGCCCGCCCGCCCGGCAATTCACGGCCCTATTCGCATCTCGTCGACGGGCTGTTAACCCTCTGTTGAGCGCTCGTTGGGCCGATCACCGGAATTCCCGCATAGCTTCGCACCGTGCCAGAAAGTACCAGCGGCGTAACTGCCACCGGAAAGACGCGGGTTGCCGTACTCGCCGATTCCGACACGCGATGGAAATGGGGCGCACTCACCGCGCAACGCCTCGCCCCCGACCTCCACCTCACCGGATTCCTGCTGCGCGGCCGGGCCACCCCCACCGCGCGCCAGCTCGGCGAAGTGGGTGTCCGGGCCGACCGGCTGACCGAGGTGACCTGCGCCGAGTTCCTCGCGGAGATCGAGGACGGCGGATACGACGTCGTGGTCCTCGCCCTCGTGGGCGGCGCCGTCCAGGCGGTGCTGCACGGCGCCCGCGCCCTCTGGCCCACCCCCGCGAAGCGGCCCGTACTCGTCACCGGCTACGTGGGCGTCGTGTACGAGAAGCTCGCCGACGGCCTGCTGCTGCGCCACGGCGCCGACCTCGTCCTCGCCAACTCCCACCACGATGCTCGACGTTTCCGCGCCGTGTACGACGGGGTCGGCGCCGACGCCTCGGCCGTCACGGAGACCGCGCTGCCCTTCCTCGGCGGCAGCCCGTACGAGCAGCGCACCAGCCGTGCCCACACCGTGGTCTTCGCCGCGCAGCCCTCCGTGCCGGAGAGCCGCGCCGACCGCACGTACCTGCTGCGCCGCGCCGCCGAGCACGCCCGCCGCCATCCGGACCGCGAGGTGCTGGTCAAGCTGCGGAGCAAGCCCGGCGAGCACACCACGCACCTCGAAGAGCTGCCCTACCAGCGCCTCGCCGAGAAGCTCCCCGGCGGTCTGCCCGCCAACTGCCGGCTGGTGTACGGGAACATGGGCGAGGTCCTGGACCGCACCGACCTGCTGGTCACCGTCAGCTCGACGGCCGCGCTCGAAGCCCTCCACCGGGGCGTCCCCACCGCGGTCCTCACCGACCTCGGCATCCGCGAGGCCCTCGGCAACCACCACTTCCTCGGTTCCGGCTGCCTCGCCTCCTGGGACCAGCTCGACGCGGGCCTGCGCCCGGTGGCCGACCCCGCGTGGCTGGCCGGGCAGGGCGTCGTCGCCGAGGGCCTGTACGAGCGCGCCTTCGACACCGCGCGGGAGCGGCTCGCCGAGCTGGCCGCCCGGCCGGAGCTTCCCGCGCCCGCCCCGTACTACACCCTCGCCACCGCACCCGGGTACCTGCCCGGCATCCTCGCCCGCCACCACCTCGGCACCGACGGCACCCCGCTGCCCGGCACCGCCCGTCCCGCCGCCGCGGACTCCCGCGTACGCCGCGCCGTGCGCGGCTGGCTGCGCGACGCGGCCCGCGGCGCGTACCGGCACGGGGTGCAGCGCGTGGCGCCCGTCATCCGACGCCTGGGAGAACTGTGAACCCCGCCGACCGCGCACCCCGTCCGCACGTCCTGGCCGTGATCCCCGCCCGGGGCGGTTCCAAGGGCGTGCCCGGCAAGAACCTCGCCCCCGTGGGCGGCCTGCCCCTGGTCTCCCGCGCGGTGCAGGCCTGCCGGTCCGCCGGGCACGTCAGCGCCGTCGTGGTCTCCACGGACGACCCGGCCATCGCGGCCGCCGCCCGCGAGGCCGGCGCCGAGGCCGTACCGCGCCCGGCGGACATCGCGGGCGACACCGCGACCAGCGAGTCCGCCGTGCTGCACGCCCTCGACGTGTACGAGGCGCTGCACGGCCGGACCGTGGACGTGGTCCTGCTCGTCCAGGCGACCAGCCCCTTCCTGACCGCCGCCGACGTCGACGCGGTGGCCGCCGCGGTGGCCGCCGGGGGCGCCGACAGCGCGCTGGCCGTGGCCCCCTTCCACGGCTTCCTCTGGCGCGAGTCCGCCGTCCCGGCCGGCCGCGCCGGATACGGCGTGAACCACGACGAGTCCCACCGGCCCCGCCGCCAGGACCGCCCCGAGGACCTGCTGGAGACCGGCGCCGCGTACGCGATGTCCGTACCCGGCTTCCGGGCCTCCGGGCACCGGTTCTTCGGCCACATCGTGCCCGTGCGCACCGACCCGGCCCGCGTCCTGGAGATCGACGACCCGCACGACCTGGCCCGGGCCCGCGCCCTGGCCCCACTCCTCGACCCGGCCGCGGCGACCGGCTCCCCGGTCGCGCACCCCGCGCACCCCGAGCCCGCACACCCCTGACCCGAGCCACGAGCCCCACCCCACCTCACCCCCCGCTCCAGCACCCCACGCACCGACACGAAGGACGTCACCTGCCATGACCGCCTCCTCCGCCTCCCCGCGCCTGCGCACCCTCGGCTCCCGCACCGCCGGCCCGGGGCAGCCCGTCTACGTCGTCGGCGAGATCGGCATCAACCACAACGGCGACCTCGACAACGCCTTCGCC
Source organism: Streptomyces sp. NPDC086023 (assembly GCF_044540325.1). NCBI lineage: Bacteria > Bacillati > Actinomycetota > Actinomycetes > Kitasatosporales > Streptomycetaceae > Streptomyces > Streptomyces sp. NPDC086023. Next base: position 339,452 of record NZ_JBITRX010000006.1, read on the forward strand.
CTGATCGACGCCGCGGCCGAGGCCGGCTGCGACGCCGTGAAGTTCCAGAAGCGCACCCCCGAGATCTGCACCCCGCGCGACCAGTGGGACATCGAGCGCGACACCCCGTGGGGCCGCATGACCTACATCGACTACCGCCACAAGGTCGAGTTCGGCGAGGACGAGTACCGCGCCATCGACGAGCACTGTGCCAAGCGCGGCATCGACTGGTTCGCCTCCCCGTGGGACACCGAGGCCGTCGCCTTCCTGGAGAAGTTCGACGTCCCCGCCCACAAGGTGGCCTCCGCCTCCCTGACCGACGACGAGCTGCTGCGCGCCCTGCGCGCCACCGGCCGCACCGTGATCCTCTCCACCGGCATGTCCACCCCGCGGCAGATCCGCCACGCGGTGGAGGTGCTCGGCAGCGCCAACATCCTGCTCTGCCACGCCACTTCCACGTACCCGGCCAAGGCCGAGGAGCTCAACCTGCGCGTGATCAACACGCTCATGGACGAGTACCCGAACGTCCCGATCGGCTACAGCGGCCATGAGACCGGCCTGCAGACCACCCTCGCGGCCGTCGCCCTGGGCGCCACCTTCGTCGAGCGCCACATCACCCTCGACCGCGCGATGTGGGGCTCCGACCAGGCCGCGTCCGTCGAGCCCGGCGGCCTCGCCCGCCTGGTCCGCGACATCCGCACCATCGAGACCGCCCTCGGCGACGGCGTCAAGCGCGTGTACGAGTCCGAGCTCGGCCCGATGAAGAAGCTCCGCCGGGTCCAGGGCGAGGTCCCCGAGCTCGCGGCCGTCTGAGCCGCCCCGCCCCGCCCCACGACCAGCAGACGAGGAGAACGTGGTGAGTGAGAGCAGCGCGTCCATCCTGGCCCTCGTGGAGAGCCCGGTACAGCTCCTGAACGTCCTGGAGTGGGCCCATGCGGAGGCGGTGGCACAGGCGGAGTGGCCGCTCCTCGCCGCCATGCCCGCCCAGCCCACCCGCGGCGGGCGCCGCGTCCCGCCCCTCGAAGGGCTGCGGATCGTGGTCCTGCCGCCGGTGGACCCCATGTCGCGCGGCCAGCTGCGGCGGATGGCCGCGCTGGCCCGCGACGAGGGGCACCAGGTGCGGTGGCAGGAGGCGCGCGGCGGCCGGCTCGCGCCCCTCCGGGCCGTGGGGGCCCTGGCCCGGGACATGCGCCGGGCCGACCGGATCGTGGTCGGCGACCCCTTCTCCCGCTTCGTCCAGCTGCTGCTGACGCTGGTGCGGGCGCCGGAGCTGGTCGTCGTGGACGACGGCACGGCCACCATGGAGTTCGCCGGCCAGATCGCGCGGGGCGAGCGGCTGGTGCGCTGGCACCGGGTCGGCGCCCAGGGCCTGCCGGGAAAGGTCAAGGAGCTCGCGTACGCGCCGGTCTCCTCTACCGCCCGGCGCCGCTTCACCCCCGCCCGCACCGGCCGGCGGGTCGAGGTCTTCAGCTCGATGCCCGTCACCGTGCCCGAGGGCGTGGAGCTGCGGGTGAACGAGTTCGCCTGGACCCGGTCCGCCTTCGGGCCGCCCCGGCTCACCCAGGGCACCGACCTCGTCGGCACCTCGCTGGTGGAGACGGGGGTCGTGGAGCCCGAGCGGTACGTGGCGGCCGTACGCTCCCTCGCCGCGGCCTACGGGGCCACCCGGTACTTCGCGCACCGCCGCGAGAGCCCCGAGAAGCTGCGCACCCTGAGCGAGGCGACCGGCCTGGAGATCGTCCGTCCGGACCTGCCGCTCGAACTCATCGCACGGCGTGGACCCATCGGACGTACGATCGTCAGCTTTCCGTCCACGGTCGTCCACACGCTGCCCTACGCACTGCGCGGCACCGGCGTGACCGTCGCGGTCTGCGACGTCGACCCGGCCTGGCTCACCGGAGGGGCCTCGCCGAGGGCCCGGAGTTTCCTCGCCGGGGTCACCGACACCGCCCGTGACGTGCGCAGGCTCGCCGCGAGCGCGGCATCGTGAACCGCCGTGTCGGCCGAGTGACCGGCGGAGTTTACCCCCCCGACACATAGGTCATGCACCCAGCAGCCGGTTTTTCTTCCCCTAACGGGCTGAACTTTTCCTGATCTCCAGCCAGTTGGGTGCTGGGTGCGCCTACCCTTCAACGGGTGAACCAGTTGATGTCCCGCGAGTCCCAGACCGTCCTTTCCGGCAAGCCCGTCGAACCCGCGCTGCCCGGCAAGCTCCCGGAGAACCTGCGAGCCGAACTGATCGCGTTCCGCCGGGACTTGCACATGCATCCGGAGCTGGGCCACCAGGAGTTCCGGACCACCGCAGCGATCAAGGCCAGACTGGAGAAAGCCGGCCTGCGGCCCCGCGTACTGGAGACCGGTACGGGGCTGATCTGCGACATCGGGAGCTGGGACGGCCAGCGGCCGATGCTGGGGTTCCGTGCGGACATCGACGCCCTGCCCATCCCGGACGCCAAGGTCGGCGTGCCGTACCGGTCCACCGTCCCCGACCGGGCGCACGCCTGCGGCCACGACGTGCACACCACCGTGGTCCTCGGCACCGGCCTGGTGCTGGCCGCGCTGCACCGCCAGGGGCTGCTGCCCAGGCCCGTGCGGCTGCTGTTCCAGCCCGCGGAGGAGGTGCTGCCCGGCGGCGCCAGCGACGCCATCGAGTCCGGGGTGCTGGACGGGGTCGGACAGATGATCGCCGTGCACTGCGACCCGCGCGTCGACGCCGGGAAGATCGGCCTGCGGCCCGGGCCGATCACCTCGGCCTGCGACCGCCTGGAGATCACCCTGGAGGGTGCCGGCGGCCACACCGCCCGTCCGCACCTGACCACGGACATGGTCACGGCGGCGGCCCGGGTCGCCGTGGACGTGCCCGCGCTGCTGGCCCGCCGGGTCGACACCCGCGCGGGGCTGGCCGTCACCTGGGGCAAGATCGCTTCCGGCCACGCGTGCAACGTCATCCCGATGACCGCGGAGCTCAGCGGCACCGTGCGCTGCCTGGACCTGAACGCGTGGCACGAGGCGCCGGACCTGATCCACGCCGCCATCGACGAGGTCGCAGGGATGCACCGGGCCAAGACGGAGATCAACTACGTGCGCGGGGTGCCGCCGGTCGTCAACGACCCGGTGGTGACCGAACTGCTCCGCGACGCCATGGCCGCCCGCTGCGGAGCCCACTCGGTGGAGGACACCGAGCAGAGCCTGGGCGGTGAGGACTTCTCCTGGTATCTGGAACACGTGCCCGGTGCGATGGCCCGTCTGGGTGTCCGCACTCCGGGCGATCCCGTCAAGCGCGACCTGCACCGCGGCGACTTCGACGTGGACGAGTCCGCCATCACCACCGGTGTCGAGATGTTCACGGCCGCGGCCCTGCTCGACGGGCGCCGCGCCCGGGGCAACGGGTAGATCTCGCACGAGGCCTTTCCCGGCCGTACACGTCCGGGAAAGGCCTTGTGCAACAAGGTTTCGGGCCAGTTGGGTTACCGATCGGTCACTGTCCGGTTCGCGACGATCCGATAACGACTCCTGAAGGGGCCTTTAACTGACATCTACGCGCGTTACGATCGCGGCGAAACCAGCGCCGGTCAGTGGCGCTTCGGTCAGGTTTTGAAGGAGCCTCCCCTTGCGCCGGATCACCAGGATCGCCACCGTGGGCGTCGCGTCCGCGGCCCTCGCGCTTACCGCCACCGCCTGTGGTGGCAAGAAGTCCACGGACGCCGGGTCCTCTGACTCGACGACCGCCGCCTCCACCGCCGCCATCGCCTACGACATCGGCGGCCGCGGCGACCAGTCCTTCAACGACGCCGCGTACGCGGGCGCCGAGAAGGCCCAGGCCGACCTCAAGGTCAAGGTCAAGGAGGCCGAGCCGACCGAGGGTGAGAGCGACGCCGACAAGGTGCAGCGCCTCACCGAGCTGGCCCGCTCCGGCGCCAACCCGGTCATCGGTGTCGGCTTCGCCTACGCCCCGGCCATCAAGAAGGTCGCCCCGAAGTTCCCGAAGACCACCTTCGGCATCATCGACGACACCTCGGTGACCGGCGCCAACGTCGCGAACATGGTCTTCAACGAGGAGCAGGGCTCCTACCTCGCGGGCGTGGCCGCCGCCAAGGCGTCCAAGACCGGCAAGGTCGGCTTCATCGGCGGTGTCGAGGTTCCGCTGATCAAGAAGTTCGAGGCCGGTTACGTCCAGGGCGTCAAGGACACCAACCCCAAGGCCGAGGTGCTGACCCAGTACCTGTCGCAGCCGCCGAACTTCGAGGGCTTCGCCAAGCCGGACCTCGGCAAGGCCGCCGCCCAGGGTCAGATCGCCAAGGGCGCGGACGTCGTCTACGCCGCCGCCGGTCTTGCCGGCTCGGGCTCCATCGAGGCCGCCTCCACCGCGGGCAAGTGGGCCATCGGCGTCGACTCGGACCAGTACAACCAGGCCGGTCTGGCGAAGTACAAGGACAAGATCCTGACCTCCGTCACCAAGGACGTCTCGGACGCGGTCTTCAACCTGATCAAGTCCGTCAAGGACGGCAAGCCGCAGACCGGTGAGGTCCGCTACGGTCTGGACAAGGACGGCGTCGGCCTGGCCGACTCCAACCCGCAGTACAAGAGCATGACCGAGCTCATCGCCGCCGTCGAGAAGGCCAAGGCCGACATCATCGCCGGCAAGGTCAAGGTCAAGACCGCTCCGTAAGGACGCGTTCAGACGGGGTCCGGAGAGGCAGGCGGTGCCGCCTCCCGGGCCCCGGGCCGCGTTTGCGGCTCAATCTTTTCTTTTTCGGCAGTGCTACGCGCGTAGAGGTGTCGTGGACGCGATACCTTCTCTCACCGCCCTCCCAGCCCTGCCCCCCGTCACCGCCAGACCCTGCCTTCCCGCTCCTTCGCGCCAAGGAGAGTGCGTCATCAACGCGTCCAGCCCGCCCCCCGCCGTAGAACTGCACGGCATTACCAAGCGCTTCCCCGGCGTCGTCGCCAACAAGGACATCGCGATCACCGTCCGCAAGGGCACCGTGCATGCCCTGATCGGTGAGAACGGCGCCGGCAAGTCGACCCTGATGAAGATCCTCTACGGCATGCAGAAGCCGGACGAGGGCACCATCGCCATCGACGGGGAGCAGGTCACCTTCAACACGCCCGGCGACGCCATCGCCCGCGGCATCGGCATGGTGCACCAGCACTTCATGCTCGCCGACAACCTCACCGTCCTCGAGAACGTGGTCCTCGGCGGCGAGAAGCTGTACGGCATCGGCGCCAAGGCGCGGAAGAAGATCCAGGAGATCTCCGACGCGTACGGCCTGGGCGTGCGCCCGGACGCCCTGGTCGAGGACCTCGGTGTCGCCGACCGCCAGCGCGTGGAGATCCTCAAGGTCCTCTACCGCGGCGCCCGGATCCTCATCCTCGACGAGCCGACCGCCGTGCTCGTGCCGCAGGAGGTGGACGCGCTCTTCGACAACCTGCGGGAGCTCAAGTCCGAGGGTCTGACGGTCATCTTCATCTCCCACAAGCTGGGCGAGGTGCTGAAGGTCGCCGACGACATCACCGTCATCCGGCGCGGCACCACCGTCGGCACCGCCGACCCGAAGACCGCCACCACCAAGCAGCTCGCCGAGCTGATGGTCGGCAGCGAGCTGCCCTCGCCGGAGACCCGCGAGTCGACGGTCACCACCACCCCGATGCTGACGGTCTCCGACCTGAAGCTGACGGCGACCGACCCCGACGGCGTGGTCCGCGAGGTGCTGGCCGGCATCGACTTCACCATCCACAAGGGTGAGGTGCTCGGCATCGCCGGCGTCGAGGGCAACGGCCAGACGGAGCTCATCGAGGCCCTGATGGGCATGAGCATCCCGGACGGCGGCGTCATCACGCTGGACGGCCAGGACATCTCGACGACGCCCACCCGCAAGCGGCGCGAGGGCGGCATCGGCTACATCCCCGAGGACCGGCACCGGCACGGCCTGCTGCTGGAGTCCCCGCTGTGGGAGAACCGCATCCTGGGCCACGTCACCGAGCGCCCGAACTCCAAGGGCGGCATCCTCGACCCGAAGGCGGCCCGCAAGGACACCGAGCGGATCGTGCGCGAGTACGACGTCCGCACCCCCGGCATCGAGGTCACCGCGGCCTCGCTCTCCGGCGGCAACCAGCAGAAGCTGATCGTCGGCCGCGAGATGAGCCACGGCCCGAAGTTCCTGATCGCCGCCCACCCCACCCGTGGTGTGGACGTCGGCGCGCAGGCGCAGATCTGGGACGCGATCCGCGAGGCCCGCCGCGAGGGCCTGGCAGTCCTGCTGATCTCGGCCGACCTCGACGAGCTCATCGGCCTGTCGGACACGCTCCGCGTGATCTACCGGGGTCGTCTGGTCGCGGACGCCGACCCCGCGACCATCACCCCGGAGGAGCTGGGCACCGCCATGACCGGCGCAGCCCGGGGCCACCTGGAGGCCGGCGAGAACGGCACCCAGACCGAGACCGAGAACAACGACTCCGCCGCGGGCGCCGATTCGCCGGAGGACGAGGGCCGATGAAGAAGATCGACAAGGACAAGCTGATCCTGGGCGCCGCCGGACCGGTGCTCGCCCTGGCCAGCGCGTTCGTCCTGACCTCGCTGGTGCTGCTGGCGACCGGCGTGAACCCGATCGAGCCGATCCGGCTGATGATCGAGAACGCCGGTTACGAGGACGTCCAGGTCCTGATCCTGAACCAGACCGGCACGTACTACCTGGCAGCCCTGGCCGTCGCCATCGGCTTCCGGATGAACCTCTTCAACATCGGCGTCGACGGCCAGTACCGCCTGGCCGCGATGCTCTCGGCCGTCGTCGGCGCCTCGGTGACGCTGCCCGGCCCGCTCCAGATCCTGCTCATCGTGGTCGTCGCGATGTGCGTCGGCGCCTTCTGGGCCGGCATCGCCGGCGTGCTCAAGGCCAAGCGCGGCGTCAGCGAGGTCGTCTCCACGATCATGCTGAACGCCATCGCGACCAGCCTGATCGCCTGGCTGCTGCTGCCGAAGAACCTCGGTGTGCAGCCCGAGGGCTCGAACGACCTCACCACCGGTGACATCCCCGAGTCGGGCTGGTTCCCGGCCGTCAGCATGGGCGACTCCGGCGAGATCTACGGCTTCACCTTCGTGGCCTTCGCCCTGGGCGTCGTCTACTGGTTCGTCCTCAACCGGACCCGCTTCGGCTTCGACCTGCGCGCCACCGGCGCCAGCGAGTCCGCGGCCCAGGCCTCGGGCGTGGACGCCAAGAAGATGATCCTCACCTCGATGCTGATCTCGGGCGCCGTCGCCGGACTGGCCGGCATGCCCACGCTGCTGGGCGACACCCACACGTACAGCCTGTCGTTCCCGGTCGGTGTCGGCTTCACCGGCATCACCATCGCGCTGCTGGGCCGAAACAACCCGGTCGGCATCTTCTTCAGCGCCCTGCTGATCGCGTTCCTGGACAAGGCGTCCGCCTCCCTGGACCAGTACGGGTACGCCAAGGAAATCGCCACGATCATGAAGGGCCTGATCGTGATCGCGGTCGTCGTCTCGTACGAACTCGTCCGCCGCTACGGCATCCGCCGCCAGCAGCAGAAGGTCGGCGAGGAGCTGGCCGCCGGTGGCGCCATGAAGACCGATAAGGAGGTCGCGGCGTGAGCACCAGCACCGTCTCCGCGACGAGCGCCGCGCCCAAGGGGAGCGGCGGCCGCAAGAAGCTGACCCTGCCGTGGATCCTGCTGATCATCGCGGGCGGCCTGGCCCTGGTGTCGCTGGTCCGGCTGATCAGCGGCGCCAACGACCTGACCTCCGTCGGCCAGGTGTCCGGCGCGCTCCAGCTCGCCGTCCCGATCGGCCTGGCCGGCCTCGGCGGTCTGTGGGCCGAGCGCGCGGGCGTGGTCAACATCGGCCTCGAAGGCATGATGATCCTCGGCACCTGGTTCGGCGCCTGGGCCGGCTACCAGTGGGGCCCCTGGACCGGTGTGGTCCTGGGCATCGTCGGCGGCGCGCTCGGCGGCCTGCTGCACGCGATCATCACCGTGACCTTCAACGTCAACCACATCGTCTCCGGTGTGGCCGTGAACATCCTCGCGGTCGGCATGACCCAGTACCTCTCGAACTACACGTTCGCCGAGGCCGAGGGCGGCTCCTCCAAGCAGTCCCCGCGGATCGAGCCGATCACGAACATCACGGTCCCCGGGCTCTCGGACTGGCTGGCCGACCTCCAGGCCAAACACTGGTTCCTCGTCTCGGACGTCGCCGGCGTGCTCGGCGGCCTGGTCACCGAGCTGTCGCTGCTGACCGTCGTGGCCCTGCTGCTGATCCCCGCCACCTGGTGGGTGCTGTGGCGGACCGCCTTCGGCCTGCGCCTGCGCTCCTGCGGTGAGAACCCGATCGCGGCCGAGTCCCTCGGCGTGAACGTCTACAAGTACAAGTACATCGCCGTGGTGGTCTCCGGCGGCCTGGCCGGCCTCGGTGGCGCCTTCCTCGCGATCGTGTCCACCGGCATCTACCAGGAGGGCCAGACCGGCGGTCGCGGCTACATCGGTCTCGCCGCGATGATCTTCGGCAACTGGATGCCGGGCGGCATGGCGCTGGGCGCCGGCCTGTTCGGCTTCACCGACAGCCTCAAGCTGCGCGGCGGTGCCGAGAACGTCCACGCGATGCTGCTGCTGGTGGGCATCCTGCTCGTGCTGGCCGCGGCCTGGCAGCTGTACAAGCGCAAGCACTGGCAGGCGGGCATCGCGCTGGCCGTCGGCGCCGGCGTCTTCGCCTGGTACGCGCTCACCGACGTGCTGCCCAGCCAGTTCGTGGACGCCGCGCCGTACGTCACCACGCTGCTGGTGCTCGCCCTCTCGGCGCAGCGCCTGCGCATGCCGAAGGCCGACGGTCTGCCGTACCGCAAGGGCCAGGGCAAGTGACCCCGGTGACCGGCACGGTCGACTGGGAGGCCCTGCGGGCCGCCGCCCGGGACGCGATGTCCCGGGCGTACGCCCCCTACTCGGGCTTCCCGGTCGGCGTGGCCGCCCTGGTGGACGACGGACGCACGATCACCGGCTGCAACGTGGAGAACGCCAGCTACGGCCTGGGCCTGTGCGCCGAGTGCGGGCTGGTCTCCACCCTCGCCGCCACGGGCGGCGGCCGGCTCACGCACTTCACCTGCGTGGACGGCCAGGGCAGCCTGCTCGTCCCGTGCGGCCGCTGCCGCCAGCTGCTGTTCGAGTTCGGCGGGCCCGAGCTCCTGGTCGACACCCCGGAGGGCATCCTGCCGCTCTCCGAGATGCTGCCGCAGGCCTTCGGCCCCGGCCATCTGAAGTAAGCACCCCCGACGGCCCTTTCGCCCCGAGCGCGGAAGGGCCGTCAGGTTTCCGAGTCTCTATGCGCGTAGAGTCGCGCATCAGTACGACGATGTACGAGTACCGCCGGAAAGGTAGTCATCCCATGGACGTCATCTCCGTCATCCGCACCAAGCGCGACCGCGGCGAGCTGAGCCCCGAGCAGATCGACTGGGTCATCGACGCGTACACGCGCGGCGTGGTGGCCGACGAGCAGATGTCCGCGCTCGCCATGGCGATCCTGCTCAACGGCATGAACCGCGGTGAGATCGCCCGCTGGACCGCCGCGATGATCGCCAGCGGCGAGCGCATGGACTTCTCCTCCCTCTCCCGCCCCACCGCGGACAAGCACTCCACCGGCGGCGTCGGCGACAAGATCACCCTGCCGCTCGCCCCGCTCGTCGCCGCCTGCGGCGCGGCCGTCCCGCAGCTCTCCGGCCGGGGCCTCGGCCACACCGGCGGCACCCTCGACAAGCTGGAGTCCATCCCCGGCTGGCGCGCGCTGCTCTCGAACGAGGAGATGCTGCACGTCCTGGACACCACGGGCGCCGTCATCTGTGCCGCGGGTGACGGTCTGGCCCCCGCCGACAAGAAGCTCTACGCCCTGCGCGACGTGACCGGCACCGTCGAGGCCATCCCGCTGATCGCCTCCTCGATCATGTCCAAGAAGATCGCCGAGGGCACCGGCTCCCTGGTCCTGGACGTGAAGGTCGGCTCCGGCGCCTTCATGAAGAACATCGAGGACGCCCGCGAGCTGGCCCGCACCATGGTCGGCCTCGGCACCGACTCGGGCGTCAAGACCGTCGCGCTGCTGACCGACATGTCGACCCCGCTCGGCCTGACCGCGGGCAACGCCCTGGAGGTCCGCGAGTCGGTCGAGGTCCTCGCCGGCGGCGGCCCGGCCGACGTCGTCGAGCTGACCGTGGCCCTGGCCAAGGAGATGCTGGACGCGGCCGGCATCAAGGACGCCGACCCGGCCGGGGCCCTGAAGGACGGCTCCGCCATGGACCACTGGCGCCGCATGATCTCCGCCCAGGGCGGCGACCCGGACGCGGCCCTGCCGGTGGCCCGGGAGCAGCACGTCGTGACCGCCTCGGCCTCGGGCGTGCTGACCCGCCTGGACGCGTACGCGGTGGGCGTCGGCGCCTGGCGCCTGGGCGCCGGCCGGGCGCGCAAGGAGGACCCCGTGCAGGCGGGCGCGGGCATCGAGCTGCACGCCAAGCCGGGCGACTCCGTGACGGCCGGCCAGCCGCTGATGACGCTCCACACGGACACCCCGGAGAAGTTCGAGTACGCCCTCTCCGCGCTGGAGGGCTCGTACGACGTCTCCCCGGCCGGCACCGCCTTCTCGGCGACGCCGATCGTCCTGGACCGCATCGCGTAGTCCTGCGCTTCCGGTCGCCGGCGGGGCCGGGACCCGCACCCGCGAGTCCCGGCCCCGCCGGCGTTCCGTGCCCCTGCCGATGAGTTCCGGCGGCGCCACCGGTCAATCCTGCGTGACGATCACGGAAGAGATGAGCCTCCCGGGCCCCGGGGTGCCCCCGGAGGCGGTACGGGCCCTGTGCCAGGACCTGGCGGCCCGGTACCGCCGCGGCGCGCACACCGTCGTGTGCGACCTCAGCGCCCTGACCCGCCCCGGCCTCCCCACCCTCGACGCCCTGGCCCGCCTGGCCCTCACCGCCCGTCGGCACGGCGGACGGCTCCGCCTGGCCGGCACCCCGCCCGCGCTGGCCGCCCTCCTGGAGCTGACCGGTCTACGGGAGACGCTCGGGGAGCCCGAAGAGCGGGAACCACCGCGCGGTGTCGAGGAAGGCGTTGAGCCCGGTGATCCGCCCGGCTGACACCTCCAGCACCTGCAGCGCCCACGGCTCGTGTCCGCTGCCCGACGCGCTCGGCCGGTACTGCCCGAAGGCCGGCATGCCGTTCGCCGTGGTCGGGACGAGCCGCGAGCCCTTACAGCCGATGCCCTGTTCCAGGTGCCAGGCGGCGATCTCCGCCGGGCCCTGGATCCACAGGTCGTACGGCGGCATCGACAGCACCGCGTCCTCGTGCAGCAGGGTGGTCAGCTTCGCGATGTCGTACGCCTCGAAGGCCGAGAGGTACCGGGCCAGCAGGTCCCGCTGCTCCTCGTCGAGCGGGTCGGCCGACTCGCTCTCCTTGATCTGCTGCGCGGACATGGTGGCCCGCGCCCGCTGGAGCGCGCTGTTCACCGAGGCCACCGAGGTCTCCAGCAGCTCCGCGACCTCGTCGGCCTTCCAGGCCAGCACCTCGCGCAGGATCAGCACGGCCCGCTGCCTGGCCGGCAGGTGCTGGAGCGCGGCCATGAAGGCCAGCCGCACCGACTCCTTGGCCAGGGCCGTCTCCGCCGGGTCCGCGGTCTGCGGCAGCACCCGCCCGTCCGGCACCGGCTCCAGCCAGGTCACCTCGGGCCGGCTGTTGAGCACCGCGGTGGCCTGGTGACCCTGGTCGGTGAGGTCCATCGGGCGGGCCCGCCTGTTCCCCGCGTTCAGCTGGTCCAGGCAGACGTTGGTCGCGATGCGGTAGAGCCAGGACCGCAGCGAGGAACGGCCCTCGAACCTGTCGTACGAGCGCCAGGCGCGCACGAAGGTGTCCTGGACCGCGTCCTCCGCGTCGAACGACGAGCCGAGCATGCGGTAGCAGTACCCGGTCAGTTCCCGCCGGTACTGCTCCATCGCGGCGTCGAGTTCAGGTCGTGTCGCCAGATCGCTCATGCCTGCCGTCCCCCAGGTAGGTCCTCTCCTCCGGAACCTACCCGAGGGCACTGACAGCGGCAGCCCGAAAGGCTCAGGTGCCCGGCTTCCGCCCGTACACGAACACGTCCTCGCCGTTCTTGAGCAGGTTCCAGTACGCCTTCGCGTCCGCGGGCCGCATGTTCACGCACCCGCCGGAGCCCGGCGGGTTCCACATGGACTTGTTCGTGGAGTGGAAGGCCTGCCCGCCGTCGAAGAACTGCGAGTACGGCATCCACACCTTGTAGATCGTCGACCAGTGGTTGATGTTGCGGTAGTAGATCTTCTTCAGACCGGTCCTGGTCTCGGTGCCGTCCTTGCCCGTCCGCACCGGCACCGGCCCGTACTTGAGCGTCCTGCCGTCCTGGATCCAGCTCAGCTGCCGGGTCAGGTCGACGCACGCGATGCGCCCGCGGTTCACCGGGCAGGTGCCCGCCTTGTTCGGGTTGTTGCCCGCCGCGCGCTGCGCGAGCATCGTGCTCATCGTGCGCCAGGTGAGCGGCCCGGCGTACCCCACGGTCGGGGTGATGCCGTGCTTCGCCTGGAAGGCCCTGATGGCCTCGCAGTCCCCGAGCGACTGCCGGCCGTCGACCGGCCGCCCCAGGAACTTCTCCACCTGCGACTGGTACGGGCCCGTGCTCAGGTTGCACGAGGCCGCCTGTGCCGGGGTGCCCCCGGCCACCACCGCGAGCGGCGCGGCGAGCGCGGCCACCGCGCCCGCCAGCCCGGCCCTGCGCCCCAGCCGTGTCCTCCGCCCCGTCCGCACCGTACGTATCGCCGCCAACGCCCCCATCGCGTCCTCCCGTCCCCGCACACCCTGATAGGTCTCGGGGGTTGGACGCGCGGGGGAGCGGGGGCAGTTGCGCGGCGAACGGCCGTAGATGTGCCCGTACTTACGCGGTACGCGGGCCCAGACGCTCCAGCCGGGCCACCCGGGACCCGTACAGCGTGATCGACACGACGCCCAGCACCGCGCCCAGCCCCAGCGCGACCGTCGCCCCCCATCCGGCGGCGTGGTAGGCCACCGCGCCGAGCGTGCCGCCCGCGCTGGACCCGAGGTAGTACGCCGACTGGTACAGCGCCGAAGCCTGCGCGCGCCCGGTCTTCGCCGCCCGGCTCACCGACGAGGACGCCACCGCGTGCCCGGCGAAGAACCCGGCGGTGATCAGCACCAGCCCCACCAGGATGGCGGCCAGCGCGTCCGAGAGGGACAGCAGCAGGCCCGCGGTGGTGGTCGACACCGCCAGGTACAGCGCGCCGCGCCGGCCCATCCTGGCCACGAGCTGCCCGGCCGCCGCCGAGGACGCCGTACCGACCAGGTAGACCAGGAAGACCGAGCCCACCACGCCCTGCGGCAGCGAGAACCCGTCCACCAGCCGGTAGCCGATCACCGTGTAGACCGCGCCGAACACGGTCATGAACAGCGCGCCGATCCCGTACAGCCGCAGCAGCAGCGGGTCCCGCAGGTGACCGGCGACGGTACGGCCCACCGCGCGCGGGTCGAGGGAGGCGGGCGAGAAGAACCGCGCCCGGGGCAGCAGCAGCCGGAAGGCCACCGCGCACGCCAGCGCCAGCACGCCGACCGCGGCCAGCCCGGCCCGCCAGCCCCACAGCTGCGCCGCCCAGCCGGTCACCAGGCGGCCGCTCATCCCGCCGATGGAGTTGCCCGCGACGAACAGGCCGATCGCGCCGACCAGGGCCCTGGGCCTGACCTCCTCCGCCAGGTACGCCATCGCGCTGGCCGGCAGCCCCGCGAGCGCGGCGCCCTGCACGGCCCGCAGCGCCACCAGCCACTCCAGGTTCGGCGCGAACGGCACGAGCAGCCCCACGCCGACGGCCACCGCGAGGGAGGCGGTCATCATCCGGGTCCGGCCGAACCGCTCCGACAGGGCGCTCAGCGGCAGGACGAACAGCGCGAGCGCGCCGGTCGCGGCGGACACCGTCCAGCTGGCCTGACCGGCCGTCACCCCGAAGGACGCGGAGACGGCGGGCAGCAGCGCCTGCGTGGAGTAGAGGAGCGCGAAGGCGGCGAGACCGGCTGCGAAGAGCGCGAAGCTCATCCGGCGGTAGCCGGGGGCGCCGGGGTCGAGGGGGGCGGGCGAGCCGGGGGACGACGGGGTGGAGGCACCCAGGGTGGAGGGTGCCCCGGTATGAGCGGGAGGCATGCCCCAAAACTAGGCCCGCCCATTTCATGCGTCCAATGCGTGAATTCGGGATAATCGATGCACTGACGTATGAGCTGAGGTCACAGGGGCGGGTGTCGATGAGTCGTTACGAAGAAGACATCGCGGTGACACAGATGCTGGCCCCCCGCCTCGCCTGGTTCGAGGCCGTCGCCCGCCACGAGCACGTGACCCGGGCCGCCCACGAACTGGGCGTCCCCCAGCCGACCTTGTCCCGCGCGATGGTGCGTCTGGAGGCCGACCTCGGGGTGGCCCTCTTCGCCCGCAAGGGCCGCAGCGTCTCCCTCACCCCGGCCGGGCGGGCCTTCCTCGCCGGCACGGAGAAGGCCCTGGCCGAGGTCGGCCGGGCCGCCGACTCCGTACGGGCGGACGCCGACCCGTCCACCGGCAAGGTCGCCTTCGGCTTCCTGCACACCATGGGCTCGGAGACGGTACCCGCCCTGCTCCGGGCCTTCCGGGTGGACCACCCCGGGGTGCGGTTCTCCCTCGTGCAGAACTACGGGGAGGCGATGATCGAACGCCTCAGGGCCGCCGAACTGGACCTGTGCCTGACCTCCCCGGTGCCGGAGGCCCCCGACCTGGTGGCCCGGCGGCTGGACGAGCAGCGGCTGCGGCTGGTCGTCCCGGACGACCACCGCCTGGCCGGGCGCAAGCGGATCCGCCTCGCGGAGGCCGCGGAGGAGACCTTCGTGACCCTCGAACCGGGGTACGGCCTGCGCCGGATCACCGACGACCTGTGCGCCGAGGCCGGCTTCAAGCCGCGGGTGGCGTTCGAGGGCGAGGAGGCCGAGACGCTGCGCGGGCTGGTGGCGGCCGGACTGGGCGTCGCCCTCCTGCCGCCGCCCGCGGTGCCGCGGCCGGGGGTGGTCGAGCTGACCGTCACGGCTCCCCGGGCCGCCCGCGAGATCGGGGTGGCCTGGCTCGACGGCCACCCCGACACCCCGCCGGTGGCCGCCTTCAAACGCTTCCTCCTCTCCCGCCGGGGCTCCCTCCTCAGGGACGTCCAGCTCCCCCACCCCTGACGGCCGCCCCGCCGCCGAAACTGCCCCGGCCCCACCCTGCTCCCTTCTCCCGGGGCTCAGCCCCGGACTCCCGGCTACCGCTGGGGTGACCCCGCGCCTCGAACGCCGGAGAGGCTGCAAGCAGCCCCGGGGGCATATCCAGCCCCTCCGGCGTTTGAGGAGCGGGGGTGCGGGGGCGGAGCCCCCGAAGGGTCAGGGGCGGAGCCCCTGGGAACGGAGGAAGGGCGGGCTGGGGAGAAGGCCATCACCCAGCGCTGGCTGGGGGAGGCAACCCCCCGCACCCGGCACGGGACCGGCACCCGGCACGGGACCGGCAGTGCGCCTACTCCGCCCCCGGCACGGGACCGGGGGACGACCCGGCACGGATCAGGTAGCCCGCCTGGAAGCGGCTCTTCGCCCCCACAGCCCGCATGATCTCCGCGATGTGCCGCTGGCACGTCCGCTCCGACATCCCCAGCCGCCGCGCGATCGCCTTGTCCTCCAGCCCCTCCGACAGCAGCCGCACGATCGTCCCCCGAAGCTCGTCCGAGATCGAGCGGGCCAGATCGGGCCCCACCGTCGTGGGGAACGGCTCCGCCCCCAGCCAGGACCGCTCGAAGGCGCCGGTCATGAAGTGGACGACGTTCGGCTCCCGCACCACCAGCGCCGCGCCCCGCGTGTCCCGCACCGCCATCAGCCCGGTGTGCCGGTCGAAGATGATCATCCGCATCAGTCCGTCGCCCAGGGTGCGGACCTGCGCCCCCAGCGCCGTCACCCGCTCCACGTACGCCGCCGTGGGCCGCGAGTAGCGCGCCGTGTGCTGGTAGATCGTCCGCATCCGCACACCCCGGGCCAGCATCGACTCGTCCCGCCCGATGGCCTCCTCCAGCGCGTCCACCGGCCGGCCGCCGCCCGGCTGCGAGGTGAGCAGCTCGTGCTCGCAGGACTCCGCCAGCTCCGCGATGATCCCCCGGACCGTGCCCAGGTCGGTCACCAGCTCCAGCGGCCCCGCCCGGCCCGCGTCCCGCTGCGCCGCGCCCGCCTCGTACGCCGGCACCAGCGCCTCCAGCGCCGCGCTCAGCCGGTCCATCTCGCCCTGCGTCTCCCGCACCCGCCGCGCCAGCGGGGCCAGCGCCCGGGCCGCGGCCGCCCGCGGCGCCACGGCGCTCCAGCGGTCACCGCCGCCCGGCGCGCGCTGGAGCAGGTGCCCGGCGGTCAGCTCGGCCAGCGCCCCGTCCGCGTCCGCGCCGAAGGCGCACACGGCCTCCTGGGTGGCGAAGGAGTGCCGGTCGACGGCCCAGGCGTACAGGCGCCGGGCCTCCGGGCTCAGCAGCGGCTCCGCCGCGTCCTCCGGCGGCGGCGGACCGGCGGGCGGCTCGGCGGGTGGCTCGGCGGACGGCTCGGCAGGGGACCCGGCGGAGCGCTCGGCGTGGGTCCCGGCAGGGGCCCCGGCGGGCAGGTCGGCTGGCATATGCGTATTGGTCCCGGTATCGGATGCTTTGTAAACCCCTCGTGTTCCCGTCAGACGCGAACCTGACGCCTGGATCCGACACGACGGCATATGACACCGGGGCAGAGTGGTCGCACGGCGTGAGGGGGGAGCGCGGTATGCGACGAGGACGGCCCGTGGCGGTTCTGCTCAGCCCGCGCCCCGCCGTGCTGGCGGCGGCCCGCCGGGCCGGCGCACAGCCCGTGGTGGTCGCGCCCGACCTGTCCGTGCCATCCGACCGCGAGGGGGCGGAGCGGCGGGTACGGACGGACTGGCGCGACCACCCCCGGCTGGTCGGCGCGCTCGGCGGCCTCGCGGAGGTGCGCGCCGGGCGCGCCGCGGTCTTCGGCTTCGGTGCCGCCAGCGCGCTCGCCGCGGCCCGGGCCAACGAGGAACTGGGCCTGCCGGGCACACCCTCCTCGGCCGTCACCGCCCTGATGGACAAGGCCTCGCTGCGGGCCCGGGTCAACGGCCTGGGCGGCCGGCCGGTCTCCTTCGCCCGCTGCGGGCGCGCCGACCTGCTGCCCTTCATCGCGAACCTCATCGGCTACCCCTGCGTGGTCAAGCCCCGGGCGGGCGCCGACGGCGAGGGAGTGCGCCGGATCCTCGACCCGGCGGACGCGGTGGCCGCCGCGCCGGGCCACCCCGCGATCACCCTGATTTCTCCCGGGATGCCCCGGCCTCCAGGCTGGGTGGGGGTACCTCCCGCTTGCGGGGGAGTACGGGTCCTTGGACCGGAGGCGCGGAGCGCCGGAGTTCTCTTCGCATCTGCTCTGACCTGCACTCTCTTTCGTTGTCAGTGGCGGGTGTTAGCTTGCGGACCATGACGATGGCAGCGATAGCCGAGACGGTGGCCGGGCACGCCCGGTACACCTACCGGCTGCGCCTGTCATCCACCGCCCGTACCGCTCTGGAAACGGAGTGGGGGCGGTGCAGGTGGGTGTGGAACGAGTGCGTGGCGATGTCCCGCAAGATCCACCGGCTCAACAAGGACGCCGAGACGAAGAAGACGTGCGGCCCGGCGCAGCTCGACGAGATGCTGACCGAGGCCCGCCGGTCGATGGCGTGGCTGCGGGAAGGCGCGTCCGTGCCCCAGCAGCAGATCATCCGGGACTTCGCGAAGTCCCGTGCGAAGGCATTGAAGGACATCAAGGCCGGGTTGCCGATGCGGCAGCGGGCCGGGATGCCCCGTATCAAGCGTAAGCGGGACGCGCTGCCGTCGCTGAATTACACGACCCGTGGCTTCCGCCTCCAGGACGGCCGCCTGCACCTGGCCGGTGGGATCGCCTTGACGGTGGTGTGGTCGCGGGACCTGCCCAAGCCTCCGTCCTCGGTGCGGGTGTACCGGGACAGCCTCGGGCATTGGTACGCCTCGTTCGTCGTCGCCACCGTGACCGAAGCGCTGCCGGAGACCGGAGCGGCGGTCGGCATCGACTGGGGCGTGACCGAGACGGCCACCACTACCTCCGACGCCCACGACCTTCCGCACGCCGAGTACGGCAAGACGGCCGCCGCGAAACTCGCGCACTACCAGCGGATGATGGCCCGGCGCCGCACCCCGAAGAACAAGCCCGACACCAAGGGATACAAAAAGGCCCGACGGGCAGCCGCGAAGGTGTCCAAGAAGATCGCCCGGCAGCGGCAGGACACCGGTCGCAAGTGGGCCAAGCGGCTCGTCCGGGACTTCGACCACCTCGCCGTGGAGGACTTCCGCCCGAAGTTCCTCGCGAAGACCACCATGGCCCGCAAGGCGGCCGACGCCGCGATCGGCGCCACCAAGACCGCACTGGTCGAGATGGCCCGCAAGCACGGCAAGGCCGTGCACCTGGTCAACCCCGCGCACACCACCATGGACTGCGCGCACTGCGGAGCGAGAGCCAAGCACCGCCTCCCGCTTGCCGAGAGAACGTACACGTGCACCGCGTGCGGAGCGATGTCCCCCAGGGACAAGAACTCCGCCCGCGTGATGCTCGTCCGGGCTGGTCTCGTACCCGGCTAGTGCTGATCTTGTAAGACCTGCACTCCCGCCGGGGGTCAGGCGAAGTGAGCTGGGAATCCCCCTCCTTCAGGAGGGGGAGGGGTCAAGGACCTGCTGGTGGAGGAGTTCCTGGAGGGGCCCGAACTGACCGTCGAGGCGTTCTCGCGCGGCGGCCGGCACCGGATACTCGGCTGGGCGCGCCGGCTGCCCGCGGGCGACGACCGCCTCGCCGCCACCGGGCACGAACTCCCGTACTCCCTCGCCCCGTCGGTCCGCGCCGCGGTCCACCGGCTGGTGGCCGCCGTACTGGACCTGACCGGGCACCGCGACGGCCCCTCGCACACCGAGCTGATCATCACCGAGCACGGGCCCCGTCTGGTGGAGACCCACGCCCGGCCCGGGGACGAGGAGCTGGCCGCCCTGTTCCGCCTCGCCCACGGCACCGACCCGCTGGCCCTGGCCCTGGCCGCCGGCCTCGGGCTGCCCGAGCCGGTACGCCGCCCCGGAGCCCCGCACGTGGGCCTGCGCTACCTGGACTTCCCGCCGGGGCACCGGACCTCGCAGCGGGAGCTGGCCCGGCCCGCGCGGTGCCGGGGGTGGTCCGGGTGACCCTCCGGGTCCCGGTCGGGGCGACGGTACGCCGGCCACCCTCGGGCTCCTTCCACCACGCGTACGTGCTGGCCGCGGCCGCCACCGCCCCGGCCCTGGCCGCCACGCTCGCCCGCGCCTCGGCCCTGCTGCACCCGGTCGCGAGCCGGCGCTAGGGCCTGCCCGGAGCCGCGGCCGAAGGAACCGCGGTGGGGGCACGTGCGCCCGCCCGGGCCCCACCCGCGTGCCCCCACCCGCGCCGCGGCCGCCCCCGCCTACCCCCGCAGCGAGCGGCCGAAGCCCGAGGCCAGCGGCATCCGCAGGCCCAGCGGCGGCGGGGCGGCCAGCGCGTCGGTCACCGGGCGCGAGTACCGGCGGGCGAGCACCGCGCCCAGGACGAAGTCCACGGCCAGCGCCACCACTTCGGCCCGGTGCTCGCGCAGTCCGTGTCCGTCGGAGTGCACCTCGAAGCGGGCCGTGCTGCGGTTCGCCTTCTTCGCGCGGGAGGCCAGCCGGAACGACAACTCCGGGTCCGTGCGGGCGTCGTCGGTGCCGTGCACGATCAACACCTGCCGCCCGGAAAGGTGTTTCACCGGTTCAGGGGAGGGCCCCGCCTCGCCCTCCGGTACGCAAGGCGCAAGCGCCAGAGCCGAGTTGACGGCCCCGTGTCCGGCCGCGCGCAGTGCCGCCAGTCCGCCCGCCCCGAAGCCGGCCAGGCATATCGGCACGTCGCCGTAGCGCCGTACCGCCTCGTCCGCGCCCCACTCCGCGTCGCGGGCCAGGTCCCCGCGCCGGTCCGCGTACCGCACGACGTGGGTGACCAGGCCCTCGGCCGCCCCGGCCCGCGCCAGCTCCCGGGCCAGAGACCGGACGGGACCGGGCACCAAGGGGGAGGCGCCCGGCAGCAGGAGCACCACACCGCTGACCGCCCGTGCCGTGCCGTTCGCCCGTCCGAGACGGGTCGCATGCCGATCCATCAGACCTTCTTTCGAGGGGATCACCGGCCTCGGTCGGTGAGGGGAGTCGAGTCCGTGACCCGGAGCGTGCAGCGCCGGAGGTCACCGCGTCGCCGGTGTCGCCGGGCACGGCGCCGCCCGGGCGGTGACCGGCAGGCACGGGGAGGGCAGCGATCTTGCCGTGCGTACGTGTTCCTCCTCCGCCCCGCCGCCCGGCAGGCGCACGCCCTGACGGAGATGCTCGCCGATCAGTGCTCGCACCACAACGGAGCGGAAGGCGGGCATCGAGTCCGCCTGGCCGGCGGTCCAGGAAGCCCGCCGCTTCGGCGGTGGGTGGAGTCACGGCCGAACAGTCTCGGACCGGGAGGTGTACGCCACCCGTCCGCACGGTCACTGTTACGTATCGACCGACACTGCTGCCCCAGCGCTCTACGCGCGTAGGCGTTACAGTGCGGAGATGACGAGCGAGACCCCCAACCTGCCCACGCCGGATCAGATCCGCCGCTCCCCGAAGGTGCTGCTGCACGACCACCTGGACGGCGGGCTGCGCCCCGGGACGATCATCGAGCTGGCCGCCGAGGCGGGCTACGAGAACCTCCCCGAGACCGACGCCGACAAGCTCGGCATCTGGTTCCGCGAAGCCGCCGACTCCGGCTCCCTGCCGCGCTACCTGGAGACGTTCGCGCACACGTGCGCCGTCATGCAGACCCGGGACGCGCTCTTCCGTGTCGCCGCCGAGTGCGCCGAGGACCTGGCCGAGGACGGCGTGGTCTACGCCGAGATCCGCTACGCGCCCGAGCAGCACCTGGAGGGCGGTCTGACCCTCGAAGAGGTCGTCGAGGCCGTCAACGAGGGCTTCCGCGAGGGCGAGCGCCGCGCCAAGGCCAACGGCCACCGCATCCGCGTCGGCGCCCTGCTGACCGCGATGCGCCACGCGGCCCGCGCCCTGGAGATCGCCGAACTGGCCAACCGCTACCGGGACAACGGCGTCGTCGGCTTCGACATCGCCGGTGCGGAGGCGGGCTTCCCGCCCACCCGCCACCTCGACGCGTTCGAGTACCTCAAGCGCGAGAACAACCACTTCACGATCCACGCGGGCGAGGCATTCGGCCTGCCGTCGATCTGGCAGGCGCTCCAGTGGTGCGGCGCCGACCGGCTCGGCCACGGCGTGAAGATCATCGACGACATCGAGGTCGCCGCCGACGGCAGCGTGACGCTGGGCCGCCTGGCCTCGTACGTGCGCGACAAGCGCATCCCCCTGGAGATGTGCCCCACCTCGAACCTGCAGACCGGTGCGGCCGCCTCGTACGCCGAGCACCCGATCGGCCTGCTGCGCCGGCTGCACTTCCGGCTGACGGTCAACACCGACAACCGACTGATGAGCGGCACCAGCATGAGCCGCGAGTTCGAGCACCTGGTCGACACGTTCGGCTATTCGCTCGACGACATGCAGTGGTTCACCGTCAATGCCATGAAGTCCGCGTTCATTCCTTTCGATGAACGACTTGCGATGATCAACGACGTGATCAAGCCCGGCTACGCCGAGCTCAAGTCGGAGTGGCTCTTCCGCCAGACCGCCTCCACCAGCGGTTCTGTCTCCGCCTAGCGGCCGGACGGCTGACGCGGGGAAGCGCCCGGGATCCAATTCCCGGGCGCTTCCTCGTATTTAAGGATGTTTGCGGGACGTGGTTTGGCATGGCTAGTTTGCGGAGCCGCTCAATTCCCCGTCGCAAGGACTGGATTTCATGAAGCAGTCAGCTGCCAAGACCCTCGGTGTCGCCGTCCTCGGCGCCGCCTTCGCCGCGGCCGCCGCCGGCACCGCCTCCGCGACCCCCGCCGTGGGCGTCGCCGACGCGCTCGGCACCGTCGCGGGTGTCGCCGGTCCGCTCCAGAACACCCTGAACCACACCCAGGACGCCGAGGGCGGTCAGGTGTCCCAGAGCGACGCCTCCGACCCGGTCGCCGGCCTCACCGGCCTGCTCGGCGGCGTGCCGCTCGGCGGCCCCCTCGGCTGACGTTGCCGCGCTCGAACGCGGGCACCCTGGGGCGCACACCCTTTCGACCGGGTGTGTGCCCCACCGTGCACTGTGCCACCATCGCCCCCAACTTCCGCTCTACATCCGGATGATGAGGTCACCATCATGCGCGTGAAGGCCAGGGGCGCGGCGGCGCTCCTCACCGTCCCTGCCCTGCTGCTCGCCGCGGGATGCGGCGGCGGTACGGAGAACCGTCCCGAGGGCAAGAGCTCCGGAAGCCCCGGCGCGAGCGCCGCCGCCGGCGCCGCGACCCCGGCCCGCACCCCGCTGGAACGGGCCGCGCTGGTCCAGGGCGACCTGGCCGGATACCAGATCTCGGCACAGGCCAAGAACCCCTCGGCACCGGACGGCCAGCCGCAGGCCGACAAGAAGGCCTGCCAGCCGCTGGCGGACGTCATGGGCGACAAGCCCGACCCGGCCGCGGGCGAGACCGTGAACCGTGGCATCGGCTCGCAGAAGCAGGTCGGCCTCGCGGTCTCGGCCTCCCTCAGCAGCTATGCCGAGGCCGACGCGAAGCGTCTGGTCGACCGGCTGCGCGAGGCCGTGGCGGCCTGCGGCGGAGGGTTCTCCGCCACGGTCGAGAAGCAGACCGGCACCTACACCGAGGTGCGGGCCGCCGACTACCGGGTGGGCGGCGACGAGAGCATCAGCTGGACCACCACCGCGGCCGCCGAGGGCGTCTCCGCGCCGGTGCACCTGGTCGTCGTACGCAAGGGCTCCACCGTCGTCCGGATGATGGCGCTCAACGTGGCCGCCGCGGGCAAGAAGGCCGAGGTCCCCCACGAGGTGGCGGACAAGCAGCTGGAGAAGCTGGCCCACACCGCCCACTGAGCGGCGCGTCCTACCAGGCGGTCTTCGGGCTCTTCTCCGAGGGCAGCAGCGCCCACAGCGCCAGGTACAGCAGGAACTGCGGACCCGGCAGCAGGCACGACACCAGGAAGATCACCCGCATCGTGGTCGCCGAGGTGCCGAAGCGTCGCGCCAGCGCGGCGCAGACGCCGCCGATCATTCGTCCCTCGGACGGGCGGATAAGAGGCGCGCTCATGGTCACTCCTTGTGTCGGCTCGCTTTCTGCGATGCCTCAATACTCCCGCGGCACCGCGGACAGCACCTCGCTCCACGGGGCGATCCCGACCCTGGAAATCCTCGGGGTCGACCCCTGAGGTCCGGGCCCGGCGGGCGGCTCGGCGGCCCGCGCCGCCGCCCGCGCACGCCGCAGCCGGGCCCGTAGCACCGGTACGACGGCCAGGTGCGCCAGCGCCACTCCGGCGGTGTTCAGCAGCAGCGAGTCCACGTCCACCACCTGCCCCGGCACCCCGGTCTGCAGCAGCTCGATCGCGGCCGAGACGAGCGCCCCGGCGGCGGTGGTACGGACGAACGAGGCCAGCGGCGAGACGGCCAGCCGCCCGCCGGCCAGCGGGAGCAGGACACCGAGCGGCGCCAGCAGGACGAGCCCCTCGCCGATCCTGCGCGCCGCCTCCACGGGCCCGTACGCGAGGTCCGCCCGGATCCCCTCCAGCGGGCTCAGGTTCGCGGCCGCCGCCCACGGCACGTCGAGCGGGCGCAGCGTCACCCAGCCGACCAGCGCGAGGTGCGCGAGGAGCAGCACGCAGCTCAGGGCGCGGAGTCGTATGGCGGCACTGCCGCCCAGCTCATGACGGTGTTGCACGCCTTGAGGGACGCCGGGTCCGCCCGGCGCGGTTCCGGGTGGTTGCCCGGGTCACCCTGTGGCGAGCAGCACCACGAACATGACCACGCCCGCGGCGAGCGGTACGAGGATCTCGTAAGCCCAGCGGACCGTGATCCCACCCTGCGCGCTCGGCCGCCCGGCGTTCCGCTCGTGGAGCTCGTTCAGCTCCGCGATGGTGCGGTCGGCGGTGGCCCGGCGGTCCTCCCGGGGCGCCGCGGCCGACCCGGCCGAGGTGCCGGTGATCGCGTCGCGGCGGCTGAAGGTGCGGTTGGCGCGCTTCCGCTGGCGCAGGGAGACCGGGACCGACCACAGCTGGTACTTCTTCCCGCCCGCGAGCAGCTCCGCGGAGTACGCGGCGCGCAGCGCGTCGACGGCCCCCCAGGGGGCCACGATCAGCCGGAACGGGTTGCGCACGCGCAGCCGGTCGTCGTTGGCGAAGACCACCGGCCGCAGGGTGAAGGCGACGATCAGCGGCACGCCCAGCAGCAGCGAGGCCCCGGCGAACCAGGGAGCCCGCCCCGTGCCGCGCACGATCGCGTCCCCGCACAGCCAGCCGAGGAGGGCCAGCAGCAGGACGCCGGCCACCAGCGCGGCGGGGGACCGGTAGGTGCGGTCCGCGTAGACGGGCTCGGCCGGGGGCGGGGGAGTGGTCATGTGCGCGATTCTGCCTCA
This sequence comes from Streptomyces sp. NPDC086023, assembly GCF_044540325.1. NCBI lineage: Bacteria > Bacillati > Actinomycetota > Actinomycetes > Kitasatosporales > Streptomycetaceae > Streptomyces > Streptomyces sp. NPDC086023. The sequence goes on from NZ_JBITRX010000006.1 coordinate 364,059, forward strand.
CCGCGCCCCGCGGGACGCAGCGGAGCGGCCCCGTCGGCGGCCCCCACCCATCACAGATGTGTCACGTCGGGCTCGGAGGAGCGGTGGGGGGTGACAGGTCGCTACGCGCGTAGATATGCTCATCTGGTGACCATGCCCACCATCACCGCATTCGCTGACGTGACGACGTCCGACAGCGCACTGCGCCGCTTCCTCCACGGGCTGCCCGGCGTGGACGCCGTCGGCCTGGAAGCGCGCGCTGCCGCGCTCGGCACCCGTTCGATCAAGACCACGGCCAAGGCGTACGCCATCGACCTGGCCATTTCGATGATCGACCTGACGACGCTGGAAGGCGCTGACACCCCGGGCAAGGTCCGGGCGCTCGCCGCCAAGGCCGTCAACCCCGACCCGACCGACCGCACCACCCCGATGACCGCCGCCGTCTGTGTCTACCCCGACATGGTGGCCACGGCCAGGGAAGCGCTGAACGGCGCCGACGTGAAGGTGGCCTCCGTGGCCACGGCCTTCCCCGCCGGCCGCGCGGCCCTCCCGGTGAAGCTCGCCGACACCCGCGACGCCGTCGCCGCCGGTGCCGACGAGATCGACATGGTCATCGACCGCGGCGCGTTCCTCGCGGGCCGCTACCTGGAGACCTACGAGCTGATCAAGGCCGTCAGGGAGGCGTGCGTCCGCGAGGACGGCAGCGCCGCCCGGCTGAAGGTCATCTTCGAGACCGGCGAGCTGTCGACGTACGACAACATCCGCCGCGCCTCCTGGATCGGCATGCTCGCGGGCGCCGACTTCATCAAGACCTCGACCGGCAAGGTCGGCGTCAACGCCACCCCCGCGAACACCCTGCTCATGCTCGAAGCCGTTCGGGACTTCAGGGCGCAGACTGGAATCCAGGTGGGCGTGAAGCCCGCCGGAGGCATCCGGACCACCAAGGACGCCATCAAGTTCCTGGTCCTGGTCAACGAGACCGCGGGCGACGACTGGCTGACCAACGAGTGGTTCCGCTTCGGCGCGTCCAGCCTGCTGAACGACCTGCTCATGCAGCGCCAGAAGCTGAGCACCGGCCGTTACTCCGGCCCCGACTACGTGACGGTGGACTGATTCCCATGGCATCCGCATTCGAGTACGCACCGGCGCCGGAATCGCGTTCCGTCGTCGACATCGCACCGTCGTACGGCCTGTTCATCGACGGCGAGTTCACCGAGGCCGCCGACGGCAAGGTCTTCAAGACCGTCTCGCCGTCCTCCGAGGAGGTCCTCGCCGAGGTCGCCCAGGCCGGTGCCGCCGACGTCGACCGCGCCGTGAAGGCCGCCCGCAAGGCCTTCGCGTCCTGGTCCGCGCTGCCCGGCTCCGAGCGCGCCAAGTACCTCTTCCGGATCGCCCGGATCATCCAGGAGCGCAGCCGCGAGCTCGCCGTCCTGGAGACCCTGGACAACGGCAAGCCGATCAAGGAGACCCGCGACGCGGACCTCCCCCTGGTCGCCGCGCACTTCTTCTACTACGCGGGCTGGGCCGACAAGCTCGACCACGCCGGCTACGGCGCGAACCCGCGCCCCCTCGGCGTGGCCGGCCAGGTCATCCCGTGGAACTTCCCGCTGCTCATGCTGGCCTGGAAGATCGCCCCGGCGCTCGCCACCGGCAACACCGTGGTCCTCAAGCCCGCGGAGACGACCCCCCTCTCGGCGCTGTTCTTCGCGGACATCTGCCGCCAGGCCGGCCTGCCCAGGGGCGTCGTCAACATCATCCCCGGCTTCGGCGACACGGGCGCCGCCCTCGTCGAGCACCCGGACGTCAACAAGGTCGCCTTCACCGGCTCGACCGCGGTCGGCAAGGCCATCGCCCGCCAGATCGCCGGCACCGACAAGAAGGTCACCCTGGAGCTGGGTGGCAAGGGCGCCAACATCGTCTTCGACGACGCCCCCATCGACCAAGCCGTCGAGGGCATCGTCAACGGTATCTTCTTCAACCAGGGCCAGGTCTGCTGCGCGGGCTCCCGCCTGCTGGTCCAGGAGTCGATCCACGAGGAGCTGCTGGACTCCCTCAAGCGCCGCCTGTCCACCCTGCGGCTGGGCGACCCGCTGGACAAGAACACCGACATCGGCGCCATCAACTCCGCCGAGCAGCTCGCCCGCATCACCGCCCTCGCCGAGACCGGCGAGGCCGAGGGCGCCGAGCGCTGGTCCCCGGCCTGCGAACTGCCCTCCGCCGGCTACTGGTTCGCCCCGACCCTGTTCACCAAGGTCACCCAGGCCCACACCGTCGCCCGCGACGAGATCTTCGGCCCGGTGCTGTCCGTGCTGACCTTCCGCACGCCGGACGAGGCCGTCGCCAAGGCCAACAACAGCCAGTACGGCCTGTCCGCGGGCATCTGGACGGAGAAGGGCTCCCGCATCCTCGCCGTCGCGAACAAGCTGCGCGCCGGCGTCGTCTGGGCCAACACGTTCAACAAGTTCGACCCGACCTCGCCCTTCGGCGGCTACAAGGAGTCGGGCTTCGGCCGCGAGGGCGGCCGCCACGGCCTGGAGGCTTACCTCGATGTCTGAGTCGACCCGTCTGAACGTCTTCAAGACCTACAAGCTGTACGTCGGGGGCAAGTTCCCCCGCTCCGAGAGCGGCCGGGTGTACGAGGTGACCGACAGCAAGGGCAAGTGGCTGGCCAACGCTCCCCTCTCCTCCCGCAAGGACGCCCGTGACGCCGTCGTCGCGGCCCGCAAGGCCTTCGGCGGCTGGTCCGGCGCGACCGCGTACAACCGCGGCCAGATCCTCTACCGCATCGCCGAGATGCTGGAGGGCCGCCGGGACCAGTTCGTGCGCGAGGTCGGCGAGGCCGAGGGCCTGTCGAAGTCCAAGGCCGGCGCGGTCGTGGACGCGGCGATCGACCGCTGGGTCTGGTACGCGGGCTGGACGGACAAGATCGGCCAGGTCGTGGGCGGCGCCAACCCGGTCGCGGGTCCGTTCTTCAACCTGTCCACCCCGGAGCCGACCGGCGTCGTGACCGTCGTCGCCCCGCAGGACTCGTCCTTCCTGGGCCTGGTCTCGGTGATCGCCCCCGTGATCGCCACCGGCAACACCGCCGTCGTCATCGCCTCGGAGAAGTCCCCGCTCCCCGCCCTCTCCCTGGGCGAGGTGCTGGCCACCTCCGACCTGCCCGGCGGCGTGGTCAACATCCTCTCCGGCAAGGCCGCGGAGATGGGCCCGCACCTGGCCGCGCACCAGGACGTCAACGCGATCGACCTGGCGGGCGCCGACGCGGCCCTCGCCAAGGACCTGGAGGTCGCGGCGGCGGACAACCTGAAGCGCGTCCTCCGTCCACAGCCTGTGGACGACTGGGCGGCCGACCCGGGCACGAAGCGCATGACGGCGTTCCTGGAGACGAAGACCGTCTGGCACCCCACGGGCTCCCTGGGCGCCTCCGGCTCGTCGTACTGACCCGCAGCACTCCGTACGGAGCCCCCGGCCGCGCACACCGCGGCCGGGGGCTCCGCCGTATCCGGTACGGACCTCAGCCCGGCAGCAGCGGCGAGAGCAGCGCGACCCCCGGCAGCTCGCCGATCTTCGCGCCCTTGGTGATCGTGTCCGTCACCGCCGTGGTGCTGACCGGCTTGAACCCGCCCACGGAGGTGCCCACCCCGTTGTCGAGCGGGTCCACCCCGGTATTGGCCAGCGGGTCCACCTGCAACCCCTTCAAGGGGCCCACCGCCCCCGCCAGCGCGTGCGGCACGGAGACCTCGTCCGCGTGCGCCGCCGTGCCCGCGATGCCGAGCGCCGCCCCTGCCATCGAGACCGTCAGTCCCGCGCCGAGCAGCGCGCGCCGGGTGTTTCCTGGGAGTGCGTGACGTGCCATGGGATCCCACCTGATCGGGTAATCGGATGCGCACGCAGCGTAGTTGACATGTGATGCTGAATACCAACCGGGCCTCCGGTGGGTCCCCTACGCGGGGTAATGCCGCACACTGGTGTTCCGTGAGCTGTTCATCTCCCCTTCCCACGCGTGTCGTCCTGCTGACGGGTCCCTCGGGGTCCGGCAAGTCCTCGCTGGCCGCCCGGTCCGGGCTGCCCGTGCTGCGCCTGGACGACTTCTACAAGGAGGGCACCGACCCCTCCCTCCCCCTGGTCGAGGGCAGCTCCGACATCGACTGGGACTCCCCGCTCTCCTGGGACGCCGACACGGCCGTCGCCGCCGTCGCCGCGCTCTGCCGCACCGGGCGCACCGAGGTGCCGGTCTACGACATCTCGACGAGCTCGCGCACCGGCACGGAGACGCTGGACATCTCCCGGACCCCGCTGTTCATCGCCGAGGGCATCTTCGCGGCGGACATCGTCGCCCGGTGCCAGGAGCTCGGGCTGCTGGCCGACGCGATCTGCCTGCGCGGCCGTCCGTCGACGACGTTCCGCCGCCGGCTGCTGCGCGACCTGCGCGAGGGCCGGAAGTCCGTGCCGTTCCTGCTGCGCCGCGGCTGGCGGCTGATGCGGGCCGAGCGCGGGATCGTCGCCCGGCACACCGCCCTGGGGGCCCACGCGTGCGCCCGGGACGAGGCGCTGGGCCGCCTCGCCGCGGCGGCCGCCGGCCGCCACCGCTCCACGGCCGACAGCACCACCACCGCCGCCGCGTAGCCGCGTCCGTACGGAAACGCGAAGGAGCGGGACCTTCAGCCGACCCCCGACGGCTTCCGGTCCCGCTCCCTCATCCCCCATGGCCCCCGTCCCACCCCCGTAGGACGGTCCCCCGTGGCCCGTGGTACCCAGCTGGTGGCGTGTGCGACTACGCCACCAGCTCGCCGAAGGACTCCGCCTCGGACTGGCCGAAGCTCAGAGTCTCGTCGTCGCGCAGCCGGCGCAGGGAGCGCCAGATGCTCGACTTCACGGTGCCGACGCTGATGTCCAGGATCTCCGCGATCTCCGGGTCGGTGCGGCCCTCGTAGTAGCGCAGCACCAGCATCGTGCGCTGCGGCTCGGGCAGCTTCGCCAGCGCCTGCCAGAGCACCGCGCGCAGCTCGGTGCCGCGCATCGCGTCCGTCTCGCCGACCGTCTCGGGCAGCTCCTCGGTCGGGTACTCGTTGAGCTTGCGCCGGCGCCAGGCGCTGATGTGCAGGTTGGTCATCGTGCGGCGCAGGTAGCCGCCGACGGCCGCCTTGTCGCTGATCCGGTCCCAGGCGCGGTACGTGGAGAACAGGGCGCTCTGGAGCAGGTCCTCGGCCTCGTGGCGGTCGCCCGTCAGGTGGTACGCGGTCGCGTAGAGCGAGGCGCGGCGCTCCTGGACGTAGGCGGTGAACTCGGCCTCGGCCGTCGAGGAGAGCTGCTCCTCGACCGGGACCTGGTACGTGTTCGCGTCGATGGCCACCACGTGTGCGGCCCGCTGGCGGATCCCGGTACGGACACCCGCACCCCCCGCTCGACGGGTCGCATCGTGCAGCCGCGTGACAACCGCGCTGGTGGTGGTGCTGTGCAGCGTGTTCATCTCGCGCCCCCCGTCTTGGAGTCTGTTCGTTCCGTTGACCAGAAGCCTGCCCGCCCGACTTAACCGGGGTGTCCGTCGACTGTCACAGGCCTGTCACAGCGGCCGGCGCGTCCCCGCGCGGCGCGGCGCGGCGGCGGGAAGGGGCGTCCTGACGGTCGAAAGGGGAACGGCCCATGGGACAGAATGAGCGCGTGCCTTTCCTGTTGCTGATCGAGGACGACGACGCCATCCGCACGGCCCTCGAACTCTCCCTGTCACGCCAGGGCCACCGTGTGGCCACCGCGGCGACGGGCGAGGACGGCCTGAAGCTGCTGCGCGAGCAGCGGCCGGACCTGATCGTGCTGGACGTGATGCTGCCCGGGATCGACGGCTTCGAGGTGTGCCGCCGGATCCGCCGCACCGACCAGCTGCCGATCATCCTGCTCACCGCGCGCAGCGATGACATCGACGTGGTGGTCGGGCTGGAGTCCGGGGCGGACGACTACGTCGTCAAGCCCGTCCAGGGCCGGGTGCTGGACGCCCGTATCCGTGCCGTGCTGCGCCGCGGCGAGCGCGAGGCCAGTGATTCCGCGGTCTTCGGGTCGCTGGTGATCGACCGGGCCGCCATGACCGTGACCAAGAACGGCGAGGACCTGCAGCTCACGCCGACGGAGCTGCGGCTGCTGCTGGAGCTGAGCCGCAGGCCGGGACAGGCGCTGTCGCGCCAGCAGCTGCTGCGGCTGGTCTGGGAACACGACTACCTGGGTGACTCGCGCCTGGTGGACGCGTGCGTGCAGCGGCTGCGCGCCAAGGTCGAGGACGTGCCGTCCTCGCCCACGCTGATCCGGACCGTGCGCGGCGTCGGCTACCGCCTGGACTCCCCGCAGTGATCCGCCCGCTGCTCGCGGGCAGGCGCTGGACCAGCCTGCGACTGCGGCTCATCATCGTGTTCGCGCTGGTCGCGCTGACCGCCGCCGTGTCCGCCTCCGGGATCGCGTACTGGCTCAACCGCGAGGCCGTGCTGACCCGTACCCAGGACGCCGCCCTGGGGGACTTCCGGCAGGAGATGCAGAACCGTGCCGCCGCGCTGCCCGGCGACCCGACGCCGGAGGAACTCCAGCGCACCGCGGAGCTGATGGCGGGCAGCAGCCCGGGCTACAGCGTGCTGCTGGTCGACGAGAAGAAGGACGGCCGGAAGGTCTTCGGCTCGGCGGGTCCCGATGCGTTCTCGCTGGCCGAGGTGCCCAAGTCGCTCCAGCACGCGGTGAACGACCGCCAGAAGGTCACCGCGGGCAACGACTCCGAGTACCACGTGTACTGGCAGCGTACGAAGCCCCGGGGCAACCCGTACCTGGTCGGCGGCACCCGGATCGTCGGCGGCGGGCCGACCGGCTACATGTACAAGTCGCTGGCGCAGGAGCGGGCGGACCTGAACTCCCTGGCCTGGTCGCTCGGCATCGCGACGGCGCTCGCGCTGCTGGGTTCCGCGCTGCTCGCGCAGGCGGCGGCCACCACCGTGCTCAAGCCCGTGCAGCGGCTGGGCGACGCGGCCAGGCGGCTGGGCGAGGGCGAGCTCGACACGCGGCTCGACGTGTCCGGCACCGACGAACTCGCCGACCTCTCGCACACGTTCAACAAGACGGCGGAGGCGCTGGAGAAGAAGGTCGCGGACATGAGCGCCCGCGAGGAGTCCAGCCGCCGGTTCGTGGCCGACATGTCGCACGAGCTGCGCACGCCCCTGACGGCCCTGACCGCGGTCACAGAGGTGCTGGAGGAGGAGGTCGACGGCCTCGACCCGATGATCGCACCCGCGGTGACGCTCGTGGTGAGCGAGACGAGGCGGCTCAACGACCTGGTCGAGAACCTCATGGAGGTCACCCGCTTCGACGCGGGCACGGCCCGCCTGGTGGTCGACGACGTGGACGTCGCGGACCAGGTGACGGCCTGCATCGACGCCCGGGCCTGGCTGGACGCGGTCGAACTCGACGCGGAGCGCGGGATCGTGGTGCGCCTGGACCCGCGCCGCCTCGACGTGATCCTGGCCAACCTGATCGGCAACGCCCTCAAGCACGGCGGGTCCCCGGTGCGGGTGTCCGTGCGCACCGAGGCGGCCCGGGACGGCGACACGCTGGTCATCGCCGTGAAGGACAACGGCCCCGGCATCCCGGAGGACGTGCTGCCGCACGTCTTCGACCGGTTCTACAAGGCCAGTGCCTCCCGGCCGCGTTCGGACGGCAGCGGTCTCGGGCTCTCCATCGCGATGGAGAACGCCCACATCCACGGCGGTGACATCACCGCCGAGAACGCGCCGGAGGGCGGCGCGCTGTTCACACTGCGGCTGCCGGTGCCGCCGCTCGGAGAGGCCGGTGCACGATGAGGGCCCGCTGGGTGTGGGGCGTGGTCGCCTCGGTGGTGGGCGTGGGCCTGCTCGGTTCCGGGTGCGGGATCCGGGCCACCACCGTGCCCGTCGACGTGGGCGCGGCCCCCTCGCGGGTCTCGTGCGACACGCCGGCGGACCACGTGCGCCCGGTCGGCGACGAGGTGACGGCCGACGTCGAACTGGTCTGCGGCTCCCAGCTGGTGGGCGTGAAGCGGGTGCTGCCGGGCGTCGAGAAGAAGCCGGTGCGCGAGGCGCAGGCGCTGCTGGCCGAGCTGCAGAAGGACCCGACCGCGGAGGAGCGGGACGCCGGGTTCTCGACCGGGGTGCCGGACGGGCTGGGCGTGGCGCCCGCGCGGGCCGGTGACCCCAAGGGGACGCTGCGGCTGAGCCGCAAGCCCGAGGACCTGCCGCCGCTGGCGCTGGCGCAGATCGTGTGCACCTTCGCCGACACCGCCGCGCGGCCCGGGGGCCCGGTGGTGCTGGGCGGCCCCGACGCCGACCCGCCGCGCGCGTGGGAGTGCACGGAGGCGGTGCGGGCCCGGCCCGAGGCCGTGCCGACGCTCGGCGAGATCGTACGGGCGACCCCCTCGCCTACGTAGGACGCCGTGGCCGGAGGTCCTCCGAGGGGATGACCCCGCGGGGAGTCGGGGGCGCGGGGAGTGCCGTTTCCGCCAGGGTGGCCGGGGACATCCGCACCCGGAACCCCTGGAGGGATCCCGCATGCTCGGTACCGCATTCGTGCACGGCTCGCCCAGCTGGCTCGACCTCGGTTCGCCCGACACCGACGCGACCGCCGCGTTCTACGGCGCCGTCTTCGGCTGGCACTTCGTCTCCGCGGGCCCCGAGGCCGGGGGTTACGGCTTCTTCGAGCTGGGCGGCAAGACGGTCGCCGCCGTGGGCCCGCTCACGGAGGAGGGCGCCCGGCCGGCCTGGATGGTGTACTTCGGCACCGACGACGCCCAGGCGACGGCGGAGGCCGTGACCAAGGGCGGCGGCACGGTCCGCGCCGAGCCGATGGACGTCATGGGGGAGGGCTGGATGGGCCAGTTCACCGACCCCCGCGGTGCCCAGTTCGCCGTCTGGCAGCCGGGCAGGACCAGGGGTCTCGGCAAGACCTCGGAGGACGACACGCTGGTGTGGGTCGAGCTGTTGTCCGACGACCCGGTCGCCTCGATCGAGTTCTACGGCTCCCTGTTCGGCTGGCGGTCCCAGGACATGCCCGCGCCCGGGATGACGTACCGCGTGCTGTCGACGGCCGACGGCGACATCCAGGACGCCTCCTTCGGCGGGGTCGCGCCCTCCGAGGCGGTGCCGCACGCCGAGGAGGTGCCGGCGCGCTGGATCCCGTACTTCGCGGTGGCGGACGCGGCCGCGACGGCCGCGAAGGCCGAGGCGGCGGGCGGCTCGGTGCTGATGCCGCCGACGGACCTGCCGGACGTCGGCACGATCGCCTGGCTCGCGGACCCGCACGGGGCGCCCTTCGCGGTGCTCAAGCCCGCCCCGATGCCGTAGGGCACGCGGGGCCGGCGTGGGGCACGCGCGGCCGGCCGCGCGGCGGTGCGGCCGCCGGCCGGGGCGCGTGTGCGGGACGTCCCGGCCGGCGTGGGGGTGTGGTTCCGGTGTGGCGGCGCGGCGTGCCGTCAGTGGGCCACGTACACGCGGCTCACGAAGGCGGCGATCTCCGCGTCCGACAGGTTCTTCGCCACGTTGGCCTCGGTGATCATGCCGATCAGACGGTGGCCGTTCGACACGTCGATCACCGGCAGGCGCTTGATCTGGTGGACCTCCATCGTGTCCACCGCCTCCTGGGCGCCGGCCTCGGCGGACACCCAGTGGAGGGTGCCGGCCAGCTCTCCGCACTTCATCGTGGCCGGGTCCAGGCCCTCGGCACAGCACTTCATCACGATGTCCCGGTCGGTGATCAGGCCCTGGAGGCGCTGGTCGTCGCCGCATATGGGCAGACAGCCGACGTCGAGGTCCCGCATCATGCGCGCGGCGTCGAGCAGCGTCTGGTGCTCGCCGCAGCACTGCACACCCGCGGTCATGATGTCGCGGGCCCGCAGGTTCTTGGTCGCCATGGTTCCTCCCGTGCTCGCGGGGCTTTCCCACTTACGAGCACAGCACGGTCCGGCACGGCACGCGCGCCGGGACGCGGAAGGGCCCCGGACCGGCAGGATGCCGTTGGTCAATTCGGGGGTTCGCGTGACGTCGGTCTTCAAGAGCCGGTTGGGTCCTTGAAGACCGACGTTGTCGTTTGGGGCGGGTGCAGGTGTCGATGCAGCCGAAGGAACCGGTGGTGGTTCCCGCGGAGACAGTGCGGGTGGCGCGGGCCGCGTTCCCGAAGGGGAGTCTGGCGATCCGGGTCCGGGACGAGCTGGGGCCGCTGTTCCGCGACGAGGAGTTCGCGGATCTGTTCCCGTCGCGGGGGAAGCCTGCCTGGTCACCAGGCCGCCTGGCGCTCGTGCTGGTGCTGCAGTTCGTGGAGGGACTCACCGCGAGCAGTGCACCACCTCCAGCGTCGGCCGGCGCCTGACCCTGCGACCCCGCGAGGAACACGAGGCCCTCCGCCAGTCCCGCGCCGACCAGGACACCGACACCTGGAAGGAGCGATACAAGACCCGCGCCGGCATCGAGGGCACCATCGCCCAGGCCGTCGGACGCTGCGGCCTGCGCCGATCCCGCTACCGCGGCCTGGCGAAGACCAGCCTCCAGCACCAGCTCACCGGCGCCGCCATCAACCTCGCCCGCATCGACGCCCACCTCACCGGCACACCCCGGGCCCGCACCCGCACCAGCCACTTCGCAGCACTTCGCCCCGCCGACCAAACGATCGACGGGGCGAAGTAGAAGGACCCGAATAAACCAACGGCATCCGGCAGGTCCGGGGCCCTTCCGCAGGCCGGGGTCAGATGCCCGCGGCGGCCGCGAGGTCCTTCTTGATGCCCGCCAGCACCTCGGCGCCGCGCACGCGGGCCGGGGCCAGGTCGGCGGCGTCGGCCACCGGCACGACGACCTCCAGGTAGCACTTGAGCTTGGGCTCCGTGCCGGACGGGCGGACGATCACCCGCGCCTTGTAGGTGCCGTCGAGGTGGTAGCGCAGCCCGTCCGTGGGCGGCAGCTTGCCGGCGCCCTCCGACAGGTCCTCGGCCGAGACCACCCGCAGGCCGGCCAGGGAGACCGGCGGCCGCTCGCGCAGGGCGCGCATCGCGTCCGCGATCACCGACAGGTCCTGGACCCGCACCGACAGCTGGTCGGTGGCGTGCAGGCCGTGCTCCATGGCCAGGTCGTCCAGCAGGTCGGTGAGCGTGCGGCCCTGCTCCTTGAGCACCGAGGCCAGCTCGGCGACCAGCAGGGCGGCCGTGACGCCGTCCTTGTCGCGGACGCCCTCGGGGTCCACGCAGTAGCCGAGCGCCTCCTCGTACCCGTAGCGCAGGCCCTCGACGCGGCTGATCCACTTGAAGCCGGTCAGCGTCTCCTCGTACGGCAGGCCCGCGGCGTCCGCGATCCGGCCCAGCAGCGAGGAGGACACGATCGACTCGGCGAACGTGCCCTGCGCGCCCTTGTGCACCAGGTGGGCCGCCAGCAGCGCGCCGACCTCGTCGCCCCGCAGCATCCGCCAGCCGCCCTCGGCCGCGTCGTCCGGGACCGCGACCGCGCAGCGGTCCGCGTCCGGGTCGTTCGCGATCACGATGTCCGGGTTCACGCGGGCGGCCGTGGCGAACGCCAGGTCCATGGCGCCCGGCTCCTCCGGGTTGGGGAAGGCCACCGTGGGGAAGGCCGGGTCGGGCTCGGCCTGCTCCTCGACCAGCACGGGCGCGGGGAACCCGGCCCGGTCGAAGGCGGCCAGCACCACGTCCTTGCCGACGCCGTGCATGGCCGTGTAGACGGTCCGCACGCCCCGGGGGGACCCGGGGGTCAGGACGGCGTCCGTACGCGCCAGGTAGGCCTCCAGGACCTCGTCGCCGAGCTGCTGCCAGCCGTTGTCCGGCCGGGGTACGGAGGCCAGCGCGCCGACCGCCGCGATCTGCTCGGCGATCTCCGCGTCCGCGGGGGACACGATCTGCGAGCCGTCGCCCAGGTAGACCTTGTAGCCGTTGTCCCGGGGCGGGTTGTGGCTCGCGGTCACCTCGACGCCGGCGACGGCGCCCAGGTGCCTTATGGCGTACGCGAGGACGGGCGTGGGCAGCGGGCGCGGCAGCACGGCCGCCCGCAGCCCGGCGCCGGTCATCACGGCGGCGGTGTCGCGCGCGAAGTCGGCGGACTTGTACCGCGCGTCGTAGCCGACGACGACGAGGCCGCCGTCGTGGCCCTGGGCCTTGAGGTACGCGGCGAGACCGGCCGCGGCGCGGATCACCACGGCGCGGTTCATCCGCATCGGGCCGGCGCCGAGCTCGCCGCGCAGTCCCGCGGTGCCGAACTGGAGGGTGCCGGAGAACCGGTCGGCCAGCTCCGCGGTGTCACCGGCGTCGACGAGCGCGGCCAGCTCCGCCGCGGTCTCCGGGTCCGGGTCCTCGGCCAGCCAGGCCCGGGCCCGGGTGATCAGGTCGTCCTGCACTACATCCGCCTCTTCTCGTACGTCGCGTCGCGTCCTGCGGCTCAGATCCGGGCGAGGACCTGGGTGAGCAGCTGGCCCATGCGGGCGGCCGAGTCGCGGCCCGCCTGCAGGACCTCCTCGTGGTTCAGGGGCTCGCCGGAGAGGCCCGCCGCCAGGTTGGTGACCAGGGAGATGCCCAGGACCTCGGCGCCCGCCTCACGGGCCGCGATGGCCTCCAGGACGGTCGACATGCCGACCAGGTCGGCGCCCAGGACGCGGATCATGTTGATCTCGGCCGGGGTCTCGTAGTGCGGGCCGGGGAACTGCACGTAGACACCCTCCTCCAGGGAGGGGTCGATCTCCTTGCACATCGCGCGCAGGCGCGGCGAGTACAGGTCGGTCAGGTCCACGAAGTTCGCGCCGACGATCGGCGAGGCCGCGGTGAGGTTCAGGTGGTCGCTGATCAGGACCGGCTGGCCGGGCTTCATGCCCTCGCGCAGTCCGCCGCAGCCGTTGGTGAGGACCACGGTCTTGCAGCCGGCGGCGACGGCCGTGCGGACGCCGTGGGCGACGGCGGCGACGCCGCGGCCCTCGTAGTAGTGGGTGCGGCCGAGGAAGAGCAGCGCGCGCTTGTCGCCGATCTTGTACGAGCGGATCTTGCCGCCGTGTCCCTCGACGGCCGGCGGCGGGAAGCCGGGCAGCTCGGTGACGGGGAACTCGGACTCGGGGGCGCCCAGGGCCTCGGCGGCGGGGGCCCAGCCGGAGCCCATCACCAGGGCGACGTCGTGCGTCTCGGCGCCGGTCAGCTCGCGCAGACGGGCGGCGGCGTCGGCGGCGGCAGCGTGGGGGTCGGTAACAGATGCGTTCACGCGGACGAGGGTAGCCGCTCAATCCCTACGCGCGTAGATGGCACAGCTCACGGTGTTCCGATCGTTGCTTTGTCGTTTCCGACGATTTGCCGCTTGTGGCGTTCCGGGAGGGCTCCCGGAGGGGCGGGAAGGCCCGCCGGGGCCTTCCCGCGGGCCGTCAGCAGGGGCGCTTGCGCAGCTCCATCACGTAGTCGTGGGGGGCGCCGGCGGACTCGGCGGCGTCGGCGATCTCCCCGAGGTAGCGGGCGGAGGGCAGGCCGCCCTCATAGCCGTTCAGCACGTACACCCAGGCCGGTTCCTCGCCGTCCAGCGTGTCCACGCGGACCCGCATCCGGCGGTAGATGTCGAGGCCGACGCCCTCCCACCGGTCCATGGAGTCCTCGTCGAGCGGCGCGATGTCGTACAGGGCGACGAAGACCTGGGAGCGGGGGGCCTCGACGATCGTCGCGAGGGCGCCCTCCCAGCCCATCTGCTCACCCCCGAAGGTGAGCCGCCACCCGTTGAGCCACCCCGTGCCACGCAGCGGGGAGTGCGGTGCGCGGCGGGTCATCAGCCGCGCGTCGAGGTTGCCGGCGTACGCGGCGTAGAGCGACATGGTGTCGAGGGTACGGGAGGGGCGGCCGTGGGTGCCGTCCGAGTGTGCCGCGGATGCGTACGGGCCGGGTCCCGGAAGGAGGGGCGGCGGGCCGTGCGGAAGCACCTTGAAGCGTGCGGGAGAATGGGGTACGGACAGCATCCCCCGGGGTTCACCCCGGACCCCGGCCGGGGCGGCAGCCGGCCGGGTTGACGTGAGGCGGCTTTTTCGTGACCCGGATCGTGATCATCGGCGGCGGACCCGGCGGGTATGAGGCGGCGCTGGTCGGCGCCCAGCTCGGTGCGGAGGTGACCGTCGTCGACTGCGACGGTCTGGGCGGGGCGTCGGTGCTGACCGACTGCGTTCCGTCGAAGACCCTCATCGCGACGGCCGAGGTGATGACCACCTTCGACTCCTCCTACGAGGAGCTCGGCATCATCGTCGCCGACGACACCCCTCCGCTGGAGGAGGCGGCCCGGGTGCACGGCGTGGACCTCGGCAAGGTCAACCGGCGTGTGAAGCGCCTCGCGCTGGCCCAGTCCCACGACATCACGGCCTCCGTCACCCGCGCCGGCGCCCGCGTCCTGCGCGGCCGCGGCAAGCTCGGCGGCCCGCAGGGCATCGACGGCACCCGGGACGTCATCGTCACGGCCGCCGACGGCACCGAGACCATCCTGACCGCCGACGCCGTGCTGATCGCGACCGGCGGCCACCCGCGCGAGATCCCCGACGCGCTGCCCGACGGCGAGCGGATCCTCAACTGGACCCAGGTCTACGACCTGGAGGAGCTGCCCGAGGAGCTCATCGTGGTCGGCTCCGGTGTCACCGGTGCCGAGTTCGCCGGCGCGTACCAGGCGCTGGGCTCCCGCGTCACGCTCGTCTCCTCCCGCGACCGCGTGCTGCCGGGCGAGGACCCTGACGCGGCCGCCGTGCTGGAGGACGTGTTCCGCCGCCGCGGCATGAACGTCATCTCCCGCGCCCGTGCCGAGTCCGCCAAGCGGGTCGGCGACCGGGTCGAGGTCACGCTGGCCGACGGCCGGGTCATCTCCGGCACGCACTGCCTGATGGCGGTCGGCGCGATCCCGAACACCAAGGACATGAACCTGGAGGAGTCCGGCGTCCGCCTGAAGGACTCGGGCCACATCTGGACCGACAAGGTCTCCCGCACCTCCGCCCCGGGCGTGTACGCGGCCGGCGACGTCACCGGCATCTTCGCGCTGGCGTCGGTGGCGGCCATGCAGGGACGCATCGCGATGTACCACTTCCTGGGCGACGCGGTGGCCCCGCTGAACCTCAAGACGGTCTCCTCGAACGTCTTCACCGACCCGGAGATCGCCACCGTCGGCTACACGCAGGCCGACGTGGACGCGGGCAAGATCGAGGCCCGTACGGTCAAGCTGCCGCTGCTGCGCAACCCGCGCGCCAAGATGCAGGGCATCCGGGACGGCTTCGTGAAGCTGTTCTGCCGACCCGGCACGGGCATCGTGGTCGGCGGCGTGGTCGTTTCCCCGCGCGCGAGCGAGCTGATCCACCCCATCTCGATCGCGGTCGACAACAACCTGACGGTCGAGCAGATCGCAAACGCGTTCACCGTGTACCCCTCGCTGTCGGGTTCGATCGCGGAGGTCGCCCGCCAGCTGCACACCCGCAAGGCGACCGGAGAGGTCTAACCACCCCTTTCCGCAAGGGCGTTGGGGCGGGGCGACGAGCCGCCGCGGGCGGTACGCACAGTCTTTGGCTTGCGTATACCACTAGTTGCCCCGCCCTGCGAACAACTCCTGTAATTCGGCGCAAAGAGCTGAAAGCAGACGGTCGTTGGGGTTACTGTCAGTTTCGTGTTCGCTGCTGAACGTCGCCAACTGATCCTCGAAATGGTGCGTGCCAACGGAGCGGTATCGCTCCGTGAGCTCGCCCGCGTCGTCCAGACCTCCGAAGTGACCGTACGGCGGGACGTGCGGGCACTGGAGGCAGAAGGACTCCTCGACCGCCGGCACGGCGGTGCGGTCTTGCCGGGCGGTTTCACGCGGGAGTCCGGCTTTCCGCAAAAGTCCCATCTCGCGACGGCGGAGAAGACCGCCATCGCCGATGTCGCCGCGGGTCTCGTCGAAGAAGGCGAGGCCGTGGTCGTCGGCGCGGGCACCACGACCCAGGAGCTGGCCCGCCGGCTCGCCCGGGTGCCCGGACTCACCGTCGTCACCAACTCCCTCCTGGTGGCCCAGGCGTTGGCCCACGCCAACCGGGTCGAGGTCGTGATGACCGGCGGCACCCTGCGGGGCTCCAACTACGCCCTGGTGGGCAGCGGTGCCGAGCAGTCCCTCCAGGGGCTGCGGGTCTCGCGGGCCTTCCTCAGCGGCAGCGGGCTCACCGCGGAGCGCGGCCTGTCGACCTCCAACATGCTCTCCGCGAGCGTGGACCGGGCGCTGGTGCAGGCGGCGGCCGAGGTGGTGGTCCTCGCCGACCACACCAAGCTGGGCACCGACACCATGTTCCAGACCGTGCCGACCGACGTGATCACCAGGCTGGTCACGGACGAACCGCCGGCGCACGACGACCGGGCGCAGACCGAGCTCCAGGCGCTGGCCGACCAGGGCGTCCAGATCACCGTGGCGGG
The DNA here is from genome assembly GCF_044540325.1 of Streptomyces sp. NPDC086023. Taxonomy (NCBI): domain Bacteria; kingdom Bacillati; phylum Actinomycetota; class Actinomycetes; order Kitasatosporales; family Streptomycetaceae; genus Streptomyces; species Streptomyces sp. NPDC086023. The sequence goes on from NZ_JBITRX010000006.1 coordinate 380,455, forward strand.
CACCGCGGTGCCGTCCGGCGGCGAGGGCCTGCCGGGCCGCCGCCCGCGCCGGGAGTCACCGCTGCCCGTCCAGCGGCGCGGCGGGCCCCAGCTGCGCAGCGCGGTCTCCCTCCCGGAGCCGGGAGCGGCCGACCGGCCCCGCGTGGCGGACATGCGGCGGCGCTGAGAGCGGTACGCGAAGGCCCCGGCCGGGAGAGATCCCGGCCGGGGCCTTCGTACGGCTGCTGCGGAGGTCAGTCCTTGATCTCGCAGATCGCGGCGCCGGAGGTGATGGAGGCGCCGACCTCGGCCGCGAGGCCCTTGATCGTGCCGGAGCGGTGCGCGTTCAGCGGCTGCTCCATCTTCATCGCCTCGAGTACGACCACCAGGTCGCCCTCCTTGACCTCCTGGCCCTCCTCGACCGCGACCTTCACGATCGTGCCCTGCATCGGGGAGGCCAGCGTGTCGCCGGAAGCGGCCGGGCCGGACTTCTTCGCGGCGCGGCGCTTCGGCTTGGCGCCGCCGGCGGCGGCGGTGCGGGCCAGCGTCATGCCGAGCGAGGACGGCAGGGAGACCTCAAGGCGCTTGCCGCCGACCTCGACGACCACGGTCTCGCGGCCCGGCTCCTCGTCGGCCTCCTCGGCCGCCGGGGCGGTGAAGGCCGGGATCTCGTTGACGAACTCGGTCTCGATCCAGCGGGTGTGGACCTTGAACGGGGTGCCGTCGGTCGGCGCGAACGCCGGGTCGGACACGACCGCGCGGTGGAACGGGATGGCGGTGGCCATGCCCTCCACGTTGAACTCCGCCAGCGCGCGGGCGGCACGCTGCAGCGCCTGCTCGCGGGTGGCGCCGGTGATGATCAGCTTGGCCAGCAGGGAGTCCCAGGCCGGGCCGATGACCGAGCCGGACTCGACGCCGGCGTCCAGGCGGACACCCGGGCCGGTCGGCGGCGCGAAGACGGTGACGGTGCCGGGCGCGGGCAGGAAGTTGCGGCCCGGGTCCTCGCCGTTGATGCGGAACTCGAAGGAGTGGCCGCGCAGTTCGGGGTCTCCGTAGCCCAGTTCCTCGCCGTCGGCGATGCGGAACATCTCGCGGACCAGGTCGATGCCGGTGACCTCTTCGGTGACCGGGTGCTCGACCTGGAGACGGGTGTTGACCTCCAGGAAGGAGATCGTTCCGTCGAGGCCGACCAGGAACTCGACGGTGCCGGCGCCGACGTAGCCGGCCTCCTTGAGGATGGCCTTGGAGGCGCGGTACAGCTCCGCGTTCTGCTCGGCCGTCAGGAACGGCGCGGGGGCCTCCTCGACGAGCTTCTGGTGGCGGCGCTGGAGCGAGCAGTCACGGGTCGAGACGACCACGACGTTGCCGTGGCTGTCGGCCAGGCACTGGGTCTCCACGTGGCGCGGCTTGTCGAGGTAGCGCTCGACGAAGCACTCGCCGCGGCCGAAGGCGGCCACGGCCTCGCGCACGGCGGAGTCGTACAGCTCCGGAACCTCTTCGAGGGTGCGCGCGACCTTCAGACCGCGGCCACCGCCGCCGAAGGCGGCCTTGATCGCGATCGGCAGGCCGTGCTCCTCGGCGAACGCGACGACCTCGTCCGCACCCGAGACCGGGTCCGGGGTGCCCGCGACGAGCGGGGCACCGGCGCGCTGCGCGATGTGACGGGCGGCGACCTTGTCACCGAGGTCGCGGATGGCCTGCGGCGGCGGGCCGATCCACGTGAGGCCCGCGTCGATCACGGCCTGGGCGAATTCGGCGTTCTCGGAGAGGAAGCCGTATCCGGGGTGGACGGCGTCGGCTCCGGAATCGGCTGCGGCCTGGAGCACCTTGGCCATGTCCAGGTAGCTGGCGGCCGGGGTGTCACCGCCCAGCGCGAAAGCCTCGTCGGCCGCGCGGACGTGCAGAGCGTCCCGGTCCGGGTCGGCGTAGACGGCTACGCTCGCGATCCCGGCGTCCCGGCAGGCCCGGGCAACGCGGACAGCGATTTCGCCTCGGTTGGCGATGAGCACCTTGCGCACGATGTCTCCCTCCTTGAAACAAGCTGAGTTTAGGGACTGCCGACACGGCCTTTCGACCCGTCCCCAACGGTGACCTTGCCCACATGGAGTGTCCATCGAGGCTCTCTCGAGGCGCGAAAACCCTTGTGGCGACACGGACCAGGGAAATCCCCAACTGCACAGTAACCCCGTCGTGTGGCCAAGGTCTCTGTCCGCGCGCGCAGCGGCCCGGTGGGTTTCTTTGTGGGGACCCTACGAAGCCCCTGATCAATCTTTGCCATCGGGACGAACCTTGGGGAAGTCATAACGAAGCCGTGCGCACCCCTTGTACCGGCGTTTACTCGTTAGTAGCCTCCGGGGCGTCGAACAAGCGGACATGGACATGCCCGGACGGGGGTGGGGCGCTGTGGCACGGAGACTCGTGGCCGTCGTGGCCGCGATCGTGCTGTTCCTCGAGGCCGCCGGCCTCGTGCTGGTGAACGTCGTCCTCGGCACCGCCGTCGACCGGCAGTCGATGTCCATCGCCGGCATGGACCCGGACCTGATGTCCGGCGCCACCTACGGGCTCGGCGCCTTCATGGGCGCCTTCCTGGCCGCCAGCGCGGTCGTGCTCCTGCTGGTCGCCGCGCGCGACCGGGCCCCCGGCCGGGCCGCCCGCCTCCTGCTGGTCGCCTGCGCGCTCACGCACGGCGTGCTGGGCGCCCTGGTCGTCGGCATGGTCGGCTGGGCCGCCTTCGCCGCGATGATGGTCATCCTGTCGCTCGTCGTCCTCACCCTCATGGCGTACGCCAAGGAGGAAGACGACAACGCGGCGGCCGAGGAGGTACCCCCGCCCGCCGCGGTCTGAGCCCCGCCGGACACCGCCCGAGTCCGTCAGATCGGCCGAACACCAGTCAGGCCGTCGGTCCGTCAGGTCCCGGGCATCGGGCCGGTCGGGTCAGGTCCACAGGTCCGTGATCGACACGCCCAGCTCGCCCAGCAGGGAGCGCAGCAGCGGCAGCGACAGGCCGATCACGTTCCCGTGGTCGCCCTCGATGCGCTCGATGAACGGTGCGGAGCGGCCGTCCAGCGTGAAGGCGCCCGCGACGTGCAGCGGCTCGCCGCTCGCCACGTACGCGGCGATCTCCGCGTCCGTCGGCTCGCCGAAGCGCACCGTGGTGGACGCCGTGGCCGACACCTGGCGGCCGGTGGCCGTGTCGATCACGCAGTGGCCGGTGCGCAGTACGCCCGTACGCCCCCGCATCGACGTCCAGCGGGCGGTCGCGTCCGCCGCGTCGTCCGGCTTGCCCAGCGCCTCGCCGTCGAGCTCCAGCACCGAGTCGCAGCCGACCACCAGCGAGCCGCCGGCCTCGGGCAGCCCGGCGACCACCGCGGCCTTGGCCTCGGCGAGGACCAGGGCCAGCTCGGACGGGGTGTCGGCGCTCAGCGCGTCCTCGTCGACCCCGCTGACGATCACGTGCGGGGCGAGGCCCGCCTGCTGGAGGAGGTTGAGCCGGGCGGGGGAGGCGGAGGCGAGCACGAGTCGGCGGGGTTCAGTCATGCGGCCCATCGTAGGAGCCGTCACGGCACCCCGAGGACGTAGACCACCACCACCATCGCCAGGACGAGGACCAGGGTCATCCGGCGGAGCATCGCCTGGGCCGCGCGCATGTCCTTGGGCGGCTCGTTCTCGGGGTCGGACCAGAGCATGCTCCGATCCTGCGCCGGAAGACGCCGGTGGCGCCTGAGTACGGGTACTCAAGCGCCACCGGTCCCGGCCCCGGACGAGGTCCGGGAACGCACGCGCCGTCACCGCACGGACGACGCGGGCGGGTACGTGCGGGAACCGCCCCACGGCCTCACGCGGGCCAGTACGTACGGCCCCACGCGCCCGGACCCGGGCGGGGCATCCCCGCCCGCGCCACACGGGCCGGGTCCGACCACCCGTCGGCGACCCTGGGAGCGCCCGACGGCGCCGAGGCCAGCGCCGCCGCGCGCGCTTGGACCACCGCCAGTGCGGCGGCCAGCTCCTCCGGGGTCGGGTTGCCCTTGACGACCCTGATCATGGTGAACTCCCTCTCCAGGCGTCCTACAGGGGGATGTTGCCGTGCTTCTTCGGCGGCAGGGACTCGCGCTTGGTGCGCAGCTGGCGCAGGCCCTTCACGATGTGCTGGCGGGTCTCCGACGGCATGATGACGGCGTCGACGTACCCGCGCTCGGCCGCGATGTACGGGTTGAGCAGCGTGTCCTCGTACTCGGTGATCAGCCGCGCCCGGGTGGCGTCGCCGTCTCCGGCGGCCTCCGCCTCCGCGATGGTGCGCCGGTGCAGGATGTTCACCGCGCCCTGCGCGCCCATGACCGCGATCTGCGCCGTGGGCCAGGCCAGGTTCAGGTCCGCGCCCAGGTGCTTGGAGCCCATGACGTCGTACGCGCCGCCGAAGGCCTTGCGGGTGATGACGGTGATGAGCGGGACGGTGGCCTCGGCGTACGCGTAGATCAGCTTCGCGCCGCGGCGGATGATGCCGCCGTACTCCTGGTCCACGCCGGGCAGGAAGCCCGGCACGTCCACGAAGGTCAGGACGGGGACGTTGAAGGCGTCGCAGGTGCGGACGAAACGCGCCGCCTTCTCCGAGGCGTTGATGTCCAGGCAGCCGGCGAACTGCATCGGCTGGTTGGCCACGATGCCGACCGGGAAGCCCTCGACCCGCCCGAAGCCCGTGACGATGTTCGGTGCGAACATCCCCTGGGTCTCCAGGAACTCGCCGTCGTCCAGCACGTGCTCGATGACCGTGTGGATGTCGTACGGCTGGTTGGCGCTGTCCGGGACGATCGTGTCGAGCTCGCGGTCCTCGTCCGTCTTCTCCAGGTCCGCCTCCTCCGGGAAGGCCGGCGGCTCCGAGAGGTTGTTCGAAGGGAGGTAGGACAGGAGGGACTTGACGTACTCGATCGCGTCCTTCTCGTCGGCGGCCATGTGGTGGGCCACGCCCGAGGTCGCGTTGTGCGTGCGCGCGCCGCCGAGCTCCTCGAAGCCGACGTCCTCGCCGGTGACGGTCTTGATGACGTCGGGACCGGTGATGAACATGTGCGAGGTCTTGTCGACCATGACGGTGAAGTCCGTGATGGCCGGCGAGTAGACCGCGCCGCCGGCACACGGGCCGACGACCAGCGAGATCTGCGGGATCACGCCGGAGGCGTGGGTGTTGCGGCGGAAGATCTCGCCGTACATGCCGAGGGCCATGACGCCCTCCTGGATGCGGGCGCCGCCGGAGTCGTTGATGCCGATGACCGGACAGCCGGTCTTCAGCGCGAAGTCCATGACCTTCATGATCTTCTGGCCGAACACCTCGCCGAGCGAGCCGCCGAGGACGGTGAAGTCCTGGGAGAACACCGCCACGGGGCGGCCGTCCACCGTGCCGTAGCCGGTGACGACACCGTCTCCGTACGGGCGGTTCTGCTCCATGCCGAAGTCGGTGGAGCGGTGCCGGGCGAACTCGTCCAGCTCGACGAACGAGCCCTCGTCCAGCAGGAGGTCGATCCGCTCACGGGCCGTCAATTTGCCCTTGGCGTGCTGCTTTTCCACCGCACGCTCGGAGCCGGCGTGCACCGCCGCGTCGATGCGGCGCTGGAGATCGGCGATCTTCCCCGCGGTGGTGTGGATGTCGATCGGCTCTGAGGGTTCTGACATCGGGGTCGCGGCTCCCTGCCTGGTCAACCGGATGGCTACTGCCACGTAGCGTAGTGGCGCGCATGGCGCTCGGCAGTGCGGCGTTTCCCACACCTAATGTGGCTTGCATGACGCCCTCAGATGCCTCAGCTCCCGCCTCCGACGGCCGCTGGTCCAGCCTCGACCGGCCGCCCCTCAACGCCCAGGCCCTGCGCCAGGCCCTCGTCCGGCCGGGCGGGCTCTGGACCTCCCTGGAGGTCGTGGAGTCCACCGGGTCCACCAACTCCGACCTCGCCGGACGTGCCGGGGGCCTGCCCGAGGGGGCCGTGCTGGTCGCCGAGGAGCAGACCGCCGGCCGCGGCAGGCTGGACCGGAGCTGGGCGGCGCCCGCCCGCTCCGGCCTGTTCTTCTCCGTACTCCTGAAGCCCGAGGAGGTGCCGTCCGCGCAGTGGGGGTGGCTGACCCTGCTCGCCGGGGTGGCGACGGCCGAGGCGGTCTCCCGGACCGCCGGCGTGGACACGGCCCTGAAGTGGCCGAACGACCTGCTCGTCACCGTGGAGGGGGAGGAGCGCAAGGCCGGCGGCATCCTCGCCGAGCGGGTGGCGGGCGACCCCGGCGGCGTGGTGATCGGCATCGGCCTCAACGTCACGCTCGGTGCCGGCGAGCTGCCCGTGCCGAACGCCGGGTCCCTCGCGCTCGCCAAGGCCGCCGTCACGGACCGCGACCCGGTGCTCAGGTCCGTACTGCGGTCGATCGAGGGCTGGTACGAGCACTGGCGCGCCGCGGACGGCGACGCGGGCCGCAGCGGACTGCTGGAGGCCTACACGGCCGGCTGCGCCACCCTCGGGCGCGAGGTGCGGGCCGAGCTGCCCGGCGGCCGGTCGCTCACCGGTACGGCCGAGGCGCTGGACGAGGACGGCCGGCTGGTGCTCCGTACGGCCGAGGGCACCCGGGAGGCGGTGGGCGCCGGGGACGTCGTCCATCTGCGCGGTCTGGCGTGATCCGTCCGCCCGCTGCTGCCGGCCGGTCTCCGGAAGTAGCGTGGAAGTCGTGATGAGTGAGGAGTGAGCTACGGCACACCTGCCGTATGGTTTAGGCGGTCGCCGGTCCCCCCGGTGATCACCCGGCTCGGTGGGGCAGTGCGCACGGAATGGACAGGAGGCGGCCCTTGACCGTCGACGACACGGCTTCCGGTGCGTCCAACTCTCCTGTTACCGGCGGGAACGGCCACGGTGCCCCCATCGGGCGTGACCAGCACACTCCCCACCACGAGGTCGACCACACGGTCGAACCGACCGCCGACCCGCTCGCGATCCGGCTGGAACAGCTGATCCTGGGCGCCGAGCGCCGGTACACCCCCTTCCAGGCGGCCCGCAGCGCCGGGGTCTCGATGGAGCTCGCCTCCCGCTTCTGGCGGGCGATGGGCTTCGCGGACATCGGGCAGGCCAAGGCCCTGACGGAGGCGGACGTGCTGGCGCTGCGGCGCCTGGCGGGCCTGGTGGAGGCCGGGCTGCTGAGCGAGCCGATGGCCGTGCAGGTGGCGCGGTCGACCGGGCAGACCACCGCCCGGCTGGCCGAGTGGCAGATCGACTCGTTCCTGGAGGGGCTCACGGAGCCGCCGGAGCCGGGGATGACCCGTACGGAGGTCACGTACCCCCTCGTCGAGCTGCTGCTGCCGGAGCTGGAGGAGTTCCTGGTCTACGTCTGGCGGCGGCAGCTGGCGGCCGCCACGGGCCGCGTGGTCCAGGCGGCGGACGACGAGGAGATGGTCGACCGGCGGCTGGCAGTGGGCTTCGCGGACCTGGTGGGCTTCACGCGGCTGACCCGGCGGCTGGAGGAGGAGGAGCTCGGCGAGCTGGTCGAGGCCTTCGAGACCACTGCGGCCGACCTGGTGGCCGCGCACGGCGGTCGGCTGATCAAGACGCTGGGCGACGAGGTGCTGTACGCGGCCGACGACGCCGGCACGGCCGCCGAGATCGCCCTGCGGCTGATCGAGACGCTGGGCGCCGACGAGTCGATGCCCGAGCTGCGGGTCGGGATCGCGTTCGGCACGGTGACGACGCGCATGGGTGACGTCTTCGGCACGACGGTGAACCTGGCCAGCCGGCTGACCTCGATAGCTCCGAAGGACTCGGTGCTGGTCGACGGGGCCCTGGCCGAGGAGCTGGGGCGTACGGGTGACGCGCCGGTCTCGGAGAAGTCGGCGGAGCTGGAGGGCGAGGCGGGGGCCTCGTACCGCTTCGCGCTGCAGCCGATGTGGCAGCGGCCGGTGCGCGGTCTCGGAGTCGTGGAGCCCTGGCTGCTCACGCGGAGGGCGCCTAGGATCCCCGGGTAACGCTCGTTAACCGGGAGGCTCTGTCGTGGGTGCAGTACGTGTCGAGGACCAGCGGTTCGGCGAGTTCGTCGCGGTGACGCGGCACGGCGAGGGCCATGTCGTGGAGCTGGCGCTGGACCGGCCGAAGGCGATGAACGCGGTGTCCTCGGAGATGGCGCGGTCGATCGGGGCCGCGTGCCGGGCGCTGGGCGAGGACCCGTCGGTGCGGGTGGTCGTGCTGACCTCGACGCACGAGCGGGCCTTCTGCGTGGGCGCCGACCTCAAGGAGCGGAACTCGTTCACGGACGCGGAGCTGGTGCGGCAGCGGCCGACCGCGCGGGGCGCGTACACGGGCGTGCTGGAGCTGCCGGTGCCGACGATCGCGGCGGTGCACGGCTTCGCGCTGGGCGGCGGCTTCGAGCTGGCGCTGTCCTGCGACGTGATCGTGGCGGACGAGACCGCGCTGGTGGGCCTGCCCGAGGTGTCGGTGGGCGTGATCCCGGGCGGCGGCGGTACGCAGCTGCTGCCGCGTCGGGTCGGGGCGGCCCGGGCGGCCGAGTTGATCTTCTCGGCGCGCAAGGTGGAGGCCGCGGAGGCGCGTGAGCTCGGGATGGTCGACGAACTGGTGCCGGCCGGGCAGGACCGTACCCGTGCGCTGGAGCTGGCCGGGGTCATGGCCGGCAACTCCCCGGTGGGGCTGCGGGCCGCGAAGCGGGCGCTGCGGCTGGGGCACGGGCTGGACCTCAAGGCGGGCCTGGAGGTCGAGGACGCGGCCTGGCGGTCGGTGGCCTTCTCGGGCGACCGCGCCGAGGGCGTGGCGGCCTTCAACGAGAAGCGCCGGCCGAACTGGCCCGGGGAGTGACCCGGTGGGGGCCGGCGGACTGCCGGCCCCCGCGTGTGCTCCGGTGACCGCCGGCCTCCCGCGTACGTTGCCGGGGCCGGCCGGTCCCCGCGCGTGCTCCGGTGACCGGCCGGCGTTCCCCTCGCGCGGGGGTGCGTAACCAAACGTGAGGCCGCGACCACCGAATGTCCCCTCAATCACTCCATAATCGGACAATATTCCCTAACCTGGAGTGATGGGTGTGGACGGGCGGCTGCGGGCCGTGGTGGGACTCGCGCAGGCGATGGCTGCGGCGCAGACGGCGAGGGATTCCGTGCGGGCCGCGGCGCGGGGGGCCAGGCTGGCCATGGACGGCTCCTTCGCCGCGATCTCCTCCTGGGAGCGCGAGCGGGGGCGCCTCCGCGTGCTGGTGAACGAGGGCGAGCGGACCGCGGGGGAGGAGGAGTTCCCGCAGGACGAGTCCTATCCCGTCCACGACTTCCCGGAGATCACCGAGTTCCTGCACGAACGGTGGGCCGGCGGCGGGGGCCCACATGCCTGGGTCGAGGTCGCCGGCGGCTCCGGCAACCGCGCCGCGGGCCTCAAGCGGCGCGGGCGCGGCAGCTGCGTCGTCGCGCCCGTCGTGCTGCACGGCCGGGCCTGGGGCGAGCTGTACGTCGCGCGCAACGAGGGCCTGCCCCTCTTCGACGGCGAGGACACCGAGTTCGCCACCGTCCTGGCCGCCGTCATCGCCGCCGGGCTCGCCCAGAGCGAGCGGCTGGAGGAGGTCCGCAAGCTCGCCTTCACCGACCCCCTGACCGGCCTCGCCAACCGGCGGGCCGTGGACCTCGCACTGGACGAGGCGCTGGAGCGGCACCGGCTGGACGGGACCGTGGTCAGCCTGGTGGTGTGCGACCTCAATGGGCTCAAGCGGGTCAACGACACCCTGGGCCACGCGATGGGCGACCGGCTGCTGGAGCGGTTCGGGTCCGTGCTCTCCCTGTGCGGGGCCATGCTGCCCGGCGCGCTGGCCGCGCGCCTCGGCGGCGACGAGTTCTGCCTCGTCTCCGCCGGACCGGCCGCGGACGCGGTCGTCCAGGCCGCCGAGCAGCTCTGCGCCCGGGCCGCCGACCTGGAGCTGGGCGAGGGCGTGGCCTGCGGGATCGCCTCCACCGGGGACCCCATCGGGCCCGTGAAGTCCTCTCGGCGGCTCTTCCGGCTGGCCGACGCCGCCCAGTACAAGGCCAAGGCCGCCCGGTCCCCGAAGCCCGTCGTCGCGGGCCGCGACACGGCCGTGGTGCCGCTGGCGGACACCCCCGTACCCGGTACGCCCGAGCGGCGACGCTTCCGAGGACGGCTGGGAGACGAGTGACGGGCGACTAGTGACAGGAAGGCATTCAGTCCGTAGGGTGCTGAATATGGATATGCACACTGTCGTGGTGGGGACGTCCGGTACCACCGCCGAGGACGTCATCGCCGTGGCCCGCGGCAACGCTCGCGTCGAGCTGTCCGCCGAGGCCCTGGACGCCCTCGCCCGCGCCCGCGAGATCGTGGACGCCCTGGCCGCCAAGCCCGAGCCCGTCTACGGGGTGTCGACCGGGTTCGGTGCCCTCGCCACCCGGCACATCAACCATGACCTCCGCGCCCAGCTCCAGCGCAACATCGTCCGCTCGCACGCCGCCGGCATGGGCCCGCGCGTCGAGCGCGAGGTGGTCCGCGCGCTGATGTTCCTGCGCCTGAAGACCGTGGCCTCGGGACACACCGGCGTACGCCCGCACGTCGCCCAGACCATGGCCGACCTGCTCAACGCCGGCATCACCCCGGTCGTCCACGAGTACGGCTCCCTGGGCTGCTCCGGCGACCTCGCGCCGCTCTCCCACTGCGCCCTCGCCCTGATGGGCGAAGGCGACGCGGAGGGCCCCGACGGCACCGTCCGCCCCGCCGGCGAGCTGCTCGCCGAGCACGGCATCACCCCCGTCGAGCTGCGCGAGAAGGAGGGCCTGGCCCTCCTCAACGGCACCGACGGCATGCTCGGCATGCTCGTGATGGCCATCGCCGACCTCAAGAAGCTGTACAAGTCGGCCGACATCACCGCCGCGCTCTCCCTGGAAGCCCTCCTCGGCACCGAGAAGGTCCTCGCCCCCGAGCTGCACGCCATCCGCCCCCACCCGGGCCAGGGCGACTCGGCTGCGAACATGCTCGCCGTCCTCCAGGGCTCCGGCCTCACCGGCCACCACCAGGACGACTCGCCGCGCGTCCAGGACGCCTACTCCGTGCGCTGCGCCCCGCAGGTCGCCGGCGCCGGCCGCGACACGATCACCCACGCCGAGCTGGTCGCCTCCCGCGAACTGGCCGCCGCGGTCGACAACCCCGTCGTCCTGCCTGGGGGTACCTCCCAGGCCGGAGGCTCTGGGGGAGGGCGGGTCGAGTCCAACGGCAACTTCCACGGCGCGCCCGTCGCGTACGTGCTGGACTTCCTGGCCATCGCCGCCGCCGACCTCGGCTCCATCGCCGAGCGCCGCACCGACCGGCTGCTCGACAAGAACCGCAGCCACGGCCTGCCCGCCTTCCTCGCGGACGACGCCGGCGTGGACTCCGGTCTGATGATCGCGCAGTACACCCAGGCCGCCCTGGTGAGCGAGATGAAGCGGCTGGCCGTCCCGGCCTCCGCCGACTCGATCCCCTCCTCCGCCATGCAGGAGGACCACGTCTCGATGGGCTGGTCCGCCGCCCGCAAGCTGCGCACCACGGTCGAGAACCTCACCCGGATCATCGCCATCGAGATGTACGCGGCCACCCGCGCGATCGAGATCCGCACCCACGCGCACCTCACCCCGGCGCCCGCCAGCCGGGCCGCCATCGACGCCGCCCGCGCGGCGGGCGTCCAGGGCCCCGGCCCGGACCGCTTCCTGGCGCCCGACCTGGCCGCCGCCGAGGCCTTCGTACGCGCCGGCGGCCTGGTCGCCGCGGTGGAGCAGGTGACCGGCCCGCTGGCCTGACACCCGGGCCCGACCGGGCGGTGCAGAACCGCCTGACCGGCGCCGCAGAGACGCGGAAGGGCCGCCCCGGACGAATCCGGGGCGGCCCTTCCGCGTGCGCGGGTACGGGCGGCTACGCGGCCCGGGAGCGGCGGGCGGAGAAGGTCACGAAGCCCGCCCCGATGCCCAGGAAGAGGGTGCCGCCGAGCAGATACGGAGTGGTGTCCACGCTGCCGGTGTCCGCGAGCGCGAGCTGCGGCGTGGACGCCTGGGGCGCGGTCGAGGGGCCGTCTCCGGCACCGGAAGCGGAATGAGCAGGGTGCTCCTGGGTGGCGTTCGCCGAGGGGACGAACCACAGGGCGGTGAGGAGGGTGCCCGCTCCTATGGCGGTGAGAAGCGGTCGACGTGCGGACACGGTGCGATCCCCCTTGTGGCAGCAGCGAATTGGCCGTGTGCGCCGATGCTAATGAAAGGGGCGGGTCGTGGGAAAGCCGGGGGGCGATCAGGCTTACCCTCCGTGCCATGAGCACTTCTGAGTCATCACGGTACGTACGGCTTCGGGTCGATTTGGTGCTGGAAGTCGCGGAACCGGAAGCCCTGACAGGCGCCGCCCTGGACCACGTCGCAGCGGACGAGTTCATGCCCGACGAGGAGCGCGGCCATGCGGAGGCGGCCGTGCGCGAGGACGAAGCGGAAGCCCTCGCCTACCTCGTCGACCCCTTTGACCTGGTCTCCGGCGTCCCCGGCGTCGAGCTCGCCCAGGCCTCCTGGAGCACCGAGGCCGTCGAATACGACCCCGAGTCCCTGGAGTGGGACCTCGACGAGGAAGATGGACCCTTCGACGACGACGAACACGACGACGAGGGCCCGGGTGGGCTTCCCCACACCTGACCCCGTTGTGGAACCGGATACCCGCGTGATCGCGTTGTCGTAACGAGGCGGTGGGGTCCCTCGCGGGACAGCCCGCCCGGAGATCCCCGGGATTTCGGCAACGATGGAGAAGCGTGTGAGGACGGACAGCAAGCGGTGGCGCAGGGCCCTGGCGGCCGCGTCCGCGCTGCTCGGCGGCGTGCTGGTGCTGACGGCGTGCAACGGCGACGACAACGGCGCGGGCAGTGCTGACGCGACGAAGAAGTCGCAGGAGGACGCCGACGCGGCAGCGGCCAAGGACACCTCGAAGGCCCGAATAGCGATCTCGCCGAAGAACGGCGCGACCAACGTCGGCATCAACAGCTCCACCGAGGTCACCGTCGCCGACGGCACGCTGACCTCGGTCGAGATGAAGACCTCCGAGGGCGCCGAGGTCAAGGGCGAGATCTCCGCCGACGGCAAGAGCTGGAAGCCGTCCGCGAAGCTCAAGCGCGCCACGAAGTACACGCTGTCCGCCACGGCCAAGGACGCCGAGGGCCGCGAGGCGCACGAGAACACCTCGTTCACCACCGTCTCGCAGGACAACAGCTTCATCGGCTCCTTCACGCCCGAGGACGGCTCCACCGTCGGCGTCGGCATGCCCGTGTCGATCAACTTCGACAAGCCGATCAAGGACAAGAAGGCCGTCCAGTCCGCGATCAACGTCTCCTCCAGCAGCGGGCAGGAGGTCGTGGGCCACTGGTTCAACTCCCAGCGCCTGGACTTCCGCCCCGAGACGTACTGGAAGGAGAACTCCACCGTCACGCTCAAGATGGAGCTGGACGGCGTCGAGGGCTCCGAGGGCGTCTTCGGCGTGCAGGAGCGCACCGCGACCTTCCAGATCGGCCGCAACCAGGTCTCCACGGTCGACGCCAAGGCCAAGACGATGACCGTCACGCGTGACGGCAAGGTCGTCAAGGTCATCCCGATCTCGGCCGGTGCCCCCGACAACCCGACGTACAACGGCCAGATGGTGATCTCCGAGAAGTTCAAGGAGACCCGGATGAACGGCGCCACCGTCGGCTTCACCGACGACGACGGCAAGGGCGAGTACGACATCAAGGACGTGCCGCACGCCATGCGCCTGTCCACGTCCGGCACCTTCATCCACGGCAACTACTGGGGCCCCCGCTCCGTCTTCGGCAGCGCCAACACCAGCCACGGCTGCGTCGGCCTCGCCGACGTCAAGGGCGCGAACGACCCCGATCAGCCGGCCGCGTGGTTCTACGAGAACTCGCTCATCGGCGACGTCGTGACGGTCATGAACTCCCCCGACAAGCAGATCAAGCCGGACAACGGCCTGAACGGCTGGAACCTCAGCTGGGCGGACTGGAAGGCCGGCTCGGCCGTCTGATCCCGCGCAGCGCGTACGCACGCCGACGGCGGCGGTGCCCACCCGGGCCCGCCGCCGTCGGCGTTTCCGGTCACGGGCCGGGGCCGGGCGCGGCCTACCGGCTCCCGGCGCGGCGTACCGGCTCCCGGCGCGGCGTACCGGCTCCCCGCACGGCGCCCGGGCTCCCGCGCCCGCCGCTGCCCTTCGTAAAACGGCGGGTGCCGGCCGCGGGCGCTGCGTAGGGTCGGCCCCATGACGATGATCTCCGTGCTCCCCGCGCCGCCGTCCGACGCCGATGCCGACGCGTGGCTGGCGGTCCTCGCCGCCGCCCACGCGCACGACCTGCCGGGCGTCCCCGGACCCACCCGGGTCGAGGTCGCCGGACGCATCCAGGTCCCCCCGGTGCGCGGCCGCGCCCTGTGCCTCGCGGCCGCCGACGAGGACGCGGAGCCGCACGACTGGGACGGGGTCGCCGGACTGCTGCTGTTCACCGACCCCGGCAACACCCACACCGCCTTCCTCGACGCCGCCGTGCGCCCCGCCGCCCGGCGGCGCGGCGTGGGCACCGCCCTCTGGCGGCGGGTGCGCGAGGAACTGGAGGCGGACGGCCGTACCTCCGTGAGCTGCGTGGCCGACCTCGGCGGCCCGGGCGAGGCCTTCCTCACCGGCCTCGGCTTCGAGAACGTGCTCACCATGGCCTGGTACGTGCAGGACACCACCGTGGAGCGCGGCGACCCGGTGCTGCCCGCCGGCTACCGCTGGGTCAGCTGGAACGGCATCGTCCCCGACGAGCACGCCGCCTCCGCCGCCGTCGCCCACTCCGCGATGGAGGACGCCCCCAGCGGCGGCATGGACGAGAACACCCCGCTGTGGGACGCCGAGCGGGTACGGGCCGCCCAGCGGCTCATCCTCGACCGCGGCGGACGCATACTGACCGTCGCGGCCGTCACCCCGGCCGGCGACATGGCGGCCTACACCGAGCTCGTGCTGCCGGACCCCCACGGCGTCCGCGCCACCCAGTACGACACCGTGGTCGTCCCCGCCCACCGCGGCCGCGGGCTGGGCCGCGCCGTCAAGCTGCGGGCCCTCGCGGAGCTGCGCGCCCTGCACCCCGGCGTACGGCAGATCGCCACCACCGTCGCCGACGAGAACGGGCCGATGCTCGCCGTGAACGAGGCCCTGGGCTACCGCCGCGAGCGCCCGTGCGGCGTCTTCCAGCTCAAGCTGTGAGGCGCCGCACGGGCCCGCCCGTGAACCGCTGACCGGCCCGGGCAGCCGGAGCGGCGGGACCTGCCGGAGCGGCGGGACCTGCCGGAGCGGCCGGAGCAGCCCCTAAGGGAGCCAGACGTACCGCACGTCCGGCTCCCGTTCCTCGTTCCCCGAGCCGTCCGTGCGCCCGGCCTCCGCGAAGCCGTGCCGCTCGTAGAAGCGGTGCGCCGGCGCGTTCACCTGGAACGTCCACAGCTCCAGGCCCGCCGGGCAGAGCTCCTTGGCCAGCGCCACGAAGCGGTCGCCGAGTCCCCGCCCCCGGTGCGCCGGGTCCAGGTACAGCTGCTCCAGCACCCCGTCGCCCAGCACCATCATCCCGGCGGCCGCGCCCTGCGCGTCGCGGGCCAGGTACGTACGCCCCTGCGGCACGACCACGTACCGGAACCAGCCCCGCACCTCGTCGTCGGAGTGCGCGCGCCGTACGTCCGGCAGCGCGGCGCCGTACGAGCGGAGCCAGACCTCCGCGACGTCGGGGGCGTCGGCCTCCGTGGCGGTGGCGATGGCGTAGCCGGGCGTGGCGGTCATCTGGCGGAGGTCTCCCTCTCCTCGGTCCCGGCACCCCACGAGGCCAGCAGGCGCAATGCGTCCGCCGAGGCCGAACCCGGCTCCGCGTGATAGGTGACCAGGGACTGCTCGGGGTTGTCGGGAAGCTTCAACGTCTCGAAGGACAGGTTTAGTTCACCCACGAGCGGATGGCGAAGGACTTTCCTGCCGTGCGTCTTGTCCGCCACCGTGTGCGCCGCCCAGAGCGTCCTGAACTCCTCGTTCTTCACGGACAGTTCGCCCACCAGCGCCGACAGCCGCGGGTCGTCCGGGTGGCAGCCCGCGTACCAGCGCAGGCCGCTCACCATCTCGCAGGCCCGGCACTCCCAGTCCGCGAACAGGTCCTGCATGGCCGGGTCGAGGAAGACCAGCCGGGCCATGTTCCGTTCCTCGGGCGGCAGCGCCGCGAAGTCCCCGAACACCGCCCGCCCCATCAGGTTCCACGCGAGGACGTCCGTCCGCCGCCCCAGGATGTACGCCGGTACGCCCTCCATCGCGTCCAGCAGCCCCAGCAGCTCCGGCCGGACGTGCTCGGGCCGCTCCATGTGCCGCTTGCGCTTCGCCTTCGGCTTGGCGAGGTGCGTCAGGTGGGCCCGCTCGGTCTCGTCCAGGCGCAGCGCGCGGGCGATCGAGTCGAGCACCTCCGTGGACACGTTCTGGCCGTGGCCCTGCTCCAGGCGGGTGTAGTACGCGACCGAGACCCCGGCCAGCTGCGCCAGCTCCTCGCGCCGCAGGCCCGGCACGCGGCGGTGGCGCCCGTACTGGGGCAGCCCCACGTCCTCGGGCTTGAGCCGGGCACGGCGGGAGCGGAGGAACTCACTCAGGTCGGCACGCTGGTCCATGTCAGCCAGTATCCGGGAGCGGCACGCCGGTCAGCCTGACCCTCCCAGTGGTAGGAACGGCGTGCGTAGGCACAGGAGGGGGCTGGGCGGCGGCTCCCGGGTACGGCATCGTTCCGGGCATCACAGGAAATCTGCCGAGGAGAACCCAGCAGCATGAGCAGCATCGCGACCCAGGCCGTCGGTACCCGCCAGGTAGCCGCGTACGCCGCACCGGCGCCCAAGGCCCCGCTGGAGCGCACCACCGTGCCGCGCCGCGCCGTGGGCGAGCACGACGTCCTGATCGAGATCAAGTACTCCGGCATCTGCCACTCCGACATCCACCAGGCCCGTGACGGCTGGGGCGAGGGCATCTACCCGATGGTCCCCGGCCACGAGATCGCCGGCGTGGTCACCGAGGTGGGTGCGGGCGTCACGAAGTTCGCCGTCGGCGACCGGGTGGGCGTCGGCTGCTTCGTCGACTCGTGCCGGGAGTGCGCGTACTGCCTGGCGGGCCAGGAGCAGTACTGCGTGGGCGGCATGACCGGCACGTACAACGGCCTGGACAAGAACGGCGACCCCACCTACGGCGGCTACTCCACGCACATCGTCGTCGACGAGAACTACACGGTCCGCATCCCCGACGGCCTGTCCCTGGACGTGGCCGCGCCCCTGCTGTGCGCCGGCATCACCCTCTACTCGCCGCTGCGGCACTGGGGCGCCGGTCCGGGCAAGAAGGTCGCGATCGTGGGCCTGGGCGGCCTCGGCCACATGGGCGTGAAGATCGCGAACGCGCTGGGCGCGGAGGTCACGGTCCTCTCGCAGTCGCTGCGCAAGCAGGAGGACGGCCTGAAGCTGGGCGCCACGCACTACTACGCGACCAGCGACGACGCGACCTTCAGGAAGCTGGCCGGCACCTTCGACCTGATCGTCTCCACGGTCTCGGCCCCGCTGGACCTGGGCGCCTACCTGGGCATGCTCAAGGTGGACGGCGCCCTGGTGAACGTCGGCGCCCCCGAGGAGCCGGTCTCGCTGAACCTCTTCTCGGTCATCGGCGGCCGCAAGACGCTGGCCGGCTCGATGATCGGCGGCATCGCGGAGACCCAGGAGATGCTGGACTTCTGCGCGGAGCACGGCCTGGGCGCGGAGATCGAGACCATCCGCGCCGACGAGATCAACGAGGCCTACGAACGCGTCCTCACCAGCGACGTCCGCTACCGCTTCGTCATCGACACGTCGACGATCTGACCGCCGTGTCGCACCCGGCACCGGCACCGGCCCCGCCGCGCGATGGCGGCGGGGCCGGCTGGAGGGCGTCGAACGGCGGGATGATGCGGGTCACGACGATGAGACGGGCGCGCGGGGCCACGAGGAAGTAGAACCAGCCGCCGGCGGCGTCCATCCGGCGTCCATCCGGCGCAAGCCGCCGGGCCGGGGGCCGTTGCCGAAGTCGCCCACGTCTACGCCGACGGAGGCGAGCTCGACCAGCTGACCCGCCAGGCGTTCCACTTCTGCCACGACGCGTTCCGGGAGGCCGGCGGCGACGTGGGCGTGGTCCGGCTCGTATTCCCAGCCGTGACCGCCCTGCGGCAGGCGCGACCTGTGCGAGCGCCTGCCG
Organism: Streptomyces sp. NPDC086023; assembly: GCF_044540325.1. Classification (NCBI taxonomy): domain Bacteria; kingdom Bacillati; phylum Actinomycetota; class Actinomycetes; order Kitasatosporales; family Streptomycetaceae; genus Streptomyces; species Streptomyces sp. NPDC086023. The sequence continues at coordinate 398,676 of NZ_JBITRX010000006.1, forward strand.
CAGGGCGGTCACGGTCGCCGGGGGCTGCGGGATGAGCGGCTGCCCGGCGGCGGAGGTTGTCACGGCTGCTCCCATGAGCGAGATCCTGGTCCCTCGGCCCAGCCTAGCCAGCCGCTTGCCGGATTCGACATCCGAACGGGTGGCCCGGGCCCCGGTCAGGCGTCGGTGCGGGCCACGCCGATGGGGCAGCTGACGCCCGTGCCGCCGATGCCGCAGTAGCCGGCCGGGTTCCTGTCCAAGTACTGCTGGTGGTACGGCTCGGCCGGCCAGAAGGGGCGGTCGGCGGCCGGGAGGACGGCCGTGGTGATGGCGCCGTAGCCGGCGCCGGTCAGCACCCGCTGGTAGGCCGCGCGGGAGGCCTCGGCCGTGGCCTGCTGCTCGGGGGAGTGCGTGTAGACGGCCGAGCGGTACTGGGTGCCGACGTCGTTGCCCTGGCGGAAGCCCTGGGTCGGGTCGTGGGCCTCCCAGAAGACCTTCAGCAGGGCGTCGTACGAGACGGCGGACGGGTCGTAGACCACCCGGACCACCTCGGTGTGGCCGGTGAGACCGGAGCAGACCTCCTCGTACTCCGGGTTCTCGGTGTATCCGCCCTGGTAGCCGACCAGCGTGGTCCACACGCCGGGGGTCTGCCAGAACTTGCGCTCGGCGCCCCAGAAGCAGCCGAGGCCGAAGTCCGCGACCTCCAGCCCCGCCGGGTACGGGCCGGCCAGGGGGTTGCCCAGGACCGTGTGCCGGTCGGGCAGCGTGAACGCGGGCTGCGGGCGGCCCTTGAGGGCCTGCTCGGGCGTGGGCAGCTCAGGGGTACGACGGCCGAAGATCATGCGGGCTCGCTCCTTGCGGACGGGGTGGGTGTCAGGACAACGCCCCGGAGGCCCCCGGGATTCCGGCCCTGCGGCGCCGGGCCGGGCGCCGGCCCGGCAGTCAGCGGGGGAGGGTGGCCGGGCTGCCGCCGTTCGCCTCGTAGCCGGCCACGGCCAGGGCGCGGTAGACCGCGTACTCCGCGGCCGGGTCCTCGCTGTGCGACCACGGGAGGGCGCCGACGTAGCCGTCGACGTGGCGGAGCTGCTCCATGGCCTCGGCCCAGCGTTCGCCGCGCACCAGGAAGAGGATCAGCAGGTGCCGTACGTGCGCCAGCATCGGGTCGTCCGGCCGGGCCGAATTCACCGCGTAAAGGGCGCCCTCCACCGCCCGCGAGACCACCGCGCTGCCGTAGAAGTCCTGGACCAGGGCGACCTCGGGGAGGTGCTCGAAGACCCCGAACAGCGGCAGGGCGGCCAGCAGCGAGCCCCGCGGGGCGCGGGCGGCGGCCGCGTGCGTGAAGGCGTCGGCCTTCTCGCGGGAGCCGTGCCACTTCTCGCACCAGTAGTGCAGGGCCGCCAGGTGGGCGCCCATGTGCTCGGGGGACCGGTCGATGACCTTGGCCCACAGCGCGTCGAACTCCGGCTCCGGGTAGGCGAGTCCGCGGGCGATCGCCAGCTGGCTGATGTACGGGACCGGGTCGCCGGGGGCGAGCAGCGCCGCCTCCTCGCAGGCCGTACGGGCCTCCTCCAGGATGATCCGGTGGTCGTCGGTGCCGAAGCCGCCGGAGGCCCGCCAGGCCTGCTGCACCAGGAACTCGGCGTGCACCTGCGCGCCGCCCGCGTCCTTCGGGGACTCCAGCTTCCAGGCCCGCAGCCAGGCGGCCCCGGTGCCGGGCTGCCGGGCCAGCTCCAGGGAGGCGGCGCCGGCGAAGGCCTGCACCCGCTGCCAGCGCTGCTCGCCCTCCTTGGGGGTGCCGGCCAGCAGCTGCGAGGCCGCGCGCCAGTCCTGCGTGCGCTGCACCAGGTCCAGGACGTCCATCAGGTCCTGGTCGGGTCCGGGCACGCGGATGTCCAGTTCCTCCTGGCGCACGAAGCCGTAGTCGGCCGGGTCGGCCGCGTCCGGTGAGCCGGGCGAGACGAGCCGGATGCCGCCCCTGCGCCGCCTCAGGTAGGGGACGAGGAAGGCGGCCAGCATGCCCATCGCGAGCAGGAACCAGAGAATCTCCATGCCCCCAGCGTTCCACACCCCCGGCGGGTACGGACCGGGGGTGGTGGGGGTGCGGGGCGGGCCCGGCGGAGATGCGGGGACGGGGCCCGTGAGGGGTGCGGGGACCGGGCCTGTGGGAGGTGCGGGGACGCGGCCCGTGAGGTGGTGCGGGGACCGCGGTCGGCCGCGTGCCGGGAGGCGCGTCCCGGCCGGGCGGCGAGGGGCGCGGAATTCGGGGGCGCACGCCGGGGAATTCCGTCGGCCGACCACGTGAATGTGCGGAAAACCTCCATTCGCGTCGGATGGCGCCCGGCAATCGTCCACGTATTTCGCCCTAGTGATCTGGTTCGGAGATGCGTGAGCAGTAGCGGCAGATGCGGTCGAGGATCTGGTCGGCGGTCTTGGTCCACTTGAAGGGCCGGGCGTCGTCGTTCCAGACCTTGATCCAGGTCTCCAGTGCGGTCTTGAGGTCGTCGAGGGAGCAGAACACTCCGCGTTCGAGGCAGCGTCGTTGCAGCTCGGCGAACCACCGCTCGACTTGGTTGATCCAGGACGAGTAGGTGGGGGTGAAGTGGAGCTGGAAGCGGGGATGCGCCAGGAGCCACTTGTGCACCACGGGTGCCTTGTGAGCGGAGAGGTTGTCGCA
>NZ_JBITRX010000007.1:0-347144 GCF_044540325.1 Streptomyces sp. NPDC086023
TTGTTCCCGTTTCCGGGCCCTCCGGGCGCTTCCTTCGTTTCCGACTCTATCAGATCTTTCCGACCCGATTTCCTCGGCGCTTTCCGGTTCCGGCGGCGCTTCCGTCGCTTTCCCTTTCGGCGTTTCCGACTCTATCAGACCCTTTCGGCGCCTGACTCCCAGTCAGCGGGTTTCGCCCTGCAGGCCGTTGGGCCCTTGAGGCGAGTGAGACATTAGCGGATTCCCGGCCCCCGACCTAATCGACGGCCGCGCCCTTCGGACACGGATTCCTCATTCGCAAATACGCATGAAAACGAGACGACAAAGTGCGTCGTTCGTTCGAATGGGTGCTTGCGGAATGGCTGTCCGGGGACCGACCGGAGTCGGCGCTCACGTCGGACAACTCGGAGAACAGTACGGACCGGGCAGGGCCGTGTCAACCTCCGACAGCCCTTCACCCGATCCGCGTACAGCGTGGTGCCGTCGGCCCGTCAGCCGTTGCCGGAGGCCAGCTCGCGGCTGCGGTCCCGGGCCGCTTCGAGGGCGGCGATCAGGGCCGCGCGCACGCCGTGGTTCTCCAGCTCACGGATCGCGTTGATCGTCGTACCGGCCGGGGAGGTCACCGCCTCGCGCAGCTTGACCGGGTGCTCGCCGCTGTCGCGCAGCATCACCGCCGCCCCGATCGCGGCCTGCACGATCAGGTCGTGCGCCTGCGCGCGCGGGAGGCCGAGGAGGATGCCGGCGTCGGTCATCGCCTCGACGAGGAAGTAGAAGTACGCCGGTCCGGATCCGGAGAGGGCGGTGGCGGCGTCCTGCTGGGACTCGGGGACGCGGAGGGTCTTGCCGACCCCGCCGAAGATCTCCTCCGCGTGGGCGAGGTGCTCGGCGGTGGCGTGGCTGCCCGCGGAGATGACGGACATGGCCTCGTCGACCAGGGCGGGCGTGTTGGTCATGACACGGACGACCGGGGTGCCCGGGGCCAGGCGCTCCTCGAAGAAGGAGGTCGGGATGCCGGCGGCGCCGCTGATGACCAGGCGGTCTGCGGGGATGTGCGGGGCCAGCTCGGTCAGGAGCGTGCCCATGTCCTGCGGCTTGACGGTCAGGATGAGGGTGTCGGCCCGCTTGGCGGCCTCGGCGTTGGAGACCGCCTCCACTCCGTAGCGGGTGCGCAGCTCTTCCGCGCGCTCCGCCCGGCGTGCCGTGACCAAGAGGTGCGAGGCGGGCCAGCCGCCCCGGATCATGCCGCTGAGCAGGGCCTCGCCGATCTTGCCGGTGCCGAGGACTGCGACTGTCTGGGTCATGCGGGCTCACCTCGCCGAACAGGTACTGCACGTGCGCCGTCTGTGCGCTGTGGATGTTGCTCATCCTTGCACCCGGACGCGGGGGTGCGGGGTGGTGTCCGGTGGGTGGGCAGGGCGCGCGGGTCGGTGCCGGGGGCGTCAGGGCGTACGTCGGCGCAGGGTCGCGGCACCGAGGGCGAGGACCAGGAGTGCGCAGCCGGCGACGACGAGGGCGTCCCGTACGAAGTCGGTGGTGACGTCGGTGTGGTGGAGCACCTGGTTCATGCCGTCGACGGCGTACGACATCGGCAGGACGTCGGAGATGGCCTCCAGTACGGGGTGCATGGTGTCGCGGGCGGCGAAGAGTCCGCAGAGCAGCAGCTGGGGGAAGATCACCGCCGGCATGAACTGGACCGCCTGGAACTCGGAGGAGGCGAAGGCGGAGACGAACAGTCCGAGGGCGGTGCCGAGGAGTGCGTCGAGCAGGGCGACGAGGAGCAGCAGCCAGGGGGAGCCGACGACGTCGAGGCCGAGGGCCCACAGGGCGGTGCCGGTGGCGAGGAGGGACTGGGCGATCGCGACGGCGCCGAAGGCGAGGGCGTAGCCGGCGATGAGGTCGCCCTTGGCCAGGGGCATGGCGAGGAGGCGTTCGAGCGTGCCCGAGGTGCGCTCGCGGAGGGTGGCGATCGAGGTCACGAGGAACATCGTGATCAGCGGGAAGATGCCGAGGAGCGAGGCGCCGATGCCGTTGAAGGTGCCGGTGTTGCCGTCGAAGACGTAGCGCAGCAGGACCAGCATCAGGACGGGCACGAGCAGCATCAGCGCGATGGAGCGCGGGTCGTGGCGCAGCTGGCGCAGGACGCGGGCGGCGGTGGCGGTCGTACGGGCGAGGTTCATCGGGCTTCTCCTGCGGCGGCCGCGGCGGCGTCGACGAGGGTGAGGAAGCCTTCTTCGACGGTGTCGGTCTGGGTGCGGGCGCGGAGGGCGTCCGGGGTGTCCTGGGCGAGGATCCGGCCCTCGCGCATGAGGAGCAGGCTGTGGCAGCGCTCGGCCTCGTCCATGACGTGGGAGGAGACGAGGAGGGTGGCGCCGCGTTCGGCGGCGATGCGGTGGAAGAGGTTCCACAGGTCGCGGCGGAGTACGGGATCCAGTCCGACGGTGGGCTCGTCGAGGACCAGGAGTTCCGGGGTGCCGAGGAGGGCTACGGCGAGGGAGACGCGGCTGCGCTGACCGCCGGAGAGGTTGCCGGCGAGGGCCTGGGCGTGGCCGGCGAGGTCGACGTCGTGGAGGGCGCGGTCGACGGTGGCGGCGCGGCGGGCGGCGGCTGCCCGGCCGGGGTCGAGGACGGCGGCGAAGTAGTCGAGGTTCTGGCGGACGGTGAGGTCGTCGTAGACGGAGGGCGCCTGGGTGACGTAGCCGATGCGGGAGCGGAGCGCGGGGGCGCCGGCGTCCTCGCCGAGGACCTTGAGGGAGCCGGTGACCTTGTCCTGGGTGCCGACGATCGCCCGCATGAGGGTGGTCTTGCCGCAGCCGGAGGGGCCGAGGAGTCCGGTGATCCGGGCGCGGGGCACGTCGAAGTCGATGCCGTGGAGGACCTCGCGGGTGCCGCGCGTGCAGCGGAGCTGCCGGGCCTGGATGGCGGGGCCCGGGTCGCCCTCGGGAGGATTATTCATCATGCGATGAATAATCCTCCCGAGGGTGGGCGGCGTCAAGGAGTGGGGCGGGGCGGGGCGGTTGCCGGGATCCCGGGTACGGGCGGCGGCGGGGCGCGTGGGGGGCCGCGTCGTCGGGGTCGGCTGCGTGAGGGACAGCCGGTGGTGGCAGGGTGGGCCGATGCTTCTGGAACCCGAGAACACCCTGTTCGTCAGGGGTGACACCCCCCTGCTCCTGCTGTCCGGCGCGCCCGTGCACGATGCGCTGCCGCTGCTGACCGCCTCCGGCGGGGCGGTGCCGCGTTGTGCGGGGTGGGGTGTCGTCGCCAAGGTCACGATGTGTGTCGTGGACGGGCCCGGCGAGGCCGGGGTGATCGTGCCCGCCTTCGTGGCGCCGGTGGTCGACGCGGCCGGAGGAGGCGCCGCCCCGGGCGGGATGGGTGACTGGTGCGCGGACGTCGAGCGGGCCGGCGGGGCGGTCGTCCTGTCATTCGACGAGCTCCCCGAGGTGCTCGACCGGGCCCGTCTGCTGGGCTCGGGAGCTGCGCGCGGCGGATTCATGGCCGCACCGGCCTGATGCCCGCCCCCCGCCCCGCCCGGGGTTCGATCAGCGGCGCGGGGCGGTGGTGGGGGTCAGGGACTCGACGACGCCGTGCCAGGTGCGGGCGTAACCCTCGCGGAGGGGGCCGCCGGTCAGGGCGAGGATCTGGTACGCGGCTTCGAGGAGTGCCTCCGGGTCGCCGTGCTCGCAGAGCAGGCGGTGACCGTCCAGGAGGGCTGCGCCCCGCTCCGGGTCCGCCTCCAGCAGCCGTCGGGGCAGCCACTTGCCACCGCCCGTCCAGGCGCGGTGGTGGTCGGAGAGGAGGTCGGCCGCGGTACCGAGGACGGTGCCGGCCACGGCCAGGCGCTCCACCGGGTCGGTGGCGTCGGCGAGGTCGTCCAGGGCATCGGTGAGCACGTACCGCCGGGTCTCGACGGTCGCGGCGTCGAGGGCGGCCGGGCCCTCGTGGAGTTCGGCCTGCGCGAAGGCCTTGGCCCGGGCTGCCGCACCCGTGCGGTCGGAGAGGATCAGACCCTCGGCGTACATGCGCTGCATGACGGCGCGCCGGGAGGCGAGGTCGGCGGCGAAGAGCTCCACGAGGCCGCCGCAGGTGTGGACGAACAGCTCGACGAGCCGTCCCTCGAAGCGCAGGGTCTCCCGGCGGGTCTCGCCGCCGTCCTCGACGAGGACGGCGAGGTCGAGATCGCTGGTGGCGGTGGCGCGGCCGGCCGCCGTGGACCCGGCGAGGACCGCGCCCAGGGCGTCGGGGAACCGCTCGGCGACGAGGCGGCGGGCCTGGCCGACGGCATGGTCGACGAGCTGGTCGGCGCGGTCGTCGGGCTGGTCGGCGCGGTCGTCGGTGTGCGGGCTCATGATCGCCAAGCTGCCACGGGTGCCCGTCGCGCCGCGAGTCATTTCCCGCCCGGGCCGGGGCCGCCACGGAGCAGCGGCCCTTCCGTGCCGTGCACCGCTCCGGCAGGAGGTCCGCCGGGTGGAGCGGAGGCCCGGCCGGTCCCTGCGGGGCGGCCTGCAGTGGTGCGCCGCCGGGGCGTGGGGAGGGGCGCTGCCGGGCCCGGCGGCGGACGGCGGAGGTCCCCTGGTCCGGCAGGGACCGGCCGCGCAGGCCGCGGGCCCGGCCCGCGGCAGGGGCGTTACTTCCTGCGCTTGGGCTTGCGGGCGGCCGGGTTGCCCGTGCGGGTGGCCCGGCGGCGGGTGTATTCGGTCTGGGCACGGTCGTACTCGGCGCGGGCCAGCTTCTCGCCGGGGGCTTCCGCCAGCGAGCGGAGGAAGTACGCGATCAGCGAGCCGATGAACCCGATCGCCATCAGGCCCTTGAGGGAGCCGTCCTGCGAGCCCGGGACGGCGCGGCGGGTGAAGGACTCCCAGGTCTTGCCGAACGCGATCGCGCTGCACACCGCGAACATCACCACGACGGTCCAGGAGACGAAGGAGCCGACGTTGCCCAGCTCCAGGCCCTCGTAGGCGAAGCGCAGCAGGAACGCGCCCGCGAAGGCCGCCGTCAGCGAGCCGGCCGCGACGCCGACGCGGCGCAGCGCGTAGCCGCCGTCGTGGTTCACCCAGGTGGTGCCGAAGAAGCGGATCTGCTCCGGCTGCGGGCCGGCGGGGGTCGGCTTCTGGGAGGTGTCGTCTCGTTCGTCGCTCACGCCTGCGATTATCCCCCGGCCCCCGTCGGCCCAGCCTGAGCCGAAGGTCACGAGTCAGCCGCAGCGCGGCGCGACGAAGCCGTCGCTTCCGGTGTTCACGTACGCGTCGGAGACGAACTCGCCGTTGGCGATGTTGTCCCAGATGTTGGTGGTGCCGTACGGCCCGGACACGGTGGTGCCGGTGCACTGGCAGTAGATCGACACGGAGGCGCCGTACGCGAGGACGCGGACGATGCTGTAGTTCGTGCCGGGGCCGCTCCGGACGTTGACGCGGTAGCCGGGCGCCACCGGATAGCGCGCCGCAATAGCCTCACCGGACATTCGTGTCTCCCCCATTGCTTCACGGTGCGTGACTCGCGCAGGTTAGCAAGGCTCGACTAGGCTCCACGGCGCGTCGGCGTACGAGCACACGGGGGGTGGGCATGCCGCGCTCGGCTCAACAACCGCAACCAGCTCATCCGGAACCCGAGTTCGCCGGTCAGTACCGGCTGGAGTCGGTCCTGGGCTCGGGCGGCATGGGCGTCGTGCACCTGGCTTCCTCCGCCTCCGGGCTGCGCCTCGCGGTGAAGGTCGTGCACGCGGAGTTCGCGGCGGACCCGGAGTTCAGGGCGCGTTTCCGCCAGGAGGTCACCGCGGCCCGACGGGTCAGCGGCGCCTTCACCGCCGCCGTGGTGGACGCCGACCCGCAGGCCGAACGGCCCTGGATGGCCACGCTGTTCGTGGACGGCCCCACCCTCGCGGAGCGGGTGAAGCAGAGCCCGCTGACGGCCGCCGAGCTGTGCCGGCTGGGCGCCGGCCTCGCCGAGGCGCTGCGCGACATCCACCGGGCGGGCCTGGTGCACCGGGACCTCAAGCCCAGCAACGTGCTGATGGCGCCCGACGGCCCGAAGGTGATCGACTTCGGGATCTCGCGCCCCTACGACTACGCGAGCGACCTGCGCACCGAGACCGGGAAGCTGATCGGCACCCCGCCCTTCATGGCGCCGGAGCAGTTCCAGCGGCCGCGCGAGGTGGGACCGGCGGCGGACGTGTTCGCCATGGGGGCGGTGCTGGTGCACGCGGCGACCGGGCGGGGGCCGTTCGACTCCGACAGCCCGTACCTCGTGGCGTACCAGGTGGTGCACCACGAGCCGGACCTCGCGGGGGTGCCGGAGGAGCTGGTTCCGCTGATCTCCGCCTGCCTGGAGAAGGACCCGGCGGACCGGCCCGCGCTGGACGCGCTGATCGCGCAGCTGCGGTCGGCCGCATACCCGACCTCCGAGGTGACCCGGGCGTTCATACCGGGGCCGCGGCGGCCGGGTGGTGCGGAGAGCCGGGCGCGGGCCGTGGTGGGTTCCGGTTCGCAGGCCGGTCAGGCGCCGGACTCCGGTTCCGGTTCCGGTTCCGGTGACGACCCCACGCACCGGCGGGAGCAGGCGCCCGGGCCGCGGCGCGGCCGGCGGCGCCGTACCGCCCTCGCCGCGGGGGCGGTGGTCACCGCGGCCGCGGTCGGCCTGGGCGGGTACGCCGGCATGGACGCGCTGTCCGGGCCCGCCCCCGGCGCCGGCTCGCCCGAGCGGACCGCCGCCGCGGCCGCGGTCCGGGCCTGGACCGTGCCGCCGGCCGGCGGCTCCTCCACCGACACCGGCACACCGGTCTGCGCGTACGCCGCCCCGCTCGGCGCCCTGCTCTGCAAGGGGCCCGGCACGGCCGCCAGCCGGCTGGATCCCGCGGACGGCCGGACGCGCTGGTCGGTGCCGGCGGCCGGCGGGTTCCTGCGGGCCGAACTCGACCGGGCGCCGGTCCTCGCGGGCGGTCTGGTGCACACCGTCGCTCCTGGCGGTGGCCGGCTCCAGGCGCTGGACCCGGCCACGGGCACCGAGCGCTGGTCCGTGCCACTGGACGGCCGGACGGTGGTGCACACCGGGAGCTCGCCCGGCACCGTGCTGCTGGCCTCCCCCGAGGGCCGGGTGACCGCGCTGGACCCGGCGACCGGGCAGCGACGCTGGTCGAAGCGGCTGGGCGGGGTGGGTTCCGCCTGGGCCGCGGGCGAGGGCACCGGCCCCGCCTTCGTGGTCACGCCGTCGGGCGACGGTACGTCGACCCAGGTCCGGGCGGTGGATCCGGCGACCGGCGCGGTGCTGTGGCAGCAGCGCGCGCAGGGCCAGCTGCGGGTCGCCGGCAGCGCGGCCGGGGCACTGTTCCTGCTGGCCAACGACCTGGCCGACGTCACCGAGGCGGTCGTACGGATCGACGCGCGCACCCACGAGGTGCGGCGCGTGGCGCTGGCGGCACGGGTCGACCAGGGCCAGGCGTCGGTGGGCCCGGACGGCACCGTGTACGTCGTGGGCCTGTCCGGCGCGCTGACCGCCGTACGCGTGGAGGCCGGCCGGCGGGGCGAGCTGTGGCGGTACGAGTCGCTGGCCAGCCGGGTCTCGCGGGCGACCGCGGCCGGGGACCGCGTCTACCTCTCGGCGGCGGACGGCCGGCTGATCGCGCTGGACGCGCGGCGCGGCACGCTGGTGGGCCAGACCGGACCCCGGCTGGGGAAGGGCGCGAACCCGCTGAAGCCGACGCTGGCCGCCCCGGCCGTCACCGGCGACCAGGTCGTGGGCACGGCCCCGGACGGCTCGGTCTTCGCGGTGCCGGCGGCTGATCCCGCGGGCTGGTAGGAGCGCCCCCGCAGACGGAGCGGGCGGGACCGGCTGTCCGGTCCCGCCCGCTCACGTCATGCCGCCGGTTCAGCCCAGCTTCGACACGTCCCGGACGGCGCCCTTGTCGGCGCTGGTGGCCATGGCGGCGTACGCGCGCAGCGCCGCCGAGACCGTGCGGTCGCGGTTCTTGGGGGCGTACACGCCGCCCAGCGCCTCGCGGCGGGCGGCCAGCGTGGCCTCGTCGACCAGCAGCTCGATCGAGCGGCTGGGGATGTCGATGCGGATCCGGTCACCGTCCTCGACCAGGGCGATCGTGCCGCCCGAGGCGGCCTCCGGGGAGGCGTGGCCGATGGACAGGCCCGAGGTGCCGCCGGAGAACCGGCCGTCCGTCACCAGGGCGCAGACCTTGCCGAGGCCGCGGCCCTTGAGGAAGGAGGTCGGGTAGAGCATCTCCTGCATGCCGGGGCCGCCGCGGGGGCCCTCGTAGCGGATGACGACCACGTCGCCGGCCTTGACCTGCTTGGTCAGGATCTTCTCCACGGCCTCGTCCTGGGACTCGCAGACCACGGCCGGGCCCTCGAAGGTCCAGATGGACTCGTCGACGCCGGCGGTCTTCACGACGCAGCCGTCCTCGGCGATGTTGCCCTTGAGGACCGCGAGGCCGCCGTCCTTGGAGTACGCGTGCTCGACGGAGCGGATGCAGCCGCCCTCGGCGTCGAGGTCGAGGGACTCCCAGCGCTCGGACTGCGAGAAGGCCGTGGCGGAGCGCTTGCAGCCGGGGGCCGCGTGCCACAGCTCCATCGCCTCGTCGGTCGCGGTGCCGGAGCGGGCGTCCCACTTCGCCAGCCAGTCCTCCAGGCCCTCGGAGTGGACCGTGTTGACGTCCTTGTTGAGCAGGCCGCCGCGGTGCAGCTCGCCGAGGATCGCGGGGATGCCGCCGGCGCGGTGCACGTCCTCCATGTAGTACGTGCCGCCGGGCGCGACGTTCGGGGCGACCTTGGCCAGGCAGGGGACGCGGCGCGAGACGGCGTCGATGTCCTTGAGGTCGTAGTCCAGGCCCGCCTCCTGGGCGGCGGCCAGCAGGTGGAGGATCGTGTTGGTCGAGCCGCCCATCGCGATGTCGAGCGCCATGGCGTTCTCGAAGGCCTCGCGGGTGGCGATGTTGCGGGGCAGGACCGAGTAGTCGTCCTGCTCGTAGTGGCGCTTGGTGATCTCGACGATCGTGCGGCCGGCCTCCTCGTACAGCGCCCGGCGGGCGGTGTGGGTGGCGAGGACGGAGCCGTTGCCGGGCAGCGCCAGGCCGATGGCCTCGGCGAGGCAGTTCATCGAGTTGGCGGTGAACATGCCGGAACAGGAGCCGCAGGTCGGACAGGCGTTCTCCTCGATGCGGAGGATGTCCTCGTCGGAGACGTTCTCGTTCGAGGCGTCGACCATGGCGTCGATCAGGTCCAGCTTGCGGACGGTGCCGTCGACGAGGGTGGCCTGGCCGGCCTCCATCGGGCCGCCGGAGACGAAGACCACCGGGATGTTGAGGCGCATGGCGGCCATCAGCATGCCGGGGGTGATCTTGTCGCAGTTGGAGATGCAGATCAGGGCGTCGGCGCAGTGCGCCTCGACCATGTACTCGACGCTGTCCGCGATCAGGTCGCGGGACGGCAGCGAGTAGAGCATGCCGGCGTGGCCCATGGCGATGCCGTCGTCGACGGCGATGGTGTTGAACTCACGCGGAACGGCCCCGGCGGCCCGAATGGCGTCGGAAACGATCCGACCGACGGGCGCGAGGTGGGTGTGCCCGGGCACGAACTCGGTGAAGGAGTTGGCCACGGCGATGATCGGCTTGCCGATGTCTTCGCTCGCTACGCCCGACGCGCGCATCAGGGCGCGCGCGCCCGCCATGTTGCGGCCGTGGGTGACGGTGCGGGACCTCAGCTCGGGCATCGGGTTCACTCCCCAGTAGCGGCGCAGTCGGGACTGCGGATACGACTGTTACGAGCCTACGCCCCGACTCCAGGATCCGGACCGGCCGTCCGGATGCCGGGATGCGGAGATCACCCTTCGGTCGCCCCGCCACTCAGTGTGCGGGATCACCCTTCGTTCGGCTGCCGCCTCGCGACATCCGGGATCACTCCTCGGTCGCCGCGGCCCCCGACGCGCGTCGGGCTCCGGCCAGGCTTCCGTCAGCTCCGGCCGGCTCCGGTCAGGCTTCCGTCAAATACCGCTGAAGCGTAGGAGCCACCATGGCGACGATCTCCTCCGGATCAGCCGAGGCCAGCGGCTCGACCTGGACCACGTACCGCAGCATCGCGATGCCGATCATGTGGGAGGCGGCCAGCTCCGCCCGGAACGTCGGCTCCGGGACCTTCAGGTCGGCGGCCACCCGCTCCAGCAGCTTGCGCAGCACGAGGTTGCGCAGCACCTTGGCGGCCGCCTCGTGGGTGAGGGCGGAGCGGATCACGGCCAGCATCGGGGCGCGCGTGACGGGGTTCTCCCAGACGCCCAGGAAGTAGCGGGCCAGCCGCTCGCCGACGCCGTCGGGGCCCTGCCCGAGGATGGCGGGGACGAGCAGGGCGGGCTCGATGCTCGTCTCGACGGCCGCGGCGAACAGCTCGTCCTTGGAGCCGAAGTAGTGGTGGACCAGGGCCGGGTCGACGCCCGCGGCCTTGGCGACGCCGCGTACGGAGGTCTTGTCGTACCCGCGCTCGGCGAACTCCTCGCGTGCGGCGAGCCGGATCCGCTCCTGGGTGCCGGGCCCGCTGTCGGCCTCGGCGCGTGAAGGCCGACCGCGACGGCGGGGCCTATCCGCACCCGCAGACCCGCCCGCACCCGCAGCCTTGCCAGAACCGCTGTTCATGTCCGCGGCACCCGCAAGGCGGACGCCAGGTGCAGCCGCGTGAAGGCGAGGGCCTCGGCGAGGTCGGCCTCGCGTTCGGCCGCCGACATGGCGCGGCGGGTGTTGACCTCGATCACGACGTGGCCGTCGAAGCCGCCCAGGGCGAGACGTTCCAGCAGCTCGGCGCAGGGCTGGGTGCCGCGGCCGGGGACCAGGTGCTCGTCCTTGGCCGAGCCGTTGCCGTCGGCGAGGTGGACGTGCGCGAGGCGGTCGCCCATCCGGTCGACCATGGCGGTGGCGTCGGAGCGGGCGGTCGCGGTGTGGGACAGGTCGACCGTGTAGTGGCGGTAGTCGTCCTTGGTGACGTCCCACTCGGGGGCGTACGCGAGCATCTCGCGGTCGCGGTAGCGCCAGGGGTACATGTTCTCGACGGCGAAGCGGACGTCGGTCTCGTCCGCCATCCGCCAGATGCCCTGGACGAAGTCGCGGGCGTACTGGCGCTGCCAGCGGAAGGGCGGGTGGACGACGACCGTCGACGCGCCGAGCTTCTCCGCGGCGGACCGGGCGCGCTGGAGCTTGGTCCAGGGATCGGTGGACCAGACGCGCTGGGTGATGAGGAGGCAGGGCGCGTGGATCGCGAGCACCGGGATCCGGTGGTAGTCGCTCAGCCGACGCAGGGCCTCGATGTCCTGGCTGACGGGGTCGGTCCACACCATGACCTCGACGCCGTCGTACCCCAGGCGTGCGGCGACCTCGAAGGCGGTCGCCGTCGACTCCGGGTAGACCGAGGCCGTGGACAGCGCGACCTTCGCGTCCGGGATGCGCACGACTGGTTCTGCCACGGGGACAGGGTACGGGGCCCCGCGGCGCACCGTCCGGGCCACCGCCCGCTTCCGGCCGGTCGGTGGCCCGTACGCCTCACGCAGGCCGCCCCGTACGCCTCACGCAGGCCGCCCCGCACGCCGCCACTCACGCCGTCACGCACGCCGTCACGCCGGCAGGGTCCCCGGCCCCTCCGGCATGTGGTCCAGGCGGCGCAGGATCACGCCCTCCCGCAGGGCCCAGGGACAGATCTCCAGCTCGTCCACGCCGAAGAGGTCCATGGCGCCCTCGGCGACCAGCGCCCCGGCCAGCAGCTGCCCCGCGCGGCCCTCGGAGACGCCCGGGAGCCCGGCGCGCTCGGCGGCGCTCATGGCGGCCAGTCGCGGCACCCACTCCTCCAGGGACTTCCGGCTGAGCTCGCGCTGCACGTAGAGGCCCTCGGCCGAGCGGGCGGCACCGGCGATGCGGGCCAGCTGCTTGAAGGTCTTCGAGGTGGCGACCACGTGGTCCGGGGCGCCGAAGCGGCTGAACTCGCCGACGCTGCGGGCGATCTGCGCCCGTACGTGCCGGCGCAGCGCCCGTACGTCGGCCGGGTCAGGCGGGTCGCCCGGCAGCCAGCCGGCGGTGAGGCGCCCGGCGCCCAGCGGGAGGGAGACGGCGCAGTCGGGCTCCTCGTCGATGCCGTACGCGATCTCCAGCGAGCCGCCGCCGATGTCGAGGACCAGCAGCTTCCCGGCGGACCAGCCGAACCAGCGGCGCACGGCCAGGAAGGTGAGGCGGGCCTCGTCGGCCCCGCTGAGCACCTGGAGGTCGATGCCGGTCTCCTCGCGGACCCGGGCCAGCACCTCGTCGGCGTTGGTGGCCTCGCGCACGGCGGAGGTCGCGAAGGGCAGCACGTCCTCGCAGCCCTTGTCCTCGGCGGCCTGGACGGCTCCGGCGATCACGCCGGCCAGCTTGTCGATGCCCTCCGGGCCGATGGCTCCCGCGGGGTCGAGCAGCTCCGCCAGGCGGAGTTCCACCTTGTGCGAGTGGGCGGGCAGCGGGCGCGCGCCGGGGTGCGCGTCCACCACCAGCAGATGGATCGTGTTCGAACCCACATCAAGGACACCGAGTCTCATGGAAGGAACGCTACTGCGATTCGGCCATATGGCCCGCCACCCCGCTTACGCTGGGGTTGTGCCAAATACGAAGAAGGCCAAGAAGCAGACAAAGGCCCCCAAGTCCCTGCAGAAGAAGCGGGACGAGGTCGGTCTGGACTTCCCGCGGGCCTGGGTGGAGTTCCCGGACCCGGCCGACGACGAGCAGGTCTTCCGCTGCGACCTGACCTGGCTGACCTCCCGCTGGACCTGCATCTTCGGCAGCGGCTGCCAGGGCATCCAGGCCGGCCGCGCGGACGACGGCTGCTGCACGCTGGGCGCGCACTTCTCGGACGAGGAGGACGAGCAGCGGGTGGCCGGGCACGTGGCGAGGCTCACTCCCGAACTGTGGCAGTTCCACGAGGAGGGCACCCGTACGGGCTGGACCCAGCTCGACGAGGACGGCGACAGGCAGACCCGCCGCTGGGAGGGCTCCTGCATCTTCCAGAACCGTCCCGGCTTCCCGGGCGGCGCGGGCTGCTCGCTGCACATCCTGGCGCTCAGGGAGGGCCGGGAGCCGCTGGAGACCAAGCCGGACGTGTGCTGGCAGCTGCCGATCCGGCGGACGTACGACTGGATCGACCGGCCCGACGACACCCGCGTGCTCCAGGTGTCGATCGGCGAGTACGACCGCCGCGGCTGGGGGCCGGGCGGCCACGACCTGCACTGGTGGTGCACCTCGGCGACCTCGGCGCACGGCGCGGGCGAGCCGGTGTACGTCTCGTACCGGGCGGAGCTGACGGAGCTGATGGGCAAGGAGGGGTACGAGGTGCTGGCCGGGCTGTGCGAGCAGCGGCTGGCGAGCCTCCTGCCGATGGCGCCGCACCCCGCGGACCCGGACCCGGTCGGCTGACGGGGCCGGCCGCACGACACACCGGCCGTACGTACGGCATACCGGCACACCCGGCACACCGGCCGGGACGACGCACCGGCCGGGACGACCCCGACCGGCCCCGCCTAGCTCCCGCTCGGCTCGCCCGTCGGGCCCGGGTCCGACGGGGAAACCGTTCCTTCTGATGCCGAGGGCGTCGGGGTCGGGGTCGGCGTCGGGGTGTCCGAGGGGGTCGGCGTCGGGCTCGGCGTGGGGGTCGCCGTCGTGGGCGTGGGGGTCGGCGTCGGGGTGTGCGGCTTGGCCGCGCCCCGGCCCTCGATCGTCAGGACCGCGCCCGAGGGGTCGACGCCGAGGCGGGAGATCCACTCCCCGGCCGGCTCCAGCGCGTGGTCCACGGTGATCCGTACGGTGAACGTTTCGCCCGGCTCCAGGACGCCCTGGCTCTGGCTGACGCCGAGCCACGGCGAGTCCCACCAGAGGCGCCAGTGGACGGGTGCCCCGCCCGAGGCACTCAGGATCACCAGCGTGGTGCCGCCCGAGGAGATCGCGTCGACCGAGAGCCGCCCGGGCCCGCGGGTGCCGGGGGCGGTCGGCGGGGCGGTGTCGCCCGGGGTGATCACCTCGACCGACACGTCCGGGGTGCGCGCCCCGGAGGTGAAGCCGGGCGCGGGCCCGTTCCCGGCGTTCCCCGCGTTCTCGTACGTGGAGTAGGCGCCGCCCGCGGTGCGGGTGTGCCCCTCGGCCTCGGCCGCGGAGATGGCGGTGACCCCGGCGGTGCCCTCGCCGGTCAGCGGGGCTCCCCGGTACGCGGCCCAGAGGGCCAGCACCGGCGCGGCGACGACGGTGGCCACCACGGTGGTGGTGACGGCGCGGGCGCGCAGCCGGTCCCGCCGGGCGGCCCGGTCCTTGGGGTCCACCGGATATCCCGCGCGGTCGAACCGCGGGACGGCCGCGCGGCCCCGCGGCACGGTGCGCGAGGCCAGCAGTACGGCCTCCCGGGGCGCGGGCACCAGCGGGAGCGCCGCCGGGGTGAGGGCCGAGCCCGGCCAGGGCCCGCCCGCGCCGACCCGCTCGGCGACGCGGCGGCAGGTGGGGCAGTCGTCGACGTGCCGGACCAGCTCGCTGCGCAGGGCGGTGGAGAGCAGCACCTGGCTGTCGCCGGTGAGCCGGGCGACGCTGGGACAGCTGCCGGTGTCGACCACGGCGAGCGCGGCGCGGGTGCGCTCGACCTCGCAGGCGGCTCCGGCGAGGAGTTCGCGGGCGGCGGCCGGGGCCATGCCGGTCACGGCGGCGACCTCGGAGACGGCCAGGCCGTGGCGTACGGACAGTTCGAGCGCCTCGCGCTGCTCGGGCGTGGTCCCCGCCGCCTCCGGCCAGGCCAGCCGGGCCAGCTCGGCGTGGCGCTCGTCGGCCGCCGGGTCGGGGGCGGGCGGGGGCGTGGGGCCGGCGGCGGACGGGGGTGCGGAGCCGGGCGCATGGGCGGAGCCTCCGGCCCTGCTGTGCGCCTGTGTGTGCTCCGGCGCACGCCGGGCGCTGTGCGCCCCGGGCCGGGCCCGCCGCTGTACCGAGAGCCTGCGCAGGCAGGCCCAGCGGGCCAGTGCGTAGAGCCAGGCTCGGCGCGCGGCCTCGCCTTCGGGACAGCGGTTCGCCTGCCGGGCCGCCACCGCGAGGACGTCGCCCAGCACGCTGGTGGCCGCGTCGTGGTCGCAGAGCACCGAGAGGCAGTAGGTGAACAGGCCGTCGAGGTGCGCCTCGTGGCCGGCGGGGGGCCGCTGCTCCGGCGTGCGGGGCGCGCGCCCGTGCGCCCGGTGTGCGCCGGTGCTCTGGATGGGCTGTGCCTGACTGCTGCTTGTCACCCGGCGACCGTAGAAGCCGCGCCGTGGGCGCTCTGGAAGCCTTCAGCAGTTTTAATCCTTACGGGTGAACAGATCCCTCATAAGGGGACAGCCCCCGTGACGTGAGGGCCCCTGGCCCCGTTCGGGGGCTGTGGCCGGGGGTTGTCGGAGGGTGCCGATACCGTTGCGGCATGGCTGCCCGTACATCCCGTTCATCCGCCAAGGACCGGCCGTCCTACCGCTGCACCGAGTGCGGCTGGACCACCGCCAAGTGGCTCGGCCGCTGCCCGGAGTGCCAGGCATGGGGCACGGTCGAGGAGACGGGCGCGCCCGCCGTCCGTACGACGGCGGCGGGCCGGGTGTCGACGGCCGCCGTGCCGATCGGCCAGGTCGACGGCCGGCAGGCCACGGCCCGTACGACGGGCGTGGACGAGCTGGACCGCGTGCTCGGCGGGGGCCTGGTGCCCGGCGCCGTGGTGCTGCTCGCGGGCGAGCCCGGCGTGGGCAAGTCCACGCTGCTGCTGGACGTGGCGGCCAAGGCGGCGAGCGACTCGCACCGGACGCTCTACGTCACGGGCGAGGAGTCGGCGAGCCAGGTGCGGCTGCGGGCCGACCGGATCAAGGCCCTGAGCGACCACCTCTATCTGGCGGCGGAGACGGACCTGTCGGCGGTGCTGGGACACCTGGACGCGGTGAAGCCGTCGCTGCTGGTCCTGGACTCCGTGCAGACGGTGGCCTCTCCCGAGATCGACGGCGCGCCGGGCGGCATGGCCCAGGTCCGGGAGGTGGCCGGGGCGCTGATCAGGGCCTCCAAGGAGCGGGGCATGTCCACGCTGCTGGTGGGCCACGTGACGAAGGACGGCGCGATCGCGGGTCCCCGCCTGCTGGAGCACCTGGTGGACGTGGTGCTGCACTTCGAGGGCGACCGGCACGCCCGCCTCCGGCTCGTGCGGGGTGTGAAGAACCGGTACGGCGCGACGGACGAGGTCGGCTGCTTCGAGCTGCACGACGAGGGGATCACGGGTCTCGCCGACCCGAGCGGGCTGTTCCTGACCCGGCGCGACGAGCCGGTCCCCGGCACCTGCCTGACGGTGACGCTGGAGGGCCGCCGGCCGCTGGTGGCCGAGGTGCAGGCGCTGACCGTCGACTCGCAGATCCCCTCGCCCCGGCGCACCACCTCGGGCCTGGAGACGTCCCGGGTCTCGATGATGCTGGCGGTGCTGGAGCAGCGCGGGCGGATCAGTGCGCTGGGCAAGCGGGACATCTACTCGGCCACGGTGGGCGGCGTGAAGCTGTCGGAGCCGGCCGCCGACCTGGCCATCGCGCTGGCCCTGGCCTCGGCGGCGAGCGACACCCCGCTGCCGAAGAACCTGGTGGCCATCGGCGAGGTGGGCCTGGCCGGCGAGGTGCGGCGGGTGACCGGCGTACAGCGGCGGCTGGCGGAGGCGCACCGGCTGGGCTTCACCCACGCGCTGGTGCCGGGCGATCCGGGCAAGGTCCCGCCCGGCATGCGGGTGACGGAGGTGGCGGACATGGGGGACGCGCTGCGGGTCCTGCCCCGCTCGCGGGCGGCCTCCCGGCGGGCGCCCGCCGAGTAGCCGCGGGCTTGAATCGCGCCCCCTCCGGGCAAGGCTCGGGAGGGGCGCGGGACGCGCCGGTAGACTTTGGGCTGGTCCGCCCGGCCATGGCCGGGCGGCGGAACCCGCGACCGGAGGAGTGCAGTGGCAGCCAAGGACGGGGCAGCGGCACCCGGGAAGTCCGGCGCGAGCTCCAAGCACGAAGCGCTCATGCGTGCCTCGCTGAGCGCCGTCGCGCCTGGTCAGCAGCTGCGTGACGGCCTGGAGCGGATCGTCCGCGGCAACACCGGCGGCCTGATCGTCCTCGGTATGGACAAGGCCGTCGAGGCCATGTGCACCGGCGGTTTTGTGCTGGACGTGGAGTTCACGGCGACCCGGCTGCGCGAGCTGTGCAAGCTCGACGGCGCACTGATCCTCGACAAGGACATCACCAAGATCCTCCGCGCCGGCGTGCAGCTGGTGCCGGACGCGTCGATCCCGACGGAGGAGACCGGCACCCGGCACCGCACCGCCGACCGCGTCTCCAAGCAGTGCGGCTTCCCGGTGGTCTCGGTCTCGCAGTCGATGCGGCTGATCGCCCTGTACGTCGACGGGGAGCGCCGGGTCCTGGAGGAGTCGGGCGCGATCCTGTCCCGGGCGAACCAGGCGCTGGCCACCCTGGAGCGGTACAAGCTCCGCCTCGACGAGGTCGCGGGCACGCTGTCCGCACTGGAGATCGAGGACCTGGTCACGGTCCGCGACGTCACCGCGGTCGCCCAGCGGCTGGAAATGGTCCGCCGGATCGCGACCGAGATCGCCGAGTACGTGGTGGAGCTGGGCACCGACGGCCGCCTCCTCTCGCTCCAGCTGGACGAGCTGACGGTCGGCGTCGAGCCCGAGCGCGAGCTGGTGATCCGCGACTACGTCCCCGAGCCGACGGCGAAGCGTTCCCGCACGGTGGACGAGGCGCTGGCCGAACTGGACTCGCTCACCCACGCGGAGCTGCTGGAGCTGCCCATCGTGGCCAAGGCCCTCGGGTACAGCGGCTCCCCCGAGACGCTGGACTCCGCCGTCTCGCCGCGCGGCTACCGGCTGCTGGCCAAGGTGCCGCGGCTGCCGGGCGCGATCATCGAGCGGCTGGTCGAGCACTTCGGCGGGCTGCAGAAGCTGCTGGCGGCGTCCGTGGACGACCTCCAGACCGTCGACGGCGTCGGCGAGGCCCGGGCGCGCAGCGTCCGCGAGGGCCTGTCGCGCCTGGCGGAGTCCTCGATCCTGGAGCGCTACGTCTAGTGCTGTGACCGCAAAGGTTCACCGTGTCGCGACGCCCGGCACGGCACCTCGCTGCGTTGTCGGACCACGCAGGTACGTCCAGTACGAGCCGTGGCCCTCCGCCTTGCGATGCACCGCACCGGACGCCGCGATCCGGCAAACCTTTCCGGCCACAGCACTAGCCGGCGCCCCGAAGACGACCGCGCGGCCGGCCCCGGACGGGGCCGGCCGCGCCGCGTTCGCTCCCCCGGCGGACCGGGGTCCGCTCAGGTCCCGCTCAGGTCCCGCTCAGTCCTTCTCCAGGACGAACGAGGTCTGGATGACCGGCAGGCCCGGGGCCTTGACCTCGACCAGGTAGGTGCCGGCCTCGGCCGCGCCCTGCGGCGGTGACGCGCAGGCGGTGGCGTCGCTGCCCTTGCGGTCCCATTCCACGGCGTGCGTGATGCCGGTCTTCGCGGGCACCCGGAAGTACGCGTTCCCGGCGCCGCTCGGGCAGTCCGCGGAGGACCAGAGGGGCTTGTCGTCACCGGCCTTCGTGATGGTGAGGACCGCGTGCTTCGGGCCGAGGTCGACCTTGCAGGTCGTGCCCGAGGTGTTGTCGGCGACCAGCTCGAACCGCGGGCGCTCGGCGGGCTCGTACGCGTTCTTCACGCTGCGCACGCTCCACCGGACCGCGCCGGGCGCGCAGTTGGGGAGCGGAGAGGCGGCCGGAACCTGGACGGCGCCGCCGCCGGAGCCGCCGCCGCCCGGGTCGCCGTTCTTGCCGGCGCCCTCGTCGGTGCCGGTGCCGGTGCCCGTGCCGGGGTCCGTTCCGGTCTGGTCGCCCCCGGTGTCGCCGGAGCCGCCGCCCGACTCGCCGCGGCCGCCCGGGTACTGACTGATCGCCGAGCCGGACGGGTTGGGTCCGGGGGTGATCGGGTCGTTGGTACGGGTGCCGTTGGGGCCCTTCGCGTCCGTAGTCGCCTTGTGGGAACCGGAGGTGACGGCCCATGTGGCGATGATGGCGAGGAGCGCGACGACGGACGCCAGAACGGCCCTCCGTCGCCAGTAGATGGAGGAGGGGAGCGGCCCGACCGGATTGCGCAGAGATCCCACGGAGCGAACTTTACGAGAGATCCGCCCCCGATCGGCGTCCCACCCGCCGCACGCACACGGTGTTTTGGCGATCATCATCCTGCGGTCGGAAAGCGGAACGTAAGAAACCGGTCAACAGTCGGATGCGGGCGTACGTCGGCTTTACGTACTGTCGGTGACCATGGACACCTCCGACCTCTACCGCGACGTCACGGACTTCGCGCGTTCAACCCCCGGCTGGGTGCAGTCGGTCGCCGAGCTGTGGACCGAGGCCGGCATCGTCCTCTTCGGGCTGCTCTTCATCGCCCTGTGGTGGCGCGCCCGGCCGCTCGACCACCGCGCACAGGCGCTCGCCGTGCTCGCACCGCTGGCGACGGCCACCGCGTACGTGGTCTCGGAACTGCTCAAGTCGGCGGTCCAGGAGGAACGTCCCTGCCGAGCGGTGGCGGGGGCGGGGAGCCCCCTCGTCAGCTGCCCGCCGTACGGCGACTGGTCCTTCCCCAGCAACCACTCCGCGATAGCCGGCGCCGCCGCGATCGCCCTGGCGGTGGTCGTGCCGCGGCTGGCCCTGCTGACCGTTCCGATGGCGCTCCTGATGGCCTTCTCCCGGGTGTTCGTCGGCGTCCACTACCCGCACGACGTGGCGATGGGCCTGCTCTTCGGCGGCTCGGCGGCGGCCCTGCTGATGGCCGTGGCGGCCGTCCCGACGACCCGGGTGGTGGCCTCCGTACGGTCCTCCGGGCGCCCGGCGGCTGTCTGGATCACTGGCGCGGGCCCGGCGGGACGCCCCTGAAACGTGCCAGGATGCGGAATGCCATGACTGCCATCACCGCCTCCTCCCCCGGTTCCGTTCCCGTGCCCCCGACGGCCGGCGGGTCCGCCGCCCCCGCGGACCTGCCCTTCCCGCCGGACACCCTGCACGTCCCCGTCATCGACTGGTTCGAGGACAACGCCCGCGACCTGCCCTGGCGGCACCCCGAGGCCGGGCCCTGGGGCGTGATGGTCAGCGAGTTCATGCTCCAGCAGACCCCGGTGGTCCGGGTCCTCCCCGTGTACGAGCAGTGGCTGGCCCGCTGGCCCCGCCCGGCCGACCTGGCCGCCGAGGCACCCGGCGAGGCCGTCCGCGCCTGGGGACGGCTCGGCTACCCGCGCCGGGCGCTGCGCCTGCACGGCGCGGCCGTCGCCATAACGGAGCGGCACGGGGGCGACGTACCGCGCGACCACGCGCAGCTCCTCGCGCTGCCCGGCATCGGCGAGTACACCGCGGCGGCCGTGGCCTCCTTCGCGTACGGACAGCGCCACCCGGTGCTCGACACGAACGTCCGCCGGGTCTTCGCCAGGGCCGTGACCGGTACCGAGTACCCGCCCAACGCCACGACGGCCGCCGAACGCCGGCTCGCGCGGGCCCTGCTGCCCGGGGACGAGCCCACGGCCGCGGCCTGGGCGGCGGCCTCCATGGAGCTGGGCGCGCTGGTGTGCACCGCGAAGAGCCCGGCCTGCCCGCGCTGTCCGATCGCGGCGAGCTGCACCTGGCGGCTCGCCGGCAAGCCGGAGCACCAGGGACCGCCGCGGCGCGGCCAGACGTACGCCGGGACCGACCGGCAGGTGCGCGGCAAGCTCCTCGCGGTGCTGCGCGAGGCCGTCGGGCCGGTGCCGCAGGACGCGCTCGACGCGGTCTGGGACGAACCCGTGCAACGGGCCCGCGCACTCGACGGCCTGGTCGCCGACGGGCTCGTCGAGCCGCTGGACGGCGGCGCGTACCGCCTGCCGCTGACCTGACCTGCGGGAAGCCGAACCGGAAGGAAATCCTCCGCCCAGCCGGGGAAAGCCCAGCTCAGAGGGCTGTTACACAACCTATGGCTTTCCGTGCGCCCACCGAGGTCTGGACCGCACAGCCTCGTGACAACCCGTCCGTAACTTCGAATCCGTCAGCACGGGGAGACGGACGGAACGGAACGGAGGCGGTCTGAGATGGCGCACGGCGAGGTACTCGAGTTCGAAGAGTACGTACGTACCCGCCAGGACGCGCTGCTGCGGAGCGCGCGCCGCCTGGTTCCG
The DNA here is from genome assembly GCF_044540325.1 of Streptomyces sp. NPDC086023. Lineage (NCBI taxonomy): Bacteria > Bacillati > Actinomycetota > Actinomycetes > Kitasatosporales > Streptomycetaceae > Streptomyces > Streptomyces sp. NPDC086023. The sequence goes on from NZ_JBITRX010000007.1 coordinate 21,162, forward strand.
GACCCGACCGACGCACAGGACCTGCTCCAGACGGCACTGGTCCGCACGTACGGGCGCTGGGACGGGATCGCGGACAAGTCCCTGGCGGACGCGTACCTGCGCCGCGTCATGATCAACACCCGGACCGAGTGGTGGCGGGCGCGCAAGCTCGAAGAGGTCCCGACCGAGCAGCTGCCCGACGCGAGCGTGGAGGACGGCGCCGAGCAGCGCGCCGACCGCGCCCTGCTGATGGACGTCCTCAGGGTGCTCGCGCCCAAGCAGCGCAGTGTCGTGGTGCTGCGACACTGGGAGCAGATGAGCACCGAGGAGACGGCCGCGGCGCTCGGAATGTCTGCGGGGACCGTGAAGAGCACACTGCACCGGGCACTGGCGCGGCTCCGCCAGGAGCTGGAGAGCCGCAACCTCGACATGCGCGCCCTGGAACGCGGTGACCACTACGTGCGGAGCGAGGGGCGGGAGCGTTGCGCGGCCTAGGTGGCAGAAGCCTCGAACAACGGGGCTCGTTTGCACTGATGTCGGCGGGGACGATCGTCCTCGCCGGCTCAGTGCTGTTCGTGGTCGGCTGCACCTCGGGGGGCACCGGCCTGAAGGACGAGGGTCCGGCCAGTACGGAGTCGGTGGCGAAGGCCGCTCCGACGCCGCGCTCCTCCGGGGGTTCCCCGCCCGTGAAGAAGGTGGACGCGGTCGCGCTGCTGAAGGCGGACCCGAAGGTGAGCGCGCAGCTCAAGCAGGATCTGAAGCCCTGCGTGGGCAAGCAGTTCCCGGTGGACGTCACCTACGGCAAGGTCACCGGGAACGCCGCGGACGACGTGATCGTCAACGTGCTGTCCTGCGCCGACGCGGTGGGGGTGGGCTCCTTCGTGTACCGCCTTGAGGGCGACAAGTACCAGAACGTCTTCGCGGACGAAGTGCCCCCCGTGTACGCCGAGATCGACCGGGGAGACCTGGTGCTGACCCGCGAGGTCTACGGCAGGGGCGACTCCATCGCCTATCCGTCCGGGCAGGACGTGCTCACGTACCGCTGGATGGGCGACAAGTTCACCGTGCACGACCGGGTGCACACGGATTTCAGCAACACGGCCGACGGCGGCGGACAGCCCGCCCCGGCCGTCACGTCGAAGGGCTGAGTGCAGCGGATGGCCGAGACCCATGTGCTTTTCGTGGAGGACGACGACGTCATCCGCGAGGCCACGACCCTCGCTCTGGAGCGCGACGGCTTCGTCGTGACCGCGCAGCCCGACGGCCTGGCGGGCCTGGAGTCGTTCCGGGAGAACCGCCCCGACATCGCGCTCCTCGACGTGATGGTCCCCGGCATGGACGGCGTCAGCCTGTGCCGCCGGATCCGCGACGAGTCCACCGTGCCCGTGATCATGCTGTCGGCGCGCGCCGACTCCATCGACGTGGTGCTGGGCCTCGAAGCGGGCGCGGACGACTACGTCACCAAGCCCTTCGACGGCGCGGTGCTCGTCGCGCGCATCCGCGCGGTGCTGCGCCGCTTCGGGCACGCCGGCGGCGTCGGCGGCGCGGCCGAGGAGGAGCCGGCCGGAGAGCGCGGTGTCCTGTCCTTCGGCGACCTGGAGGTCGACACCGAGGGCATGGAGGTCCGCCGGGGCGGCGCGCCCGTCGCCCTGACCCCCACCGAGATGCGGCTCCTGCTGGAGTTCTCCACCGCGCCCGGCACCGTGCTCTCCCGCGACCGCCTGCTGGAGCGGGTCTGGGACTACGACTGGGGCGGCGACACCCGCGTGGTGGACGTCCACGTCCAGCGGCTGCGCACGAAGATCGGCCAGGACCGGATCGAGACGGTCCGGGGATTCGGATACAAGCTGAAGGCTTGACGCCTCCCCGCCCTGAAGGACGGGGTTTTCCGCCTGGCTGCCGGTGGTGACCGGCTGGGCCTTCGGGTGGGTTCCCCGTTCGACGGGCCTTGCCTGGCGTGGGATCTCCACTCCGGGTCCTACCGGCCCTCCAGGGGCGTTTAGCCTCTCCGCCCGTCCGGCGGCGAGGATCACTCGCGACGCATTGAGGTCACGATCATGCTCGGTACCGCAGCACTCGCACCGCCAGGTGCGGTGATCACCCGCTTCGCCAGAACCCCCGTCGGGATCCTCGACCGGTCCGCCTTGTACGCGGCCTTCCTGGCCGCGAGCGCATCGTTGAAGACCACACGGGCGCAGTCGAACGTACGCGCCAACGCAGCACGCTGACCGGGCGTCGGCTCAATCCGGAACGAATACCGCAGATGCACACGCGCAACCTACCGGCCGCCACCTACAACGCCGCTCCGCCCAGCGGACCAACCGCCATTCCCAGCCCCGCTCCGCGGGTGCTTCGTTCCCTCCCCGGCCCGAAGGCCGCACTATCCACGAAGGAGTCCCGATGAAGCAGTTCACGCTGCGCACGGGGATCCGCTGGAAGATCAGTATCGCCATCGCCGCCGTGGGCGCCCTGATCGCGATAGCGCTCAGCCTGGTGGTGCACAACGCCGCCCGCGTCTCGATGCTGCAGAGCGCCCGCGAGGTCCAGATGGAGCGGGTGCAGTTCATCGCGAAGAACGCGGAGGTCGTGAAGAAGCCCCCGCTCGGGGCCAAGATCGACGACCCGGACCTGCCCCGGGAGCTGCGCGACAAGGTGCGCTCGGGGCGGCGCGGTTCGTACGTGCAGGAGCACGGCGCCGGGGCCGCTCCGGAGGTGTGGGCCGCCGTTCCGCTCGGCAACGGGCAGGTGCTGTCGCTGCACAACTCCTTCCAGGAGAACGCCAACCTGCTGCGGGCCCTCGACGAGGCGCTGGTGGTCGGTTCGGTCGCCGTCGTGGTGGCCGGGTCGGCGCTGGGCGTGCTCATCGGCGGCCAGATCTCGCGCCGGCTGCGCAAGGCCGCGGCCGCCGCGGGCAAGGTCGCCCAGGGGCAGCCCGGCGTCCGGGTGCGCGACGCGGTGGGAGGTGTCGTACGGGACGAGACCGACGACCTCGCGCGGGCGGTGGACGCCATGGCCGACGCCCTCCAGCAGCGGCTGGAGGCCGAGCGCCGGGTCACCGCCGACATCGCGCACGAGCTGCGCACCCCGGTCACGGGGCTGCTGACGGCGGCCGAACTGCTGCCGCCCGGCCGTCCGACCGAGCTGGTCCGCGACCGGGCCCAGGCCATGCGGGTGCTGGTCGAGGACGTGCTGGAGGTGGCCCGGCTGGACAGCGCCTCGGAGCGGGCGGAGCTCCAGGACGTGGCGCTGGGCGAGTTCGTGCGGCGCCGGGTCTCGGGGCTCATGCCGGACGCGACGGTGCGGGTCGTGGCCGACGAGATCGTGGCCACCGATCCGCGGCGCCTGGAGCGGATCCTGGGCAACCTGCTGGCCAACGCGACGCGGTACGGCAAGCCTCCGGTGGAGGTCGACGTGGAGGGCCGGGTGATCCGGGTCCGGGACCACGGGCCGGGCTTCCCGGAGGCGCTGCTCAAGGAGGGCCCGAGCCGGTTCCGCACCGGCTCCTCCGACCGTGCGGGCGTGGGGCACGGGCTGGGGCTGACCATCGCCGCGGGGCAGGCGCGGGTGCTGGGCGCCCGGCTGACCTTCCGGAACGTGGCGGCGCCGGGCGGGATCGAGCGGGAGGGCGCGAGCGCCGGCGCGGTGGCGGTGCTGTGGCTCCCGGAGCACGCGCCGACCACGACGGGCAGCTTCCCGGTCGTCCGGCTGCCGGAGTAGCGGCAGCGGGGCGGTCCCCCTCGCACGTACCGGGGTGGGCCCGGTACGTACGGGGGCGACCAGGTACGCACGGGGGTGGCCGGGTACGACCGGCCGCCTGCCCGGCGTACGACGTGAACGGCCCCCGGTGCCCGAGTAGGGCACCGGGGGCCGTCTCACCAGGGGAGGTGAACCGGGGAGCCGGTCGGTCCGCTCAGTGCGCGACCGGCTGCTTCGCCAGGTCGGCTGCCTCGGCGGGGGTGGCCTTCTCCGGGCCGGCCCCGCGGAGCGGGACCTCCTTGACGAACCAGGCGGTGACGAAGCCGATCACCGCGATGGCCGCACCGAGCAGGAACGCGGAGTGCGTACCCGCGGCGACCGCGTGCTGGTAGGCCTCGCGGACCGCCTCCGGCAGCTTGGCCAGACTGGCCGCGTCGAGCTGCGCGGAACCGCCCGTCGCACCGGCACCGGCGGCACCGAGGCGCTCGGTCATCGTGTCCTGGACGCGGGTGGTGAACAGCGAGCCCATCAGGGCGACGCCGAAGGAACCGCCCAGCGTGCGGAACAGGGTGGCGGACGACGAGGCCACGCCCATGTCCTTCATCTCGACGCTGTTCTGGGCGACGAGCATGGTGATCTGCATCAGGAAGCCGAGGCCGGCGCCGAGGACCGCCATGTAGACGCCCGAGACGAGGCGGGAGGTGCCGGTGTCCATCTGCGCGAGCAGGAACAGGCCCACGACCATCAGCGCGCCGCCGGCGATCGGGAAGACCTTGTACTTGCCGCTGTTCGTGGTGACGCGGCCCGCGATCAGCGAGACCACCATCATCGACAGCAGCATCGGCAGGAGCAGCAGGCCCGAGTTGGTGGCCGAGGCCCCCTGCACGGACTGCTGGAACAGCGGCAGGTAGAGCACGCCGCCGAACATCGCGAAGCCCGTCAGGAAGCCGATCACGGACATCAGCGTGAAGTTGCGGCTCCGGAAGATGTGCAGCGGCATGATCGGCTCGGCCGCACGTGTCTGGGAGTACAGGAAGGCAGCGGTGGACAGGACGCCGGCCGCGATCAGGCCGAGGATCTCGGCGGAGCCCCAGGCGTACTCGGTGCCGCCCCAGGTGGTGACGAGCACGGTCGAGGTGATGGCGACGGTCAGCAGCGCCGCGCCCAGGTAGTCGATCTTGCTCTTGACGGTCTTCTTCGGCAGGTGCAGCACCGCCGTCACCATCGCCAGCGCCACGGCGCCCAGCGGCAGGTTGATGTAGAAGGACCAGCGCCAGCCCATGTGGTCGGTGATGGTGCCGCCGACCAGCGGGCCGCCGATCATCGCGAGCGCCATGACGCCGGCCATCATGCCCTGGTACTTGCCGCGCTCACGCGGGGGGATGAGGTCGCCGATGATCGCCATGACGCCGACCATCAGACCGCCGGCTCCCAGACCCTGGATGGCGCGGAATCCGATGAGCTGGCCCATGTCCTGGGCCATGCCGCTGAGCACCGAGCCGACCAGGAAGATCACGATCGAGGCGAGGAAGGAGCCCTTGCGGCCGTACATGTCGCCGAGCTTGCCCCAGATGGGGGTGGAGGCGGCGGTGGCCAGGGTGTACGCGGTGACGACCCAGGAGAGGTGCTCCAGGCCGCCGAGCTCGCCGACGATGGTGGGCATCGCGGTACCGATGATCATGTTGTCGAGCATCGCGAGCAGCATCGCGATCATCAGGGCCATCAGGACCACGCGCACGCTGCGCGGCTTGGGAGCGTCTTCCACGGCCGTTGCCGCCGCCCCCGACTCGGTTTTCACTGGAACATCGCTCATGGCCACTCCCCTGGTACTTACTTGCCGACCGGCAAGTTCACTACACTGGGGAAACGTAGACCCCTAACTAGCCGGGCGTCAAGTAAGTATCGGGAGAGACATGTCCAGCACTCCGCAGCAGCGCCGCGGCAACACGCGCCAGCGCATCCAGGACGTCGCGCTGGAGCTCTTCGCCGAGCAGGGGTACGAGAAGACGTCGCTCCGGGAGATCGCGGAGCGGCTGGAGGTCACGAAGGCGGCGCTCTACTACCACTTCAAGACCAAGGAAGAGATCCTGATCAGCATCTTCGAGGACCTGACCAGGCCCATCGACGAGCTGATCGCCTGGGCCGGCGAGCAGCCGCGCACCCTGGAGACCAAGCGGGAGCTGCTGCGCCGCTACAGCGACGCGCTCAGCACCGGGTCCCAGCTGTACCGCTTCATGCAGGAGAACCAGGCCTCGCTGCGGGAGCTGAGCATCGGCGAGACCGTGAAGCGGCGGATGTTCGAGATGGTCGAGCTGCTGCGCCAGCCCGACGCCCCGACCGTGGACCAGGTGCGCTGCGTCAGCGCGCTGTTCACGCTGCACGCCGGAATGATGTTCATGCAGCACATCGAAAAGGGCGACCCCGAGGAGACCCGCAGGGCCGCCCTCGAAGTCGCCGTCGATCTGATCACCCAGGCCCACCACCAGGCCTGAGGGAGCAGCACGGTCAGATCTTCACGCCCGCCTTGGCGAGGAAGGTGACCGGGTTGATCGCGGAGCCGTAGTTCGGGGTGGTGCGGATCTCGAAGTGCAGGTGCGGGCCGCTGGAGTTGCCCGTGTTGCCGGAGAGGCCGATCCGCTGGTCGGTGGAGACGGTCTGGCCGACGCGGACCTGGACCTTCGAGAGGTGCGCGTACTGGGAGTACGTGTTGTTCGCGTGCTTGATCACGATCGCGTTGCCGTAGGCGGGGCCGTCACCGGCGCCGTTGGGGCCGGCCTTGACGACGACGCCCTTGTGCACGGCCTTGACCGGGGTGCCGGTCGGGACGGCGAAGTCCTGGCCGGAGTGCTTGCGGGCCCACATCGAGCCGCCCTTGCCGTAGGTGGCGGACACGACGTAGTTCTCGACGGGGTTGGTCCAGCCGGCGGCCTTCTTCGCGGCGGCGGCCTGCTCGGAGACCAGCTGGGCCGGAGCGGAGAGGGCGGTGGAGACGTCCGTGGTACCGGCGGCGAAGGCGGCGTGCCCGGCCCCGAACACCATCAGCGCTCCCAGGCCCGCGGCGACGACCGTGCTGCGGGTGCGGAAGGCGGACTGACGGACGCGGTGGGTGGCGGCGCTCTTCGACATACGGGCGGACCTCCGGGGTCTGGGAACTGCTCGGGCACGAAGCAACCCGGCGCATCGGCCGGGCTGGCTCATCCTTGGTAACAAGACCCCGACAGTTCCCTCAAACCCCCCATTTACTACCGAACCTCGTACTCGGCCCGCGGGAATTCGGCCACGTTGACGACCCCTGTCCTGGGCTTAAACCTTTCCTGGATGAACGATTTGATCTACTAGATCACCTAGTACGCCTTTGATCCCCTGTGCGGCTTGTCACCGTTCAGGGACCATCGGATGTCCGTTTCGGGACCAAAGACCTGCAACGCGCCACTACGCTCTCGCGTCGTGGACCCTCTCGCCCAGGCAGGCATGCGCATCGCGTCCGGTGTCATCGGCCCCATCGTCGGCAGGTTCTTCCGCTACTCCGAAGGACCGGGAGCCGCACTCGCGGACCGTCCGGTCCGCGTCTCGGCGTACTTCTCTTTCAAGGAGAAACGCGCCCTCGCCCCCCAGGACTTCGACAAGATCGCCGAAAAGCTGGTCGAGGCGGGCTTACGGGCCCCCGGCGAACGCCCCCTCCCGCCGGGCGACGAGGCGGGCGTGGCCGCGGCCCTCGCCGGCACCCTCTGCGGCCTCCCCGGCCTGGACCTCACGGACGCCCAGGCCGTCGAGCTCGGCCACCAGGAGCTGGCCCGCCGGCTGCGCGCCCAGGCCCCGTACCTCGGCCTCTCCGAACAGGCCGAATACTTCTACACCCGGCTGCTGGACCTCACCTGTCTGCACGTCCTGCACTTCTTCACCCAGCGCTCCCACTTCGTCGCCGCCACCCTGGTGCAGCAGAGCCGCCGCCAGAACGAGCTGATCGCGAAGGTCGACGAGCTGGTGACCCGCATCCCCCGCCAGGACGCGGGCGACGAGGCCTTCGAGCGGCGGTACCTGGAGTACGTCGTCCGCAAGCACAGCACCCTGACGATCTTCGGCATCGACCTCACCCGCACCCCGGGGAAGTGGCCGCTGGACGCGGCGTACATGAGCCTGGAGGCGACGGCCGCCGTGGCGGAGGTGGACTCCGCGGACCAGTGGCGGTTGAACCTTCATACCGGTGAATACGAGCTGCGCGTTCCACTCGCCGGCCCCCTCCCCGCCGACCAGGCCCTCGCCGACCGCGAGCGGGTGCTGCTGCGCGGCGAGGCCGGCTCCGGCAAGACCACGCTCATCCAGTGGCTCGCCGTCTCCGCCGCCCGGCCGGTGCCCGACGAGCGCATGACGTACGTGCGGGACCGCATCCCCTTCGTACTCCCCCTGCGCACCCTGGCCCGCCACAGCAGCCTGCCCTCGCCACGCAGGTTCCTGGCATCGGTCGGCGCACCGATGGCCGGGGAACAGCCCGCGGGCTGGGAGGACCGGGTCCTGTCGCACCGGCGCGGGCTGATCCTGGTGGACGGGATCGACGAGATCCCCGAGGCCGACCGCGTCCGGGCCCGCGAGTGGCTCGCCGACCTCGTCGGCCAGTACCCGGGCAACCGCTGGCTGGTCACCTCCCGGCCGTCCGCCGTGCGGGACGAGTGGCTCCACGACCAGTTCTTCAGCGAGCTGACCCTGGCCCCGATGAGCCCGCCCGACGTGGCCGCCTTCATCCAGCGCTGGCACGCGGCCGCCAGGACCGGGGAGCCGGAGGACGACAGCGAGCTCGCCGGGTACGAGACCCAGCTGCTGGCCTCCGTACGGGCCAACGGCGACCTCGGCCGGCTGGCCACCAACCCGCTCATGTGCGGGCTGATTTGCGCCCTGCACCGCGACCGGCGGGGCTTCCTGCCCTTCGGGCGCAAGGACCTCTACGCGGCCGCCCTGTCCATGCTGCTGAGCCGCCGGGACCGGGAGCGGCAGCTGAAGGTGCCCGAGATCAGGGAGGAGGCCCAGCTCCAGCTGCTCCAGCGGCTGGCGTACTGGCTGATCCGCAACGGCGCCGCGGAGATGGACCGGGCCCAGGCCGAGAAGCTGATCGAGGACGCCCTGCCCTCCCTGCCGGAAGTCGCGGCCCTGGGCGACGGCCGGAAGGTCTTCCAGCACTTCCTGCTCCGCAGCGGCCTCCTGCGGACCCCCGCCCCGGGCCGGGTGGACTTCATCCACCGCACCTTCCAGGACTTCCTGGGCGCCCGGGCCGCCCTGGACGAAGGCAGCTTCGGCGAGCTGGCGCGCCACGCGGACGACGACCAGTGGAACGACGTGATCCGCATGGCGGTGGCCCAAGGCCGCCCACGCGAGCGCACCGAGATCTTCCAGGCCCTGCTGAAGCACGGCACCCCCCGGGCCACCCTGCTCGCCCTGGCCAGCCTCCCCCAGGCGGCGGAGCTCGATCCCCGCATCAGGGACGCGGTGCAGGAGCGGGCGGCCACGCTCCTGCCGCCCAGGACCGCGGCGATGGCGAAGGAACTGGGCTCGGTGGGGCCGATCCTGCTGGAGCTGCTGCCCGACCCCGACCAGACGGACCCCGAGACCGCCCACCTCCTCGTGGACGCCGCGGCTGCCACGGGGCGGGCGGAGGCCATCGACTACCTGGAGCGGTTCTGCGGTCACCGCTCGGCCCAGGTCCTCAGCCACCTCGTCCAGGCCTGGCCCTGGTTCGACGCCGAAGAGTACGCCCAGCGGGTGATCGTCCGGCTGCCGTCCGGCGGGGTGGCCTACCAGGTCGCCTCGGACGAGCAGCTCGACGCGCTCGGCCGCCACGCTCCGCAGAGCCACCTCACCGTGACCGGGCAGGTGTCCTCCACCGCGCTCGCCCGGTACGGGGAGCGGGTCCGCCTGCGGTCGCTCACCCTGCGCAACGCAAGCCTGACCGACCTCGACTTCCTGGCGCGGCAACCGGAACTCCAGCACTTCACCTGCCTCAGCTGCCCCGGGCTGGCCCGGCTCGACGCACTGAAGAGCGCCTCCGTCGAGAGCATCTACATCAACACGCCCAGCGAGGCGTGGCGGACGGTACTGAGCAGTCTGGCCCGGCTGAAGAGGCTGTCCTTCTCCGGGAGCCCCGCCGGCTGGGACCTCGTGGACCTGGTGCACCCGGAGGCCGCCCTCCAGGAACTGTGGCTCTACCTCCGCACGGGACTGGCCCGGGGACTGCGCGGGCTGTCCCTGTACCAGGGGATCGAGTTGCTGAGCCTCTACGAGGCTGCGGCTCCGGCCTCCGTGGAGGACTGGCGGGAGATCGAGGCCCTTCCGGCCGTTTCCGTTCTCAGGCTCTCGCCCTCCGCCCTGCTCAGGGCACCGCGGCTGTCCATTCCCCCCGTCCACACACTCTCGTTCAACGGCCGCGCCGACCTCAGCAGGGCCATGGTCAAGCGGATCCCGGCGCTCTTCCCGAACCTCCGCACGCTCAGCCTGCCGACGCCCCCGGGCGATTTCCCGTACGCCAAGCTCCTGCCGAGCGGTATCAGGGTCACCGGCACGAACGCCTGACGCGAAAACGGGGCGGCCCCGGAACCGACTGGTTCCGGGGCCGCCCCGTTGTCTCACCCGCGTGCGTTACGCGCCCTTGCTCAGGTCCGGGCCGCCGCCCGAGCCCGTGGCCTCGATCGGGGGCACGTCCGGCAGGGACGACTTCTCCTCGCCGCGGAAGGTGAACTTGGCTTCCTCGCCCTCGCCCTCCGTGCCGACGACCACGATGTGGCCGGGACGCAGCTCGCCGAAGAGGATCTTCTCCGACAGGATGTCCTCGATCTCGCGCTGGATCGTCCGGCGCAGCGGGCGGGCACCCAGGATCGGGTCGTAGCCGCGCTTGGCCAGGAGGATCTTGGCCTCGCCGCTGAGCTCGATGCCCATGTCGCGGTCCTTGAGGCGCTCGTCCACCTTCGCGATCATCAGGTCGACGATCTGGATGATGTCTTCCTGGCTGAGCTGGTGGAAGACCACCGTGTCGTCGACACGGTTCAGGAACTCGGGGCGGAAGTGCTGCTTCAGCTCCTCGTTGACCTTGGCCTTCATGCGCTCGTAACCCGTCTTGACGTCACCCGCGGCCGCGAAGCCCAGGTTGAAGCCCTTCGAGATGTCCCGCGTACCCAGGTTCGTCGTCATGATGATGACGGTGTTCTTGAAGTCCACCACTCGGCCCTGGGAGTCGGTCAGGCGACCGTCTTCCAGGATCTGGAGCAGGGAATTGAAGATATCCGGGTGCGCCTTCTCGACCTCGTCGAAGAGGACGACGGAGAACGGCTTCCGGCGCACCTTCTCGGTGAGCTGGCCGCCCTCTTCGTAGCCCACGTAACCGGGGGGCGAACCGAAGAGACGGGAAACCGTGTGCTTCTCGCTGAACTCCGACATGTCGAGGGAGATCAGCGCGTCCTCGTCGCCGAAGAGGAATTCGGCGAGCGTCTTGGAGAGCTCGGTCTTACCGACACCGGACGGGCCGGCGAAGATGAACGAGCCACCCGGGCGCTTGGGGTCCTTGAGGCCGGCGCGGGTGCGGCGGATCGCCTGGGAGAGCGCCTTGATGGCGTCCTTCTGGCCGATGACGCGCTTGTGGAGCTCGTCCTCCATGCGGAGCAGACGCGAGGACTCCTCCTCGGTCAGCTTGAAGACCGGAATGCCGGTGGCGGTCGCGAGGACCTCGGCGATCAGCTCGCCGTCGACCTCGGCGACGACGTCCATGTCGCCGGCCTTCCACTCCTTCTCCCGCTTGGCCTTCGCCGCGAGGAGCTGCTTCTCCTTGTCGCGGAGCGAAGCGGCCTTCTCGAAGTCCTGCGAGTCGATCGCGGACTCCTTGTCCCGGCGGACGCCGGCGATCTTCTCGTCGAACTCGCGGAGGTCCGGCGGCGCGGTCATCCGGCGGATGCGCATCCGGGAGCCCGCCTCGTCGATCAGGTCGATCGCCTTGTCCGGGAGGAAGCGGTCCGAGATGTACCGGTCGGCCAGCGTCGCCGCCTGGACGAGGGCCTCGTCCGTGATGGAGACGCGGTGGTGGGCCTCGTAGCGGTCCCGCAGGCCCTTGAGGATCTCGATGGTGTGCGGCAGCGACGGCTCCGCGACCTGGATGGGCTGGAAGCGGCGCTCCAGCGCGGCGTCCTTCTCCAGGTGCTTGCGGTACTCGTCGAGCGTGGTCGCACCGATGGTCTGCAGCTCACCGCGGGCCAGCATCGGCTTGAGGATGCTGGCGGCGTCGATCGCGCCCTCGGCGGCACCCGCACCCACGAGGGTGTGGAGCTCGTCGATGAACAGGATGATGTCGCCGCGGGTGCGGATCTCCTTGAGGACCTTCTTCAGGCGCTCCTCGAAGTCACCGCGGTAGCGGGAGCCGGCGACCAGCGCGCCCAGGTCGAGGGTGTAGAGGTGCTTGTCCTTGAGGGTCTCGGGCACCTCGCCCTTGACGATGGCCTGCGCCAGGCCCTCGACGACGGCGGTCTTGCCGACGCCGGGCTCGCCGATGAGCACCGGGTTGTTCTTGGTCCGGCGGGACAGCACCTGCATGACCCGCTCGATCTCCTTCTCGCGCCCGATGACCGGGTCGAGCTTGGACTCGCGGGCCGCCTGGGTGAGGTTGCGGCCGAACTGGTCCAGGACGAGCGAGGTCGAGGGCGTGCCCTCGGCCGGGCCGCCGGCGGTGGCGGTCTCCTTGCCCTGGTAGCCGGAGAGCAGCTGGATGACCTGCTGCCGGACCCGGTTCAGGTCGGCGCCCAGCTTCACGAGGACCTGGGCGGCGACGCCCTCGCCCTCGCGGATCAGGCCGAGCAGGATGTGCTCGGTGCCGATGTAGTTGTGGCCGAGCTGGAGGGCCTCGCGGAGCGACAGCTCCAGGACCTTCTTCGCCCGCGGGGTGAAGGGGATGTGACCGGACGGCGCCTGCTGGCCCTGTCCGATGATCTCCTCGACCTGCTGGCGAACAGCCTCGAGCGAAATCCCGAGGCTCTCCAGGGCCTTAGCGGCGACACCCTCACCCTCGTGGATCAGACCCAGGAGGATGTGCTCGGTGCCGATGTAGTTGTGGTTGAGCATCCGGGCTTCTTCCTGAGCCAGGACGACAACCCGCCGCGCGCGGTCGGTGAACCTCTCGAACATCGTTATTCGCTCCTCAGAGCGGTCGGGCAGTTCGGGGTCGGTCCCCGCCCTGTCCTTCCGCATGCTAGTCCCGCGGGGCGGGACAGCTCATTCCAACTGCCGACATCCGTCCACGGCTCACCCCACTCGGTGGGGAAAACCAGCCTCACTCAGCCGACAACTGCTCCAACTCGATGGTGGGAGACGATGTTCCCGCAGGCCAGGCAGATACCCGTCTCTTGAGTACGCCGATGGCGAACGGGGGCCGGGTAAATCAGCGTGTCGCCCCGATCCACTAGGAATGTCTTACCCGCAGGGGCTGACACTCCATGCCCTCCACACCGGTTCCCTCCGCTACGGGCGAACACACTTGCGCACCCTCCCGATGGTTTCCCACCCGGCGGCGTTTACGGTGTGCGCCGGTTCGTGCGCGGTGCGTAACCCGGAGCCGTTTCGGCAGTTGCTCGGTACATGGCCCTCACCGTCCCCTCGCCCAGGGCGCCGCTCGCGCCGGAGTCCGCGGCCGATCCGGTCGTCCACTGGTACGAGCGGGTGCTCGGGTGGCCGGTGGCCGGCGGGAATCCCGCCCAGCTGCTCACCGGGGTGCGGTTCGACGTACTGGAGCTGCCCGCGGACGCGGGGTACGCGCTGCTGGGGCGCGGGGTCCCGACGGGGCCGGTGGCCCTCTTGGGGCGCAGGATGCGGCTGCTGGTGGCCGCGGGGAGCGCCGACGAGCTGGACGGCCTGCTCGACTGGCTGGAGTGGGGCGGGGTCGCCCTGGACCTGACCGCCCTGGGTGCGGGCGGCCGGATCACCGCCCCCCGGCCCCCCGGTCCGGCCGGGGGTGACTCTGCGGGGGCCGCCGTGTGGCTGCGGCCCCCGGAGCCGGGGTGTGAGGCGGCGCTGCCGGTCCTGTCAGCCCTGGGGCGGGGGACCGGCCGGGGAGCTCCTCAGGGGGCTCCCGACCTCGTACGGCTGGTCGGCGCGGCGGCGACGGAATGCCACCGGGCACGGCTGGCGCGTACGCGGGACCGGACCCGTTCGGGTCAGGCCTTGGCCTTGTTCTCGTAGGCCTCGCGGATCTCGGCCGGGACGCGTCCGCGGTCGTTCACGTTGTAGCCGTTGGCCTTGGCCCACGCGCGGATCTCGGCGGTGTCGGAGCTGCCGGAGGCGGTGACGGCGCGGCCCTTGGCGCGGCCGGTCGCGGCACGGCCGCCGGTGCGGCGTCCGCTCTTGGTGTAGGGCTCGAGCAGGCTCCGGAGCTTGTCCGCGTTGGCGGTGGTGAGGTCGATCTCGTAGGACTTGCCATCCAGAGCGAACGTCACGGTCTCGTCCGCCTCGCCACCGTCGAGGTCGTCGACAAGAAGGACCTGAACCTTCTGTGCCACCGGATTTCCTTTCATCGAAAATGCAGTACGCGGAAAGGAAACCGCTTTTGCGTGGAAAACACAAACCCCAGGCAGAGGTTCAGGAGGTCAACACGACGGGAAACGTGCGCGATTCGGACATAGGCCACAGGCGGGCCCTCGGCGGTAATAGGCGGCCTGATCGAGCCCTTGATCGTTCAGAGGTGCAGAAGCATCCGGCTGTTGCCCAAGGTGTTCGGCTTCACTCGTTCGAGACCGAGGAACTCTGCCACACCCTCGTCATAGGAACGGAGGAGCTCACTGTAGACATCGTGGGTGACCGGTGTCTCGCCGATCTCGACGAAGCCGTGCTTCGCGAAGAAGTCGACTTCGAAGGTGAGGCAGAATACCCGGCGGACGCCGAGCCACCGCGCGGTCTGGAGCAACTTGTCGAGCAGCTGATGGCCGACTCCGCCGCCCTTCAGTTCGCGGTCGACGGCGAGTGTGCGGACTTCCGCGAGGTCTTCCCACATCACGTGGAGAGCGCCGCAACCCACCACGAGGCCGTCCTGCTCGCGTTCCGCGACCCAGAACTCCTGGATGTCCTCGTAAAGCGTCACGGGCGCTTTGTCGAGGAGGATGCGCTGGTGCACGTACTGGTCGAGGAGTCGCCGCACGTCGGCGACATCACTGGTACGGGCCCGGCGGATCGTTACGGCTTTTGCATTCGCACCGGGAAAGTCCTGCGGAAGCGAATCGCCTTGCTGAGCGTCCATGGAGGGACGCTATCGCCCCGGCTGCGGGGGACGTGCGCCGCCTTCCCCTTCCGGGGGACCTCCGGCCTCCTGCGTGTCATGCTCGGCGCCGGGCTCGGCCCCGGGCTCGGCGCCGGGCTCGACGATGCGCATGGCGTCGCGCAGGGCCTCGCGCTGCTCCGGCGACATCATGCCGAAGAAGGCGACGAGGGCGGCCGCCGGGTTGTCGCTCGTCTGCCACGCCTCGTTCATGAGTGCGGCCGAGTAGGCGGCGCGCGTGGAGACCGCGGTATATCGATAGGCGCGCCCTTCGGCTTCCCGGCGCACCCAGCCCTTCTGGTGGAGATTGTCCATAACGGTCATCACCGTGGTGTAGGCGATGGACCGTTCCTTCTGGAGATCCTCCAGCACTTCCCGGACGGTGACCGGGCGGTTCCACTGCCACACCCGGGTCATGACGGCGTCTTCGAGTTCTCCCAAGGGGCGAGGCACACCAGCACAATAGTGTGAGATGCCGGAAATCGCCCGGCCATTCGCGCAACGAAATGGGCGTACGCCTCGAAAGGAGTCGTACGCCCTGGTGGGCCGGGGGTCCGCCGGCGGCCGGCGGGCCCGGCCGCGGTCCTACTTGCCGGTCTGCCGGGTGGCCTCGGCGCGGGCGATCACGGCGTCGACCGCCGCGTCCTCCTTGGCCTTGTTGGCGCCACCCTGGCTCTTCACGATCGTCACGATGAGGCCGATGAAGAACGCGGCCATCACGAACGGGGGCACGAGCGCGGAAACGTAGTCCATGCCCTCAGCCTAGCTACCCCGCCGCCCGGCCCTCGGCGGGGGGCGCGGGCTTGCGGCGCGGCGGGAACACCTCGCCCGGAGTCGGGATGGGCCGGTCCGGCCGCGGCGGCTTCGGCGCGGGCGCGGGGCGGGGCTTCTCCTCGCCGCCGCCCGGCAGGGCCATCAGGCGTACCCGGGGGGCCGGCGGCGCGGCGGCCGGGGCGAGGCCGAGCCTGGCCCGTACGGAGCGCTCGGCGAGCACCTGGCAGCGCTCCAGCAGTGCGGCGGCCACCCGGTTGCAGCGCAGCGCCCGCAGCGCCGCGAGGTCGTCCGGCACGGGCCGGTAGCCGGCGGCGAGCGCGTCCTGGAGGAGTTCGAGGTACCCGGAGAGGCTGCCGGGCAGGGCCCCTCTGTACCGCCCGAGGTCCGCGAGGAGGAAGGCTCTGAGCCGCTCCGCCTCCGCGAGGGCCTCGTCGACCGAGCGCGCGAGCCGCAGGCAGTCCTGCACCTCGGAGCCGGTCAGGGCCCGGTCGGCACCGGAATCGAGAGCGTGGGCGAGGGAGCGCCGAAGCACAGCCAGCTCAGCAGCGCTGAAGGCCATGCCGCCGCGGGAACCGTAGGGCGTGGGCATGGGCCGACGATACGCGCTAATCGGACAAAATCCCCTCACCCGGGCCTCCCCGGGCGCGGCGCGGCAGGGGCCCGCCCGCGCCCGCCGCGTCCCGCGGCCGCCGCCCCCTACGAGAAGTTCGCGACGTTGCGCTCGTAGACCAGGCGGAGGCCGATCAGGGTGAGCCAGGGCTCGTGGTCGTCGATCACGGTGGCCTCGCCCAGGACCATCGGGGCCAGGCCGCCGGTGGCGATGACGCGGACGTCGGAGGGGTCGCCGTCGGGGCCGACCAGCTCGCGGGTCATGCGGGTGACGACGCCGTCGACCTGGCCGGCGAAGCCGTAGACGATGCCGGACTGCATGCACTCGACGGTGTTCTTGCCGATCACCTTGCGCGGCCGGGCCAGCTCGATCTTGCGGAGCTGCGCGCCGCGCACGCCGAGGGCCTCGACCGAGATCTCGATGCCGGGGGCGATCACCCCGCCGATGAACTCGCCCTTGGCGGAGACCGCGTCGAAGGACGTGGCGGTGCCGAAGTCCACGACGATCGCCGGGCCGCCGTACAGCTCGACGGCGGCCAGCGCGTTCACGATGCGGTCGGCGCCGACCTCCTTCGGCTGGTCGGTCAGGATCGGGACGCCGGTCTTGACGCCCGGCTCGACCAGGACCGCCGGCACGTCGCCGTAGTACCGGCGGGTGACCTCGCGGAGCTCGTGCAGCACGGACGGCACCGTCGAGCAGATCGCGATGCCGTGGATGCCGTCGCCCAGCTCGCTGCCGAGCATCGGGTGCATGCCCATCAGTCCCTGCATGAGCACCGCCAGCTCGTCGGCGGTGCGCCGCGGGTCGGTCGACACCCGCCAGTGCTCGACGATCTCCTCGCCGTCGAAGAGGCCCATGACCGTCTGGCTGTTGCCGACGTCGATCGTGAGCAGCATCAGCGGGCCTCTCGCAGGTCGAGGCCGATGTCGAGGATCGGGGAGGAGTGGGTCAGGCCGCCCACCGCCAGGTAGTCCACGCCGGTCTCGGCGTACGCGCGGGCGTTGGCCAGCGTGAGGCGGCCGGAGGACTCCAGGACCGCGCGGCCGTGGTTGTGCTCGCGGTTGAGGATCACGGCCTCCTCGGTCTCCATCGGGGTGAAGTTGTCGAGCAGGATCAGGTCCGCGCCGGCGTCCATGACCTCGCGGGCCTGGTGCAGCGTGTCGACCTCGACCTCGATCTGCAGCTCGGGGTAGGCCTCGCGGACGGCCTTGAAGGCCTGCGCGACGCCGCCGGCGGCGACCACGTGGTTGTCCTTGACCAGGGCCGCGTCCGAGAGGGACATGCGGTGGTTCACGCCGCCGCCGCAGCGCACCGCGTACTTCTCCAGCGCGCGCAGGCCGGGCGTGGTCTTGCGGGTGTCGCGGACGCGGGCCTTGGTGCCCTCCAGGGTGTCGGCCCAGGCGCGGGTGGCGGTGGCGATGCCGGAGAGGCGGCAGAGGAGGTTCAGCGCGCTGCGCTCGCCCGTGAGCAGGTCGCGGGTACGGGCGGTCACGGACAGCAGGACCTGGCCGGCCTCGACCCGGTCGCCGTCCTCGGCGTGCCGCTCGACCTCGAAGGTCTCCTCGCAGACCATCGAGAAGACGGCCTCGGCGATCCGCAGGCCGGCGACCGTGCCGGCCTCGCGGGCGACGAAGTCGGCGGTGGCGACGGCGTCCGCGGGGACGGTCGCGACGGTGGTCACGTCCTCGCCGCCGTCGAGGTCCTCGGCGAGGGCCATGTGGGCGATGTCCTCGACCTCGACGGGGTCCAGGCCGGCCTGGGCCAGCAGCTCCGCCAGCGCCGGGTCGAGGCCGCTCTCGGCGGGACCGCAGGCGCAGTCGTCGCCGCAGCCGTCTTCGTTCTGCACGAGGGGGAGTTCGGGGGTGCTCACGGTCACTGCTCCAGGCTCAGGGGGGCTTCAGAGGGCTTCGGAAGGCTCGACCGGCGGGAGGTCCGCCGTCTCGGTGGTCGTCACGACGAGCGCGCGGCGCGTCTCCGCGGAAAGGCGTACCACGAGGTGCCGCCGCCAGGCGGCGTCGTCGCGGTCGGGGTGGTCCTCGCGCCAGTGGCAGCCGCGGGTCTCCTCGCGCCGCTGCGCGGCCGCGACCAGCACCCGGGCGACGCACATCAGGTTGGTCGCCTCCCAGGTGTCGGTGCCGGGCTCGGCCGTCTTGCCGTGCGTCTCCAGCTCGTTGAGCGCCCGGCAGTACAGGGACTCCAGCGCGTCCGCGGCGTCCCGGAGGCTCTCCGCGGAGCGCAGCACGCCCGCGCCCTCCGTCATGATCCGCTGCACCTCGAAGCGGGCGTCGCCGGGCAGCAGGGGGCCGGTGGAGGGCACCGGTATGCCGGGGCCGGCCGAGGTGGGGGCGGAGGAGGCGATGTCCTCGGCGATCCGCTCGGCGAACACCAGGCCCTCCAGCAGGGAGTTGGAGGCCAGCCGGTTCGCGCCGTGCACGCCGGTGCAGGCCACCTCGCCGCACGCGTAGAGGCCCGGGACCGTGGTGCGGCCGCGCAGGTCCGTCCGTACGCCGCCGGAGGCGTAGTGCGCCGCGGGGGCCACCGGGATCGGCCGGGTGACCGGGTCGATGCCGTGGGAGCGGCAGGCGGCCAGGATGGTGGGGAAGCGCTGCTCCCACATCTCGGCGCCGAAGTGCCGGGCGTCCAGGTACATGTGCTGGGCGCCCTGCTCCTGCATGCGCCGCATGATGCCCTTGGCGACGATGTCGCGCGGGGCCAGCTCGGCCAGCTCGTGCTGCCCCACCATGAAGCGGACGCCGTCGGCGTCGACCAGGTGGGCGCCCTCGCCGCGGACCGCCTCGGAGACCAGCGGCTGCTGGCCCTCGGCGTCGGGGCCCAGGAACAGCACGGTCGGGTGGAACTGGACGAACTCCAGGTCGGAGACCTCGGCGCCGGCGCGCAGCGCGAGCGCGACGCCGTCACCGGTGGACACCGAGGGGTTGGTGGTGGCCGAGAAGACCTGGCCCATGCCGCCGGTCGCGAGGATCACGGCGGGGGCGTGGACGGCGCCGACACCGTCGTGCTGCCCCTCGCCCATCACGTGCAGGGTGACGCCGGCGGTACGGCCGGCCGCGTCCTGGAGCAGGTCGAGGACGAGGGCGTTCTCGACGGTCTCGATGCCGGAGGCGTGTACGGCCTCCACGAGCGCCCGGGAGATCTCGGCGCCGGTCGCGTCGCCGCCCGCGTGCGCGATACGCCGGCGGTGGTGGCCGCCCTCGCGGGTCAGCTCGATCTCCCCGGTCTCCTCCGAGGTGTCGAAGACGGCGCCGGTGGCGATCAACCGCCGTACGGCGTCGGGGCCTTCGGTGACCAGGACGCGTACGGCCTCCTCGTCGCACAGCCCGGCACCGGCGACCAGCGTGTCGTCCAGGTGCTGCTCGGGGGTGTCGCCCTCGCCGAGCGCGGCGGCGATCCCGCCCTGCGCCCAGCGCGTCGAGCCGTCGTCCAGCCGGGCCTTGGTGACCACGACGGTACGGCGGCCGGCGGCCGCGCAGCGCAGCGCGGCCGTCAGGCCCGCCACGCCGGAGCCGACGACCACGACGTCGGCCTCGATCGCCCAGCCGGGGGCGGGGGCGTGCAGTCGTATGCCGGTGGTGGTCACGTGTGTGCTCCGAACTCCACGGGGATGTTGTCGATCAGCCGGGTCGTGCCGACCTTGGCGGCGACGGCCAGCACGGCCGGTCCGCGGTGGTCGTCGCCGACCTCGGTGAAGTCCGCGGGGTCGACCAGGGCGAGGTAGTCGAGGACGAGGGGCGGCTCGGCCGTGGCCGCCTCGTTCAGCACGGCGAGCGCGGCGGACCGCACCGCCGAGGGCAGCCCGGCCGCGGCCACGGACACTGCGTGCGCGTCGGCCGAGGCGCGGGCCTCGCCCATCTTGGCGAGGGCGGCGGCGCGCTCGTCCGTCGCGGGCGCGGAGGACGCGCGGGCGGCCAGCGCGGCCTGGGCGGCCAGCCGGTCGCGGCCCGCGAACAGGGCGCGGGAGAGCGCGAGCGCGGTCTCGCGCTCGGTGCCGGAGAGGTAGCGGTTGCGGCTGGACAGGGCCAGGCCGTCGGCCTCGCGGACCGTCGGCACGCCGACGACCTCCACGGGGAAGTTCAGGTCGCGGACCATCCGGCGGATCAGCGCGAGCTGCTGGGCGTCCTTCTGCCCGAAGAGCGCGGTGTCGGGCCGGGTGAGGTGGAGGAGCTTGGCGACGACCGTGAGCATGCCGTCGAAGTGGCCGGGGCGGGTGGCGCCTTCGAGGCGCTCGCCCATGGGCCCCGCGGTGATGCGCACCTGGGGCTCGCCGCCGGGGTAGACCTCGTCGACGCCGGGGGCGAAGACCGCGTCGGCGCCGGCCGCCGCGGCGACCTCGACGTCGGCGTCGAGGG
Organism: Streptomyces sp. NPDC086023; assembly: GCF_044540325.1. Taxonomy (NCBI): domain Bacteria; kingdom Bacillati; phylum Actinomycetota; class Actinomycetes; order Kitasatosporales; family Streptomycetaceae; genus Streptomyces; species Streptomyces sp. NPDC086023. The sequence goes on from NZ_JBITRX010000007.1 coordinate 41,857, forward strand.
TACGGGGGTAGCGGTCGAGGTCCTCGTTGGCGCCGAACTGGAGCGGGTTGACGAAGACGGTCACCACGACCTGGCCCTCGTCCCCGGCGAGTTCGCGCGCGGTGCGGACGAGCGTGGCGTGCCCCTCGTGCAGGGCACCCATGGTCATGACGACCGTGCGGCGGCCCTTGAGGGGGAGGCCGTGGAGCTCGTCGGCCGTGCGGAGCACCGGCGGGAGCTGGCGGTTCATCGGTCCCCTCCCTGGGATCCGTGGGGGTCTTCCGGGCCCTGGCCGTCGGGTCCCTGTCCGCCGGGTGCGGCCGCGCCGTCGCCGGTCTCCGCGAGCACGCCGAGCAGGTCCTCGGCCAGCTCGGGCTTGAGCAGCCCGTGGGCGAGGGCGCGGTCGGCGGTCGTACGGGCCATCGCGAGGTACCCGGCGACCGTGCCCGGGGCGTGCTTGCGCAGCTCGGCGACGTGCGCGGCGACCGTACCGGCGTCGCCGCGGGCCACCGGGCCGGTCAGGGCGGCGTCGCCGGAGCGGAGGGCGTTGTCGAGGGCGGCACCGAGGAGCGGGCCGAGCATCCGGTCGGGGTGCTCGACACCGGCCTTGCGGAGCAGTTCCATGGCCTGGGCCACCAGGGTGACGAGGTGGTTCGCGCCGAGCGCGAGGGCCGCGTGGTAGAGCGGACGGGCCTCCTCGGCGATCCACTCGGGCTCGCCGCCCATCTCGATGACCAGCGCCTCGGCCGCGAGCCGCAGCTCCTCGGGGGCGGTGACGCCGAAGGAGCAGCCGGCCAGCCGCTGGACGTCCACGGCCGTGCCGGTGAACGTCATGGCGGGGTGCAGGGCGAGCGGCAGGGCGCCGGCGCGCCGCGCGGGGTCCAGCACGGCCGTCCCGTACCGGCCGGAGGTGTGCACGAGGAGCTGTCCCGGGCGTACGGCGCCGGTCGCGGCCAGCCCCTCGACCAGCCCGGGCAGGGCGTCGTCGGGGACGGTGAGCAGCACCAGGTCGGCGAGGGCCAGCACCTGGGCCGGCGGCACGAGGGGCACGTCGGGCAGCAGGGTCGCGGCGCGGCGCCGGGACGCGTCGGAGACGCCGGAGACGGCGACCGGACGGTGGCCGGCGAGCTGGAGCGCGGCGGCGAGTGCGGGGCCGACGCGGCCCGCGCCGACGACTCCGACGGTGAGCCGGGCGGGGCGGGGCTGCTGTGTTGCGTTCACGCGGGGCGGGCCTTCCGTTCCAGTCCGCGGGGGGTACCGGACGATACGTCGCCATGCTATCCGCTGGGCCGGACGCCGGATTTTCCGTGGCCGGGGCCGAACGGCGGGGGGATCATCGCCCCTATGACCGATCGTGTGGACGACGCTTCCGGACCCGTGCCGGCCGAGGACTCCCCCGGGGTCCCCGGGGACGAGGAGTGGTGGCGGCGGCGGATCGCCGCCTGGCGGGCCTCCGAACGGGTGCTGACGCGGGGTGCCGTGCGCCCCACCGTCGGCGAGGAGCTGGCGGTGCTGGCCGCGCACGCGGGAGAGGTCTACGACCTGGACCTGACCGTCGACACCTACGGCGACGGGGTGGTCGCCGAGCTGGAGCGGCGGGTGGCGGGGCTACTGGGCAAGGAGGCGGCGGCCTTCTTCCCCTCGGGGACGATGGCGCAGCAGGTGGCGCTGCGCTGCTGGGCGGGCCGTACGGGCAACCCGGTGGTGGCCCTGCACCCGATGGCGCACCCCGAGGTGTGGGAGGGCGAGGCGCTGTCGGTGGTGTCGGGGCTGCGGGTGGCGCACCCGACGACCGAGGCGCGCCAGCCGACCGCGGAGGACGTGCGGGGCATGGCGGAGCCGTTCGGGACGCTGATGGTGGAGCTGCCGCTGCGCGACCCGGGCTTCCTGCTGCCCTCGTGGGAGGAGCTGACGGAGCTGGTCGGGGCGGCCCGCGAGCGGGAGGCGGTGGTGCACTTCGACGGGGCGCGGCTGTGGGAGTGCACCACGCACTTCGGGCGGCCCCTCGCGGAGATCGCCGACCTGGCGGACAGCGTGTACGTCTCCTTCTACAAGTCGGTGGGCGGTCACTCGGGCGCCGCGCTGGCGGGCCCGGCCGAGCTGGTGGAGGAGGCCCGGGTGTGGCGCCACCGGTACGGCGGCCAGCTCTTCCGGCAGTTCCCGCAGGCGCTGGCGGCGCTGGTGGGCCTGGAGCGGGAGCTGCCGAAGCTGCCGTCCTACGTGGCGCACGCCAAGGTGGTGGCCGAGGCCCTGCGGGAGGGCTTCGCCGAGGCGGGGGTGCCGTGGTTCCGGCTGGTGCCGGAGGTGCCGGCCACGCACCAGTTCCACGTCTGGCTGCCGTACGAAGCGGAGCGGCTGTCCGAGGCCGCGGTGCGGCAGGCGGAGGAGACGCGGACGACCCTGTTCGCCCGGTTCTTCCCGGGTGGTCCGGTGCCGGGGGTTTCGCTCACGGAGGTGACCGTCGCGGAGGAGGCCCTGGCGTGGTCACCGGCCGAGGTGCGGGCCGCCGTGGGGGAGTTCGTACACCGGATCGGCTGACGTTTGCGCCCGAACTGTCCATTACCGGGTGCGCTCTTGTCACTCCCGTAACAGTGTCGACGTACCGCTATCTGGAATTCATAAACCGGAATCAGTGAAAACTCTGGCCAGAGTGGCGGGTTGATGTCTAACGTGCGTCCACCACTCCCCCCACACAGTGCGCGCTTCCTCCTGCCTGTCGTGAAAGGACCTCCATGCCCTCACGCCGTATAGCCGCAGCAACCGCCGCCCTGGCAGCCGCGGCACTCGTCTCCCCGCTGCTCCTCGCGGGTCCCGCCGGCGCCACGCCGGGTGCGGACAGCCCGAGCTGGGCCAACAAGGGGGACGCGCTGGCCAGGAAGCTGGTCAAGGACGCCACGGCGAAGGACGCCTTCAAGCACCTGAAGGTCTTCCAGTCGCTCGCCGACTACAACAACGGCACCCGCGTGGCCGGTTCGAAGGGCCACGAGCAGTCCGCCAAATACATCGAGGCCGTGCTGAAGGCCGCCGGTTACAAACTCTCCCGGCACGAGTTCGACTTCGTCTACACGGAGACGCTGGCCGAGACCCTGAAGGTGGTCTCCCCCGCCGAGCGCGACGTGGCCATCAAGCTGATGACGTACACCGCGAGCGGCCCCGAGGGCGGCGTCACCGCCGGCCTCGCCGTGGCGCCCGTGGACGCCGACAACACGCACGGCTGCGAGCCCGGGGACTTCGCCGCCGGCTCCTTCACCGGCAAGATCGCCCTCATCAAGCGCGGCGGCTGCACCTTCGCCGCCAAGCAGGCCAACGCCGCCGCCGCGGGCGCGGTCGGCGCGGTCATCTACAACAACACCGCGGGCGGCCTCAACGGCACCATCGGCGACCCGACCCTCGGCAAGATCCCCACCGGCGGCATCACCCAGGCGGACGGCGAGGCGCTGGCCGCCGAGGCCGCCGCGGGCCCGGTGACCGTCACCCTCGACGTCCGCGAGCTGCGCGAGAACCGCAAGACGTTCAACGTCGTCGCGGAGACCCCGGGCGGCGACGCCGACAACACCGTCTTCCTCGGCGCCCACCTCGACTCCGTCGCGGCCGGACCGGGCATCAACGACAACGGCTCCGGCTCGGCGGGCATCCTCCAGGTGGCCCTGAACCTCGCCAAGTCGAAGGAGAAGGTGAAGAACAAGGTCAAGTTCGCCTGGTGGTCCGCGGAGGAGTTCGGCCTCCTGGGCTCCGAGGCGTACGTGGCCTCGCTCTCCGAGGAGCAGAAGAAGCAGATCAAGCTCTACCTGAACTTCGACATGATCGCCTCGCCGAACGCCGCGTACTTCGTGTACGACGGTGACGACTCGGACGCCACCGGCGCGGGCCCCGGCCCCGAGGGCTCGGCCCAGCTGGAGAAGGGGATCACCGACTTCCTCGACTCCAAGAGCATCCCGCACGAGGGCACCGACTTCACCGGCCGCTCCGACTACGGGCCGTTCATCGAGGTCGGCATCCCCTCCGGCGGCACCTTCACCGGCGCCGAGGGCATCAAGACCGAGGCCCAGGCCGCGAAGTTCGGCGGCCAGGCGGGCGTCGCCTACGACGTGAACTACCACGCCGCCGGCGACGACATCAACAACATCGACCTCAAGGCGTTCGACATCAACATCGACGTCATCGCCGACGCGGTCGGCCACTACGCCTACGACCTGGCCCCGCTCAGCAAGCCGGTCGTCTCCGTCCCGACGGACGGCGACGCGGGCAGCGGCGGCGGCCTGCACGACGGGCACGACCACGGCGTGACCGAGTAGGACCTGTGGAGGGGCCGGTGCCACGCGGTGGCGCCGGCCCCTCCGTCATTCGCCCGGTACGTCCCCGCCCCCGCCCAGCACGTGTCCGATGCCCCGGGCCTCCAGCAGCCACCCGAAGTCCCCCAGGCCCCCGCGCGCCGTCAGCTCCGCCGCCTCGCCTGCCGCCGCGAGCGCCCGTACGTACCCCGCCGGATCGGTGCCGGCCAGCGACAGCGGCGGCCGCGCCCCCGACACCCCCAGCTCCGCCAGCGCCTCACGCTGGGTCAGCAGCAGCGCCCCGGGCCCGGCGCAGGCGTCCAGCGCCACGTGGGCGGTGATGTCGCAGCCGCCGTCCGGCACCGGGCGCACCTCGCGGCCCTCCCGGAAGCCGGTGAGCGTGCCGTACGGCGGGCGGGCCTCCCGCGTGTGGGCGTAGTCCACGGCCACCGCCAGGCCCCGCTCCAGCGTGCCGGCCGCCGCCGCCCAGGCCTCGTCCCGGGACCGGCCCACCTCGGCGCGCTCCCCCTCCGGCCACCACCGCTCCAGCCACTCCAGGTCCGCGCCCGCCACCGGGTCGCCCGGGGCCTCGGTGCCGTCCGGGGCGACCAGCACGTACCGGCCGCCCTCCACCACGTCGAGCGGGACGTTGTCGAGCCACTCGTTGGCGAAGAGGAGTCCGGTGGTGCCGGCCGGCGGCTCGGCCAGCCAGGTCACGCGCGGGTCCAGCCCCGCAGGCCGCGGAGCGCGCTCTACGGCGTACGGGCGCACGCGCGCCGCCAGCTGCGGCTCCAGCGCGGCCAGCACCCCGGCCGGCAGCTCGCCCCGCCCGGCGGCCATGTCGACGAAGTCCAGCCTCTCCGGGTGACCGAGGGCCGCGTCCACCCGGCGGAGCAGGGCGGCGACGGCCCGCGCGTACAGGGGGGAGGCGTGCACCGAGGTGCGGAAGTGGCCCGCGGGGCCCGGGCCGCCGGGGCGCACGTAGAAGCCGCCGGGGCCGTACAGCGCCTCGTCCATCGCCCGCCGCCAGCTCCGCACGGGTCCTCCTCCTCGTTCGGTGATCACCCCACAAAGGCTAGGTGTGCTCTCCACCTTCGGGAGTACGCGTCCGCGGGGTGGATCGCTCCTCCGGTTGACTCCGGCACCCATCCCCCTTCCCTACTCTGGGTTACGTGCAGCGCTTCTACGACTTCCTCCGCAGACACCCGACGGGCGTCGACAGCTTCTGGGCTGTGGTGCTCTTCGGGATCTCCACGCTGGAGGTCGCCTCGCTGAGCGGGAGCACGGCCCACCGCCTGCTGGCGATGGTCCCGGTGGCCGCCCTGAGCACCGTCGTGGCGCTGCGCCGCAAGCACACCGCGGCGATGCTGTGGCTGACCATCGGCGCGGGCGCCTTCCAGCTGGCCGTGGGCGTCGAGCCGCTGCTGGCGAACCTCGCCATGCTGGTCATCCTCTACACCGTCGCCGCGGCCGCCGACCTGCCGCGCTGGCTGTCGCGCACGGCCCTCGGCTTCGGGGTGCTCGCCTCGCCGCTCGCGGCCGTCCGCTGGGGCTTCAACAGGTCCGATCCGGCGAACGACATCTTCCTGACGGTCATGATGATGGTGCCGTTCGCGCTGGCCTGGGTACTCGGCGACTCGGTGCGCACCCGGCGCGCGTACTTCGCGCAGCTGGAGGAGCGGAACCGGCGGCTGGAGAAGGAGCGCGAGGCCCAGGCGAAGGTGGCGGTGGCCGCCGAGCGGGCCCGGATCGCGCGGGAGCTGCACGACGTCGTGGCGCACAACGTCTCGGTGATGGTGGTGCAGGCCGACGGGGCGGCGTATGTCATGGACGTGGCGCCCGAGCAGGCCAAGGAGGCCCTCCAGACCATCTCGGGCACCGGCCGCCAGGCGCTGGCCGAGATGCGCCGGCTGCTGGGCGTGCTGCGCACCGGCGAGCCGCAGGAGTCCGAGGACTACGTGCCGCAGCCGGACGTCGAGCAGATCGAGGTGCTGATCGAGCAGGTCCGGCAGGCCGGGCTGACGGTGGACTTCCAGGTGGAGGGCACCCCGCGGCCGCTGCCGAGCGGCGTGGAGCTGACGGCGTACCGGATCGTGCAGGAGGCGCTCACCAACACGCGCAAGCACGGCGGGCCGGAGGCGGAGGCGAGTGTCCGGCTGGTCTACTTCGACGACGGCCTCGGCCTGCTGGTGGAGGACGACGGGCGGGGCGCGGCGCACGAGCTGTACGAGGACGGCGGCGCCGACGGCGCCGGGCACGGCCTGATCGGCATGCGGGAGCGTGTCGGCATGGTGGGCGGGACGCTCGACGCGGGTCCGCGGCCGGGCGGAGGCTTCCGGATCAGCGCGCTGCTGCCGCTGAAGGGGAAAGGAAACTAGGAGATGTCCATCCGCGTGATGCTGGTCGACGACCAGGTCCTGCTGCGTACGGGCTTCCGGATGGTGCTCGCCGCCCAGCCGGACATGGAGGTCGTGGCCGAGGCGGGCGACGGCCTGGAGGCGCTGGAGGTGCTGCGGTCGACGAAGGTCGACGTGGTGCTGATGGACGTCCGTATGCCGCGGCTCGACGGCGTCGAGGCCACCCGGCGGATCTGCGAGCCGGAGACCCACCCGAAGGTCATCATCCTGACCACCTTCGACCTGGACGAGTACGCGTTCTCCGGGCTGAAGGCGGGGGCCAGCGGCTTCATGCTGAAGGACGTCCCGCCGGGCGAACTCCTGGCTGCGATCCGCTCCGTGCACAGCGGCGACGCGGTCGTGGCGCCGTCCACGACCCGCCGGCTGCTGGACCGGTTCGCGCCGATGCTGCCGACGACCACCGCCGAGCCGCAGCACAAGGAGCTGGAGCGGCTGACCGAGCGCGAGCGCGAGGTCATGCTGCTGGTGGCGCAGGGGCTGTCGAACGGCGAGATCGCGGCGCGGCTGGTGCTGTCGGAGGCCACGGTCAAGACGCACGTGGGGCGCATCCTGACGAAGCTGGGCCTGCGCGACCGGGTGCAGGTCGTGGTGCTCGCGTACGAGACGGGGCTGGTACGGGCGGGCAGCGGGCCCGCCAAGTAGGGGCCGCGGAGCAGGGCGGGCGCCCTCCGGACCCAGCCGTCCGGAGGGCGCGGCCGCGTCTAGTGCTGTGGCCGGAAAGGTTTGCCGGGTCGCGGCGTCCGGTGCGGTGCATCGCAAGGCGGAGGGCCACGGCTCGTACTGGACGTACCTGCGTGGTCCGACAACGCAGCGAGGTGCCGTGCCGGGCGTCGCGACACGGTGAACCTTTGCGGTCACAGCACTAGAAGCGCTGGACGAACTCGCAGCCGCTCCCCGGCTGCATCGGGACCGGCGGCACGATGGTGTCGAGGCCGGCGTTGTCGGCGATGACGACGTCGAAGAAGCCCGCGCCGCAGTCGACCCTGTCGTAGCCGAGGTTGCGGGAGACGATCGTGTCGTTGCCCGCCCTCCCGCTGAAGGTGGTGGGCGTGCCGCCCGCGGTCGAGCCGTCGGGGTCGGTGAGCCGGTCGGTGCCGGTGCCGCCGAGCAGGACGTCCTGGCCCGACCCGCCGTCGAGATCACTGGCGATGGCGGTCTGGTTGTCGGCGCGGTCGTCCTCGTCGCCGAGGGTGGCACGGATCCGGGTCACGGTCGCGGAGCCGCCGCAGCGGGCGCTGTTGGCGTTGATCCGTACGCACCCGGGCCCCGGCGTGAGGGGGCTCGCGGCGTCCGTGACGACCAGTTGGCCAGCCAGGACGCTGAAGGTGACGTCGTTGGCCTCGCCCGGCAGGGCCGAGTACAGGATCTCGCTGCCGCTGCGGCTGACCAGCGACGGGCTCGCGCTGGCCGGGCCCGCCACGGCGAGGGTCAGGGTGAGAGCGGCGGCGGCCGGGGCGGCTACGCGGAGGGCGGTGGTCAGGCGGGAAGAGCGCAGGTTCATGGGTACGGTCCCTTGGTTGCCGGTCGCGGATCGGGTCGAGGATCCGCAGGACTGGCGCTACCCGGAGTGACCGTTCTGCTCATCTGATCAACACAGGGTTACCACGACTGCCGCACAGCACCCCTCGTCCGGCCCGCCGCCGACCGGACCAGCCGCACCCTCCCGGCCCCTTCAGGTCATCCAGCGCTCCGGACCCGCCGTCAGGCGGCCGGTACGGGAGCGGGCGGCCTGCGCGGCCAGCACCCCGGCGGCCTCGGCGGACCCCCGGAGCCGGGCCGTGACCGTGCCGTTCGCGCCGTGGTCCACGTGGACGTCCGCCACGTCCCGGGCCCGCTCCCAGGGGCCCTGGGTCAGCCGTACGCTCTGCACCTTCGCGTGCGGCACCAGCTCCGTACGACGGCACAGCCGCCCGTGCCGCACCGCGAACACCTCGGGCGAGACCGCCAGCCCGTACCCCTTCCACCACACCGGCACCACCCAGCGCGCCCGGCGCCCGGGCGGGGCGGTGAAGGCCAGCGCACCCAGGTCCACGCCGGGCAGCACCCGCGCCACCACGGCCTCGGCGGCCTCCCGCGGGGCGACCGGCACCAGCAGGCCGTTCTTCGACCCCGCCACCGCCAGCTCGACCCGCACCCACCCGCGCCGCCGCCACAGCAGCGGCTCGACCAGCCGCACCATCTGCACCCGCCCCGGGGGCACCGTCTCGTGCGCCCGGTCCAGCAGCCCGTGGTCCAGGCGCAGCCCGTCCGGCGACTCGGCCACCGTCCAGTCGTACTCGGCCAGGAAGCGCCCGGCACTGGCCGCCCACGCACCGCCCAGGATCGGCAGCAGCACCACCAGTGCGGTCCAGACGCTGCCGGTGAACCGCAACACCACGAAGGGCGCGACCAGGCCGGCCACCACCGACGCCACGACCGACAGGCTCAGTACCAGCGAGAGCGCGAGCTGCCGCGGCTGCACGCGCAGCAGCTCGCGTACGGGCGCCTCGCCGACCTGCGCCGCCTCCGCGGGTGCGAAACCGGCGGCCCGGGCCAGCAGTTCGGCGCGCAGGCTGCGGGCCTCGCGCTCGCCCAGGAAGGCCAGCTCGTCCTTGTCCTCCGTGCCGACCACGTCGAGCTTCAGCTTCGCCACGCCCGCGATCCGGCCGAGCAGCGGCTGGGTGACGTCCACCGCCTGGAGCCGGTCGAGCCGGATGTGCGCGGTGCGGCGGAACAGCAGCCCGGTCCTGATCCGCAGCTCCGTGTCGGTCACCGCGAAGTGCGTGAACCACCAGCTCAGGAACCCGTACAGGGCCGCTGCCGGCACGGCGGCGGCCACGATCAGCGCCCCCTTTCCGGACGAGAGGCCGACGCCCCACTCCTGGATCCGCTCCGGGTTCTGCATGGCGACGCCCGCCACCAGCGCCACCGGCGCCCAGGCCCGCCGGAAGGGGGTGACAGGGTGCAGCCGGCGCTCCTCGACCCCGGCCGTCCGCTCGTCCGCCGTACCCGTCCGGGCCTCTGCCCCGGGCCCCGTACCTATCCGGGCCTCTGCCCCGGACCTCGCGCCCGTCCGGGCCTCTGCCCCGGGCCCCGCGCCCGTCCGCGTCTCCTCCTCGGGCCCCGTCACAGCCCCGCCGACCTGGCCTCGCCCAGCTCCGTGAGCCGGTCCCGCAGCCGCTCGGCCTCCGCCGGGTCCAGGCCCGGGATCCGCGCGTCGGTGGCCGCGGCGGCCGTGTGCAGCTGGACCGAGGCCAGCCCGAAGCGCCGCTCCAGCGGGCCCGAGGTGACCTCCACCAGCTGCATCCGCCCGTACGGGACCACCGTCTCCTCCCGCCACAGCACGCCCCGGCTGATCAGCAGGTCGTCGGCCCGCTCCGCGTACCGCCAGGACTTCCAGTTCCGCCCCAGCACCACCCAGCCCCACACCAGCAGCCCCAGCGGCAGCAGCGCGAACAGCGCCCACCCGGCCCCGGCCAGCACCCCCGCCAGCACCCCGACGGCCACCGTCAGCACGCCCAGCCACACCACGAGCAGCAGCCTCCGCAGCGTGAGCAGCCCCCCGGGCAGCCCCACCCATTCCGGCCCCGCGTCCCCCGGACGGCCCGCAGGCCCCGCCCCCGTCGTCCCCGTGTCCATCCACCCAGCGTAGGGCTGCGGCAACCCGTACCGCGGGTACTGAGACACTGTCCCCATGACGGAGACCACGGTCGGCATCGGCGGCGCGGCGGAGAGCACCGACATGGTGCTCAACATCGGGCCTCAGCACCCTTCCACGCACGGCGTGCTGCGCCTCCGGCTCGTCCTGGACGGCGAGCGGATCAGCAGCGCGGAACCCGTGGTCGGCTACATGCACCGCGGCGCCGAGAAGCTCTTCGAGGCGCGCGACTACCGCCAGATCGTCATGCTGGCCAACCGCCACGACTGGCTGTCGGCCTTCTCCAACGAGCTCGGCGTGGTCATGGCCGTCGAGCGGATGCTCGGCATGGAGGTCCCCGAGCGGGCCGTCTGGATGCGCACGCTGCTCGCCGAGCTGAACCGGGTGCTCAACCACCTGATGTTCCTCGGCTCGTACCCGCTGGAGCTGGGCGGCATCACCCCGATCTTCCACGCGTTCCGCGAGCGCGAGGAGCTCCAGGCGGTCATGGAGGAGATCTCCGGCGGCCGCATGCACTACATGTTCAACCGGGTCGGCGGCCTCAAGGAGGACCTGCCGCTCGGCTGGCTGGGCCGCGCCCGCGCCGCCATCGCCGACGTCCAGAGCCGGATGGACGTGTACGACGACCTGGTCCGCGGCAACGAGATCTTCCGCGGCCGGACCCGCGGGGTCGGCGTCCTGCGGGCCGAGACGGTCCACGCGTACGGCGTGAGCGGACCGATCGCCCGTGCCTCTGGCGTCGACTTCGACCTGCGCCGCGACGAGCCGTACCTGGCCTACGGCGAGCTCCAGGACACGCTCAAGGTGGTCACCAGGACCGAGGGCGACTGCCTGGCCCGCTTCGAGGTGCTCCTCGACCAGACGCACAACGCGCTCGACCTCGCCGTGGCCTGCCTCGACCGGATGGAGCAGCTGCCGCCGGGCCCGGTCAACCAGCGGCTGCCGAAGGTCCTCAAGGCCCCCGAGGGCCACACGTACGCGTGGACCGAGAACCCGCTGGGCCTCAACGGCTACTACCTCGTCTCGAAGGGCGAGAAGACGCCGTACCGCCTGAAGCTGCGCTCCGCCTCCTACAACAACATCCAGGCGCTGGTGGAGCTGCTGCCCGGCACCCTGGTCGCGGACATGGTCGCGATCCTCGGTTCGCTCTTCTTCGTCGTGGGCGACATCGACAAGTAGGCGCCACCGGCCGGACCCCGGCGCCCGGCCGGTGGCGCCGGGACCGTGCCGCCGGCGGCATCCGGCCCCGCGGGCGGTCAGGCTGCCGCGGGCGGTCAGGCTGCCGCGGGCGCCCGCAGCAGCCGCACCAGGCTGGTGCTGCTGTCGGCGCCGTGCCCGGCGGCGACCCCGCGCCGGAAGAGTTCGGCGTGCGCCGCCAGGACCGAGGTGTCGTTCCCCGAGTCCTCCAGCGTGTGCAGGATGTGCTCCACGCTGGCCAGGCACATCGTGAGCCGGTCGACCTCACCGCCGTGGTCGCCCGCGTCGACGCGGGGCGCGTAGAAGTCCATGAACCCGCGCATGCTGTCGGCGGTGTACGTGGCGTACGGCAGGAAGTCGGCGGCCGTCAGGCCGTTGGCCTCCGCCAGCGCCACCGCCTGGAGCCAGCCGGTCATGGAGCTCCAGAACACCACCATGTTGAGCTGGTAGTAGAGCGCCGCCAGCCCCGGCTCCTCACCCCGGAAGTCGGGGGTGGTCAGCACCTCCAGATCGGCGCGCAGGGCCTCGTACAGCTCGCGCGGACCGCTGTAGAAGGCGGAGGACTCGGGCTTGCCCATGCCCGAGGGCGGGATGTTCATGGCGCCGACCAGGTACGAGGCGCCCCGCCCGGCCGCCCACCGCGCGGCCGCCCGCACCTTCTCCGGGCTGTCGGACGACAGGTTGACCAGCACCCGCCCCGAGAGGTCGGCGTCGCCGAGCGTCGGGTACATCGCGTCGGTGTCGATCAGGCTCAGCAACACCGGTCCCCCGGCGGACAGCGCCTCCGCCACCGTGCCGGCCACGATGGCGCCGCGCGCGGCCAGGGGCTCGGCCCTGGCGGCGGTGCGGTTCCAGACGGTCACCTCGTAGCCGGCGGCCAGGTAGGCCTCGGCCATGGCCTGCCCCATCGGGCCCAGACCGATCACGCTCACAGCTCGCTTGCCCATGACTCTCCCCTTGAGACACTCGTGAAGCACCACTAGAACGAACGCTCTATCCAGAACGTGGGGCCGACCGTAGCACAGGCTCTAGAGCGAACGCTCTATTTAGGGCGTGGGGTACGCTGCGCCCATGACACTGGGGACAAGGGACCGCCTGGTCAGGACCGCGTCACGGCTGATGCAGCACCAGGGGTACGAGAACGCGCCGATCAAGCAGATCGTGCGCGAGGCGGAGGCCACCCTCGGCTCGCTCTACCACTTCTTCCCCGGCGGCAAGCAGGAACTGGCCGTGGCCGCCGTCCAGTTCGGCAACGAGGAGTTCGCGGCACTGCTCCGCGAGGGCCTGGAGTCGGAGACGGACCCGGCCGAGGCGGTACGGGCCGTCGCCGCGCTGCTCGCGAAGGCCCTGCACGGCTCCCAGTGGGCGGACGGCTGCCCCGTGACGGCCACCGCGCTGGAGACCCTCGACCGGCTCCCCGACATCCAGGAGGCCTGCGCCCGCGCCTTCCGCGACTGGCAGGCCATCGTGGCGGAGCGGCTGGTCGCGGGCGGGATCGCCGAGGCCGACGCCCGGCAGCTGGCCGTGACCGTCATCAACACCCTCGAAGGTGCCGAGGTGACCGCCCAGGTCACCCGGGACGAGGCGCCGCTGCACACGGCGGGCGAGCACCTGGCCCGGCTGATCGGGACCTACGCGGGCCGAGCGGGCTGAGCGGACCGGCAGACTGAGCGGGCTGAGCCGGCGGTTCCTGCGCTCCGGAGCGGCGGACGATCAGGACGTCCAGGCCGTCCAGGCCGTCCAGGCCGTCCAGCAGGGCGGCGAGGCCGAACTCCAGCGCCTGGCCCTGCACTTCGGGCGGGGTGGTGGCGAGGGCATCGAGGAAGACGGGGTGGCGGTCGGCCCCGGCCGCGCCCTCCTCGCCCGTGGCCCCTCGGGGCCTACGAGATCGCCGTGCGCAGGGCGCCGACGTCGATGGCCTCGGTCTCGTCGTGTGCGGTCAGGTCGATGACCTGGCCGACGGCGCGGTGGCCGGCCTCGCGCGGCTTGAACTCCGGGTCGGCCGACTCCGCCTTGTGGACCGCGAGGGCCTCGGCGCCGACCACGTCGGCGAGGTCCTCGTTCTGCACGGCCTCGATGGCGGCCTTGGCCTGGGCCGCGGTCTTGGTGCCGAAGAAGTCGAAGCCGCCCTCCACGCGGGAGGCCGTACGGGACCCCGCGTACGGGGCGACCACGGCCTGCCGGCGACGCTCGGGCAGCGCGGGGGCGCCGGGCCGGGCGTGCTCGCCTTCGGGTGCGGCCGGGGCGTCGGAGCCGGCACCGGCGCCGTCTCCCGCGGAGGCCCCGGCGCCGGACCGGTTGCCCGTGCCCTTGCCGCCCCCGTCACCATCGCCGCCGCCGTTGCCGTCGCCGCCGGGGCGCGGGGCGGGCAGGGCCGCCGGGGTCCTGCCGGGGCCCACCGCCCTGGTCTGCTTCCTCGCCGCGGCCTTGCGGGCCAGCGCGGCCATCGCCGCGTGCGCGCGGGCGTAGCCCACCGCGGTCGGGGCACCGGCCGCCGTACGCTCCTCGGAGGGGGCCGGCAGCTCCTTGGCGCCGGCGGGCGCCGAGACCTCGATGGCGAGCAGGCGGCGCCCCTCCAGGGCGCTGGCGCGCTCGGTCTCCGCGGTGGCGTAGCGGCGCAGCAGGGCCGCGTGCTCCCCTCGCAGGCCCGCCAGTTCGACCCGCTTGGCCCGCAGCTTGGCGTCCAGCCGGGCCCGTACCGCGCGGGACTCCTCCAGCTCGGACTCCAGCTCCGCGATGCGGTCCTCGCTGCGCCACTCCTCGCGCACCCGCTCGCGGGTCAGCTCGGCGACGCGACGGCCCGCGGCCCGGTCCCAGTTGCGCATCACGACGGCGCCGGTCACGCCGGCGGCCGCGGTGAGGGCGACCAGGAGGCGGAGGGCCACCGGTTCCGCCAGCAGCCAGGCGACGGCGGCGCTCGTGAGCGACACACCGGCGACTGTCGTGGGGGTCAGCAGCCTGTGCAGGGGCGGCGAATGGCGGTGGCGTCCACGTGGCATGGCCTGAAATTTACAGTGCGTGGGCATGCCGTGGGGTAACCGCCCGGCAATCTGTTCCCAGGCGGTTACCCCTACGCGGAAGGGCTACTTCGCAATCAGCCCCTTCTCCGTCAAGTACGCCTCGGCGACATCGGCCGGTTTGGCCCGCTCCGCGTCGACCTTGCGGTTGAGTTCGACCAGATCCGCCGTGGTCAGGACCTTGGTCAAGTTACCGAGCGCGGCGGCGATCTCGGGACTTCCGGCATCCTTCGCATTCACCACCGGAAGGACGTTGTCGGCGTTCTGCAGCTTCTTGTCGTCCTCCAGCAGGACCAGCCCGAAAGCGTCCAGCGTCGCGTCGGTGGTCGTGGTGAGAACCAGCTGGTCAACGCCGTCCTTGACGGCCTGCTTGGCCTGCGGCGTGCCGACTCCCTTGGGATCGATACCGGAAACATCGATTCCGTATGTGGCCTTCAGACCCACCGCGCAGAAGGGCCGAACCGCGCATTCGTCACCGGCCGCGATCTTCACCTTCAGCTTCGACCTGCCGAGGTCCGAAAGGGTCTTCACGTTGTTCTTCCGGGCGAATTCCCTGCTCACGGCGAAGGCGTTCTGGTCGACCGCGCCGCCAGCCGGAAGGGCCTTCAGCCCCAGCGGGCCCGCGAGCTTCTCCAGAGCGGCCACCGTGGCCGCCACGTCACTCGACGCGACCGGCTTCTCCTCGGGTGCCTTCGGGCCGTTCACCTTGGCATTCAGGAACTCGGCGAGCGTGGCCGCGTATTCCGGCACGACGTCGATGTCGCCCTTCTCCAGGGCCGGCTCGTACAGCTCGCGGTTGCTCACCGTCTTGATCGAGGTGCCGTACCCGGCGTCCTCCAGCACCCGGGCGTAGAGCTCCGCCAGCACGTTGGACTCGGTGAACCCGGCAGCGCCGATGACCAGCGAGCCCTTCTTCCCGCCCGAGCCGGCAGGGGCCGAGGAGCCGCCCTCCCTGCTCTTCTCCAGGCTCTCGCCGCCGCACGCGGCGAGCGAACCGGTCAGGGCCAGCACCCCGAGTGCGGCGCCGAGCAGGCGCGTGGTCTTGGACATGAGAACTCCGATCACAGCAGGGTGACGAACGGCGGACGGCGGACGGTCGGGGGCTCGGAAACGCGGGATACGGGCCACGGGCACGGGTCAGCGGCGGCGGACCGGCCACAGCAGCCGGTCGCCCAGCACCAGCACCCCCTCGACGACCAGGGCCAGCAGGGCCACCAGCAGCGCCCCCGCCACGACCTGCGGGGTGTCGTACGTGGTGAAGCCGGCGGTGATGATCCGCCCGAGACCGCCCTGGCCGACCATGGCCGCGATGGTCGCCGTGGCCACGACCTGCACCGCAGCGGACCGCAGCCCCGTCACCACCAGCGGCCTGGCCAGCGGCAGTTCGACCCGCCGGAACACCTGCCCGCCGGACATGCCCATGCCCCGGGCGGCCTCCACCACACTCCGGTCCACCTCCCGCACGCCCACGTACGCGTTGGTCAGCAGCGGCGGCACCGCGAACAGCACCAGCGCCGTGATCGTCGGGAGGTACCCGGCGTTCCGCAGCGGGGAGACCATGAACAGCGCCAGCACCGCGAACACCGGCACCGCACGCCCCACGTTGGACACCTGCGCGGCCAGCGCCCCGCCCCGGCCCACATGGCCCAGCCACAGCCCCAGGGGCAGCGCCACCGCGCAGGCCACCGCGAGCGCGACCCCGCTGACGTACGCGTGCTCCGCGAGCCGGTGCCACACGCCCGAGTCCCCCGACCAGTGCCCGGAGTCGCTCAGCCACCGCCAGGTCTCGGCGGGTACGGACATCGCTCAGGCCCCCTTCGCCGCACGGGTCCAGGGCGTCACCAGCCGCTGCACGCCGAGCAGCAGCAGATCGGCGGCCAGCGCCAGCAGCACGCACAGCACGGAGGCGGTCAGCACCTGCGCCTTGAACGAACTCTGCACGGCCGGCGCGATGAGATTGCCCAGCCCGCCCTGGCCGACGATCGAGCCCACCGTGGTCAGCGCCACCGTCGAGACGGTCGCGATGCGCACCCCGGCCAGCAACGCGGGCAGGGCCAGAGGCAGTTCCACCTGCCACAGCAGCCGCCCCGGCCCGTACCCCATCCCGCGGGCCGCCTCCCGGACCTCCTCCGGCACGGCCTCAAGACCGGCCAGCACGTTCCGCACCAGGATCGTCAGGGAGTACAGCACCAGCCCGGTCACCACGAGCGCCGCCGACAGTCCGAAGAGCGGCAGCAGCAGCGAGAACATCGCCAGCGAGGGCACCGTGTAGAGCAGGGTGGTCACGGTCAGCACGGGCGCCGCCCACCGCCGCCCGCGCCGCGCGAGGAGCGCGAGCGGCACGGACACGGCCACCCCGATCAGCACCGAGGCGAGCGTGATCCACACGTGCTGCAGCGTGGCGTCGGTCAACTCCTGGCTGCGCGAACGGACGTACTCCCAGCAGATCCAGTCGTTCGCGACCAGGCAGTTCGGCGCTGCCATCCCTTCACCCCCCGTCTCGCTCCCGACCATAACCCCGGTCACCGACAACACCCGGGATCCTTCGCACGCGGGCAACACTCCCTTCACACAGGGCCGTCCGGGATGCGCGAGGATGGCATGCGTGATCCGATTCGAGCAGGTGGGCAAGCGGTACGAGGACGGCACCACCGCCGTCGACGACCTCTCCTTCGAGGTGGCGGAGGGCGAACTCGTCACCCTCGTCGGCCCCTCGGGCTGCGGCAAGACCACCACCATGAAGATGGTCAACCGGCTCATCGAGCCCAGCTCCGGCCGGATCCTCCTCGACGGCCACGACATCGCCGGCGCCGACCCGGTGGAACTCCGCCGCCGCATCGGCTACGTCATCCAGCAGGTCGGCCTCTTCCCGCACAAGACCGTGCTGGAGAACACCGCCACCGTCCCACACCTCCTGGGCGTGAAGAAGGACCGGGCCCGGGCCCGCGCCGCCGAACTCCTCGAACTCGTCGGCCTCGACCCGGCGGTGTACGGCCCCCGCTACCCCGAGCAGCTCTCCGGCGGCCAGCGCCAGCGCGTCGGCGTGGCCCGCGCCCTGGCCGCCGACCCGCCGGTGCTGCTCATGGACGAACCCTTCGGGGCGGTGGACCCGGTCGTCCGCGAACGCCTCCAGAACGAGTTCCTCGCCCTCCAGCGCACGGTCCGCAAGACGATCCTGCTCGTCACCCACGACCTGGAGGAGGCCGTCCGGCTCGGCGACCGGATCGCCGTCTACGGACACGGCACCATCGAGCAGTTCGCCGCCCCCGCCGAGGTGCTGGGCTCCCCCGCCACCCCGTACGTGGCCTCCTTCGTCGGCGCCGACCGCGGCCTGAAACGGCTCGCGGTCACCCCCGTCGGGCGCACCGACCTGGAGCCCGCGGATCCGGAGGACGGCGCTCCCGGCGTACGGATCCCCCTGGGCGCCTCGCTGCGGGAGGCGCTCGCGCTCCTGCTCCAGGAGGACTCCGGGCGGGTGGGGGTCACGGACCCCGGCTCGGGCGCGCTGGTCGGCGTACTCACCCCGCTGTCGGTGCACCGCGCGCTGCGGCGGGCCTCGGCGGACGCCTGAAGAGGATCCCACAGCCCGGACCTCAGGGCCTCAGGCCTCAGGGCCTCAGGCCTGGATGCGGCCGCTCATCCACACCAGCATCGGCGGTATCTCGCGGCGCCAGGTGTTGAAGTTGTGGCCGCCACTGTCGAGGATGATCGACGAGACCCGGTCGGGGGACTTCACGTCCGCGATGAACTTCTTCGTGTCGCCCAGGTTCCCCTCGCCCGTCTCCGAACTGGTCACCAGGAACGAGGTCTTCGCGGGCTGCTTCGCCTTCAGGCTGGTCAGCAGGTTCGCGCGGGCCCGCAGGGCCTTGTCGCCGTGGAAGAGGTCACCGGTGGTCGGGTCCTCGGCGGCCTTGTAGTACGCGGACAGGCCCGCGGCGGCACCGAAGGTCTCCGCGTGGTGGATGCCCATCTTCAGGGCACAGTAGCCGCCGGTCGAATTGCCGATGAAGCCCATGTTCCGGGCCTCCTTGCCCACCCGGTACGTCTCCGTGACGGCCTTGGGCAGGTCCTTGGCGAAGAAGGTCTCGGTCTGCGGGCCACCGGGTATGTCCACGCACTCGGTGTCCCGCGGGGGCGCCACGGTCGGCCGCAGCATCACCAGGATCATCGGCCGCATCTTCCCCGCCTTGGCCTGCTTGTAGGCCGTCATCGGGTAGTTCAGCCCTTTGATCAGGTTCTCCGCGGTGCCCGGGTAGCCGGTCAGCACGATCGACGCGGGGAAGTTCCTCCCGGCGTACTGCGGCTGGAAGTACTCCGGGGGCAGGTAGACGTACGCCGGGCTGGTGATCTTCGACTTCTCCCCGGCGACGACCACCTTCTGTATCTGACCGCCGACCGCCGGACGGGCACCGCCCGGCACGTCCAGCTTCTGCGTGCCGACCACCCTGATGTCCCTGCTGCCGGCCGAGTGGTCGACGACCACGCCCGGCTCCGTCTCCTGGCCGAGCAGATCGGCCCACGAGCCGTAGAAGAGGAAGGACTTGTTCGCGGCGAGTCCCACGGCGGAGAAGAGCGCCAGCTGCGTCGCGAGCAGCAGCGCCACCCGGCCGAGCACCGCACGCCACGTGCGGCCCGACAACCGCGGCCAGAACCAGACGGTGGCCGCGAAGAGCAGCACCCCCGCGGCGACGGCCAGCGCCAGAACCGTATTGCTGGTGAGACCCATGATGCAGTCAGCGACTTTCTGAAGGCGGGACGAGTTTTTTCTTCTTGCGTCAGTGAACCCGCTCCCGCTCTGTGCCGTCCTAGTGGTCGCACATGTCCGGAAGCCGCTGTGGCCTTCGGTCTCAGGATCTCTCGCGGAGCTGCAGGAAGCGATGTCTAGCAGGATAGATGGCGATAAGTCGGGACAGGTTCCGAGCCAGGTGCGCCGCTTCCTCCGCGGCCCACGTCCCGAGTCCGTACCCCGTCTCGTCGGCACGGCCTGCACCCTCGTGGGCCTGCTCGACATCGCCGCGGGCGTCTTCCCGCGGTTCCGCCACAGCCGGGTCCACGCCGTCGCCGAGGTGCTCCCCGGCGCCCTGGGCCCGTTCGCCGCGGCCCTCGCGATCAGCGCCGGCGTGCTGTTGCTCCTCCTCGCGCACGGGCTCAAGCGGCGCAAGCGCCGCGCCTGGCGCGCCGCGGTCGTGCTGCTGCCGGCCGGCGCCGTGGCGCAGTTCACCTACCGGCACTCCGTCATCGGCGTCCTGATCGCCGCCGCGCTCCTCGCCCTGCTGCTGCGGCACCGGAGCGAGTTCGACGCCCTGCCGGACCCGCGCAGCCGCTGGAAGGCCCTGGCCAACTTCGTGCTGATGAGCGCCGGGTCCATCGGCCTCGGCCTGGTCATCGTCAACTCGCACCCGCGCCGCGTCATCGGCGACCCCGGCATCGCCGAGCAGCTCACCCACGTCGTCTACGGCCTCTTCGGCATCGAAGGCCCCGTCGACTACGCCGGACGGGTGAGCTGGACCGTCGGCTACTCCCTCGGCGCCCTCGGCATGCTGACCGCCCTCACCACCATCTACCTCGCCTTCCGCCCCGAGCACCCGGCCGCCCGCCTCACCGAGGAGGACGAGTCCCGCCTCCGCGAGCTGCTCACCCGGCACGGCGGCCGCGACTCCCTCGGCCACTTCGCCCTCCGCCGCGACAAGGCCGTCGTCTTCTCCCCCAGCGGCAAGGCCGCCGTCACCTACCGCGTCGTCTCCGGCGTGATGCTCGCCTCCGGCGACCCCATCGGCGACGTCGAGGCCTGGCCCGGCGCCATCGAGCGGTTCATGGAGGAGGCCCGAGCCCACTCCTGGACCCCCGCCGTCATGGGCTGCAGCGAGACCGGCGGCGAGGTCTGGACCCGCGAAACCGGCCTGGACGCCCTGGAACTCGGCGACGAGGCCATCGTCGACGTCAAGGACTTCTCCCTCGGCGGCCGCGCCATGCGCAACGTCCGCCAGATGGTCAAGCGCATCGAGCGCAACGGCTACACGACCAAAGTGCGCCGGGTCGCCGAACTGACCGAGGACGAGCTGGCCGCCGTCCGCGGCGCCGCCGAGGCCTGGCGCGGCACCGACACCGAGCGCGGCTTCTCCATGGCGCTGGGCCGGGTCGGCGACCCCGGCGACGGCGACTGCGTCATCGTCACCGCCCACCGCACCGAGGAGGGCGACACCAGCCCCTACGGCGACCTCAAGGCCATCCAGCACTTCGTCCCCTGGGGCCAGGACGGCATGTCGCTGGAGCTGATGCGCCGCGACCGCTCCGCCGACCCCGGCATGAACGAACTGCTGATCGTCGCCGCCCTCGCCGCGGCCCCCCAGCTCGGCATCGAGCGGGTCTCGCTGAACTTCGCGATGTTCCGCTCCGCGCTCGCCCGCGGCGAGAAGATCGGCGCCGGACCGGTGCTGCGCATGTGGCGCGGGCTGCTGGTGTTCCTCTCCCGCTGGTTCCAGATCGAGTCGCTGTACAAGTTCAACGCGAAGTTCCGCCCCCGCTGGGAGCCCCGCTTCGTCGTCTTCCGCACCACCCGCGATCTGCCCCGCATCGGCTTCGCCGCCATGCAGGCCGAGGGCTTCGTCACCCTCGCTCTGCCCCGGCTCTTCCCGCGCCGCCGCCCCGCGCGGCAGCCGAGGCCGTGCCAGCACCTGACCGCCGCCCCGGCACCGGCCGCCGCAACCCCCGTACCGGCCAGGACGGCCCGTACCCGGGCCGAGGAGTGCGAGGTCCAGGCTGCGTGAGCGGCGAGGGCGGGCTTGCGTGAGCGGGCGGGGGGACCGCGTGAGCGCGCGAGCGGACTGCGCGGGCGGACGAGCCGGACTGCGCGGGCGGGCAGGCGGGCTGCGCGGCCGCGAGGTCCGGGCTGCGTGGGGCCACCCCGACGGCCCTACCCTTGATGCCATGAACACGTTGCCGGGAGCGGACGCCAGGGGCCGGGTCACCGGCCTGCCCGAGTGGGACCGCTGCGCGGTCATGGGGGTCGTCAACGTCACCCCCGACTCCTTCTCCGACGGCGGCCACTGGTTCGACACCACCGCCGCCGTCAAGCGCGGCCTCGACCTCGTCGCCCAGGGCGCCGACCTCGTCGACGTCGGCGGCGAGTCCACCCGGCCCGGCGCCACCCGCGTCGACGCCGACGAGGAGCTGCGCCGCGTCGTGCCCGTCGTACGCGGACTGGCCTCCGAAGGCGTCACCGTGTCCGTCGACACCATGCGCGCGGCCGTCGCCGAGCAGGCCGTCGCCGCAGGCGCCGTCCTGGTCAACGACGTCAGCGGCGGCCTCGCCGACCCGCGCATGATCCCCGCCGTCGCCGACACCGGCGTCCCCTTCGTGGTCATGCACTGGCGCGGCTTCAGCAAGGACATGAACAGCCGCGCCGTCTACGACGACGTGGTCGCCGAGGTCACCACCGAGCTGCGGGCCCGCATGGACGCCGTGATCGACGGCGGCATCGCCCCCGAACGCCTGGTCGTCGACCCCGGCCTCGGCTTCGCCAAGCAGGCGGAACACGACCTCGCGCTGGTCGCCCACCTCCGCGAGCTGCGGGCCCTCGGCCGGCCCGTCCTGGTCGCCGCCTCCCGCAAGCGCTTCCTCGGCCGGGTGCTGGCCGGCGCGGACGGCGCCGCCCCGCCGCCCGCCCGCGAGCGGGACGCCGCCACCGCCGCCGTCTCCGCCATCGCCGCCCACGAAGGCGCCTGGGCCGTCCGCGTCCACGAAGTACGGGCCACCGCCGACGCCGTACGCGTCGCCCGCGCCGTCGAGGGCGCCGCCCGGTGACCCGTCCCCAGTCCGACATCGACGCCGTCGAACAGGCCAACACGGCCTTCTACGAGGCGATGGAACGCGGCGACTTCGACGGGCTGTCCGCCCTCTGGCTGGACGACGAGATCTCCTGCGTCCACCCCGGCTGGCCCGCCCTCAGCGGCCGCGGCGAGGTGCTCCGCTCCTACGCGCTGATCATGGCGAACACGGAGTACATCCAGTTCTTCCTGACCGACACCAAGGTCACCGTGATCGGCGACACCGCCGTGGTCACCTGCACCGAGAACATCCTCAGCGGCGGCCCCGCCGAGGACGGCGGCGAGCTCGGCCCGCTCGTCGGCCAGCTGGTCGTCGCGACGAATGTGTTCCGACGCACACCCGAGGGGTGGCGCGTGTGGTCCCACCACGCCTCTCCCGTCCTCACCGAGTCCGAAGAAGACGAGGAAAACGGCCCCTCCTGACCCCCATGGGCAAGCGGTGCCGTCCTTCGCAGGTAGATTCGAAGGAGGACGACGCCGACCGCACTCGGCGTAGGCCCAAGGTCCCGGGCAGTCCCGGGACCGGAAGAACCTACGAAAAGCAGGAGTGATTCGCGTGGATCGTGTCGCGCTGCGCGGCCTGAAGGCCCGCGGGCACCATGGCGTCTTCCCCCGGGAGCGCGAGGAGGGCCAGACCTTCATCGTCGACTTGGTGCTGCACATCGACACCCGCCCCGCGGCGGCCGACGACGACCTGGCGAAGACCGTCCACTACGGCGTGGTGGCCGAAGAGGTCGTCGACGTGGTCCAGGGCGAGCCCGTCGACCTGATCGAGACCCTCGCCGAGCGGATCGCCCAGCAGTGCCTGAAGCACGAGGCCGTCGCCGAGGTCGAGGTCGTCGTCCACAAGCCGGACGCGCCGATCACGGTCCCCTTCGACGACGTGACCATCACCATCACCCGGAGCCGCGGATGAACCACGCCCAGAGCGATCCCACCGTCCAGCCCGTGCCCGCCTCCGTGGTGGAGACCGTCGACGCGGCGGACGTGACACTGTCCAACCCCAAACTCGCCGTCGTCGCCCTCGGCTCGAACCTCGGCAACCGCCTGGACACCCTCCAGGGCGCCATCGACGCCCTCGGCGACACCCCCGGCGTCCGGGTCAAGGCCGTCTCCCCCGTCTACGAGACCGAGCCCTGGGGCGTCGACCCCGGCTCCCAGCCCTCGTACCTCAACGCCGTCGTGATCCTCAAGACCACGCTGCCGCCCAGCTCCCTGCTGGAGCGCGGCCAGGCCATCGAGGAGGCCTTCGACCGCGTCCGCGAGGAGCGCTGGGGCCCCCGCACCATCGACGTCGACATCATCAGCTACGCCGACGTGCTCTCCGAGGACCCGGTCCTCACCCTCCCGCACCCGCGGGCCCACCAGCGCGCCTTCGTACTGGCCCCCTGGCACGACATGGACCCGGCCGCCCAGATCCCCGGCCACGGCCCGGTGGCCGCCCTGCTCACGGCCCTCGGCACCGCCGGCGTCGCGCCGCGCGGCGACCTGGAACTGCGCCTGCCCGAATAGTCGTTAGCCTGTGGACTGCCGGAGGAGCGGAAAGCGGGGAACGGGCAACGTGAAGCAACTGAGGCTGAAGGTCCTGGCCGGGATCTTCGTGATCGCCGCGGTCCTGGCCTGGTCCGCAGCGAAGCTCTGGAACGCGTACGGCAGCCTGCCCGGCGTGCCCCTCGCGGCACCCATCGTGCTCGCCGTGATCGCCGTGGTCCTGCTGGCGACCGCCCTCTCGCTGCGCGCCCGGCTGAAGGCCCAGCGCGAGCGGCGGCCCGGCGCCAAGGGCGTCGAGCCGCTGATGGCGGCCCGCGCGGTGGTCTTCGGCCAGGCCAGCGCGCTGGTCTCGGCGGTCGTCAGCGGCCTCTACGGCGGCGTGGGCATCTTCCTCGCCACCGAGGCCCTGGAGGTCCCCGCCCGCCGCGACCAGGCCATCTACGCGGGCTTCGCGGTCCTCGCCGGCGCCGCCGTCATCGCCGCCGCCCTCTTCCTGGAGCGCGTCTGCCGCCTCCCGGACGACAACGACGACGACAAGGCCCCCGCCCGCGCCTGACCCCCTCACCGGTCCGTCCGGACGAGGTGCCCGTTCACGAGGAACCCGGGGTGGGGCGCGAGGCGGTAGCTGTAGAGCGTGAAGGGCTTCGTGCCCTCCGCCTTCCGGGGTCGTACGTCGACGACCGCGACCCACCCCGCCTCGACGAGCCCGACCGGGTGCTGCTCGGCCTCGAACGTGCCCCGTCGCTGCCAGCGGTCGGTGATCACGAGCTGCGAGGCGGCGCCACTCGCGCACGGGGTGAACCTGGCCCCGATGACCGAGGCGATTTCCGCCAGGAACGGCACGTTCGCGCTCACGACCGTGCGGCCGTGCCACCGCTTGTGGCGGAAGCCGTCGCCGTCGGCATAGCCGGCCAGGAACCCCTCGAAGGTTTCCAGATCACGGAGAACGACCCTCGGAAACCTCTGCCGCAGATGGTGCGCGTCACCGCCGACGTACTGGCGCATGAGGTCGGCGAGGTAGGAAGACACCACACGTACCCGGAAGCCCGGTAAGTCACGCCGGAGATAGCCGGAGGGCCGCGTGACGGGCTCCAGTCGGGCGGCCAGACCGGTAGCCGCCGTCAGGCTCGCCGCGTAGCGGGCGGCGAACCCCTCCTCGTTCACCACGAGGGAGACGTAGTTCTTCCCGACCGTGCCGTCGGCACAGGTCGCACCCACGAAGTAGCCGAGCGGGTAGCCCGGGCGCACGTCCAGGCGCTGCCGACAGAGCTTCCGAGCCGGCGTCCAGGCGAGCACCGTGCCCAGGGCGTCCGCCGCGTGGACCCAGCCGTCAGGCGTCCCGAGCAACTGGTCCGCCGCGACGGTGAACGTCAGGCGGTCGGTCACCACGTCCCGCAGCTCACGGGCCTTGACGGCCGCGACGGCGGTGACGGCCGTCTGCACTGTCCGGTCACCGTCCAACGTCCAGAGCCGGTCCCCGACACCGACGTCCCGTGCCGTCGCGCAACCTCCGACGGCGTTCACGATCTGCTTGCTCGGCAAGCCCCCCATGACCGGCACCCCCTGACCAGAGCGATCTGGTCAGGGACGGTATCGGGCAGGACTGACAATCCGGCTAGCGCGCCATTATGAGGCTCATCGCCTCATTGCGGGTGGCGGGGTCGCGGAGCTGGCCGCGGACGGCCGAGGTGGTGGTCTTGGCACCCGGCTTGCGGATACCGCGGACCGACATGCACATGTGCTCGGCCTCGATGACGACGATCGCGCCGCGCGCCTCAAGGATCTCCATCAGGGAGTCCGCGACCTGCGTGGTCAGGCGCTCCTGCACCTGCGGGCGGCGGGCGTAGACCTCGACGAGGCGCGCCAGCTTCGACAGCCCCGTGATCTTGCCGCTCTCGGCCGGGATGTAGCCCACATGGGCTACGCCATGGAACGGGAGCAGATGATGTTCGCACAAACTTACGATTTCGATGTCCTTCACCAGGACCATCTCGTCGTGCCCGAGGTCGAACGTCGTCGTCAGGACGTCCTCCGGTCGCTGCCACAGGCCGGCCAGGATCTCCCGGTACGCGCGCGCCACGCGGGCCGGGGTCTCCAGGAGGCCTTCGCGGTCCGGGTCCTCGCCGACCGCGATGAGCAGCTCGCGGACGGCGGCCTCGGCGCGCTTCTCGTCGAACTCGCCGATCGTGCCCTCGCCGTCCAGGGTCACTGGGTCGGTCATCTGTGCCTCGTTCCTGTCTTCGTCACACGGGCATACGAAAATGCCGCGCCCCACCAGGCTAGAACCTGGTGGGGCGCGGCATCCATTCCGGGGGCGGAGGTCAGACCTCGGGGCGGTCCTCCGGAGCCACCTCGATGCCCTTCTCCGTGGAGACGGTGCCGGTAGAGGTGCCGTTCGCCGAGTTCGTCAGCTGGAGCTCCTTGGGAGAGAGCACCGGCGGGCGGGTCGACGGGGTGCGGCGGGCGGAGCCGGTCCACGCGGGGCGGGCCGGGCGCTTGACGATGGTCGAGAAGATCTCGGCGATCTCCTCCTTGCCCAGCGTCTCCTTCTCCAGCAGTGCGAGGACCAGGTTGTCGAGGACGTCGCGGTTCTCGACGAGGATCTCCCAGGCCTCGTTGTGCGCGGTCTCGATGAGCTTCTTGACCTCTTCGTCGACCAGCGCAGCGACCTCTTCCGAGTAGTCGCGCTGGTGCGCCATCTCGCGGCCCAGGAACGGCTCGGTGTTGTCACCGCCGAACTTGATCGCGCCGAGGCGCTCCGTCATGCCGTACTGCGTGACCATCGCTCGGGCCGTGGCAGTGGCCTTCTCGATGTCGTTCGCGGCGCCCGTGGTCGGGTCGTGGAAGACCAGTTCCTCGGCCGCGCGGCCGCCCAGCATGTACGCCAGCTGGTCGAGCATCTCGTTGCGCGTCGTGGAGTACTTGTCCTCGTCGGGCAGGACCATGGTGTAGCCCAGGGCCCGGCCGCGGGACAGGATGGTGATCTTGTGGACCGGGTCGGAGTTCGGGGAGGCCGCCGCGACCAGGGCGTGTCCGCCCTCGTGGTACGCGGTGATCTTCTTTTCCTTGTCCGACATGATCCGGGTCCGCTTCTGCGGGCCCGCCACGACGCGGTCGATCGCCTCGTCCAGCATGTGGTTGTCGATCAGCTTCTTGTCCGAGCGGGCCGTGAGCAGCGCGGCCTCGTTCAGGACGTTGGACAGGTCGGCACCGGTGAAGCCGGGGGTGCGCCGGGCGACGGCCGAGAGGTCGACGTCCGGGGCGACCGGCTTGCCCTTCTGGTGGACCTTGAGGATCTCCAGACGGCCCTGCATGTCCGGGCGGTCGACCGCGATCTGCCGGTCGAAGCGGCCCGGGCGGAGCAGCGCCGGGTCGAGGATGTCGGGCCGGTTCGTGGCGGCGATCAGGATGACGCCGCCCTTCACGTCGAAGCCGTCCATCTCGACGAGGAGCTGGTTGAGGGTCTGCTCGCGCTCGTCGTGGCCGCCGCCGAGACCGGCACCGCGGTGGCGGCCGACGGCGTCGATCTCGTCGACGAAGACGATCGCCGGGGCGTTCGCCTTGGCCTGCTCGAAGAGGTCGCGGACCCGGGAGGCACCGACGCCGACGAACATCTCGACGAAGTCGGAACCCGAGATCGAGTAGAACGGGACGCCCGCCTCACCCGCGACGGCGCGCGCCAGCAGGGTCTTGCCGGTGCCGGGCGGGCCGTAGAGCAGCACACCCTTGGGGATCTTGGCGCCGACGGCCTGGAACTTGGCCGGCTCCTGCAGGAACTCCTTGATCTCGTGGAGTTCCTCGACCGCCTCGTCGGACCCCGCCACGTCGGCGAAGGTCGTCTTCGGGGTGTCCTTGGTGATCAGCTTGGCCTTGGACTTCCCGAAGTTCATCACCCGGGATCCGCCGCCCTGCATCTGGTTCATCAGGAACAGGAAGACCACGACGATGAGGACGAACGGCAGCAGGGAGAGCAGCACGCCCAGGAACGGGTTGGTCTTGTCCGGCGTGACGGAGTAGCCGTCGGGGATCTGGCCCCCGTCGGACTTGGTCTGGAGGTCCTGGGCGATCTGGACGCCCTGGTCCCCGATGTAGTTGGCCTGGAACTTGCTGCCGCTCTCGTCGTCGAGCTTCTGGCCGTCCTTCAGCTCGATCTTGATCATCTGAGAGTCGCCGGTGGTCAGGCTCGCCTGCTTGACCTGGTTCAGGCTGATCGCGCTCAGAACCTTGCTGGTGTCCACCGACTTGTAGCCGCCACCCGAGCCGACGACATTCATCAACACGACCACGGCGAGGACGGCCAGCACGATCCACATGACCGGCCCACGGAAGATTCGCTTCACGTCCATCCATACGGGGCGGTGATCGCCCCGTCCCTCCTGCCCGTAGGTAAATGCTGCTGTGAGTAAAGACTGTTCTTCGGAAGGTACCCCAGCATTGTCACCCGTGGCCTGATGGGACGGCTGACAAATCCGCCTTCGCATGCTCCAACGGCGGGAACGCGGGAGGGGTTCCCCGGCGGCGCGGAGCCGCCGGGGTGCCGTGCAGCGTGGCCGTCAGCCGCCGTAGACGTGCGGGGCGAGCGTGCCCACGAACGGGAGGTTGCGGTACTTCTCCGCGTAGTCGAGGCCGTAGCCCACGACGAACTCGTTCGGGATGTCGAAGCCGACCCACTTCACGTCGATCGCGACCTTGGCCGCGTCGGGCTTGCGGAGCAGCGTGACGACCTCCAGGGAGGCCGGCTCGCGCGAGCCGAGGTTCGACAGCAGCCAGGACAGCGTCAGGCCCGAGTCGATGATGTCCTCGACGATCAGGACGTGCTTGCCCTTGATGTCGGTGTCCAGGTCCTTGAGGATCCGGACCACGCCCGAGGACTGCGTGCCCGCGCCGTACGAGGAGACGGCCATCCAGTCCATGGTGAGCGGGGTGGACAAGGCGCGTGCCAGGTCCGCCATCACCATCACGGCGCCCTTGAGGACACCGACGATGAGCAGGTCCTTGCCCGCGTACTCCGCGTCGATCTTCGCGGCCAGCTCGGCCAGCTTCGCGTCGATCTCTTCCTTGGTGATGAGCACCGACGCCAGGTCGTTGCCCATGTCCTTCTCGTCCACCCGTATCACTTTCGTTGTCGGCCGGGGTTCCGGGGAGGCCCCGGAGGACTCAGCCGTGCTTCAGCCCTGCCGGATGACAAGTCTGCCACCCTGCCGCTGGGCCTCGACGCGGCCGGGCAGGTTGATGGCTCCCTGACCGCGCCATCCGGTGATCAGCCGGTCGACTTCCTCGATGTGACGGGCGAAGAGCGATCCGGCGGGGGATCCGGCCGCGACGACCGCCCGGCGCAGCACCCGGCGGCGTACGGCCGGGGGCAGGGCGTACAGCTTGGCGCACTCCAGCTGGCCCGCGTCGTCGCGTACGGACGTGTCGGCCTGGGCGGCCCAGGCGTCGAGCGCGTCGGCGTCGTCCCGGGAGAGCTGGGCGGTGCGTGCGAGCGCCTCCACGACTCCCTTGCCGAGGGCCTTCTCGAGGGCGGGCAGCCCCTCGTGGCGCAGCCGGGAGCGGGTGTAGGCGGGGTCCGCGTTGTGGGGGTCGTCCCAGACGGGCAGGGACTGGACCATGCAGGCCTTGCGGGCGGTCTGCCGGTCGATGTTGAGGAAGGGGCGGCGGTAGCGGCCGGTGGCGCCCGATCCGGTGCCGGCGGACTTCTCGGCCATGCCGGACAGGGAGCGGATGCCGGAGCCGCGGGCGAGGCCGAGCAGTACGGTCTCCGCCTGGTCGTCGCGGGTGTGGCCGAGCAGGATCGCGGCGGCGCCGAGCCGCTCGGCGGCCTCGTCCAGGGCGGCGTACCGGGCGTCGCGGGCGGCGGCCTCGGGTCCGCCGTCGCGGCCGACGCGCACGGCGACGGATTCGACCGGGTCGAGGCGGAGCGCGGTCAGTCGGGTGACGACCTCGGCCGCGCGCAGGTCCGAGCCGGGCTGGAGCCCGTGGTCGACGGTGATGCCGCCGGCGCGGACGGAGAGCTTGGGGGCCTCGAAGGCGAGTGCGGAGGCGAGTGCCATGGAGTCGGCGCCGCCGGAGCAGGCGACGAGCACCAGGGGGCGGGTGGCGCCCGTGGTGCCGGGGTGGCGCTGCTCGTGGTCGGTGAGTACGTCGTGGAGTACGCGGCGGACCGCCAGGCGTATCGCCGCGACCGCAGGATGGGGACCCATGTCCGGTGCCCTTCGGTGGAGTTGGGATGCCTCGGGGTGGTGCTCGGGTGGTGCGCTCGGGAGTGGGCCCGGAGCAGGGGTCCGGAGCCTGGACCCGGAGACCGGGACGTCACTCAGAGTGCGTCGATGGTGACAGAGCCGAGCCGTTCCCTGAGCATCGCACGCCTATCCACGGCTCACGGTCCCTCGGATGGGTGATGCTGAGCCGCTCTGGGAGACATCAGTGGTCGCTTTGCGTCACTCCGGTTCACTCGCCTTGCGGTGCACCCGCTGGACCCAGTCGGCGGGGCTGGCGATCTCCGCCTTGGTGGGGAGGGTGTTCGGGGAGGTCCAGACGCGGTTGAAGCCGTCCATGCCGACCTGGTTCACGACGGCGCTGACGAAGCGCTCGCCGTCGCGGTACTGGCGGAGCTTGGCGTCGAGCCCGAGGAGCCTGCGCAGCGCTGCGTCGAGCCGGCCGGCGCCGCTGGCGCGGCGCTTCTGGAACTTCTCGCGGATCTCCGCGACGGAGGGCACGACCGCGGGCCCGACCCCGTCCATGACGAAGTCGGCGTGGCCTTCGAGCAGGGACATCACGGCGGTGAGGCGGCCGAGGATCTCGCGCTGTTCGGGGGTCTGCACGACCTCGACCAGCGAGCGGCCGCCGTCCGCCGCCTCGTCCTCGGGACGGGCGCCGGCGAAGGCCTGGGCGGCCTCCCGCAGCCGCTCCAGGACGGTCGAGGGGTCCATCTCGGTGGCGCCGAGGAAGGCCTGGATCTCGCCTTCGAGGTGGTCCCGCAGCCAGGGCACGGCGGTGAACTGGGTGCGGTGGGTCTCCTCGTGCAGGCAGACCCAGAGGCGGAAGTCGTGCGGGGCGACGTCCAGCTCCCGCTCGACGTGGACGATGTTGGGCGCGACCAGCAGCAGCCGCCCGCCGCCGGTGGTGGTGGAGCCGGGCAGGTCGCGGCTGACCGGCGCGAAGGTCTCGTACTGGCCGAGGACGCGGGAGGCGAGGAAGCTGAGCAGCATCCCGAGCTCGACGCCGGTGACCTTGCCGCCGACGGCGCCGAGCACGCCGCCGGTGCTGCCGCGGCGTTCCTGCATCCTGTCGAGCAGCGGTTTGAGCAGTTCGCGGAAGCCGGCGACGTTGGCCTTGGCCCAGCCGGCGCGGTCGACGACGAGCACGGGGGTGTCCGCCACCGGTGTGTCCTCGGGCATCATCCGCACGAAGCCGCGCACGTGCGCCTCGGCCGCCTCGGCGTGCCGCCGGAGCTCGGCCACCACGGCCCGTGCCTCGTCCCGGGTGACCTCAGGGCCGGGCCGGACCAGGCGGGTCGCGGTCGAGACCGCGAGGTTCCAGTCGACCATCTCCGCACCACCGATGCTCGTCATACGTCAACCGTACGTGGACGAACGGCCATCCGTAGAGGGGTGCGGCCTCACTGGGTCGTGGTGGCGACGGCCGCGGCGAGGCGGTCCAGGGCGGGCTGGGCGGCGCCGGGGCCGGGGGTGCCGTCGGCGAGGAACGCGAAGGCCAGCAGTCGTCCGGACGGGTCGACCACGGTGCCGGCCAGGGAGTTGACGCCCTTGAGCGTGCCGGTCTTGGCGCGCAGCAGCCCGGCGGCGGGGGAGCCGTCGGCGTTGCGGGCGCGGAGGGTGCCGGTGAAGCCGGCCACCGGCAGTCCGGTGAGCACGGGCCGCAGTTCGGCGCGGGCCGGGTCGGCCGCCCGCGCGAGGAGGGCCGTGAGCTGGGCCGCGCTGACCCGGTCCTGCCGGCTGAGGCCGCTGCCGTCGGCGAAGCGGGCGCCGCGCAGGTCGATGCCGAGGCCGCGGAGCCGGGTGGTGACGGCGCGTTCGGCGCCTTCGAAGCTGGCGGGTTGTCCGGCGGCGAGGGCCGTCTGGCGGGCCAGGGCCTCGGCCAGGTCGTTGTCGCTCTCGGTCAGCATGCGTTCGACCAGTACGGAGAGGGGCGCGGACGCGGTGGCGGCGACCGGGGCGGCCCGGGGGGCGGGGCGGCCGGGTGCCGGGTCGCCGGTCACGCGTACGCCGCGGTCGCCGAGCAGTCCGGCGAAGGTGCGGGCTGCCGCTGCCGCCGGGTCCTGGGCGCGGGGGGCGGGGCCGGCCGCGGAGCCGTCCAGGCGGCCCTCGTCGGCCATCAGGGCGCTGACGGGGGCGATGTTCTCGTTGCCGGCGCCGATGGGGTGGGTGGCGGGTCCCGAGTAGAGGCCCGCGTCGTAGTGCACCCGTACGGAGGTCACGCCGCGGGCCCTGAGCTGCCGGGCGGTCTGGTCGGCGAGCTCGACGAGGCTGCCGCCGGTGGCGCCGGGGCCGCCGGAGGCGCGCAGGGCGGCCGGGGGCGCGGCGGGGCCGGGGGCGGGGAGCAGGGGGCGCGGGGAGGCGGGGGCGGCCGTGGCGGGGTCCGTGGCGGGGGTGGCCGGTGTGCCGGTGGGGGGCGGCGGGGGGCCGGGGGTGCCGGCGGCGGGGCCGCCCGCGCCCCGGGGGGTGCGGGCGGTGAGGGTCGGGTCGCCGCCGCCGACCAGGACGACGCGACGGGCGTCGGGGTCGGCGAGCACCCGGGTCTCGATGCGGTATTCGGAGCCGCGGGCCGCGAGGACCGCCAGGGCGGTCGCGATCTTGGTGGTGGAGGCCGGGGTCATGGGGCGTGCCTCGTCGGAGCCGTACAGCAGCCGGCCGGTGGCCACGTCCACGACGCAGGCGGTGCGGGTGGTCCCCAGGCCGGCGTCGCCGAGCAGCGGGGCCAGCGCCTTCGCCAGCGCGGTCGCCTTGGCCGGGGTGGCCGCGGCGGTGCCGAGCCCCTGCAGCACCCCGGGCGCGCTGGGCGCCGCCACGGGCTGCGGGAGGCCCCCCGGGGCCTGGCCGGGACCGGCCTGGAGGCCGTGATCTGCGCCACCCGTGCCGCCCCGGGCCGCGGCCCAGTCCCGCTCGGCCTTACGCTGGCCCGAGTCCCAGGGCCCGGCCGCGGCAACGGCGCCGACCGCCAGGGCGAGGCCCGCCACGGCCGACCCCGCGGCGAGCTGCCACGTCCTTGTCAGCGGCACCTCGGACCAGCCCCTTTCGCGATCACACGACTGCGTGAGGGACACTTAACCACTGCGTCTTGCCGCGAGCATGGCACCCCGGCCCCCGGGTGGACGCGCTGTCACTCGAAGCAACGTGATCATGGAGGAGCAGGACGTGGAGTTCGACGTCACCATCGAGATCCCGAAGGGTTCGCGGAACAAGTACGAGGTGGACCACGAGACCGGCCGGATCCGTCTGGACCGTCGCCTCTTCACCTCGACCAGCTACCCGACCGACTACGGCTTCGTCGAGAACACCCTCGGCGAGGACGGCGACCCGCTGGACGCCCTGGTCATCCTGGACGAGCCGACCTTCCCGGGCTGCCTGATCAAGTGCCGCGCCATCGGCATGTTCCGCATGACGGACGAGGCGGGCGGCGACGACAAGCTGCTGTGCGTGCCGGCCTCGGACCCGCGTGTCGAGCACCTGCGCGACATCCACCACATCTCCGAGTTCGACCGCCTGGAGATCCAGCACTTCTTCGAGGTCTACAAGGACCTGGAGCCCGGCAAGTCCGTCGAGGGCGCCAACTGGGTCGGCCGCACCGAGGCCGAGGCCGAGATCGAGCGCTCCTTCAAGCGCCTTCAGGAGCAGGGCGGGCACTGAACTCTTTGAGGCGATTTCGCCTCCGGGCGCCTCAATGCCGGGGCCGGTGACCCACCCGGCTCCGGCAGGGAAGCGCTCGCGGTCTCGACGCACCGCGCACCGGCCCCGGCGCGCCCTTCGGCTCATTCGCCCGCGCGGTCTTCGGCGGGCGGACGGCCGGTAGGGCAGGCGACCAGCCTCTGACGGGTGGCACTCAGGACGAACGGAGTGCCACCCGTTTCGCATGCCCACGGGCACCGTCCCACCTGGACGGATCCCGCTTTCGCCATGGACGAAACGGTTCCGCATACTGATGTCCGGGCGGCCAGGGACAGGAGTGCGCGTGGCGGAGGCCGAGGGGGCAGAGGACCGCAAACCGCGGTCGGACGAGGCGCGGAGCGCCTTCGCAGCACCGGAGGGCGTCGAGTCCGCCCCGGTGCCGGAGGACGAGCAGCCGACCTCGGAGTTCACCGTTCCGGACGGGCTGGAGACCCTCGCGGCCGAGCCCGAAGGCTCCGCGTTCGCCCCGCCCCGTACGTACAGTGCCCAGCAGTCCCCGCCCGCGTACACCGGCGGCCAGGACTTCCCGCTCGCCCGGATGACGGAGTCCCCCTGGCAGGACCGGATGCGCACGATGCTCCGGATGCCGGTGGGCGACCGGCCGGTGACGGAGCCCGCCCAGCGCCACGGCGAGGCCGGTCCCGCCGTGCCCCGCGTGCTCGACCTGGCCCTCCGCATCGGCGAGCTGATGCTGGCCGGCGGCGAGGGCGCCGAGGACGTCGAGGCCGCCATGTTCGCGGTGGCCCGCAGCTACGGCCTGGACCGCTGCGAGCCCACGGTCACCTTCACGATGCTGTCGATCACCCACCAGCCCTCCCTGGTGGACGACCCGGTGTCGGCCAACCGCACGGTCCGGCGCCGCGGCACGGACTACACCCGGCTGGCCGCCGTCTTCCGGCTGGTGCACGACATCAGCACGCCCGAGATCGACGTCTCCCTGGAGGAGGCCTACCGCCGGCTGGCGGAGATCCGCCGCAACCGGCACCCGTACTCCGGCTGGGTGCTCACCGCCGCCGCCGGCCTGCTGGCGGGCGCGGCCTCCACGCTCGTCGGCGGTGGCGTGCTGGTCTTCTTCGCGGCCGCACTCGGCGCCGTGCTCGGCGACCGGCTGGCCTGGATCTGCGCCGGGCGCGGGCTGCCGGAGTTCTACCAGTTCGTGGTCGCGGCGATGCCCCCCGCGGCGATCGGGGTGGCCATCAGCCTCCTCGAATGGGACGTGAAGGCCTCCGCCGTGATCACCGGCGGGCTCTTCGCGCTGCTGCCCGGACGGGCCCTCGTCGCTGCCGTCCAGGACGGCCTGACCGGCTACTACATCACCGCGTCGGCCCGGCTGCTGGAGGTGATGTACCTCTTCATCGGGATCATCATCGGTGTGCTGGTCGTCCTCTACCTGGGCCTGCAGCTGCACACCTCGCCGAACCCCGAGGAGGTCCTGCGGATCACCGAGCGCCCGCCGGTCCAGATCGCGGCCTCGATGGTGCTGGTCTTCACCTTCGCGATCCTGCTCCAGCAGCCCTGGTCGACGGTCTGGGTGGTGACCCTCAACGGCGGCGTCGCCTGGGTGACCTTCGGTGCGCTGCACTACGCGGGCGGGATCCCGCCGGTGCCGTCCACGGCCGTCGCCGCCGGCCTGGTGGGCCTCTTCGGGCAGCTCTTCTCGCGCTACCGGCACGCCACGGCCCTGCCGTACGTGACGGCCGCGATCGGCCCGCTGCTGCCGGGTTCGGCGACGTACTACGGCCTCCTGTCGATCGCGGAGGGCCGGCTCGACAAGGGCTTCGCCTCCCTCACGAACGCGGCCGCCCTGGCCCTGGCCATCGCGATCGGCGTGAACCTGGGCTCCGAGGTCTCCCGCCTCTTCCTCCGCCTCCCGGGCCGCACCTCCGCGGAAAAGCGCCAGTCGGCCAAGCGCACCCGCGGCTTCTAGCGGCCGACGGCCGACGCGGGCCGCGGTACGCGGAAGGGCCGGGACGCCCGGGGCGTCCCGGCCCTTCCGCGTACCGCTCCCGTGCCCGCTAGCGCTTGGCGTGGCGGCGGCGCTGCTGCGCCTGCCCGGGGTTCTCGGCGCCCGCCTCGGGGTTGTTCCTGGCCTCCTTGCGGGCCTTCAGGACCTCGAAGACGACCGGGATGACGGAGATGAGGACGATCAGGATGAGGATCGGCTCGATGTTGTTCTTGATGAAGCCGAACTGGCCGAGCCAGTAGCCGGCGATCGTGACGCCCGCGCCCCAGCCGATGGCGCCGACGAGGTTGTACGTGAAGAACACGCGGTACTTCATCCGGCCGGCGCCCGCGACGATCGGCGCGAAGGTGCGGACGATCGGGACGAAGCGGGCGAGGACGATGGCCTTGGGCCCGTACTTCTCGACGAATTCGTGCGCCTTGTCCAGATTCTCCTTCTTGAAGACCCTGGAGTTCGGGCGGCTGAAGAGCTTGGGGCCGAAGTACTTGCCGATCAGGTAGCCGACCTGGTCGCCGATGACGGCCGCGGCCACGATCAGCGTGCACACCAGCCACAGCGGCTGCTTGATGTACTCGCCGTTCGCGACCAGCAGGCCGGCCGTGAACAGCAGGGAGTCGCCGGGGAGGAAGGCGAAGAGACCCGACTCGGCGAAGACGATCACCAGGATGCCGATCAGCCCGAAGTGGGAGATCAGATAGTCCGGCGACAGCCACTCCGGGCCGAGCGCGAGCGTCGTCGTGTACACGTGTTCCGGACTCCTGGGTTCGGGGGCGGCGGCGCTGCCTTGCAGTGGGGGTGCCTCAATTATCAACGCACCCGACCCCCGCCCGGTTCCAGGTTCCGGGCAGGGGCCTTTGCCATTCGATTACTTTTCGCGCCGGGCGGCGTTCGCGTCGATCGCCTCGCGGAGGTAGACCGCGAGGCCCGGGCGGATGCGGTCGTACGTGGCCGTGAAGCGCGGGTCCGCCACGTACATCTCACCCAGACAGCGGTGCATCTCGTACGAGCAGTCGTAGCTGTGCCCGATCCAGCCGCGGTGCTCCTCGGCGAGGTCCGTCGCCGCCTCCGAGCCGGCCGGGACGCCCTCCTCCATCAGTGCGGCGATCCGACGGGCGATGCCCTCGTGCTCCGCCATGAAGCGCTGCCAGTCCTCCTTGGTGTACTGCGCGGCCCGCTGCTGAGACTGCCGGTACGCCTCGGAGTTCCCCCAGCGCTGCTCGGCCTCGGCCGCGTACTGGTCGGGGTCGAAGTCCCCGAAGGCCTCGAACTTCTCCTCCGGGGTGAGGTTGATGCCCATCTTGTCCGCCTCCATCGCGAGTTCCACGGCCGCGGCCATCTCCTTCAGCCGGTCGATCCGGTCCGTCAGCAGGGCGTGCTGCCTGCGCAGGTGCTCCTGCGGGTCGGTGTCCGGGTCGTCGAGGAGGACCGCGACCTCGTCGAGCGGAAAGCCGAGCTCCCGGTAGAACAGGATCCGCTGGAGCCTGTCGAGGTCGGCGTCCTCGTAGCGCCGGTGCCCGGCGTGGCTGCGGCCGCCCGGGGAGAGCAGGCCGATCTCGTCGTAGTGGTGCAGCGTGCGCACCGTCACCCCGGCGAAACCGGCGACCTGGCCCACGGAGTAGCTCATCTTTCCGCTCCTGTCGTTCGGTACGCGCTCCAGCCTGGGTCCTCACGTCGCGTGAGGTGCAAGCCCGTTCCGTTTTGCCAGCCTTTCGACCTGCTTGATTCTGTTTCCGCCTATACGGTGATCCGGTGGCCCCCACCTCGACGCGACCCGCACCGATGCTGGCCAAGCTCGCCCTGCCCGCGCTCGTGGTGGGCGTCGGCTGCAGCCTGCTCCTGATCGGCGTGAGCGAGGCCGCCGACGCCCTCCAGTCGGTGCTCTGGGAAACCCTGCCCGACGCCCTCGGGGTCGGGCGGTACTCCGTCTTCTGGATGCTCGTCGTGCTGACCGCCACGGGCATCGCGGTGGGCCTGGTCGTGTGGCGCGTGCACGGGCACGCGGGCCCGGACCCGGCCACCACCGGACTGGTCGACCCGCCGCTGGCGCCGGGCGTGGTGCCCGGGCTGCTGCTGGCGAGCATGCTGTCGCTGGCCGGCGGCGTCAGCCTCGGCCCCGAGAATCCGATCACGGCCGCGAACATCGCGCTGGCCTACTGGGCGGGGATGCGGCTGCTGCCGGGCGGCTCTGCGAAGCTGTGGGCCTCGCTGGCCGCCGCGGGGACGATCGGGGCGCTGTTCGGCACGCCGGTGGCGGCGGCGCTGGTGCTGTCGGAGTCGCTGGCCGCGAGCGCGGGCCGCCCGTCCGCCCCTGCCGAAGAGGGGGACGCCGACGCGGCGACCCGGGGCTGGGCGGTGTGGGACCGGCTCTTCGCGCCGCTGGTCGCGGCGAGTGCCGGCGGCCTCACGACCACGCTGATCACCCAGCCCGTGTTCCAGATCGACCTGCCGCCCTTCTCGGGACCGCACTGGGGCGACGTGGCCGCGGCGCTGGTCGTGGCCCCGGTGGGCGCCGTGCTCGGGCTGCTGGGGGTGTATGCCTTCCCGTACGCGCACCGCGTCTTCCACACCCTGCGGCACCCGGTGCTCATGCTGACCGCCGGCGGCATCGTGCTGGGCCTGCTCGGGGCGCTGGGCGGGCACCTCACCCTCTTCAAGGGGCTGGACCAGATCGGCCAGCTGACCGAGTCGCACCACTCCACGGGAGCGCTGGTGGGGATGGCCCTGGTGAAGGTGGCCGCGCTGACGACCGCCTCCGCCGCCGGGTTCCGGGGCGGGCGGATCTTCCCCGCGGTGTTCGCGGGCGTCTCGCTGGGGCTGGGGATCAGCCAGCTGGTCCCCGAGGTGCAGCCGGCCCTGGGGGTGAGCTGCGCGGTCCTCGGCGTCCTGCTGGCCACCACCCGCGAGGCCTGGCTCAGCCTGTTCACGGCCGCCGTGCTGGTCCCGACCGTGGACCTGCTGCCCCTGCTGTGCCTGGCCTCGCTGCCGGCCTGGCTCCTGGTGACCGGCCGGCAGCAGATGCGTCTGAAGCCCGACGGGACCGCGTACGGGGCCCGCCCGGCCGAGGTCGGGCCCGGCCCGGAGGGCAAGCACCCGGTCTGATCCGCTCTGCCCGGGCCCGGCCCGATCCGGAAGACACGGCCTAGCCTGTCCGCATGTCCGCGATCCGTCTTCTCGTACTCGGAGCGGTCCGCCAGCACGGGCGGGCGCACGGCTACCAGGTGCGCAACGACCTGGAGTACTGGGGCGCCCACGAGTGGTCGAACGCCAAACCCGGCTCGATCTACCACGCGCTCAAGCAGATGGCGAAGCAGGGCGTGCTGCTGGCGCACGAGGTCGCGCCGAGTGCGGCCGGCGGCCCGCCCCGCACCGAGTACGAGCTGACGGACGCCGGCCGCGAGGAGTACGTACGGCTGCTGCGGGAGGCCCTCGCCGGCCACGGGCAGAACCGCGACTCCCTCTCGGCGGCGATCGGCTTCATGGTGGACCTGCCGCGCGCGGAGGTCCTCGTCCTGCTGCGGGAGCGGCTGGAGCGGCTCGCCGCCTGGCGCGCCGCCGTGACCGGCCGCTACCTGCCCGAGGAGGGCCCGGAGCGGCTCGGTCACATCGGCGAGATCATGAACATGTGGCTGCACACGGCCGACGCGGAGGTCGCGTGGACCCGGGGGCTGGTCGGGCGGATCGAGGACGGGGCGTACGTGTTCGCCGGCGAGGGCGAGCCGTTCGTGGGCGTGCTCACGGAGGATCCGGGCCGCCCGTACGCCACCGGGCGCGGCCCGGCTGAGGCAGGCTAGGCCACGGCTAGGCCGTCTCTGCGGCCATGGCGACCAGTTCGAACGCGGTCTTCCCGTCCAGCGACTCGCGGATGATGTCGGCGTGGCCGGCGTGCCGGGCGTGCTCCTCGACCAGGTGGAGCAGCAGCCAGCGCATCGAGACCTTGCCCTCCTTGGGGAACCAGGGGGCCGGCGGCAGCGGGAAGGTGTCGTCGAGGCTGGGCACGGAGTGGATGAACTCCTCCAGCTCCGCGACCACGCCGTCCCAGAAGGCCAGCACCCCCGCCACGCTCTCGTCGTCGACCAGCCGGAAGCTGTCGCCCCAGGTCTCCTGGGTCCGCTGCCGCTCGTTGGGGCGCTGCTGGGCGAGCCGGAGCCAGTTCAGCTCGGTCTCGGCCACGTGCTTGAGGAGGCCCGAGAGGGACAGCTCGCTGGCGCTCGGGCGGCTCGCGGCCTGCTCGGCGGTCAGGCCGAGCACCGAGCGGCGCAGGGCGCCGCGCTGGGCCTCGGCGAAGGAGAGCAGCGCGCCGCGCTCGTCGCCCTGGGCTTCCGCGGGAACGTGGGTGACCATGACCGGTCCTTCCGTAGGGCCTGGTGTCGCTGCCGGCCGCTCCGGCCGACAGGAAAGACGCTACGGGGGCTTGCGGTCAGGATCTGTCCTCAATGGCGCGCGTTCCCCGGCGAGTTTTCAGAACGGGAAGCGCGAGCGCCCGTGCTGGATCGAGATCCACTTCTGGGTGGTGAACGCCTCGATCGTGGCCTCTCCGTTGAGCCGGCCCATGCCGGAGGCCTTCTCGCCCCCGAAGGCGGCCAGCGGCTCGTCGCCGATGGTCGAGTCGTTCACGTGGATCATGCCGGTCTCGATGCGCTTGGCGAAGCGGACGCCCCGCTCCACGTCCCGGGTGTGCACGGCGCCGCTGAGCCCGTACGGGGTGGCGTTGGCCAGGCGTACGGCCTCGTCCTCGCCGTCGAAGGGGACCAGCAGGGCCACCGGCCCGAAGATCTCCTGGCCCAGCAGCGGCGAGTCCTCGGGGATGCCGGTCAGGACGGTGGGTTCGACCAGGTTGCCGCGCGTAGCGCCGCGTACGAGTGCGGTGGCGCCGGCCTCCAGGGCCCGGTCCACGAGCGCGGTGAGGGCCTCGGCCTGGAAGGGGTTGATCAGCGGGCCGATCTGTACGTCGGGCTCGTGCGGGTCGCCGGTGTTGAGCGAGCGCACCCGCTTGACGAAGCGCTCGGTGAAGTCGGCCTCGACGGAGCGGTCGACCAGGATGCGGTTGGCGGCCATGCAGACCTGGCCCTGGTAGACGAAGCGGCTGAAGACGGCCGCGTCCACCGCGTAGTCGAGGTCGGCGTCGTCGAGGACGACCAGGGCGCTGTTGCCGCTGAGTTCGAGGACGGTGCGCTTGAAGTGGCGGGCCGCGACGGCGCCGACGTGGCGGCCGACCCGGTCCGAGCCGGCGAAGGAGATCACCCGGGGCACGGGGTGGGTGAGGAGGGCGTCGCCTATCTCGGCGATGTCGGTGACCAGGACGTTCAGCAGGCCGGCCGGCAGACCGGCGTCCTCGAACAGCTTGGCGATCACGCCGCCGCCGACCACCGGCGCGTTCTGGTTCGGCTTGATCACGACGGCGTTGCCGAGCGCGAGGGCCGGGGCGACGGACTTCAGGGTGACCAGGAAGGGGAAGTTGAAGGGGCTGATGACGGCGATCA
Source organism: Streptomyces sp. NPDC086023 (assembly GCF_044540325.1). Classification (NCBI taxonomy): domain Bacteria; kingdom Bacillati; phylum Actinomycetota; class Actinomycetes; order Kitasatosporales; family Streptomycetaceae; genus Streptomyces; species Streptomyces sp. NPDC086023. The sequence continues at coordinate 83,043 of NZ_JBITRX010000007.1, forward strand.
CGCCGACGGGCAGCCGCTCGACGCGGTTCTCCTTGCCGTCCACCGGCGAAGGGAGGATCCGTCCCTCGGGCCGGACGGCGAGCTGGACGGCCTCGCGGAGGAACTCCTTGGCGAGGTGGACCTCGTACTCCGCCTTCGGCCGGGTGCCGCCGAGCTCGTCGATCATCGCCTCGACGATCTCGGCCTCGCGCTCCTCGGTGAGCTTCAGCACCTTCTCCAGCACGGCGCGTCTGGCGTACGGGCTGGTCTCGGCCCAGACCCGCTGGGCGCGCTCGGCGGCGCGGTAGGCCTGGTCGACCTGCTCGACCGTGGCGACGGTGATGGCGGCGAGCTTCTCGCCGTTGTAGGGGTTGACGTCGATGATGTCCCACGAGCCGGTTCCGGCCAGCCATTCGCCGTCGATGTACTGGTGAGCCAGCTCGGTGAATATGGACATGTCATCCCTTACTGCGAGCGCGCACCGTTGCGCTGCACTGGAGCCTGAATGGCCGTCATCCTACTTGTGTGTCAAGACAGTTGGAGCAGACCGCGGAGAAGGTCCCGGGTGGCGTCCGGGTCCGGGCAGTCCTGCTGGAGGCGCTCCATCGCCCGGTCGTACTGGGCGACCTCGTCATCCTTGTCGAGATAGAGCGCGCTGGTGAGCTGTTCGAGGTAGACGATGTCCTGGAGGTCGGACTCCGGGAAGCGCAGGAGCGTGAAGGCCCCGCTCTCGCCGGCGTGGCCGCCGAAGCTGAACGGCATGACCTGGAGCCGTACGTTGGGCCGCTGGGAGATATCGATGAGGTGCTCCAGCTGGCCCCGCATGACCGCCCGGTCGCCGTACGGACGGCGCAGGGCCGCCTCGTCGAGCACGGCGTGGAAGAAGGGGGCGTTCTCGGAGACCAGTACCTTCTGGCGTTCCAGGCGCAGCGCCACCCGCCGGTCGATCTCGGCGGCGGAGGCCCCGGGCATGCCGCGGCTGACGACCGCGTGCGCGTAGGCCTCGGTCTGGAGCAGACCGTGCACGAACTGCACCTCGTAGATGCGGATGAGCGAGGCCGCGCCCTCCAGACCGATGTACGTCTGGAACCATCCGGGCAGCACGTCGCCGTAACTGTGCCACCAGCCCGCCGCGTTGGCCTCGCGCACGAGACCGAGGAGCGACTCGCGCTCCGCGCCGTCGGTGACCCCGTAGAGCGTCAGCAGGTCCTCTACGTCTCTTGCCTTGAAGCTCACCCTTCCCAACTCCAAGCGGCTGATCTTCGATTCGGACGCACGGATCGAGTAACCGGCCGCCTCACGGGTGATCCCACGGGATTCACGCAGTCGCCGCAGCTGTGATCCCAGGAGGATGCGACGCACCACGGAACCGCCCCCTGTCGGGGACCCCCATGCCTCTCCTGTGGTCACTTCTCCTACCCTCCCCATCGCTCGTGCCAGTCGGCGGGACCCCCGTACCCCGAGCCCCGCAGTCTGCCACCAAAACGCATCGGCCCGTACTCGTTCTGTAACGGAATCCGCGCTCCCGGAAAAGAAGTCCGTAAGTAGACGTAGGAAGAAATGAGCTTGAACCATCACGGGAACGGACAGCCCGGGCGCGTGCACGTGCATCTGCCCTTGCATCTGCCCTACGCATTCGGAACCATGGTGCCGCGCACCTGCGTGCAATCCGCGCGGGCGCAAGGCGCCACCCCGCAGTACCGCTCCGTCCGCGACTCCCGGGAGTGCCTCGCATGGGGACGAATGGATCGACCATGCTCGAGCCTTTACGGCAGGGGCTGCCCCCGGTCGACCCCACGGCCGTCTCCGGGTCCGCGTCCTGCGCCCTGCCCGCCAGGTTCGAAGCGGTGCGGGGCGCCCGCTCGTTCACCCGCTCGACCCTGGGCCAGTGGGGCCTCGACGACCGGTTCGACGACGTCGCGCTGGTGGTCTCCGAACTCGTCACCAACGCCCTGCGGCACGCGCTGCCCGGGAGCCCCGGCGGGAGCACGGAGAACGAGTCCCACGTACGGCTGCACCTGATGCGGTGGAGCACCCGGCTGGTCTGCGCGGTGCGCGACCCCAGCGAGGACTCGCCGACGGGGACGGGGGACGAGGGCTTCTCGGGCTTCTCGCCCGAGCGGACCGAGGAGAACTGCGACCTGGAGTCGGGGCGCGGACTGTTCCTGGTGGACTCGTACAGCGACAGCTGGGGCTGGCACCCGCTCGCGGGGCGCCTGACCGGCAAGGTGGTCTGGGCGCTGTTCCGACTCCACGAGTAGGGCGAGCACGGCAGAGCACGGCACGCACGGAACGCGGAACGGCGGTCAGCACGGGAAACGCCCGGCCTGGTGTGGAGGCCGGGCGTTCTTCGTGCGAGGAGTCAGGGCGCGATCAGATGGTCGAACTCGCCGTCCTTCACCCCGAGGAGCAGTGCCTCTATCTCGGCCGGCGTATAGACCAGCGCCGGACCGTCCGGGTGCCGTGAATTGCGGACGGCGACGTTCCCCCCGGGCAGTTTCGCGAACTCCACGCAGGAACCCTGCGAGTTGCTGTGCCTGCTCTTCTGCCAGACCACCCCGTCGAGTGCTGTGGCGGCCATGCCGTTGTACGCGTGGTCCACAGGAAGCCCCCGATAGTGCAGATGTCAACTGCACCGGATCATAGCTGTGTTCACATGCCGCTGCATGGGCAGATGCACGTGCACGCGGGGTGTTCCCCTGGTCACGCGGAGGTCGGCCACTCCTCGAACGGTAGGGCAAAAGTGCCATTTCCCGGGCGTTCTTGAAGGCACTGGCGAGTTGGCGGTGCTGCTGAACCGTGATCCGCGTGACCCGGCGACTACGGATCTTGCCGCGGTCAGAGATGAATTTCCTGAGGAGATCCGTGTCCTTGTAGTGGAGGTACGTGATCTCCGCCGCATCCAGCGGGTCGGGGCGGGCCTTCAGCGGTTTGCGTGACGTGTCGCACCGGGGCATGAATTCATTCCTCCGGGTGTCGGGAGTTCCCTGCGGAATCGGAACCAGGTGGACGGACCGGATTCCGGCGACGGACCGCGCAGCCCGAAGGCGACCGCCCGGCGGGTCCGGGCGCAGCCCGGTGAACGGGACAAGGGGGGGGCGGGGGATCTTTCGTCGGGCGTCAGGGGCGCAGGGCCTCCGCCACCGCGTCCAGCTCGTCCGCCAGCTGCACGGACGCAGTCCGCAGCGCGCCCTCGGGCAGCGCCACCGCCACAGTCCGCACCTCGGGGAACTCCGGCACCCGCCCCTCCCGCACCGCCCGGCCCGCCCGCGCGGTGACCGCCTCCACGGCCGCGGCCAGCGCCGCGACTTCGGCGGCGGCAGCCGGAGGGCCGCCGTCGACCCCGGATGCGGGCGCGCAGCCCCGTACCCGTACGCCGTCCGGCACCGGTCCGGCGCCCGGAACCGCGTCGTGCACCGGCACGGGTTCGGCGGCCGGGGGCGGGCCCGGGACGGGCGCACGCACGGCGCCGGTGTCGTCGGGCCCGGCCGGCGGCCGCGGGGGGTGGAGCGGTCTGTGGGCTTCCAGGAGCATCGCGTGCCGCGCGAACGCGGCCAGCGCGGCGGCGGCGTCCTCGGCCGCGGTACGGGAGAGCCCCCGGTGCCGGACGGGTTCACCGGCGGCCCGCGCCACCGCCTCCTGCCAGGCGACCCGCGCCGCCCGCGCGTCCAGCAGCGCCGCCCGGACCGCCCCCGCGTCCGCGACCGGCACCGCGTACTGCCGCAGCACGGCCGCCGCGTACCGCCCGTCCGCCACCAGCCAGTCGGCCAGCCGGGTGCGCAGCCGGGGCGTCTCCCAGGCCGGGTACAGCGCGTACCCCAGCATCGCCAGCAGCCCGCCCACCAGCGTCAGCGCGACCCGGTCCGGCACCGTCTGGTCCCACCGCGTACCGCCCATGCCCAGCAGGAAGACCACGTACCCGGCGACGCAGGCCTGGCTCACCACGTACCCCGTGCGCATCAGGGCGTACATCAGCCCCGCACACATCACCGCCAGCACGCCGGACACGTACATCCCCGGCTCCGCGACCTGCACGACCACCGTGGCGAGCCCGACGCCGACCAGCGTGCCCCCGAACCGCGCGACCGCCCGGGAGTACGTCTGCGTGAAGTCCGGCCGCATCACCATCACGGAGGCCATCGGCGCCCAGTAGCCGTGCCCGAACGGCAGCCACTGCCCGATCAGGTAACCCGCGGAGGCGACGACCGCCACCCGCGTCGCGTGCCGCAGGACCGGTGAGCCGGGCCGCAGTTCGACGCGGACCGCCCGCGCCACGAGCGGCACCAGGCGCGGCAGCGTCGGCCGGAGCATCGCCTCCTCGACGCGCGCGGTCCGCCCGGTACCGGGCTCGGCGGTCTCGACGACGTCGTCCAGCAGCGCCGCCAGCCGCGCAGCGGCCCGCCGGGCCGGCCCGGCCAGCAGCTCCCCGGTGTCGGGCGACTTGAGCACCGCCAGCGCGGGCCCGGGCAGCGCCACCGGCTCCCCGTGCCGGATGCCCCGCGCCGCCGCGTCCAGCACCGTGGCCGCCGCGCCCAGAAGTTCGCACACCCGGTCGCGGGCGGGCCCCTCCGCGGGGGCGCCCACCGACGGGTCGGCCAGCAGTGCGAGCACGGGCCGGATGCGTTCGGCGAGGCCCCGGGCACCGTGCAGCTCCGCGGGGCGCCGCCGGGCCTGACACGGCGTCACGGTGGCCGCGTCGCGGGCGGCCATCAGCGGGGCCGGGTCGAAGACCGCGCGGGGGTCTTCGCGCAGCCGCCGGGCGTAGTCGGCCTCGGCGGCCAGGGCGTCGGCGAGCGCGTCGCGCTGGGCGCCCCACCGCCGTACCGGGAACAGCACGATCAGCAGCGCCTGCACCACCCCGCCCAGGGCGATCATCCCGGCGTGGCCGGCGGCCTGGGCCACGGAGGTCGGCAGCGTGACCGTCACGTTGCCCGAGGCGATGATCCCGGCGGTCGGGCCGGCGGCCCACATCAGGCCGGAAACGAACGTCCAGAGGGCGAGCAGGGCGGGGAAGGCGACCGTGTGGGAGGCGCCGACGAGGTAGCCGATGAAGGTGCTCACGGCCAGCGTCACTCCGGACGCGAGCGCGAGCACGGGACGCGGGCGCCAGCTGCGCTGGAAGGTCGCGACGGCGGCCTGGAAGGCGCCGAACGCCGAGCTGGCGGCCGCGCCCGGGCCGAGGAACGCGAGGCCGAGACCGATGACGAGGGCGAGGCCGGCGGCGGCGCGGACGGCGACGAGCGGCTCCAGGCGGGCGCGCTCTACGGTCATCCCCGATCGGGCGGTCTCCTTCAGCGCCCGCAGCCAGCTCATGGTGCCGAGCGTACCGGTTCACCATGATTTGAAATGGTCTGGGACATCCTGTGACGCCTCTTCAGGACTCCTTCAGGTTTGTACGGTCCCGCCCGGCGGTGGTTGCATGGCCGGGCGCCACTCCCGCGCGCCACACCCACCCCTCACACCACACCGCACCGCCCGCGCACCCGCCTCACACCACGCACCGGCCCCACACACCGCATCCGGCCCGCACACCGGGCGCACCCGGCCTCAGGAGGAGCCCCACATGATCAGGAACGCCCTCGAACCCTGGCACCTGGCGCTGCTGCTCCTCGTCTGCCTCCTCGTCTTCGGCTCGAAGAGGCTCCCCGACATGGCCCGCGGCCTCGGCAAGTCCCTCCGCATCCTCAAGGCGGAGACCCGGGCCCTGCGCTCCGACCTCCCCGACGCCCCGCCCCGCAACTCCCCGCACCCCGCCGGCGGCGAGGAGACGGCCCGGTGATGCGCGTCCCGCGCGGCGCCACCGGCTTCCGGGGCCACGGCGACGAGCCGCTCGCCACGACCGACCGGGCGGCGTTCCTCCGTACCTGCCACGGCATCGCCCGCCGGACCGGCGCCCGCGTCACCTCAGTGGACACGGACCCCGTGGCCGTCTTCGAGGCGGTCGCCCTCACCCGTCACGCGGAGACCCACGTCGTGCTCCGCCACGAGCACCTGCCGCTGCTGGCCTTCACCGCCTCCCCGCCCGTCCCGGGCCCGCCCGTCACGGGCTACGTCGAACCCCCGCCCTGGGCCGCCGACTTCGAGCCGCTCGGCCTGCGGTCACTGACGGTGGACGAGCTGGCCACGCCGCTGAGCCGCGTCGACCTGGGCGCGCTGGCGGACGCCGAACTCGCCCAGGTCCGCCACTGGCGGCCGGGCGTGCTGGGCGAGCTGCTCTTCAACTCCTGGGACTGAACGGGTCAGCCGCGGTTCAGCCCCTTGCGTCCCGTGCCCATGTCCGCGCGGTCGGCGGCCGCCGTGCCGTCCAGCCAGCCGGCCTCGTCGGTGGCCCCGCGCAGGCGGGTCGTGGTCGTACGCGGGAACATCTCCTCCGCCCGCGAGGTGACCGCCACGTCCCGCGCCGCGAGCACCGGCAGCAGCGCGCCGTCCGCGGCCCCCGCGTCCTCCACCACGTGCTCGGCCGTCTCCGCCAGCCGGTGGCCGACCCGGGAGGCGTAGGCGAGGAAAAAGGACTGCCGGAAGGTCTTGGTGCGCTTGCGGCCGCCGGCCCGCTGCCCCGCCTCCGCCCGCGTCATCGCGTGGGTGCCCTGCACCAGCAGGGAGGTGTGGAGGAGTTCGACGGCCTCCAGGTCGCCCTCGAAGCCGACCACGGTCGAGAAGCCGTAGGCGGAGTTCCACACCGCCCGGCAGCGGTTCGCGGTGGCCACCGCGTCCAGCAGCACCGCCTTCGCCTCCTCGTACGGGGGCTCGACCCCGATCCGGCAGGCCCCCGGCACCTGCCCGGGCCTGGCCACCGCCGCCTCGTCGAGGGTGTGGCGGGCCATCAGCTCCTGGGCCTTCGCGCTGAGCGCCTCGGCCTCTTCCGGGTAGGGGGTGGCCTCGGCCTTCGCGAGCAGCGCCCGGATGCGGCCGAGGGTCTTGGGGTCGCCGTGCGCCACCGGCAGCGCCGCCAGCGGGTCGCCCGGCAGCGGCCCGACCGGCTCCACCGACGGCAGCCGGACGAGCAGCCGCAGCGTCTCCAGGACGGCCGTGGCCAGCGCGAACCGGTCCGCCGACTCGCGCCGGGCGGCCTCGGGCGCGTACCGCTCGTCGCCGCCCCACCAGACCTCGGCGCCGCCGAGTTCGTCGAGCTGGGCGGTCCACCGCTCGGTCAGCTGCCCCGGGCCGTACCGGCGGCCCTCGGCGGCGATCAGGTCGAGGGCGAGGCGGGCGTGGCGTTCGTCCAGGTCACGCCGGACGAGCCGGAGGACGTCGGCGGGCTGCCAGCCGCGCTCCCAGGCCTGGCGTACGTACCCGGAACCGCGCCGCAGCAGCTCCCGCCCGGTCTCCGGCCAGGCCCCGGCGTCGGCGGCCAACAGCGAGGCACCGGTGTCCAGGCCGGCGTCGTCGAGGGAGGAGAGGGCGGCGGCGAAGGCGCGGTCGACGGTCTCGTTCACGTACCTCAGCGTCGCATTGCCGGCGCGGGAGCGAACACCCGGCCATCGCCGGAACAGAACACCCGGCCCCCCGCCGGAACGGACCGCGCGCCCGCCCGCCCACCGCCGAGACGGGACGCCCGCCCACCGCCGAAGGGAACCCGGCCCCGGCCCACCGCCGCAACCGAGCCCCCACCACCACGCCGCCCGTCCACACCCTGTGGACAAAAAACCACCCACCGCCCGGCCCGGCCGTGGCACCCTGTCAGTCCCCCCTGCCACACTCGCACTCATGAGCGACCGCGAGCGGTGGGCCCTCGCCGAGGGCGGGGGTGGAGACGGTGACCGCGGCGAGCCCGGCGGCGGTACGGGCGCCGACGGACCCGTACGCGTAGCGCCCCTCACCCCGGACGGCCGCCCCGCCGCGCCCGTGCGCACCGTGCCGGGCCTCACCGCCGCCCTGGACCTCGCGCCGCCCGGCACCCGGTGGGTCTGGCGTGCCACGCACGAGCTGTACCCCCGCATCCTCGCGGCCGGCGCACGCGTCGACCGCTGCTACGACATCGAGGACGCCGAGCTGCTCCTCCTCGGCCACGAGGGCCGCTCCGGCGAACCCCGCTCGGCCGCGGCGGCCTGGGCCCGGCTGACCCACTCCCCCGTACCCCCCGACCCCCCGCAGCGCACGCCCGAGCGCGGCACGCAGTCCAGCCTCTTCAGCCCGGCGGCCACCACACCCGTGCCCTTCGAGGCCCTGCTCGCGGTCTACGCCGACCAGCTCCGCCGGCACGACGCCACCGCCCACCCCGACCGCCTCCACCTGCTCACCGCCGCCCAGTCGGCCGGCGCCCTGGTGGCCGAGGAGATGAACGCGACGGGACTGCCCTGGCGGGCCGACGTCCACCGGGCCGTGCTGACCGAGCTGCTCGGCGAGCGCTACGCGGGCCGCGGCGAACCGCGCCGGCTGGCCGAGCTGGCCGACGAGGTCTCGGAGGCCTTCGGGCGGCGCGTGCGCCCCGAGCTGCCCGCGGACGTCATCAAGGCCTTCGCGGAAGCCGGCATCCGGATCAGGTCGACCCGCCGCTGGGAGCTCCAGGAGATCGACCACCCCGCGGTCGAGCCCCTGATCGCGTACAAGAAGCTCTACCGCGTCTACACGGCGCACGGCTGGTCCTGGCTCCAGGACTGGGTGCACGACGGCCGCTTCCGGCCGGAGTACATCGCGAACGGCACGGTCACCGGCCGCTGGGTCACCAACGGCGGGGGCGCGCTCCAGATCCCCAAGATCATCCGGCGGGCCGTGGTCGCCGACCCCGGCTGGCGCCTGGTCGTCGCCGACGCCGACCAGATGGAGCCCCGGGTGCTGGCCGCGATCTCGCGCGACCCGGGGCTGATGGACGTCGCCGGCCAGCCCGGCGACCTGTACAAGGCCGTCTCCGACCGGGCCTTCTCCGGCGACCGCGAGATGGCCAAGATCGCGGTGCTGGGCGCGGTGTACGGCCAGACCTCGGGCGACGGCCTGAAGAACCTCGCGGCCCTGCGCCGCCGCTTCCCGCGTGCGGTCGCGTACGTCGACGAGGCGGCGAAGGCGGGCGAGGAGGGCCGCCTGGTACGCACCCACCTGGGCCGCACCTGCCCGCCGGCGGCGGGCGCGGGGACGGACGGCCCCGACGAGGCGGGCCTCCCCCAGGACGACCCGGCCGACCGCGCCGACCCCGGCGCCTTCGGATCAGGCCCAGGCTCCGGCCCCGGGTCCGGCCCCTACGGCCGCCCCGGTTCGGAGGACGGCGCCCCGGACTGGACCCCCGGGTACGCCTCCACCAACGCCCGGGCCCGCGGCCGTTTCACCCGTAACTTCGTGGTCCAGGGCAGCGCCGCGGACTGGGCGCTGCTGATGCTGGCGGCCCTGCGCCGGGCGACCGCCGGGATGCGCGCCGAGCTGGTCTTCTTCCAGCACGACGAGGTGATCGTGCACTGCCCCGCGGAGGAGGCCGCGGACGTGGCGGAGGCGATCCGCGCGGCCGGTGACCTGGCCGGGCGGATCGCCTTCGGGGAGACCCCCGTGCGCTTCCCGTTCACGACGGCGGTCGTGGAGTGCTACGCCGACGCGAAGTGAGACCGGGCGCCGCGTCTCCCGCAGCGGGCCGCCGCGTCCCCCGCGCACCGGCCCGCCGCAGCCTCTTCGCACCGGGCCGCCGCGTCCCCGCGGACCGGGCACCCGGGCGCGCGCGGGACCAGGAGCCCCGGGGTCCTACTTCCACTTGTCGCTGGTGGCGATCGCCTTCAGCTGCTCCATCGTCAGCGCGGGCGTGTCCCGTGTCGCCTCGGTGTGCTGCGTGGCGGAGTTGAAGGCCGAGACCACCACGCGCAGCCCGTTCGGGCGCAGCGTGTCGACGGACCACCAGACGACGCCCTGGCCGCCCTTCTCGCCCACCTTCTTCTCCGCCTTCACCTTGGTGCCGTCGGGCAGAGTGGTCACCTCCCCGCTGCCGAAGAGGTCCTTGGCCACATCGCCCATGTTCGGCTGGACGTTGATCTGGACCAGCGACCTGCCCTTGCCGTCGTCGAGCACGAGGAAGGTGTAGTCGGGGCCGTCGTCGCCCTTCTCCACGACCTTCAGGCCCTGGGGCAGCAGGGACTTCAGCCGGCCCTGGACGTTGCCGCCGGCCGGCGTCTGCACCGGCGGCTCGATCAGGGCCGCGGGGAGGTCCTCCAGCGCGGCGTGCCACCGGTCGGAGGTCACCAGGACCTTCATCTGCGCCATGGTGAGGGGCGGGTCGGCACGGGTGATGCCCGAGTCCTTCTCGGCGGGCGCGTTGTGCTCGTTGGCGTCGATCAGGTAGCCGTCCTTGGTGGCCAGCGTGGCGCGCCAGTCCTTGGTGTCGCTGCGGCGGTCGGGGTACACGTACCCGCGGAAGAGCATCAGGCGGGCGCCGCCCGGCAGGGTCTCCTCCGTGCACCCGTCGTGCGGGACCTGCGTGGTGCTCGGGCACTCCGTCATCTGCCGGAACATCTGCCCGCTGGGGTCGATGCGGGTGAGCACGACGGAGACCTGCGACCGGCCCTTCCCGTCGTCGAAGACACCGGAGACGTACGGGGCCTGGTCCTTGGTGCCCCGCGCCCGCGTGTCGGTCAGGGTGCCGGCGGGCAGCAGCCCCTTCAGCGTCGCGATCAGCATCTCCGGGGTCACCGCCCCGCTGCCGCCGCGCTCCGGGACGCCCGGGTCCTTGCCGTTGCCCGAGCCCCCGGCGGCCACGGCCGCGCCGCTGCCGGAGCCGCCGAGCAGTCCGCCGGCGTACGCGCCGACGGTGGCCACCAGCGCGAGGGTCAGCGCACCGCCGGTGACGGCCGCGGCCCGGCGGCGCGCCAGCCGGCGGCGTCCGCGGCGCTCGCCGCCGTCGAGCAGCGCGCGCTGGTCGGTGCTGAAACCGTCCCCGGTCTGCCGGAGAGCCTGTCCGAGATCGTCTTCAAAGGGCATGCGGAACCACACCTTCGTAGGGCGTAAGCGGAAATGGAAGCGGTACGGGCGCGTGCCGCCGACGGGTGGCGCCGGCGGCCGTCGCCGGTCAGCGCATGGCGAACTCGACCAGTGTCCCGCCGAGTTGGTCGCGCAGCCGGGAGAGCGCGCGGGTGCAGCGGGTCCGCACGGCAGCGGAGCTGACGTTCATCGCGTCGGCGGTCTCCTCGATGCTGCGGTCCTCCCAGTACCGCAGCACGATCACCGCCCGGTCCTTGGGCGAGAGTTCCCCGAGCGCCCCGAGCAGCGTGATCCGCAGCGCCGGGTCCGCGCCCGTGGGCGCGGCGTCCGTGTCGGGGAGTTCCCCGTGCGGGCGCTCGGACGAGGAGCTCCGGCGACGGTGCGTCAGGAACTCACGCACCAGCACGGTCTGGGCGTACGCAGCCGGATTGTCGATCCGCGAGAGGCGCCGCCCCCAGAGCACGTACATCCGCCCCAGGGTCTCCTGCACGAGATCCTCTGCGAGATGGGTGTCACCACTGGTCAGCAGGCACGCAGAGCGGTACAGGTGCCCGGTGCGCGCGGCGGCGAACTCGCGGAACCCGTCCGTACGGGACCCTCCCATCCCTCCCCCTTCTCACGGGGCGCGCCCCCGCAGCGCGCCCACACCCACTAGGACGCGCCGAACCCCACCGGATGTTTCACCGTGTTCCGCAGAACTTCCGGCCGCTCCCCGGCCCTGACTCACCGCAGGCCGTGGAAGTACACGTGGAACTTCTCGCGGACGAAGCCCTCCGCCTCGTACAGCGCCTGGGCGGTGTCGTTGTCGTACGCAGTCTCCAGCTGTACGCCGGCCACCCCGGCCACCCGCGCCCGCTCCAGCACGTCCCTCAGCAGCGCCCGCCCGGCCCCGCTCCGGCGCCCGGAAGGGGCCACGAACAGGTCGTACAGCACCCAGACCGGCCGCATCTCCAGCGAGGCGAAGGTCGGGTACACCTGGGCGAAGCCCACGATCCCGACCCCGTCCCGCTCCGCGACCAGCACGGTCGACTCACCCTTGGCCATCCGCTCGGCGAGGTACGCGCGCGGCCGCTCCGGATCCTCGACCGGCACCTCGTAGAACTCCAGGTACCCCAGGAACAGCCCGGTGACGGCATCCAGATCCGCCTCCCCGGCCACCCGCACCGAAACCCCCGCCCGCCCCGCACCCGCAGTCACGTCGCTCATCCCCCCATCCTCCCGGACAGACCAAGAAGCCCCAGCCCGGACGGATCCGGACTGGGGCTTCCCTGGAGCCGCCTTCGGGATTCGAACCCGAGACCTACGCATTACGAGGGCCCGTAAGATCATCCCGCCTGGTGCCGGACAGTGCTACAGAATCCCGTTTCCCCAGGTCAGAGACATCTGCCCGTGATCACCATGATGCTCGGTCCACCCTAGTGCCACCCAGTCCGCTCACGCAGCGCTCACGCAAACTCGCCCCAGCTCAGCTTCGGCACGACCGACGCAGAGCCGTCTCCACACCCCGATGCGCTCCGACCAGGAGCGGTCGGCGCATCGCCTACGGGGTCGTAGAACGCACGGCCGACACCTTGGTCACGCCAGCTCCGGCTCTTCCGATCCCCTATCTGCTGGTAGGACAGCCAACCAACAGACGAGGTAGACATCATCGCCGGTGATAGGGGGGAGTGGCTCAGGGGCAGACTGAGGTGCCAACCCAAGGCGGTCGGCAAGCTCGCCGAGACGGTTGACGACGTCCTTGGGGGGACCTGGTTCGGTGAGGGCAGCGCGGAAACTCCTCAAGATGCGAGGACTGTAGGGCGCCTCGATGCGTTCCACAAGCTCGTCTTGGTGGTCGCCCAGGTGCGCGCCGTGTCGGCGAATGAAGGCTGCGGCCTCGCGCATAACCTTCGGAATCTCTGGAGTGAGGTTGGCCGGATCCGCGTTGTGCATCCACGAAGTGACAATGTGACTCCTCGCGCAGGACCAGGCTTCGTAGGCTGCCTGGTGAATGGCATCGTGGAGCACGGGCTGAGTGTCGGGGTCGACGGGATCTGCAGCAGACAGGCAAGCAAGAGTGTCGTCGACAATTATCGGCTGCCCGGCTTCGTCGCGGGTGATGGCGTAATGATCGGTCAGCGGGACATACCGGAACCACGGCTTGGGGTGATCCCCGATGCGAGCGCAGAAAATGATTCCCGGTTGGCTATCAGCGCTGCGGGCAAATCCCGACCCGCTTCCCCACGGCAGGGCAAGGACAGCGTCGCGCAGTACCGGATTTGCAAGGTTCTTCTGAAGTCGCCGCCGGTACTCCTCTCCGGACAACGCCGAAGCACCGCCCTCTTCGAAGAGGGCAGCATCTTCACGACGGAGCCGGTCAATCTCAGCGCGGGTCTCAGTAATGTTGACGTCACGGCCGGCGAAACCCGGAAGGACCTCACCGACGCCCGTGGCTGCAGCAGCATGCTTGAGCTTGCGTTGCAGGCGCTCTTCCAAACCAAGAAGACGTTCGAGTTGCTGATCCGGGAAGAAGCAGCGAAGGAACACTTCCCGATGGTCGGACCCGATGCGGTCAATACGCCCATGACGTTGAACCAGACGCATTGGGTTCCAGGGCAGATCGTAATTAATGATGTGGCGGGCCTGTTGCAGGTTGACGCCTTCGGCGAGGACATCGGTCGCGATAACGAGGTCATACCTGTCTTCGTCGCCTGGGTCGCCAGCAGTACGGGGAGCAAACCCGGAAATAACGTGAGAACGTTGGTCGCGATCCGGACCAGCTGCTGTTACGAGACGGCCCTGATAGGCGGCGAGGCGCGGGTCGGACTCCAAAGCCAACGCGAGGCGGCTGTGGATGTGGCTGACGGTGTCGGCGTAGTAGGAGAAGACTAGTACCTTGCGCTTGTCACGGGTGTCTTGATCGGTGATACCTTCGGCCTGCGCCTGGGCAGCGATCTGGACGAGTTCTTCAACCAGCGCATCGATCTTGGGGTCTGGTCCGCTTTGCTGAGCTTGGACTTCGTCTCGAAACTGGGTGAGGAGACTAAGGTCAGCCTGGACGGCCTCCGTGAGCGCCGGGACGTCATAGTTACTGGCGGCCTGAACGCCATCCGCCTGGCCATCACCTACCGCATCGATGAACGCTTCGAGATCGTCGCTGTCTGAGGATGACCACTCACGCAGTGCGTCGCCCGTGAGGACCAGTCCCTGCTCGAGGGCCCCCAGGAAAGCTTCGTGACTGGCGATCATCTTGTCGAGCGTGCGCTGGAAGGCATAGGCAGAGGACTCGAACCGCTTGAGCAGCGCGGAGCGAAGCAGCCCGGCGTTCTGCTGCTCGAACTGTTCTTCACGGCCGGCACGACGGAAACGAGACGGGACGTAACGGGCGAGGCTGAGAACCGTTCCTGGGGCATACAGGGGGACGGCGGTGTCATCGTCGTGCCCGTCGTCGGAACCAAGAGCAGTGGCGAGGCGGTCGAACATCCCTGGCAGCACCTTGTCGAGCCTGTATTCGACCCGATGCACCCGGGGTGTGGGAAAGGCGATCTCCCGTTCGACACCGCCAATGGTCACGCGGTCGCCCTGATAGTTATTACGGACAAAGCGGCGGGTCCGCCGGACTGCGACCTTGTCGAGGACATCGAAAAGATGTTCAGGTGACAGGTCATCGGGGTTCATGGCCATGGCGCGGTCGAAATAGGCGCGCAGGGAAGGGACTCCGGAGCTCGCGAAGGCCGCGTCGTTCGTGACGAAGTATGAGATGAGGTTGTACAGGTCGTAGAGGCTATTGTTGACCGGGGTGGCAGTGAGCATGACCAGCTTCTTAGGGCTGCTGCCTTCGGCAAGAGTGCGTAGAGCATCGGCGCGACGCGTCGCAGCGTTACGCAGCGCGTGGGCCTCATCCACAACCACGAGGGCGTACTCGTCCAGATCTTGCAGTGCGGCCCCCAATTGCCCGGCATCGTCGATGCCTCGGACTAGTTCCTCGAAGGAGACCACTTGCGCAGGCAGGTTCATCTGACGCAGGAATGGGGACCACGTTGAGTCACGCAGGGTGGCGGGGGCGACGATGAGAGCCTTCTGCCGGTTAGTAATCACCGTGTCATGAATGATCTCTCCGGCAATGAATGTCTTGCCTAGACCAACCTCATCGGCGATGACCACGCCATTTAGCTGGTCCAGGATCCGTTGTGCCCGCCAGACGCCATCAGCTTGGAACCCCGTCAGGCCAAGCTTTGTCCGAAGGCGAGCTGCGCTCTCTTGCTCGACTTCGAGCCCATAGAGTTCGTGCAGCATGCGCAGGAAGACTGTCCAGGGCTGGTTGGGGTGCCACCGCGGCTCGTACACCCCGGCGAGGTCGAACGGCACAGCAGCGTCCCACAGGTCCTGGAACCACGTTTGGACGGCGTGCACAGGCTCAGGCTGATACTGGCCGAGGTTGAGCTCTTTATTACGAGATAGGCCAGCGAAGGTGAAGTTGCTAGAACCGGACATCACACCTGGCATGGGGCCGTCAACTATGAACGCCTTACCATGCAGGAACCCGCTCTCGAAGCGGCGCACTTCCACCTTGCCCGAGTGCAGCCATGCCACAAGGCGGTGGGCAGCCTGATCCGCTTCAGCTGTGAAGCCCAGCAGGTCCCGATCCTGCTCAAGCTGACGCTGGTGACCTTCCAGCGCTCTCCGGAGCCGCTCCTTCTCAGCGCGACGGCCGAGTCCCGCCGATAGAGGGCGCACGCCGCGCTGTTGTGGATCGGGGTCCGCTCCAAGCAAAAGCCGAACCGATGGGAAGTGTTCAAGCTGGTCAGCCAGGAGAACGAATCCCCCTGGGTTGAAATAGGCCGAGGCGATGGAGATCTGGGGCGTTTCAGCGAGGCTAGTCCTCATCCCCTGCAACAGCTTATTGAGCGCGTCTTCCACCGTCGACCCGTCAGGCTGATTGGTGGAGAAGGTTGGGCGGAAGTCCCCCCCGGGCTGTTCGCTCATTCTTGGTGCTCCGCTTCCCGGCCGCCGCTCCCACGCGGCGGCCCAGGGTCGTAGGTACGAAGGACGGGTTCGTGAGCGTGCGTGCAGACCTACTTGTTGCTCTTGGCCGGGATGTGAGCGACGCCGAGTGCTTCGCGCAGGGCAATCGGGAGCCCGGTCGCGTTGAAGTCTGCTGCGATCAGTTCCAGGGCGCCTTGGTCAAGCCCGTAGCCACCTAGGGCAAGACGCTCCAGAGCGGCCAGCAGCGCAGTGTCGTCGCCCAGGCTGGCATCGGACACGACGATCCCGCCGGCCAGGCGGGTGTAGCCGTGGCGGGCAAGGAGACTGCCTGTGATCTGTGCAGCCTCGTCGACCTGCGCCGGTGTCCAGTTGGGCAGAGGGATCTGGTTGATTACCGGGGCTGTGACGTGGCGGTCAACGAACCGACGCGCCCACCAGTCCACGGTGATGGTGTTAAGCAGCCCGAGCAAGGCCAGACGCTCATTCTGGCCAGTTCCAGGACCATGCATCACCGCATGGATATAACCCTTGTTGTGGAGGAGGCCGGTCTCAGGAAGGGCAGCAGCAATCAGTGTCCGCGAGTCATCGCTACGGCTTGGATGGCGCACGATGATCAACGGGTGGCAGTCCGTAAGGATTACGTTCCCATCTTTCTTGGCGACTCCTCTCCGCTTTGCGATGAGCCCGTCGTGGTCCGTGACAAACTGCTTGAAAGGCTTGTCAAGGTCGAAGCTGAACTGATCAACGTGTGCGGACATTAGGATCTTCCATGCGTCCGCAGCATCAGCTCGAGCTGCCAAACCCCGATCAGGGCCACTTCCACGGAAGTCCCAGCGCGCGTCGTGAGTAGCCTTAATCCACCCCTTGCCCGAGGCAAGGCGTGGCCCTGCTCGCATCACGTCGAAGACAACCCGATCAGCCCGGTCTGCGAACCAGGGGATGACATGAGTCTCGGAGAAGGAAGCAAGGTCATCCTGCGTTAGCACGATCGCGGTGGCGTCACCAGCTGCTGCGACGTCTGCAGGGCTGTTCGCGACCCATACGCAGGTGGTGGGTGCCGGGGTAGCAGCAACACTGAGAAAGACCACGGCGTACGAGGCATGCACATCCTCGAAGATCCATTCGGCGCGGTTGCGGCCCTGCACGATCCGCAGGTCGTGATGCGTGGCCAACTCCTCGCGGAGGTTCTTCCATCCGGCCAGGACCATGCTCTGGCGAGGCAGCACCAGTCCGAGATGTCCCGAGTCGCGGCGTAGCCTTATTGCCCGCTCAAGCATCAACTGGGCAAGTTCCAAATGGGTGCCACCGCGCAGCGTGTATGCCTTCTTGAAGAGGCCCTGCAGGACAGCGCGATGCGCTTCCTCTCTCTTTTCCTCAGCGGCCTCCACGGGGTGCGTGGAGCGCAGTTCCTCCACTTTCGCATCGCGCTTCTTGTCCGGCAGGGCCATCAGCCCGGGGTAAACGCCAGCCCAGAACGGAGCGGCCTCCCAACGCACCTTCTCCCACGGCGGGTTCCCAAGGATCACATCGAACCCAGGGCGGGTGCGCACGAAAACCTCGGGGAACCGGTACGGCAGGTGAGTCACACCGAAACGGTCGAGTTCCTGCCGAATGAGCTCGGCCTGCTCGCCATCGTCTGCCACGGCACTAATGGCCTCGTCGGCGTCGGCGGGAAGCGGAAGGAGGCCGAGCCGGACAGCCACTGCGGCGTCGAAGATGTGCTTGGCGTCCTGGGCATCAACAAGGGCACGCTGATAGGCGCGGGCCGCATCCTGGACCTCTGCCTTCTTCGCCTCGTCGGTACACGCCACGCGGAGCAACAGGTCGCCCGCCTTCCGCAAGGCATCCTCGATCTTGTCGGCAAACAGGGACATCTGTCCGATGCCGGCCTTGGGCTCAAGTACCTCCAGTGCTTCGTCGAGCGTGCCAATGCCGGTGAGGCTATTGCCGACAACTAGGCCGTGTTCCAGCGAGGACATCGGCAGTCCGGGGACGAACGTATGGATCCAGATGGCCAGGCGCGCCAGCTCGACCGCAATGAGGTTAAGGTCGAGCCCGTAGACGCATCGGCGAGCGATCTGCCGACGGAGCAGCGCGGATGTCTCGATCTCGACTGCAGCCCCGTGGTCCCCCAAAGCCTCTTGGGCTGCTTGGGCGAGTCGAGTAAGTTCGTCGGCCACAGCAGCGATTGGATGCTCGGCAAGGAAGGCCGTGAACCTGCTTTCGATGCGATCGATGGCCGCAACGAGGAAGTGCCCAGATCCCATGGCCAAGTCTGCGATGCGGAAGTCGAAGAAGGCGTCCGCTGCAGCAGCGTCATCACCTGCCTGCAGGAAGTGCAGAACACGGTCCAAGTGTGTTCGTAGTGCTGGCTCAAGGGCTGTGTCCAGCAGGTGCTCCACCGCGAAGGACTTGGTGAAGTACGAACCCGTCGCCTTCCGGTTACCAGCGTTGTTGTGGAAGTACACCTGCCCGGCGGGGACGTCCACGGTCGCCCCGGCCTCGGAGGGGACAAACGCGCCGTCCTTGTTCACGGTCAGGGGAACGGGAGCTATCGAAAGAGATGACTCCAGCAGCCCCTCGTAGATGGTGCCGAACTCACGGACCGAAAGGGATCGGAAGTCCACCGGCCCACGTTCACCATCGGGACCGACATCAACCAAGAGCGCGCGCAGCGCGGGTCCGAACTCGGCGTCGGTGAGATGCATGTTAGCCAGGGCAGCACCCGAAGGGCTAACCAGAGGGTCCTGCGTAAACAGGCCGCCATTATACGCGGGAACGTCCCAGCCTCGGTTACCGCTATCGACTGCTGTCCACACGGTAAGCATGTCGTCCCAGAGCGCGGTGGCCTGCGAGTCGAAGGACTGATCCGGATCGGCAGCGAGGTCCTTGGCCAGGGACTTGACGGCGTGCCTGTCGTAGCGCGGATTGCGGCCGTAAGGCAGCAGCTTGCGGTCTTCGGCGTAGGCCAGGAACAGCAGCCGGAAGAGGATCAAAAGGGTCCGGTGGTACGCCTCGAGTAGATCGCTGTCAGTAGCGACGCGCATCTGGCGGGCAACCGCGACCGACAGGTCCGGCACGACCTCCCGGTAGATCCTTTCACGGAGCCTGCTTCCGAGGTCTGCCGCGAAATCCGTTGAGGCTGCCAGGATCTGCTCGACGCTTCCCCCGGGAGCGAGAGCCGCTGGGGAGAACAACAGCGGGAGGTAGCCAGCCCTATCTCCAGCCAGCAGCCCAAGATCAAGTTCGACGTAGGTCTCGCCCTGGCTCTTTCGGCCGGTCCCGACGGTTGGCCGAACCGGGTGAAGGCGAATCTGGCTGCCACGCGTGACGATGACCCACGGCACGTTTTCACGGACCGCAAGCGCGATGGCGTGAGCTACCGGCGATACCGCCCCGAAGCGGGCGGACGGCCGGTCGAAGACCTCTCCCGCGTCGAGCAGTACGCCGATAGCCCGGTGGGCGCCTTCATGCGTGAGCAGGAGCGCCGCCGAGCCGCGCGGGGCGGTGGTGTAGCCGAGACCATGGATCAGTGAGACACCGCTGATCCCCAACAGAGACGCAGCATGCCGGCAGGCATCCTGCCAGTCACTGCGGCGCGGTACACCCGCGCGCAGCTCGTGGGTGGCGAAGAGCCCTTGGTTATTCAGCCCGGAGCTGAGTTGATCCCTGACACCCACGAGGAGGCGCTCCAAGGCGCGGTGGGCAGCGTGCCGGTCCGGCTCTTGAAGCGCGACTGCACAGACACGTTCCAGTTGACCGATCTCTAGGCTGGCCACTGCCGACGGGTCGCCGTGGGTTCCACACGTAATGGCCTTGGTGGCATCGGCGTCGGCGTACAGTACAACCAGCAGCACCGGCGCGGGCCGGTTAGCGTGGCGCAGCTTCCACAGCCGTCGAACGTCTTCGATCTTTGGCTGACCCGTCTCCGACCAGGCGACTGCGACTTCAAGAGCGGAATCGCCGTTTCCGAACATTACGCGCTCGGTGTTCAGCGATACAGGAGTGCCTTGCGGTCGGGGCCATGGAAGTGCCCGGGCGTCGCAGTCTTCCAAGAAGCTCGCCGCATCGTCTCGGACCACTGGGTGCCTCTCGGATCAAAGCCGCTCCGTCAGCTTGGCGGCTGGTGATGCTTATTGTCGGCCTAAGTCTGCCATTCGGTACTTCGCTGAACGACCTCACTCGCACATCAATCCGGCGAGGGATCCCGCTCTCACACGGCGGTGAGGTTCCCAGTCGACTGGCGGGCCTACCCCCCCCAGATCCCTACGGCGGCACCCTGTCCGTCAGTCACGTAACGACACCGGCAGGATCGGTGGCATCCGGAGCCGAGACGAATGCGCGTATCTGGCCAGGCTTGCTCGCGGTGCAGTCCGGGCAGAGAGCCCGCATGGGCGATCTGATCGAGGAGTGGGCGACGCTGGTCGCGGAGGTAGAGCTCAGCAGCACGCTCCCGCGGAGGTGGGCGCATACGCAGGGAGTGGCCAAGCGCGCAGTCCTAGTAAGTCAGGTCCTCGGCCAGGACGCCAGCCTCATCATCGCCGCCGCCACGCTTCACGATGTCGGGTACGCGCCGCGCCTAGCCACAACTGGGTTCCATCCGCTGGACGGGGCCCGGTTCCTTCGCGACGAGCACGGGGCCGACGAGCGGTTGGTGCGGCTGGTGGCCAACCACTCGTTCGCACTCCTGGAGGCCGAGGAGCGGGGGCTGCGGGAGGAGCTCGCAGGCGAGTTCCCCTTGCTGGAGGAGCCACTGTTGGTGGAGGCCCTCGTGTACTGCGACATGACAACCACTCCCGACGGCGGCCGGACCACCGCCGAGGAGCGAGTCGCGGAGATCCTTGGCCGCTACGGTGACGACAGCGTGGTCGGGCGGTTCATCCGTCGGGCGACGCCGGAGATCTTCGCCGCCGTGGGGCGGGTGGAGGCGGCGCTGGTGGCTCAGCCGAGATAGGGGTACGTGCCGCCGAGGTAGTCGCCGATCTGCTGGCGCATGCTGGCGTGGATGTCGTACTTGTCGAGGTCGGAGGGCTGGATGAAGCGGACGCCGTCGGCCTCGTCGTTGATCGTCGGCGCGCCGCCGATGGGGCGGCCGATGTAGGTGTTCTCGTACTGCTGGCGGATCTCGCCGTCGGTGTAGGCGACGATGTGCTTCGGGTTGGTGTAGACGCCGAGGAAGCCGGTGATCTCGGCGACGATGCCGGTCTCCTCCAGGCATTCGCGGATCGCGCACTGGGCCGCAGTTTCGCCGATGTCCTGGGCTCCGCCGGGCAGGGCCCACTGGCCGGTGTCGCGGCGGCGCTGGAGCAGGATGGCGCCGCTGTCGTCGACGACGAGAAGGTTGCTTGCGGGGATGAGGGTGTTCGCCTTCGGTGCGGCGGGGTCGTTGTAGTACTCAGTCCTGCCCATGTGCGGCGGTCCCCTCCTGGTCGGGAGTCCAGGGCCGTGCGGTGGCCCAGACGGCTTCGAAGCTTTGAGCGTAGTTGTCGAACCACCCTGCACCGTCAGCCCCCTTGAGGTGCAGGAGGGGGTTGGCGCTGGCGGGCCGGCCCCACACGTGCGGGTTGACCAGCAGGTGGTCGTCGTAGCGGAACAAGGACGTGTAGAGCGTGGTGTCGTGGAGCCGCACTTCGCAGCCGGCCTCCGGCAGTAGCGGGCGGTAGTAGGTGAGGGATGCGCGGATCTTGGCGGCGAGGGTGTCGCCGATGCCTTCCTCGCGTCCTCGGATGGCGACTGCCTGGCCGCCCGGGTCGCCGAAGCACAGGCGTACGCGGACGCCGTCGGCGGCCCGCTCTGCGAGCATCTCGGCGACCTGGGGGTTGGACTGGGCGAAGAACGTGCCGGAGAAGACCAGCACTCCGATCTGCTCCCGTGCCTCCTGGAGGAGGGTGAGCCACATGTCTCGGGGGACGCTGGCGCGGTTCTCGTAGGTGCCGATCAGCTCGCTGCCTAACGCGGCGGTGGGCTTGGTCGACCGTGGCTGCGGGACGGGCCAGAGGAAGGACTCCTCCACCCGCAGGTGTTGGGCGGCCCGGAACCGGTGCCGTGGGTGCGGCACGCGACCGCCGAGCCAGCGACCGACGGTCTTGGGGTCCACCTCGCAAAGCTCGGCGAGCGACTCGGGGGTGACGCCGCGCTGGGCGAGTACGGAGTGCAGTCGCTCGTTCACAGGTGTCATGCAAGCGGAGCCGGGAGTGATCGGGCAAGGACGTTTCGGGACGTTCCCGCGGCGTGGGGAAAGTCGAGTGTCCTTACGCTGACGCCATGCAGCTCATCGTCCTATGGGACATCGACCACACGCTCATCGAGAACGCCGGCGTCAGCAAGGAGATCTACGCCGCCGCCTTCTCAGCCCTCGTTGGTCACGCCCCTGTGGGGCCGGCACGGACGGAGGGCAGGACGGATCGCCTGATCATGCGCGGGATGTTCCAGCAGCACGGTCTGGAAGAGCCTGAGTGGTCCCTGGTCGAGGCGACTCTCGCCGAGGCAGGCCAGAAGCGTCGGGAGGATTTGCGCCGTCGGGGGGCGGCGCTGCCGGGGGTGCGCGACGTACTTCTGGTGGCATCGGCGCACCCCGGCTGGGTGTCGTCGGTGCTGACCGGGAACATCGCGGCCAATGCCCGAGTGAAGCTGTCCGCCTTCGATCTCGATTCACTGCTGGATCTGCATGTTGGGGCGTACGGGGCCGATGCCGAGCAGCGGCCCGACCTCGTCGCCGTCGCGCGGGAGCGGGTCCAGCGCCTACAGGGCGTAGATAAGGACGTCCCCGTCGTACTGGTCGGGGACACTCCCCGGGACGTTGAGGCTGCCCTCGCCACCGGCTCGGAGATCGTCGCCGTCGCCTCCGGCATCCACAGCGCCGACGAGCTGGCAGCCGCCGGCGCGCCAGTAGTACTGCCGGACCTGTCGGCCACGGATCAGGTCATCGCGCTCTTGGAGGGCTTCGCAGGGCGCTGAAAACGTCCCGGGACGTCCTCGGGAGCGTCCGTATACGCGGTGATGCGGTCCCGGCCCCCTCAGCCACGATCAGGGCTCGAACGAGGCGACTGGCCGAAGGGGGCCCACACGTGATCGGGGAAGTCACCGGGATCCGTAGGATCCGCATGCTGTACCTGCAGCTGCTGTACCGCTGCAACTTCGAGTGCCTGCACTGC
The DNA here is from genome assembly GCF_044540325.1 of Streptomyces sp. NPDC086023. Taxonomy (NCBI): domain Bacteria; kingdom Bacillati; phylum Actinomycetota; class Actinomycetes; order Kitasatosporales; family Streptomycetaceae; genus Streptomyces; species Streptomyces sp. NPDC086023. The sequence goes on from NZ_JBITRX010000007.1 coordinate 106,031, forward strand.
TTCCACGGCACGCGGCTCCAGCACGCCGACGCGTTCACCGCCGAGCAGGCCGCGAACCTCCTCACCCTCATGCGTGAGGAGTACGGCACCGAGGCCGTCACCCTGCTCGGTGGGGAGCCGTTCGTCTACAAGGAGCTCGCCCGTGTCGTCCGGCACGCCAAGCAGGAGCTGGGCCTCCAGGTCGAGATCTGCACGAACGGCTACCGGATCGAGCGCCGGCTCACCGAAATCGCGCCGTACGTGGACCTGCTGCGGGTCTCGCTGGAGGGCATCGGCTCGACCAACGACCACATCCGCAAGGCCGGCAGCTACGAGAGTGCGCTGAGCGCTCTCGACCTCGCCCGGGAGCTCGGCGTCCGCACCGGGGCGACCATGACGGTCACCTCCAGAAACATCGACGAGGTGCTGCCCCTGGCCCGCACCCTCCAGGATCTCGGCGCGCGCCAGCTCAAGCTCCACTGTCTGCGACCCGTCGGCCACGCCGCCAACCACCCGGAACTGCTGATCACCGACTCCGCCGCGTACGCCCGGCTGCGCGAGCAGCTCCAGGAGACCCGGCTGGACATCGAGGTGATCGTCGACGAGGACCTGTCCGAAGACGGCGCCCCCGAGATCTGTGCCCCCGTGGGCGGGCCGGTGGAGATCGATCGGATCGAAGCCGATCCGCGCGGCGCGTTGACCATGTCCTGCAAGGCCGTCGGCAAGGACTCCCACGCCTTCTGGTACGACAAGCTCGCCGACCACATCGTCCACCGCCCGACCGCCACCGACGAGCTCACCCTCGCGGTGCCCGATGTGGTGTACGCCCGTGTCTGACCACCCGCGGTTCGAGAGCATCGAAGGGCTGCGCGGCACCGGCAAGTCGACCATCGCCCCCATGCTGGCCGCAGCCCGGGAAGCCGTCCTGGTCCCGACCGTGCCGGCCTTCTACCAGCCGCTGCGGAGAGAGGTGGACCGGCGGGAGAACGTGGAGGCCCGGATGTGCTTCTACCTCTCCGCCCTGTTCACCGCGGCCGACGAGATCCGGCGGTACCTCTCCGCCGGCACCCCGGTCGTCGTGGAGAGCTACTTCGCCCGCTGCCTGGCCAACCACCAGGCGCTCGGCGCCCGCCTCGGCATCACGCTGCCGCCCGACCTGCCACAGCCGGTCACGTACTACCTGGAGTGCGAAGAGGACGAGCGCCAGGCCCGGCTCACCGGCCGGGACAAGCCGGACTCTCGGTGGGACGCCCTGGTCGAGAGAGCCTCGGGCCGCGTCACCGATGCCTACGCCCCGTTCCCGATGCACCGCGTGGACACCACGGGCCGCGGCCCCGACGAGGTCATCCAGGCGATCCTCGCCACCGACACCCAAGGAGCGCACGCCCGTGCAGACTCAGAGCCTGTGGGAGCACACCCTCACCTTCTTCCCCCAGTTCCTCGCCGCGCTGAGGGAGCACACTGCCCCTGACGCCACGGTCGCCGTCGTCGGAGCCAGTGATGGCAAGTTCATCCTGCCGCTGGCCGCCGCCGGCTACCGCGTCGTCGCCATAGAGCGTGACCCGCTCGCCCTGCACGGTGGCGAGGTCCACCTTCCGGGTGACGAGCACGCCCACGCGCTGGGGCTGATCGACCGGCTCAAGCTGGAGGAGCTGTACGACCGCGTGCAGGTGGTGGAGGAGGACTTCCTCACCGGCGACCCGCTGGACTCGCCCTGCGACGCCGTCTGGACGAGCTGCTCGTGGCACTACAGTGCCAACCACCACCGCCCGCTCGCCGAGTTCGTCGACCGCATGCAGCGCCTCGTGCGTCCCGGGGGCCTGTTCGGCGCGGAGTTCATGATGCCCGTCGAGCAGCGCCACTTCCTGGTCGAGCACTACACGTCCCCCGAGAAGCTCCGCCGCCACTTCATCGGCGACTGGGACGTCCTGCTCACGCTGCGGACGACCGAGTTCACCGAGCGGGCACACGTCGGGCAGCTCCAGGACCACACCCACCGCATGGGCCTGCTCCTGACGGCCCGTACGCCCACCCTGCACCGCTACGGGAAGAAGGATTGATGAAGCACGAGTACGAGGCGAAGTTCCTGGCCGTCGACGTCGCCGACCTCCAGGACAGGCTGACCAGGCTGGGCGCTGTCCAGGCGTTTCCCCGGACCCTCCTCACCCGCAAGATCTTCGAGAACGACAACCTGGACGGCGGTGCCTGGCTTCGCCTGCGGGACGAGGGCACCCGGTCCACGCTCACGCTCAAGCAGGTCACTGACTCCACCACGATCGACGGCACCACCGAGATCGAGACGGAGATCGCCGACCTGCACGCCATGGCCGACATCCTCCGCCGGCTCGGCCTGAGCGAGGTCCGTTACCAGGAGAACTACCGCGAGGAGTGGCGCCTGGGAGAAGTCGCCTTCGACTTCGACACCTGGCCCGACCTCCCCACCTTCGTCGAGATCGAGGGCCCCGACGAGGCGTCCGTCCGGCAGGCCGCTGCCCTCCTGGAACTCGACTACGCCGAAGCCAGGTTCGGCAGTGTGGACGAGATCTACAAGAGCGAGGCCGGCCGCGACATCCTCGCCGAGCCCACCCTCCTCTTCTCGGACGCCGAGAAGGCCGACCCCACCCCCGTGGCCGTTCAGGCCGACTGAACCTTGAAGGCCGCGCAGTGCTTCTGGAACTCGCCATGCCGCCTCGAGTGATCCCCGGCATCGCCGACTTCGCCCGCGGCGGGTTGCCCGCCCCGGCCGCCACCGACGACGGCAACCGGTGGGAGGACGGCCGCTGCTGGCTCTACTGCGGCCAGCAGTGGACCCGCGTCCTGTGGATCGGGCCGGTCAGCGTCGCCGGCGCCCAGGCCCCCATGTATGCCTGTGGGCCTTGCATCCAGGAGCTCCAGGAGCGGGTCTGGCAGGCGATCCTCCTCGGCGACGAGCCGACCCGCCCGGCGCAGCCTGATCCACGTCCCGGCATGGAGGCACCCTCCGAGCCCAGCGGTGGACGGCACCGCGCGCCGGAACAGCGCCTGCGCCGCCCTTGAGCGCAGGCCCCTGAGCCCCGCCCCCGTGGTGAAACCCCACGGCCATGGGGGCGGCCCCTCGCAGTATCGAGCACCTCCGCACACCAAAGCTTCCCGCCGGACCCGGCGGGAGATCGGTAGAGGAAGGAGCACCAAGTGAAGGACACCAAGCCCTCCGTCGAGGAGGGCCTCCTGGTGGCCGTGGAAGCTCTCGCGAGCGTCCACGACCGGCACGACAGCAACGCCTCCGACCCGGGACAGGGCGGCTCGGGCGACGGCCCCTGGCCCACCGGTGACGGGCTGAACCACGCGGCGTAAGCGCCGCCGGCTCCATGGCGGAGGGGCCGCGCACCGCGGCCCCTCCGCCTTTCACGTCCCATCCGAGGCAAGGAAAGGGAACGGCTCATGGAACACCGTCTGGTCCACGCAATCGAAGAGGCACTGGGGTGGGATGACCCGGCCCCGCTCGGTACGGCGTTCGCCCGAGGCAGCATCAGCGACCCCGAGGTCGTCACCAGGCTCCTCACGCCGCAGCGACTGCTCGACATGGTCATGCGCCGGAGCGTGTCCAACCCGCAGTTCCGGTTCTTCAAGGGCGGCGAGGAGATGCACCCCGACGCCTATCTGAACCGCCAGGTCACACCCCGCGGGCAGGCCATACCCATGGCGGACATGCGCCGCGTCGGCAACCACCTGCGGGACGGAGCGACGCTGGTCCTCGACCAGTCGAACGTCTTCGACGCCACCATGGAGGTGGCGTGCCGGGCGTTGCAGTGGTGGTCGCGCGAGCACGTCCAGGCCAACGTCTACCTGACCACCAACGACGCCTCCGGCTTCGACCTGCACTGGGACGACCACGACGTCGTCATCGTGCAGCTCGCTGGCGAGAAGCAGTGGGAGGTACGCGGCGCCTCCCGGCCCGTGCCGATGTACCGGGATGCCGAGCGGAACAACACGCCCAGCGAGGACATCGTCTGGACCGGCACCATGAAGGCCGGCGACGTCATGCACATCCCGCGCGGCTACTGGCACGCGGCCACCCGCGTCGGCCACGGTGACGGGCACAGCACCCACGTGACCTTCGGCTTCGCCAAACGCACCGCGGTGAGCTGGCTGACCTGGCTGGCCGACTGGTCCCGCCAGGAGGAGATCTTCCGCCACGACCTCAACCGCTGGGGCAGCCCCGCCCAGCAGCAGGACCAGCAGCGCCGACTGGCCACCGCGGCCTCCCGCCTCATCGACGCCCGCGATCCGGCCGAGTTGCCGAGGGTCACGCGAGCAGAGAGAGCCGCCGGCAGCTGGGAAGGCGGACTCGCGCCCGAAGGTGAAGACCCTCCTGAGCGCGGGGAGGAACGGCCGCTTGGCCCAATGCCCCGCCGGTTCGCCCCCGTCACAGGGCTGAATGAGGCCGCTGCCCTCGGGTGGCGGCGAAAGTGCGGTGGTACCGCGAGTTCCCTTCTCGCCCGCACTCCCAAGGGATCATGACGACGCCCCTGGAGGGCTGCGATGATCCACACTACGAGCCGCATTCTGACCTCTGACCTACGCGGCCACATCGACCAGACCGTCTCTGTCTCCGGCTGGGTGAACGCACTCCGGCTGCAGCGCAAGATGCAGTTCGTGATCCTGCGCGACCACTCCGGCCTGGTCCAGGTGACCCACAAGCGCGACGGCGGCCCGCTGGAGGCCGTCCTCGAGTCCCTTACCCCGGAGTCCGCCGTCCGGATCACCGGGCGCGTCGTGGACGCGGCCCAGGTCAAGCTGGGCGGCTTGGAGGTCGTCCCCGAGTCGGTCGAGGTGCTGAACCTTGCGGAGACGCCGCTGCCGATCGACGAGCACACCGGGCCCGAGCACCGGCTGGACTGGCGGTTCCTCGACGTCCGCAAGCGGGAGACCGCGCAGCTGGTGTTCACCGTGCAGACGACCCTGGAGCAGGGGCTGCGCGAGTACGCCATGGAGCACGGCTGCACGGAGATGCACACCCCGAAGCTCATGGGAACCGCCTCGGAGTCCGGGGCGGAGGTATTCAAGCTCGGTTATTTCGACCGGTCGGCCTACCTGGCGCAGTCACCGCAGTTCTACAAGCAGACGGCGGTGGCCGCCGGCATCGACCGCGTCTTCGAGATCGGCCCCGTCTTCCGGGCCGAGCCGTCGTTCACCTCCCGGCACGCGACCGAGTTCACCGGCGTCGACGTGGAGCTGTCGTGGATCGACGACGTCAAGGACGTGATGGCCTTCGAGGAGCAGATGCTCGCCCACGCCATCGCCAAGGTCGCCGAGGTCCACGGGGAGCGGATCCGAGAGGTCTTCGGGGTCGAGGTGGCGGTACCGCAGCCTCCCTTCCCGCGGATCACGATGGCCGACGCACAGGAGGTCCTGCGGGCCAGCGGTTGGGACCCGGAGGGGCTGAAGGAGGACCTGGACCCGGACGGTGAACGTCGGATCGCCGCGCACATGAAGGAGCAGACCGGGCACGAGTTCGCGTTCATCACCCACTACCCGGCAAGCATCCGGCCCTTCTACCACATGCGCCCTGCGGACCGACCCGACCTGACGCTCAGCTTCGACCTGCTGTGGAAGGGCCTGGAGGTCACCACCGGGGCCCAGCGCGAGCACCGCTCCGACGTCCTGCTGAAGCAGGCAGAGGAGAAGGGCATGAGCACCGAGCCGATGCAGGACTACCTGAACATCTTCCGCTTCGGCTGCCCGCCCCACGGCGGCCTCGGCGCCGGCCTCGGCCGGATCCTCATGGTCATGCTCGGCCTGGACTCCATCCGCGAGGCTGCCTTCCTCTTCCGCGGACCGAACCGCCTGACCCCCTGACGGTGGTCGAAGTGTCGCTGCCCCGCAGCCGACCCGCTGGCGGGGCAGCGACAAGAGCGGGTCAGAAGCGTTAGGAGAGCCAGGCATTATCCGAGACTACATGGGAGTAACTGACATTAATCGATAGACATCACGCCTGTTGGTATGCCAGAGTCAGTCCTGCCGTGAGACGCCAGGACTGACGGACAGACCCGGGGAGGAACCATGAGGCAGGAAGCCCAGCAGCAATTCGTCTCGGTGCCCGTACCGAGCCAGTACGTCACGCAGGTTTACGCCTACCTTGCCGAGCTGACCGGAGCCACGGCCGTTACTCCACCTGTCTCCGCGGTTCCGTCGGTTGATTCGGCGGCGGACTCGCCGGACGGCGACACGCTCCCGGTCGTCGAGTGGACCGTAGAGGACTTCCGCAGACTGGCCATCGAACCGCTGGGCTCGGTGCAGACGGTCGTCCGCGTGCTCGACTTCCTGGCCGAGCAGCCCGACACGCGCGTGAGCTACACCTCGATCGCCAACCATCTGGGCATGGAGAAGAAGAGCCTGCAAGGCAACCTCTCGGCGTTCACTCGTGCCATACGCAAGCACTACAAGCGCCGCAACTGGCCGATGACGTGGGTGGAGGCGCTCACGAGCGAGCCGGGGCTGAAGTCGGAGTTCTTCTACACGATGAACGCATCGGTTGCCGAGCGTTGGATGAAGGCTCGCACTGCCCAGGGCTGACCTGAGTGAAGGAGCGGGGGAGTGAGATCAACTCACTCCCCCGCTGTCTTGTCTCCACTCTGGCTAACGACGAGGCCTACCGGACTGACTCGCAGACGGCGCAGGTGCCGTGGCTGTCGACGTGCTCGGGACCTGCTGGCGAGGGACTGTCGCGCCGTTGGCAGCAGTGCGGCGGCGGGCTGCTTCGGCGCGGAGGTTGGGGCTTGGGTTGCGGCTGGTGTGCTGGAGGCGGGTGATCAGAACACGGGCGGGCTGGCGGGCCGTGGCCAGTTCGCGCTGGGCTGCGGCCTCCTTGAGCAGCTGGTGGGGTTGGTGGCCTCGGGCCTCCGCGTCGGCCAGGAGGGCGGCGAGGGCGGGCCAGCTGGGGTCGGTGAGGATCCGGTCGGCGTGGCCTGGGACGGCGGCGCGTACGTCGTGGGCGAGGGTGCGGCGGGCTTCCCGCTTCGGTTGACGCTGTTCGAGTATGACGAGCGGGGGGTGAGGGCCTGGTCGGCGGCTGCCTGTAGGTGGTGGAGGGCTTGGCGGGCGGCGTCGGCTTGGTGGGCGTGGCCCTTGGCCTCGTGCCAGCGGTTGGCGATGATCCCGGCCCACAGAAGGGCGGCGAGGAGTGCGGCGAGGGCGCTGCCGTCGGGGCCGGTGGCGGTGTGGACGATGTCGCGGGCCGCGTGGCGGATGGCGTGGGCAGCGCGGTCCTTCGCCCGGATCTGGGAACGCTGGGCGCGTGCGAACACCTTGGATGCGGCCTGGAGTTCGGTGCGGAGGTGGGTGGGAGCCTTCTGGGCGGTGGCTTCGAGGAGTTCGCCGAGAGCGGTGATGTGCGCTTGGGCGTGGGTGTCGTCGGCGAGGTCAGTACGGAAGCTGTCGAGGGCTTCGGTGGCCTGGTGCCAGGCGGTGGTCGGACGGTTGCGGCGGGCGGTGGGGTGTTCCTCGGGCTTGCCGGCTTCGAGGCGGGCCTGGAGCTTCGGGAGGGTCAGGTCAGGGGCGATCTTCCCGCCGGGGTGGAAGATCTGTTCGCCGTCCTTGTTGAGGTCGCCGGGGCGGCCTGCGGCGTAGCCGAGGAGATCTCCGGAGGGGCCGCGTCGGGCCTTGATGGCGATGCCGTCGGCCTCGAGGTAGGCGAGGAGTTCCTCGGCGGTGCGGGCGTGGGGGATGGCGGCTCGGATGCGGTCCTGGAGCCATTCGCGGCTGGTGTGCTCCCAGCCGAGGCGCTGGGCCTTGTGCATCTCGGCCTGGGTGGGCGCGCGGGTGCCGGTTCGGTCGCCCTTCCTCAGGCGGCGCAGGCCGTAGTCCTTCTCGATCTGGCGGCAGGCGTCGCCGACGCGGATGCCGCTGTCGTGGAGCTTGGGGCGGCGGCCGTCCTCGCGGACGGTGGTGGCGAGGATGTGGATGTGGTCGTCGGCGTGGCGTACGGCGATCCAGCGGCAGGCCAGGTCGTCGCCTTCGGGGGCGATGCCGGCCGCGGCGACGATGCGCTGGGCGATCTCGCCCCACTCGGCGTCGGAGAGGTAGCGGTCTTCGGGGGCGGCGCGGACGGGGCAGTGCCAGACGTGGTCGGTGATCTTCTTGCCGAACTCGCTGTTGCGGAGGCGTACGGGTTCGTCGAGGTAGCGGGCGAGCTGGGTGAGGGTGGCGTTCTCGTCGCGGCCGGGGTCGGGCATGGCGAGCATGGCGAAGCCGGCCACGATGTGCGGGTCGGTGTGCTCGTCGTGGCGGCCGGGGCCGTAGAGGTAGGCGAGCAGACCACGGGTGTTGGCGCCGGAGGGCTTGATGGCGGCGATCACGGTGGTCAGACCTCCCTCGGGTCGGCGGGCTCGCGCAGGGCCTCGGCGATCACCGTGAGCAGGTCGTGGAGTTCGTCGAGGCGCTGGCGTATGCCGGGCGGGGTGAGATCGCTGTTCAGGGCGCGGGCGATCTGGTTGATGTTGACGCCGATGCGGTTGCACTGGCGGAGGACCTGGGCGCGGAAGACGTGGGTGCGGCGGCGGTCCTCGGACAGGGGGAGGTTGGCGGTGAACCGGCCGTCGATGAAGGCCAGGACGATGTCGGCGGCGAGGCCGGATTCGCCCTTGTAGTTGTGCTCGGCGGCGGCCTTGATCAGGCGGGCGCGCTCAGTGCGGGTGAAGCGCAGCGGGCCGACGCGGTCGGTGCGCTTGTTGCCGGTGAAGCGGCGGATCGTGGGCTGGACGCTCTGCACCGTCGGCTCGCCGGCGGCGGGCTGGGGGCTGCGTTCGGCACGGAGGATCTCGCGCTGGATGGCGTGGAGCTTGTCCTGGTCGGGGCCGCCCTCGGTCCCGAACCTCCGGTCCGGCGCCCCCTGGCGCTGGGCCGTCTCCGCCACCCCCGGGGCGGAGATCCCCGAAGGCCGGCTTTGAGTCGGACTCGGGGTACTACTGGCTCCGCCAGGGGCCGTCATCCCGAACGCGCGCCGCCAACGGTCGTTCTGCCACGGCTGTTTCCAGACCGGCGAGGGCGTGGAGTCGGGGTCGTTCGGGTCAAGCGTCACAGGGCGGTTCTCCGGTGTGGGGGTGGCTGGCATGTGCGGGGACAGGCGAGGCCGGCAGGCGGGCGCCAGCGGCGTTGGCACAAGTTGCGGCGCGCGGTCAGCGAGGAGATGACCGGAAGTCCGGCGGTCCCCGGAATACGACGGGTGGCTGGCCCGGTGCAGGGGACCGTGGAGTACGAATCGCGGTCTGGGGACCGGGACGGTGGTGTGGGGACGGAGGCTCTTCGGTGATCGCCGGGGACCGTGGCCGTCAGGCAGCCACGGTCCCCGTCCGGCCTTACCGGCGTTGACCTGCGGTGAATATCGGTCAGTGTCCGGGCGCGGCTCCGGTGAGAGCCTGCTGCCTGCGGAGGTCCACGAGCGCCTTCTTCACCTTCCCCAGGCGCTCGTTGCTGATCGAGTGGCCTGCGCCCTCGATGGCCTCCCGCATCTGCTTCAGCGTCGGCTTCCCGTCCAGCTTCTCGACAATCGGTAGGAAGTCCTCCACGTCACCGGTTGTCGGTCGGCCGACCTTCCGGGAGGGGACGGCGGGCAGGGCGACCTTGCGGGGACCGTCTTCCGGGTGCGACTCAGCGGCGGGCTCAACGCCGTTGTCACCGGAATCCTCCGGCTCCTCGCCCGTGGGTGCAGGCTGACGTCCGAAGGCTTGCCCAGCGTCGTACGGCAGCTGGGCAGCGATCGTCTCAGGGGAATGACGGTCGTCCGGGGGACGTGGGGCTGCGGGTTCGGCGACGTGCTGGTGGATCTGCCGCATCAGGGCACCGAAGGCCATGAGGGCGGCGGCTGGGGGGATGGCGGCGATCACGTAGTCCAGGAGCGGGACCTGGGTGGTGCCGCGTGTGCCGTAGACGCCGGCCACGTTCAGGGCGATGGAACCGAGGGAGCCGGTGGCAGTCAGGGCGATCGCCCACCAGTCGGTCACCCGGCGCAGGCTGGCGCGGAGCATCAGGAGCTCGCCGGAGACGATGAACGCGTCGAGGGTGGCGGGCCATGCCCACTGGCGTTCTGGGGCGTTGCCCAGGCCGTGGCGTCCGGCGACCTCGGCCAGGTGGGCGTACGAGAGCCAGAAGCCTGCGGCGGTCAGAGCGACGATCACGAATCCGGCGGCGGCCAGGACGTACCGCTCGGCCCGGACGGTTTTGTGCGTGGGGGCGGGTGTGGTCAAGCGGGTGCACTCCAAGGGCTGAGGTGTGGCCACCGGACTGGGTGGCTGTGGAGGGTGGGGACTCGTCCCACTCGTCCTGTCGCTGGTCAGGGCAGGTACGAGTGCTCGGCTGATGTCGGGTCGACTCGTTGCGCCCGTCCGATACCGCGTGCCGGGCGGTCGGTGAGACGAGTGGAGTACGAGTTGGTACGGGTGCCGACTCGCGCGTCTTGGGGGCCGCTTTGCGGGCGGTTGCACGCCTTGGACGGCAGGTTTCACCAGGTCAGCAGGCCGGTGATGTCGAGTCGACTCGTTGCGCCTCCCCCACCCGTCCCCGAGCTGACCTGCGCGGGGACGAGTGGGACGAGACGTGGAGGGTCAGGCGCCGGTGGTGGGCAGGGCCTCTGCGACGGGATTCTCCGGCGGGCAGTACCGGGTCCAGGCGTCGGTGAACTGCGCAGGGGTGAAACCCTTGGCCTGGTTGCCGTCGGGGAAGCGGCGGTTGCCCGAGCCGATGCCGTAGTCGTCGAGCAGGATCTGCAGGCCGCGCGCGGTGAGCCCCTTGGGGCTGTGCTCGGACCACGGTGCCTCTGGGTCGGCGTTGAGGAGGTCCAGCAAGTGGGTGGTCCGCAGCGCGGGCGGATTGCCCACGCTGGCGAAGGCTTTCCGGATGTCGGTCAGGATGCGGATCTTCAGTCCGCCGTCCTGGTCCCGGCCGGACTCGTAGTCCGTCATGGCCTTGCACGCCGTACGGGCGATCATCGGCCAGCGTCCGCCCGCGAGGTCGGCGACGCTGATCAGCGGCTCCCAGGTGTCGGCGGCGCGGTCGTCGACCGGGAGCTTGGGCTCCAGCGCGATGGCCTCGTCGCGGACGCTGGCCAGCCAGGCCGCCAGCCGCTCGCGCAGTGCCCTGACCTTCAGGTCGTCGCGGCCGTAGCGCCAGGAGGCGACCTTCTCGCCGCTGGCGCGGCGGCGCATGCGGATGACCACGGACCGGTCCATGATCGTGTCGGGCAGGTCACCGATGCCGGCCAGGGCGGCCATGGCGAAGGTGGAGAACTTCTGGACGTCGTGGTTCGGGCCCGAGACGCGCAGGGTGGGGCGGTTGCGCTGATGTCCCGCGTTGAGCAGGCCGCGCATCTCCTCGTTCTTCTCCGCGACCTTCGCCGACCCGAAGATCGTGTCGACCTCGTCCACCAGCAGCGTGGGCGGGTTGCCCTCGCTGATCGAGCGGAAGATCGCTGCCGCGGAGGCGTTGACCGTGATCAGCGGGTCGTGGACCGCCTCGATCAGCACCTCCAGCAGCCGCGACTTCCCGCACCGCCTCGCCGGTCCGACCACCGCCAGGCGCGGGGCGTGCTGCCACACCGTCTGGAGGTGGGTGGCCGCCGCCCACAGCGTGGCGGCGGCCAGGGCCTCCTCACTGGGCATCACTACGTACCGGCGGATCGTGGCGCGCAGCTCGTCCAGGATCGCCTCCCCTTCCGGCGCGGGGATCGACGGCACGGCCGGGGGCACGGCCACCTCAGCAGGGCCTTCGACGGCCGAGTCGAGGTTCTCGTCCTGTGCGTCGTGCAGTTGGGCACCGGGCTGGCCGGGGATCGCGACCGGAGGCCAAATCGTCTTGGCGGGTGCGCCAGGGGGCGTGGCTGTCGTAGGTTCCAAGGGGCAGCTCCTTCTCGTGTGGCCGCGTGCGTGCTGGCCACTCGGGTTGACCGTGTGATCGCGGGTGGGGATGTTGCCGGGGCCTCCGACGTTGGCGCGTCGGGGGCTCACTCGTTTTCCGTGAGCCCTTGGAGGAGCCGGGCGACGACGAACAGTACGTTCGGCCCCTGGCACAGTCCAGCGTTTCTGTGTCAGCTCCGCGCAGAATGGTCTGCCACCTTTTCTCGCCCTCAAGCGGCCAGTCCCAGCAGGTTCACCAGGTCCGCGGTCACCACGCGGTACGCCTTGCCCAGCCGCAGGACCTTGCACGGGTACTCGCCCCGCTTGGCCAGCTCATAGCCCTTGCTTCGCCCCAGACCCAGCGCCCGGTTGCTGGTGTCCAGATCAATGGCCGCCGGCAGGGCCAGCACCTCCTCCCGGCTCATCCCCTTCGCCTGGCCTACGTTCCCGATATCGCGCACGCGGCGCTCCTCTCTTCACAGCCCATGGCGAACACGTCCTCGCGTCCGTCTCCTGGCCTCGAATACCTAGTGTGAAAAAGCTAATGTGTCTCCATGACACAAACTCGTTTCGATGATGGAGATGAGGACGACGTTCCCGAATGGGCCGACCGGGTCATGGCCGACGTGGCCCGTGAAGTCCGGCGGCGGAGGAAGGAGATGAAGTGGACCGCGCAGAAGCTGGCCGACCGGTGCGAGGAGATCGGGTATCCGATCCCCCGTAACGTCATCGCCAACATGGAGTCCGGGCGGCGGGTGGTGCTGCCGTTGGTCGAGGTGATGGTGCTGGCCAAGGCCCTGAACACGCATCCGATCCACCTGATCTACCCCGTCGGGTACGTGGAAGTGGTCCAGAAACTCCCGCTCACCTCCCTGGTGGATCCCGGAGAAGCCATGTGCTGGTTCGCCGACCTGGACCAGACATTCACCGCTGGCCCGAGCAACCACTCGATGCTTCATGACCACCTCGCCCATCGCGCGGCCCTGGCCGAAGCCTTGAACGCGCTCAAGGGTGAGGCCCGTCAGCGAGAGGTCGCCGCGAAGGCTGCCGATGACACCGAACGCGCTCAAGCCCTGCGCGCCCAGGCCGACTTCGCTGAACAGGCGGCACGCGCCAAGTACCAGCTCCGCAATGTGCGCAGGAAGATCTATACGAAGGGCGGGATCTTGCCCGACCTTCCGACCACGCTCACCGACGTCGACCCTGACGAAGGCTACGAAAGGAAGACCGTTTGAAGGGCTCCACCTACCGTCGCTGCTCCTGCCGCGACCCCAAGACCGGTAAGGAACTCGGCACTTCCTGCCCCAAGCGCAACAGCAGGAACCACTGCACCTACTCCATACGCCAGGAGCTGCCTTTCCGCGAGGACGGCAGCCGGCGTTCGTTCGCCCGTGGCGGGTACACCAACGTCAAGGCGGCACAGGCCGACCTCGACCACGTACGCGCTCTCCTCGGGCTCGCCAAGGCCGACGACCCCGAAGGAATCCAGCTCGTCGCCGAGATGCTGGCGGAGGTCAGCGGCGAGAAGCTGCCCCTGCCCGACGTGGAGGAGACCCGCCGACGCCTCAAGGCCGGCCAGGACCTCGTCGGAAGTCTGACCGTGGCCGAGTGGCTGGACCGGTGGCTGGCGGGCAAGCGGATCCGGAAGTCGGGCATCAGCCGGTACGAGACCGACATCCGCGTGCACCTCAAGCCGCACATCGGGCACCGGCGTCTCGACCGGCTGCGTGTCAGCCACCTGAGCGAGATGTTCACGGCCATCGCCGACGGCAACGCGGAGGTCCTGGAGCAGAACGCTCAGCGGCGCGCGGCCGTAGAGGAGTTGGCGACGATCCCGTGGAAGGGGGCCGAGAACCGTGCTCGCCGGAAAGCGCTGAAGGAGGCGATTGACGCGATGCCGGCCTTCCGACGGGTGACCGGCCCTGCCACGCGCCAGCATGTGAAGGCCACGCTCCGCGCGTCCCTGAACGACGCGATCGGGCAGCAGATCATCACGTTCAACCCGGCGGCCCACGTCGAAATCGATCCCGTGCGCAAGCCGAAGGCACTGGTGTGGACGGACGAGCGGGTCGCCAAGTGGGAACAGACCGGCGAGAAGCCCTCCCCGGTGATGGTCTGGACACCGGAACAGACCGGTGCCTTCCTCGACTTCGTCGCTGGCGACCGTCTGTACGCGATGTGGCACCTGATCGCGTTCCGCGGGCTGCGGCGTGGAGAGGCGTGCGGGCAGCCCTGGTCGGAGACCAACCTCGACCGGCACTCCCTCACCGTGACCGGGCAGCTCGTCCAGGACGGGTGGGAGGTCGAGGCGTCCGAGCCGAAGACGGACAGCGGCTTCCGCGTGGTTGCGCTCGATGACGACACTGTCGGCGTCCTGGAGCGGCACCGCAAGCAGCAGGAAGCCGACCGCTTGGAGTGGGGGTCGGCCTGGGTGAACACCGGGCTCGTCTTCACCCAGGAGGACGGCTCCTGGCTGCATCCGGGCAAGGTGACCGATCTCTTCGAGCGGCTCGTCGCGGCCTCCGGGCTGCCGCCGATCCGGCTGCACGACCTCCGGCACGGCGCGGCCACGCTCATGCTGGCGGCCGACATCGACATCAAGATCGTGTCGGACACGCTCGGGCACAGCGACACTCGGATCACGCGCGACATCTACCAGAGCGTGCTCCCCCACGTCGGCAAGAGCGCCGCCGAGGCCACCGCCAAGCTGGTTCCCCTCCAGCGCAAGGCCGAGCAGGCCCGCAAGGCTGCCAAGGTGGCGAAGAAGGCCGAGAAGGCGAAGGCCAAGCAAAAGAAGAAGGCCAAGGCCAAGAAGGCCGCGAAGAAGGACTGACGGCCGCTCCGCTCACGCAAACAAGCCTGCGGCGGCGCAGCCGTGCGCCCAGCCACGCCCAAGCAACAGAAAGGCCAGGTCCAGATGGCCTTTGACCTGGCCTTCCCCGAGCCGCTTTCGGGATGGCCCGAAACCCTTGCCTACGTCAGCATCATCGCTCCTGACGCTTCGTCGTCCCAGTCGAGACCGAACCGGTATGGAGCACCAAGGTTGCGCAGTTTCTCCCCTCGCTGAGTGATGAGGTGCCTTACATCCCCGGCCAGAACATCGCGCACGCCCGACCATGCCTCGCTCGGGACAGCAGGAGCCACAGGTACATTCCTCCGCAGCTCAGCCTCGGCGGCGTCTCCTCGATCATGCGTCCACCGGCCATCCTGCTGCCATTTGATCCACCGGGAAATTCGGATTGCGTTCTTCAGCGAGGCCACGTTGTACCGGTATCCGAGTTGCTTCAGGCAGTAGTCCAGCGCATCGACTGTCATGGGCTCTTCCGCCGCCAGTAGAACCAGCCGGCTCACCCCCTCCAGACTCCGTGGACCAGGCAAGGGGCCGTGCCGGTACAGACCGTATGTTCCCTGCCCGGCCCAGCAGAAGCGCTGGTCGGGTGCGAGCACTGCGGTGGCACTCGGGACTGCGATCTCACATCCGTAATCAAGCTGGGCAAGGCGGACGAAGTCGCGGACGTGGAGAGGTGAACGGACCGAGCAGGCGATCGCGTACATGATCTCCAAACGGCTGGCCCAGCGCGGTCCGCCGCATCCGCAGCGCTTCTTCTCCCAGGGCGACAGGCGGTCTCCGCATACCCGGCAGGCGTCCGTCGTCACGTCGGCTCTCCACGGCACGGCCATAACCGGCTCATCCCTCGCTCCAGTCGAGGGTCATGGACACCGGTCCCGTCACGACGGGGCCGATGTCCTCGTCGGTGTCCGGCCCCACCGCGTCCAGGTAACGCATAACGTCCTGCTCGCCGATGGTTACCAGGTTGTCCCCCGACGCGGCCTCGATGAGACCATGCGCCTTGCGCAGCACGTCACGCGGCTTGCGGTTAGACCGGCTGAACAGCGCCGCCACCGCATCCATAGTGAACGGGTACACGTCGCCGCGCGGCCGGTCGTCGCTCTTGCGAGCGGCGGCGAGGTACTTGGAGAGGAGCTTGACGGCCGAGTCGAGGTCGCGCAGCGCCGGCAGAACGACGATCCGGTGCTTGTTCGCCTCCGAGACCTCGAACGTCGGCAGGTCCGCCAGTTCCCAGGCCGTACCGATGGTGAGCGCCGCCCGGGGGTGCATGGTGACGACGATGCTGAGCATGTCGGCCATCGGCAGCGTTTCGAGGATGATGTCGCGGAAGCGTTCGGTTTCGAGATCGCGCTTGGCCTTCGCCGTGGTGGTGCTCGCAAGATCCTCCAGCTGGTCACAGCACAGCAGGACGTGCTTCATGCCCGCGGCCGCCGCGAAGAGGAGGAACGTGGCGAGGTACACGGCGCCGTTCCGGGTCCGCGAAGCGGGCTTGACCTTGTCCAGGTAATCCTGGGCTACCGTCGGATCGGCGTCGCACAGGGCCAGGATGAGCTTGTCGTCCGGCGGTCCCAGGGTGCGGCCCCGCAGGTCTCGATGCTGCTCGACCACGATCTTGGCCAGGCTCTGCGGATCGTCGGTCGCGGTCCGGGCAACGAGCGCCTCGCGCAGGCGCTGCACGAGCGTGGGGCCTGCGTCGTCCACGCGAAAGTCCGTCGCGTACTCCACGGCGGTGAAGAGAGCGGCGCTCAGGGACCGGATCTGGGCGGTGTCGAAACTCGTCAGCAGCCCGCAGATCGGCTCCTCGGCGGCGTCCTCCTCGTCGAGCCCGCAGCTCAGATACGCGGCGTGGCCGAAGTCCTCGTTGAGGCTGCCCGTCAGGTGCTGCATGAGCACGGACTTTCCGAAGCCGCGGGCGTCTGAGTCCCCCGGCCCGGTTCCTGTCGACCACAGGTAGCCGAACCGGAGTCCGGAGAAGGCCGCCCCGAGCACGAACTTCTCGACTGCCTCTTCGAGTTTGTCCGCGTTTACGTCGGGCTCGTAGAGCAGTCCATTCTCGCGGAGGTCGGCGCCGCCCAGGCGGGCGATGCCGGTGGTCGGGAAGGGGTTGTTGCGCAGCCCCCATTGCCTCTTCAGCCAGACGGGGCCCGCACTGCGGGTGGAGGCGGTCATTGGGTCAGGTCTCCTCGGTGGTGGTCGAAGGGGTGAGGCGGGCGGAGGCTTCCGGAGCAACGCTGATGACGTTGAACACGCGCCGGAGCCCGCTCGCGCTGGGAATGATCAGGGGCTTGGTCGAGGCGGGGGCGCCCCGCATCGATGCCTGATCGAGGTGAATGCGCAGGCCGAGTCCGGGGTGCTCGCCAGCAAGGGCTTCGCGCAGCGCCCGGTCGAACTCGTCGTCGCTGATCCGCTGCTTCCAGCAGACGGCCGCACGGAGCTGCCAAACCGGCAGGTACATGCCGCCGGCCGCGTCGGAACGCTGCTCGCGCCAGACTGCCCAAAGGGTGTCCAGGGCGGCCCGGCGTACCTCTTTGCCGACTCGTCGCCTGATCTCGACGGAAGCGTCACTCCCCGTGACCAGAGCAGTGGACCAGAGCCGCATCGCCGACGGCCCCGGCGCGTAGTAGCTGAAGTTGGCCAGCCCCAGGAACCGCGTCCACCTGCGCAGCAGCTCAAGGCTGATGTAGTCCAGGGGACAGCCAGCCGCACTGAACACCAGCCGGGACATGGCCTCCTCACAAGTGGTGGCGAACTGCTTCCGGCTGAGCTCCTTCTGCCTGGCACGCGCCCGTTCCTCGATCCGGCGGACGTAGCCGCGGACACCCTCGCTGATGGCCTCGGGCGAGGCAACCCAACCGAGCGCGCCCTGAGCCACCGCCTCCGTGGCGAAGTCGACGAAGGCGTCGAGATACGCCGCGTTGGACCGGTACCCGGAGGTACTGAACCTGAGGAGCGGAATTGTCAGATGCTCAGCCTTACTGTCCGGCCGGGCCCCCAGCAGACGCAGGAAGCCCTCGAACTGCGGATGCGTGGAGAGCAGCACACCAGTGAGTGCGTTGTACGCCGCACGCCGGTCGCTGGCGACCAGCGCCGCCCACCTCTCACCCGCCGAGGTGAGGGTGAACACCGAATCGGCGTGGGCGTAGGCAGAGCTGGGCCCAGAGGGAAGGATGTGCTTCTCGACCCAGCCGAGCCGCATGAGTTCCTTGAGGACGTCGACGGTGTTGTGGACATGCTTCTTCGTGTCCGCCCTTGTCAGCTCCCATTTCCTGGCGGAGTACGAGCCGTCGGTGTCCCCGTCCCGTGCCGCCGCGGCGGCACGATCGACAAGGGCACGACGGACCTGCTCGAATGTCGCCCCCCGTGCGACATTGCCGAGGGCGACCTCGATGTAGGTGAGGTCCTGCAGCCGCGGAATGCCCACTCCCCCGACGCTCATCGTTGCGCTCCGTGGAGCACAGCTGCTGGGAGACGGGGCCGTGCCGGCGACTGATGTCCCGGCCACACCCTTGGGGGCGTGAAGCAGATGAGGCGCATCAATGCTCCGATGACGAGAGTGGCGTGGTGGATGACCCCACTGTCACCGCAACCGGCTCGCACAACAAGGGAGTTATTGATGCTTGCGTCCTCATGGGGCATGAGAGCCGGAACATTCTTATATGAGGGCAAGGTCAGCCGACGTGACCGCCTTCCAGAGCAACACTGTGAGTGAACGGCGGCCCCGCACCGAACTGAGATCACCACGCCGAGCGGCCGGGCGGCGGCGAGCGCCCGGCGCCCCAGAGGCGAGCCTCGGCGGAGACCCGCTCACGCATCGCTCACGCACGCAAACCTGCGGCACCCCAGCCGCAGAGCCGACCATGCGCCGGGCAACAGAAAAGGCCAGGTCAGACGATGTCTGACCTGGCCTTTCTCTGAGCCGCCTTCGGGATTCGAACCCGAGACCTACGCATTACGAGTGCGTTGCTCTGGCCAACTGAGCTAAGGCGGCAAGCTGCGAAGAAAACTTCCCCGGAGGGAGATTCGCATCAGCAGCGGCGCCAAGTCTACAGGGTTATCCGGGGTGCCTCGCACCAGGTGGCCTGGAGGGCTGTCCGGGCGGTCAGCAGCGCTTGCCGTCCTTGGGCGGGGCACCTTCCAGGAGGTAGCGGTTGATCGTGCTGTCGATGCAGTCGCTGCCGCGCCCGTACGCCGTGTGGCCGTCCCCGTCGTAGGTGAGCAGCACGCCCGAGTCGAGCTGGCCGGCCAGGGCCTGCGCCCACTTGTAGGGGGTGGCCGGGTCGCGCGTCGTGCCGACGACCACGATCGGGGCGGCGCCCTTCGCCTCCAGGCGGTGCGGGGTGCCGGTGGCCTTGACGGGCCAGTACGCGCAGTTCAGGGAGGCCCAGGCGAGGCCGGGGCCGAAGACCGGCGAGGCCTTCTCGAAGGAGGGCAGGGCCGCCTGCACGTCCTGCGGGCCGCGGAAGGCGGGCGGGAGGTCGAGGCAGTTCACGGCGGCGTTCGCGAACATCAGGTTCTGGTAGGTGCCGTCCGCCTCCCGCTCGTAGTAGCTGTCGGCCAGCGCCAGCAGTCCGGCGCCGTCGCCGTTCATGGCGTCGGTGATGGCCTGGCGCAGCTGCGGCCAGGCGCTCTCGTCGTACATGGCGGCGATCACGCCCGTCGTGGCGAGCGACTCGCCGAGGGTGCGGGGCTCGCCGGTGCCGACCGGCTGGGCGTCGAGCTTGCGGAAGAAGTCCTTGAGCCGACGGCCCATCTCGTCCGGGTTTCCCTGCCCGAGAGGGCAGTCCGGCTGGGCCGCGCAGTCCTTCGCGAAGGACCGGAAGGCCGTCTCGAAGCCCTCCGTCTGATCGCGGTTGAGGTCCACCGCGGGCCGGGACGGGTCCATCGCGCCGTCGAGGACGAGGCGGCCGGCGCGGGAGGGGAAGAGGTCGGCGTACGTCGCGCCGAGGAAGGTGCCGTAGGAGGCGCCGACGTAGTTCAGCTTCTCGTCGCCGAGCACGGCGCGCAGCACGTCCATGTCGCGGGCGGCCTCTACCGTCGACACGTGGGGCAACACGGTGCCGGAGCGCTGCGCGCAGCCCTGCGCGAACTTCTTGAAGGCCTCGACCAGCGCCGCCTGCTCGGCCGGGCTGTCCGGGCTCTGGTCCACCTGCGTGTACGCGTCCATGGCCGGGCCGGTCAGGCACTCGACCGGCGCGCTGCGGGCCACGCCGCGCGGGTCGACGGCGACCATGTCGTACCGGGCGCGGACCGGGGCGGGGTAGCCGATGCCCGCGTACGCCTGGAGGTAGCCGATCGCGGAGCCGCCGGGGCCGCCGGGGTTGACCAGCAGGGAGCCGAGGCGCTTGCCGGGGCCGGTCGCCTTCTTGCGGGCCACCGCGAGCTCGATGTCCTTGCCGCCCTGGGAGGCGGGGCGGGCGTAGTCCAGCGGGGCCTTCATGGTGGCGCACTCGAAGCCGGGGACGCCGCAGGCCCGCCACGTCAGCTTCTGCCGGTAGTACGGGGCGAGCGCGGCCGGGGTGGCGGCGGGGTCGGCGCCCGTGGTGGCCGCCCGGCCGGGCCCGGAGGCGGCGGCGCCCGGCGCGGAGCCGCCCGTGGTGCAGCCGGACAGGAACAGTCCGGCCGCCGCGATCACGGTCCCGGTGGTACGCAGCACGCGCCTGGTGTCCATCCCCGGAGCGTAGCCCGCACGGCCTGCGGGGGCCGATTCCCGGCCCGTACGAGTGAATCCGGACGCGGGACGGTGCCGGGGCGCTCCCGCGGGGGGCGGTCCCGGGGGGACGGGACCGTCGGCGGCCGGCCGGGCCCGCGGGCGCGGACGGACAGGGCCCGGTCCCAGGCGCCGCCCCGGGGCGGGGGCCGGTCCCGGGCTGGACCGGGGCCGTCGGCGGCCGGCCGGCCGGCCGGGATAGCGGGCGCGGACGAGCACGGTCATGCGGGCCACTCGGCAGCCGGGCTCCGGCCGGTGCGGCTGCCACCGCGGCCCGGGGCCGGGGGCGGCGGGGGCCGGTCGGCCCCGGGCCGGGGGCGGCGGGGGCCGGTCGGCGCCGGGCCAGGGGTCAGCCCGCGCGCAGGGCCATCGTCATCGCCTCGACCGCCAGCAGGGGCGCCACGTTCCGGTCGAGGGCGTCGCGGCACGCGATGATCGCGTCGATGCGGCGCAGCGTCCGCTCGGGGCCCGAGGCCCGGGCGATGCGCTCCAGGTCCTGCCGTACGTCCTCGTTGGCCAGCGGCAGGGCGGAGCCGAGCTGGAGGGCCAGGACGTCGCGGTAGAAGCCGGTCAGGTCGGTGAGGGCGAGGTCGAGGCTGTCGCGCTGGGTGCGGGTCCGGCGGCGCTTCTGCTTCTCCTCCAGCTCCTTCATGACGCCGGCCGTGCCGCGCGGCATCCGCCCGCCCGTCCCGGCGGCGGCGCCCATCGCGGCGCGCAGCTCCTCGGTCTCCTTGGTGTCGACCTCCTCGGCCACCTGCTTGGCGTCCTCGGCGGCGGCGTCCACCAGCTGCTGGGCGGCCTTGAGGCAGGCGCCCACGTCGTCCACCCGGAGCGGCAGCTTCAGGACCGTGGCCCGGCGCTCGCGGGCCGCCTCGTCGGTGGCGAGCCGGCGGGCGCGGTCGACGTGGCCCTGGGTGGCCCGGGCGGCGGCCAGGGCGACCGGCGGCTCGACGCCGTCCCGCCGCACGAGCATGTCGGCGACCGCGTCGACGCGGGGCGTGCTGAGGTTGAGGTGGCGGCAGCGGGAGCGGATGGTGGGCAGCACGTCCTCCACGGAGGGCGAGCACAGCAGCCAGACCGTGCGGGGCGCGGGCTCCTCCACGGCCTTGAGGACGGCGTTGGCCGACTTCTCGTTCAGCCGCTCGGCGTCCTCGACGAGGATCACCTGCCAGCGGCCGGTAGCCGGGGAGGTGTAGGACTTGCGGACCGTGTCCCGCATGTCGTCGACCAGGATCTGGCTGCCGACCGCGACGACCGTGGAGACGTCCGCGTGCGTGCCGACCATGGTGGTGTGGCAGCCGTCGCAGAACCCGCAGCCGGGTGCGGCGCCCAGCGCGCGGTCCGGGCTGGTGCACTGGAGGGCGGCGGCGAAGGCACGGGCGGTGGCGGCCCGGCCGGATCCGGGCGGGCCGGTGAAGAGCCAGGCGTGCGTCATCTTGGAGGCGGTGGGTGCGGGGGCACCGCTCCCGGCGGCGGTCACCAGGGCGTCGGCGTCCCGCGCGGCCGCCTCCAGCTGCGCCGTGACGCGCTCCTGACCCACGAGGTCATCCCATACGCCCATGCGCCCGTCCTTTCATGCCGCCCCCATTGTGTCCCCTGCCACCGACAGTCCCCGCCCGCCGTTCCCCGCCGCAGGGGGAGTCCGGCCCGCCGCGCCGGGCCGGGGCGCTGCCGTTGCCCGGCGGGACGGGTGCGTACCCGGTCCGCGGAAGCCGTGATCTTCCCCGACCCCGCCCTTCCACCGTTCCTCCCCGGCTGCCGCCAGGGTCCCGTCCCGGGCCGGCCACACGGCCTGCCCGGCCGGTGCCGGTCCGCTGGACCGGGGGTGGGCGGGGTCACGCCCGTCGGTCCGGCGGCCGCGCGTCTTCCGGCCACCCGGACGGCAGCCCACCGGGCGAACGATCACCGCTCGGACGGACCCGGCACGGCCGGGCCCCGGGGCGACAGCCCGTAGGCAACGAACGGCCACGGGCCACCTGCCCCACGAACACCACCCGGCAGGACCCGCTCGCGTCAGCGGCCCGTGAGCTGACCACCACTGCGGCAGCCCCCGCGGCCGGCGGGCCCGGCCGCGTGAAGCCGTGGCGCCGGTTCAGCGGCGGCGACCCCGGCGCGGGGTGTCGTCCTCGTCGTCGTCCGGGTGGGAGCCCAGGAGTTCGTCGGCCAGGGTCGGCAGGTCGTCCAGCGGGGTCTCCTCCGCCCAGTCCGGGCGCGGACGGCGCGGCCGGCCGGTGGCGTCGACCTGCGGCAGCTCGCGCGTCCGGTCGTTCTCGCCGGTCGGCGCACCGCCCTGCGGGACCTCGTCGCGGAAGATGCCGGGCGGCACCCGGTCCACCGGGTCCGTGGCCCGTACGGGCGGCAGCACGGCCGTCTCGTCCACACCGCGGTCCTCCCGGACGGGAGGCAGCACCGACGTCTCGTCCTCGGCACGGGCCTCGCGTACCGGCGGCAGGAGCGCGGTCTCGTCCTCCGCCCGGGCGTCGCGCACGGGCGGCAGCACCGCCGTCTCGTCCACCCGGCGGTCCTCCCGGACCGGGGGCAGCAGCGACGTCTCGTCCTCCGCGCCCGGCACCTTCGGCACCGGGACGGTCTGGGTGACCTCCTCCGGGCCGACGACCGGCGTCTCGACGGTCACGGCCTCGTCCGGAGCCACCCGGGACGGGGCCTCCGCCTTGGTCATCGCCACCTTCGGAACCGCCCGCCCGGCGTCGCGGCCGGCGGCGACGGACGCCGCCGAAGCCGCGGCGGCGTCCGCAGCCGCCTTCGCCGCCGCCGCGGCGGCCGCCGCCTCCGCCAGCCGGCGCGCCTCCTCGGCCTTCACCAGGGCTTCCTCGGCCCGCCGCTGCCTTTCGCGGCGCCGTTCCTCGGCCTCGGCCCGCAGCCGGGCCTCCTCCTCGGCAGCCAGCCGCAGGCGCTCGGCCTCGGCCGCGCGCGCCTTCTCCTCCGCCTCGCGGCGGGCCCGCTCCTCCACCGCGGCCCTGCGCGCCGCCTCGGCCTCGGCTTCGGCCTCGGCGCGCAGCCGGGCCTCCTCCGCATGCCGTGCGGCCTCCGCCTCGGCGGCCCGGCGCGCGGCTTCTTCCTCCGCGGCCTTCCGGGCGGCCTCTTCCTCCGCCGCCTTGCGCGCGGCCTCCTCTTCCGCGGCCCTGCGCGCCGCCTCCGCCTCGGCGGCCTTCCGCGCCGCTTCCTCCTCGGCCGCCTTGCGGGCGGCCTCCTCGGCAGCCCGGCGGGCCTCCTCCCGGGCCTGTACCTCCGCCTCGGACAGCGGCAGCATCCGGTCCAGCCGGTGCCGTACGACCGTGGTCACCGACTCCGGGTCCTGGCCGGCGTCCACCACCAGGTAGCGACCCGGATCGGCGGCGGCCAGCGTCAGGAAGCCCGAGCGCACCCGCTGGTGGAACTCCGCGGGCTCCGACTCCAGCCGGTCCGGCGCCTCGGTGAACCGCTCGCGCGCGGTCTCCGGCGACACGTCCAGCAGGACGGTCAGGTTCGGTACGAGCCCGGTCGTCGCCCAGCGCGAGATACGGGCGATCTCCGTCGGCGACAGGTCGCGCCCGGCGCCCTGGTAGGCCACCGAGGAGTCGATGTACCGGTCGGTGATGACGACGGCACCGCGCTCCAGGGCGGGCCGCACCACGGTGTCCACGTGCTCCGCCCGGTCGGCGGCGTACAGCAGGGCCTCGGCGCGGTTCGACAGACCGGCGGACGACACGTCCAGCAGGATCGACCGCAGCCGCTTGCCGATGGGGGTCGCGCCGGGCTCGCGCGTGACGACCACCTCGTGGCCCTTGCCGCGGATCCACTCCGCGAGGGCGTTGACCTGCGTGGACTTGCCGGCGCCGTCGCCGCCCTCCAGGGCGATGAAGAAGCCAGTCGTGGCCGGCGCCTGGGACGGCTCGCCGCCGACCAGCGCCTCCTTGATGTCACGCCGCAGCGGTACGCCGGACCGGTCGTCCGCCCGTGCCAG
This sequence comes from Streptomyces sp. NPDC086023, assembly GCF_044540325.1. Classification (NCBI taxonomy): domain Bacteria; kingdom Bacillati; phylum Actinomycetota; class Actinomycetes; order Kitasatosporales; family Streptomycetaceae; genus Streptomyces; species Streptomyces sp. NPDC086023. Next base: position 130,399 of record NZ_JBITRX010000007.1, read on the forward strand.
CACGATCACCGCGACCGGCAGCAGCAGCGCACCGGCCAGCATCAGCCCGAACGCCGCGCCGCCGTGCGCGAAGACGAAGGCGCCGCTGGCCAGCCGGTGGGGGCCGATGGCGGCGGCGAAGAGGGGCGCGCCGACCGCGCCGAGGGCCACGGCCACGCGCACCACCGCGTGCAGGTGGGCGGTGATGCGGGCGCGGCGGAACTCCTCGGTCTCCTGGTCGAGCAGGATGTGCCCGGTGTTGGCGGCGACGCCCGCGCCGGTACCGGCGACCAGCGCCAGGAACAGCACCGTCGCCGTGTCCGGGACCAGCCCCATCACCAGCATGGCGAGCCCGGTCAGCGCTATCGCGAGGGCCAGCAGGCGGCGGCGCGACAGCCCCGGCAGCACCTTGTTGGCCTGGCTGGCCCGGATGCCGGCGACGGTACCGCCGGTCAGGGCCAGCACGAGCAGCGCGTATGCCACCGGACCGCCGCCGAGGTCGTCGGCGTGCAGCGCGGCCAGGGCGACCGCGCAGGACACGGCCCCCGCGACGGCCGCGCAGGCCAGCACGAGCAGCGGAACGGCGCCGGTGCGGCCCTTCTCGGGACGGTTCCCGGCGGCCGGGCGGCGCAGGCCCTCCAGCGGGGAGCGGGGGCGCGGGGTCTTGGTGTCCGGCAGGACCAGCGGGAGCAGCAGCGAGACGGAGGCGGCGAAGAGCCCGGCGGCCACGTACGACCCGAGGGCGGCCGGGTTCTCGGCGAACCACTCGATTCCGATGCCCAGCGCCCGCCCGACCAGCCCGGCCACGACCAGCGCGGCGGCGGCGATGGGCAGCGCGACGAAGCCCGTGCGGAGGGACAGCCGGCGCAGCGCGTCGAGGTGGTCCGGCAGCGGGCGCACCGTCGCGCCCTCCGGCGGCGGGGCGGGCAGCAGGGCGGGGGCGGCGCTCTCCTTGGCGAGCGTCCACAGCCGCTCCGCGACACCCGAGACGAACGTCGTGACCAGCAGGAACGTCAGCGCCTGGGCCGGCACCCAGGCCAGCCACAGCGGCGCGACGACGAACAGCGCGATCCGGAACCCGTCGGCACCGAGCATCGTCCAGCGGCGGTCGAGGCGGCCGCCGGAGGCGGTGAGCCTGGCCAGCGGGCCGAGCAGCACGGCGCCGCAGAGCAGCGTGGCGAAGATCCGTACCCCGAAGACGGCGGCGACGGCGAGGGCCGCACCGCGGTAGCCGCCGCCGAAGGAGTCCTCGGAGACGGCGGCCTGGAAGGCGAGCAGCACCAGCACGAGCACCGCGAGGGCGTCGCCGGTCCCGCTGACGAGCTGGGCGCTCCACAGCCGCCGCAGCGCCGGTGTACGCAGCAGCGCGCGCACGGCTCGCTCACGTGAGTCTGCGGCTAGGGCTTCGTCGTAGGTGGGGTTCACGACCGTTGGCTGCTCGGCTCGCGTCATCCGCCCAGCCTATCCGCTGCGCTCGGCTGTACGTTTCCCGCGCGCACTTCCGGGCCCCTGCCACCCGGCCCCGCGCCCCCGCCCGCCGCTCCCCCGGCGAGGGCCCCGCCCGCACCAGACCCGTGGGACGGACGCGCCAGGGCCCCGGCAGCCGCAGGGTTGCGGCTGCCGGGGCCCTGGTGACGCGGTGCGGTCCGGCCCGTGCGGGTCAGTCCTCCGAAGGGGCCGCGGCCGCCTTCTTCGCCGCGGCGGTCTTGGCCGCGGCGGTGGTCTTCTTCGCCGCCGACGCCGTCGTCGTCTTCTTCGCGGCCGTCTTCTTCGCGGCGGCCGCCGTGGTCTTCTTCGCCGGCGCCTTCTTGGCCGCCGCCTTCTTCGCAGGGGCCTTCTTCGCCGCCTTCTTGGCCGGCCCCTTCGCCCGCTTCTCCGCCAGCAGCTCGTAGCCCCGCTCCGGCGTGATCGTCTCGACGTCGTCGTCCCGCCGCAGCGTGGCGTTCGTCTCGCCGTCCGTCACGTACGGGCCGAAGCGGCCGTCCTTCACCACGACCGGCTTCTCGCTGACCGGGTCGACGCCCAGCTCCTTCAGCGGCGGCTTGGCCGCGGCCCGGCCCCGCTGCTTCGGCTGCGCGTAGATCGCCAGCGCCTCGTCCAGCGTGATCGTGAAGAGCTGGTCCTCGGTCTCCAGTGACCGCGAGTCCGTGCCCTTCTTCAGGTACGGGCCGTAGCGGCCGTTCTGCGCCGTGATCTCCACGCCCTCCGCGTCCGTGCCGACCACGCGCGGCAGCGACATCAGCTTCAGCGCGTCGTCGAGCGTGACCGTGTCGAGGGACATGGACTTGAAGAGCGAGGCGGTCCGCGGCTTGACCGCGTTCTTGCCCGTCTTCGGCGTGCCCTCGGGCAGGATCTCCGTCACGTACGGGCCGTACCGGCCGTCCTTCGCGACGATCTCGTGCCCGCTGGCCGGGTCCTTGCCCAGCGGGAACTCGCCGCTCGGCTTGGAGAAGAGGTGCTCGGCGTACTCGACCGTCAGCTCGTCCGGCGCCAGGTCGTCCGGCACGTCGGCCCGCTGGTGGCCCTCCGCGTCCTTCTCGCCGCGCTCGATGTACGGGCCGTAGCGGCCCACCCGCAGCACGATGCCCTCGCCGACCGGGAAGGAGGAGATCTCCCGGGCGTCGATCGCGCCCAGGTCCGTCACCAGCTCCTTCAGGCCCCCGAGGTGGTCGCCGTCGCCGTTGCCGGCCTCGGCGGCGCTGCCCGCGCCCGTGCCCTCGCCCGAGCCCTCGCCGAAGTAGAAACGCTTCAGCCACGGCACGGACTGCGCCTCGCCCCGCGCGATGCGGTCGAGGTCGTCCTCCATCTTGGCGGTGAAGTCGTAGTCGACCAGTCGGCCGAAGTGCTTCTCCAGCAGGTTGACCACGGCGAAGGACAGGAAGGACGGCACCAGCGCCGTGCCCTTCTTGAACACGTAGCCGCGGTCCAGGATCGTGCCGATGATCGACGCGTACGTCGACGGGCGGCCGATCTCGCGCTCTTCGAGCTCCTTGACCAGCGAGGCCTCGGTGTAGCGGGCCGGGGGCTTGGTCGCGTGGCCGTCGGCGGTGATCTGCTCGGCGGTCAGCGCGTCGCCCTCGGCGACCTGCGGCAGGCGCCGCTCGCGGTCGTCCAGCTCGGCGTTCGGGTCGTCCGCGCCCTCGACGTACGCCTTCATGAAGCCGTGGAAGGTGATCGTCTTGCCGGAGGCGGTGAACTCGGCGTCGCGCCCGTCCGCGGCACGGCCGCCGATCCGGACGGTGACGCTGTTGCCGACCGCGTCCTTCATCTGGGAGGCGACGGTCCGCTTCCAGATCAGCTCGTAGAGGCGGAACTGGTCGCCGGTCAGGCCGGTCTCCGCCGGGGTGCGGAAACGATCACCCGACGGCCGGATGGCCTCGTGGGCCTCCTGGGCGTTCTTGACCTTGCCGGCGTAGACGCGCGGCTTCTCCGGCAGGTAGTCGGCGCCGTAGAGCTGCGTGACCTGCGCGCGGGCGGCGGCGACGGCCGTCTCGGAGAGGACCGTGGAGTCCGTACGCATGTAGGTGATGAAGCCGTTCTCGTACAGCTTCTGGGCCACCTGCATGGTCGCCTTCGCGCCGAAGCCCAGCTTGCGCGACGCCTCCTGCTGGAGGGTCGTCGTACGGAAGGGGGCGTACGGGGACCGGCGGTACGGCTTCGACTCGACGGAGCGTACGGCGAACGAGGTCTCGGCGAGCGCGGCCGCCAGGGCCCGGGCGTTCGCCTCGTCCAGGTGCAGGACGTCGCTCTTGAGCTGCCCGTTGGAGCCGAAGTCGCGGCCCTGCGCCACGCGCCGGCCGTCGACCGTGTTCAGGCGCGCGACCAGGGAGGACGGGTCGCTGGGGTCGCCGACGCGGCCCGTGGAGAAGGTGCCGGTGAGGTCCCAGTACTCGGCGGAACGGAAGGCGATGCGCTCACGCTCGCGCTCGACGACGAGGCGGGTGGCGACGGACTGGACGCGGCCGGCCGACAGCCGCGGCATGACCTTCTTCCACAGGACCGGCGAGACCTCGTAGCCGTAGAGGCGGTCGAGGATGCGGCGGGTCTCCTGGGCGTCGACCATGCGCTTGTTCAGCTCGCGCGGGTTGGCGACGGCGTCGCGGATCGCGTCCTTGGTGATCTCGTGGAAGACCATCCGGTGGACGGGGACCTTGGGCTTGAGCACTTCCTGGAGGTGCCACGCGATGGCCTCGCCCTCGCGGTCCTCATCGGTGGCGAGGAAGAGCTCGTCGGACTCGGCCAGCAGCTCCTTGAGCTTCCTGACCTGCGCCTTCTTGTCCGCGTTGACGACGTAGATCGGCTGGAAGTCGTGCTCGACGTCCACACCGAGGCGGCGGACCTCACCCGTGTACTTCTCCGGCACCTCGGCGGCGCCGTTCGGGAGGTCGCGAATGTGCCCGACGCTCGCCTCGACGACGTACCCAGGGCCGAGGTAGCCCTTGATCGTCTTCGCCTTCGCAGGAGACTCGACGATGACGAGTCGGCGGCCGCCCTTTGCGGTCTCGCTAGTCGGGGACAACTTGGCTCTTCTCTCCGGTCGGCACTCGGTCGCAGTACGGCGACGCTGCGGAGTGTGACGGTACAACCCGCCCCCGTGTCAAACGGCACAAGCCCGCAACGGCCACTCGAACGGTAACCCGACTAGTGCCATTCCTGCCGCCCGGATACCTCCGTGCCGTCACCGCGGTCCACTGCCGGACCCGCCCTCAGAGCCTGGCGAAGCACCACACCCCGAGGGCCAGGGAGGCCGCGCCGGCCAGCGCCGCGAGGGGCACCGCCAGACCGGGGCGCACACCTTCCGCGACCGGCTCGCGCCGTACGGCGCACGCCCCCGTCCAGAGCAGCAACCCGGCCCCGAACAGCGTGAACACCACGCCGGCGAAGATCGCTGGACCGCTCTCCATGCTGTGCTCCCGTCCCCTCGGGCCCCCCGGGCGTCCCTCGTGGACGGGAGCCTGGCAGGGCCCGGGGTACGGCGGGCGAACCCCGGGTGAACTCAGTTCGTCCCGGTGCCGGAGGCGGGCTCCAGAAATCCCTGTTCCACGAGCATCCGGATCGCCTCGGGGGTCCGGTCGCGCAGGACGACCGGGTCCTCCTGCATCAGCTGGGCGATGGCGTCGAGGATCCGCCCGGCGCTGAGCGAGCCGTCGCAGACCCCGGCGAAGCCCGCCCCGACGGTGTCCACGCGGGTGGCGCGGCGCATGCCGCGGTGCTGGCGCAGCACCACGTGCTCGGGGTCCTCGGCGCCCGGCGCGCCGACCTGCTCCTGCACCACTTCTCCGGCCATCCGGAAATGGCCTTCGAGCAGTGCCGCGTCGTCGTGGGCGCGCAGGTAGTCCTGGCGCTCGAAGTGGGCGCGGACCGTGTCCCCCAAGGGCTGCTCGACGGGGTGCGGCCACTCCTCGACGACGATGGAGGGGCGCTCGGCCGCCGTCTTGCGCAGCGTGATCCAGCCGAATCCGACGGCCTTGGTCTTGCGGGCCTCGAACTCCTCCAGCCACTCCTCGTACCGCCGGGCGTACTCCGCCGGGTCGGTGCGGTGGTCCCCCGCGTCGCGCAGCCACAGCTCGGCGTACTGGGTGACGTCCTGCACCTCGCGCTGCACGATCCAGGCGTCGCAGCCGGCCGGCACCCAGGAGCGCAGCCGGTCGGCCCAGTCCTCGCCCTCGACGTGCTGCCAGTTGGCCAGGAACTGCGCGTACCCGCCCTCGTTCAGGTGCTCGCCCGCCTGCCGGACGAGGGTGCGGCACAGGTCGTCGCCGCCCATGCCGCCGTCCCGGTAGGTCAGCCGGGCCCCTGGGGAGATCACGAAGGGCGGGTTGGACACGATCAGGTCGTACGTCGCCCCGCCGACGGGCTCGAAGAGGGAGCCCTCCAGCAGCTCGGCCTCGGGCGCTCCGGAGAGCGCAAGGGTCAGCCGGGTGAATTCCAGCGCCCGCGGGTTGACGTCGGTGGCGGTGACGCGGGTGGCGTGCTGCGAGGCGTGCAGGGCCTGGATGCCGGAGCCGGTGCCGAGGTCGAGGGCCGTCCCGACGGGGGTCCGGACGGTGATCCCGGCCAGCGTCGTGGAGGCGCCCCCGACTCCGAGGACCACGCCCTCCGCCTTGCTTCCGATGCCCCCGGCGCCGCCGACGGCGCAGCCGAGGTCCGAGACGATGAACCAGTCCTCGCCGTCCGGGCCGCCGTACGGGCGTACGTCGACCCGCGCGCGGACCTCGTCGCCGTCCCGCTCGACCCAGCAGTCGGCCAGCGCCTCCGCCAGCGGCAGCGCGGCCGCCGCGGCGTCCGCCGGGACGGAGTCCTGGAGCAGGAACAGGCGCGCGAGGGTGGCGAGCGGGCCGTCCCCGCGGGTCGCGCGGGCGGCGGGCACCGTCTCGCTGCGGGCCAGCGCGGCGTAGGCGGGTGCGCCGAGCAGGTCGAGCAGCCCGTCCGCGGTGAACCCGGCGGAGATCAGGGCCTCGCGGAGGGCGGCGGCGTGGTCGGGGGAGGGCAGGCTGGGGGTACTCACCCGCCCATTGTGTCCGCTCGCGCCGTCGATCCGTGCGACGTGCCGGCGACGGGTCGCCGCCCCCGGCCTCAGCCCTGGGCCGGCGCCGGGGTCGCGGCGCGCTGGCAGCTCTCCTGGTTCTTCATGGCCTTGCCCAGCTCGCCCGACTGGAGCTTGGTCAGGGCCTCGTTGCCGCTGTTGCTGAGCTTGGAGAGCTCGTCGGCGATGTTCTTGAGGCCGTCGGCGAACTTCGCCTGGTCCTTCGGGTCGAGCGCGTCGACCTTCACCTTGAGGTCGGCGTAGGACTTGGAGATCGCGTTGAGCTCGGCGACGGCGTCGGCCTGCGTCTTCTTGCCGTCCTCGGCCGGCGGGACACCGGCGCCCGCGACGGCGGTGCCCATCTGCTTGTACGCGTCGGAGAGGGACTGGAACGCGGCCGAGTCGGTCTTCTGCACGACGTCGGCCTTGCTCTGGTCCGTGGTCTCCTTCTGGATCGCGGCGTTCGCGGCCTGGATCTTCTGGACCTGGGGCTCGACCTGGTCGCAGACCTTCTTCGCCCAGTCGTTGACCTTCTTCTCGCTGTCGTCACCGCAGCCGGACAGTGCGAGTACCAGCACCGCACCGCCGGACAGGGCGGCCGCAAGCTTCTTGTTCACCGGATTGGTCCCTTCCAAGGCTCTCGGCCCCGGAACATACACCCCGCACCGTACCGGCTCACACGAAGCGGGCGGACGGCGCGTCACCACGCGCCGTCCGCCCGCAGTTGGGCCGGGGTCCCCGGTCAGGAGGAGGCGACCGCCGCGTCGGGCTGCTGCGCGACGCGTTCTGCGGTGCCACCGCTGTCGTCGCCGACGGCGATGCCGCGGCGCTTGGAGATGTACACCGCGCCGACGATGACGATCAGCGAGATCACCGCGACGACCGTCCGCACGGCGGGGCTGGCGTCCTCGCCGTAGCTGAACTGCACGACGGCGGGGGCGATCAGGAGGGCCACCAGGTTCATGACCTTGAGCAGCGGGTTGATCGCGGGTCCCGCGGTGTCCTTGAAGGGGTCGCCGACGGTGTCGCCGATGACGGTGGCGGCGTGGGCCTCGCTGCCCTTGCCGCCGTGGTGGCCGTCCTCGACCAGCTTCTTGGCGTTGTCCCACGCGCCGCCGGAGTTGGCGAGGAAGACGGCCATCAGCGTGCCGCAGCCGATGGCGCCGGCCAGGTACGAGCCGAGGGCGCCGACGCCGAACGTGAAGCCGACGGCGATGGGCGCCATCACGGCGAGCAGGCCGGGGGTGGCCAGCTCGCGGAGGGCGTCCTTCGTGCAGATGTCGACGACGCGGCCGTACTCGGGCTTCTCGGTGTAGTCCATGATCCCGGGGTGCTCGCGGAACTGGCGGCGCACCTCGTAGACGACGGCGCCCGCGGAGCGGGAGACGGCGTTGATGGCCAGCCCCGAGAAGAGGAAGACCACGGAGGCGCCGAGGATCAGGCCCACCAGGTTGTTGGGCTGGGTGATGTCCATGCTCAGGCCCAGCTCGCCGGCCTTCGCACCGACGTCCTTGACGGCCGTGGCGATCGCGTCGCGGTACGAGCCGAAGAGGGCGGCCGCGGCGAGGACCGCGGTGGCGATGGCGATGCCCTTGGTGATGGCCTTGGTGGTGTTGCCGACCGCGTCGAGGTCGGTGAGCACCTGGGCGCCGGCGCCCTCGACGTCGCCGGACATCTCGGCGATGCCCTGGGCGTTGTCGGAGACCGGGCCGAAGGTGTCCATGGCGACGATGACGCCGACGGTGGTGAGCAGGCCGGTGCCGGCGAGGGCGACGGCGAACAGCGCCAGCATGACCGAGGTGCCGCCGAGCAGGAACGCGCCGTACACGCCGAGGCCGATGAGGAGCGCGGTGTAGACGGCGGACTCCAGGCCGACGGAGATGCCGGCCAGGACGACGGTGGCGGGGCCGGTCAGCGAGGACTTGCCGATGTCCCGGACGGGGCGGCGGCTGGTCTCGGTGAAGTAGCCGGTGAGCTGCTGGATGACCGCGGCGAGCACGATGCCGATGGCCACGGCGACGAGCGCGAGGATCCGCGGGTCGCCGTCGTGGGCGACGATCGCGCTGTCGGTGACGCCCTTGAGGTCCGCGTAGGAGGACGGCAGGTAGGCGAAGGCGGCTGCGGCGACCAGCACCAGGGAGATCACGGCGGAGATGAAGAAGCCGCGGTTGATGGCGGTCATGCCGCTGCGGTCGGTGCGGCGCGGGGCCACGGCGAAGATGCCGATCATGGCCGTGATCACGCCGATCGCGGGGACGATGAGCGGGAAGGCGAGTCCGGCGTCGCCGAAGGCGGCCGTGCCGAGGATCAGCGCGGCGACGAGCGTGACGGCGTACGACTCGAAGAGGTCGGCCGCCATGCCGGCGCAGTCGCCGACGTTGTCGCCCACGTTGTCGGCGATGGTCGCGGCATTGCGCGGATCGTCCTCCGGAATGCCCTGCTCGACCTTGCCGACCAGGTCGGCGCCGACGTCGGCGGCCTTGGTGAAGATGCCTCCGCCGACCCGCATGAACATCGCGATCAGCGCGGCGCCGAGGCCGAAGCCCTCCAGGACCTTGGGCGCGTCGGCGGCGTAGACGAGCACGACGCAGGAGGCGCCGAGCAGTCCGAGGCCGACGGTGAACATGCCGACCACGCCGCCGGTGCGAAAGGCGATCTTCATCGCCTTGTGCGCGACGGAGGTCAGGTCCTTTTCAGGTTCTCCCTCGGCGGGAGTTGCCTCGCGGGCGGCCGCGGCTACGCGGACATTCGCGCGGACGGCGAGGCGCATGCCGATGTATCCGGTGATCGCGGAGAAGATCGCGCCGACCAGGAAGAAGGCGGAACGCCCGGCGCGCTGCGACCAGTTGTCGGCGGGGAGCAGGAAGAGCAGGAAGAACACCACGACGGCGAATACGCCGAGGGTGCGGAGCTGGCGTCCCAGATAGGCGTTGGCGCCTTCCTGAACCGCTGCCGCGATCTTCTTCATGCTGTCGGTGCCCTCGTCGGCGGCGAGCACCTGGCGCACCAGGAGCTGGGCGACGACGAGCGCGGCCAGGGCCACGGCCGCGACGACGAACACGATGAGCCGGTTGTCATCCGTGAGTACCGCCGCCGCGAGCGCGGCGGTGGGGGCTGGCTCGAGAGGGGTGAAGAGCCCCGTCATTCGTCCTCCTTGACGTGAAGAGCTCAAAAGATGTGGACGGATTGTAGGGAGCTACACCTGATCAAAACAGTACGCGGGAAACGGAATTGGCCTGCTCTTGCTCCTCAGCAAATGATCGCGTCACGCCATTACCCTCGAAAGAGGTAATGGGGCAAAAGCATTGACGCCTGATCAATGATCTAGGGAAATGAAAAAGGCCCTGCTCGGCAGGGCCTTGAAAAGATCGTAAGGTACGACCGGATCTCAGTGGAGTTCGGGAGCGGCCGTGGTCGGCCAGCTCATGCGGATCACGCCGCCCGATTCGCCGCTGGTGACCTCGACGTCGTCGACCAGTCCGCTGATCACGGCGAGGCCCATCTCGTCCTCGCCGTCGGCCTCCGGCTCGGCGGCTCCGCCCGCCTGCGCGGACGCGGAGTCCCCGCCCCCCGAGGGGCCGGGGACCTCGTCGGCGACCTCGATGGAGAAGACCTTCTCCTCTTCGGTCAGCAGCACCCTGACGGGCGCGGAGAGGTCGTGGCTGCGGTGCAGCCCGACAGCACGGGAGCAGGCCTCGCCCACGGCGAGCCTGACCTCGTCGAGCAGGGCCTCTTCCAGACCGGCACGACGTGCCACGGCGGCCGCGACCAGCCGGGCCGTGCGGACGTGCTCGGGCTGGGCGCTGAAACGGAGTTCAACGGTGGCCATGCGATCCCCCTCGGACGTTAGGGCGTGCTGTACAGGGGCCCGGGCCCGCCGGCCCGGTGCCCCCGCTCCTTGATCCGGGCGACGCGTCAGTCGGTGGCGTTGACCGCGTCTTCCACCGTGGTGTGGATCGGGAACACCTTGGTCAGACCGGTGATGCGGAAGATCTTGAGGATGCGCTCCTGGTTGCAGACCAGGCGCAGGGAGCCCTCGTGCGCGCGGACGCGCTTCAGGCCGCCCACGAGCACACCGAGGCCGGTGGAGTCGAGGAAGTCCACCCGCTCCATGTCGACAACCAGGTGGTAGCTGCCGTCGTTCACCAACTCGACCAACTGCTCGCGCAGCTTGGGCGCGGTATACACATCAATCTCGCCACCGACCTCGACGACCGTGCGGTCGCCGACAGTGTGAGTCGACAGGGACAGGTCCACGGATCCTCCAGCACCTTGCTATCGAGCGGCGCCCCCCAGGGGCATCCCCCCCGAAGGTAGGGGACGGATTGGCAGCCGCGATGGCATTCAATCACTTACCGGCGGGCATGCACGACGCCTTCGGACCTATTGTCCCGCACGCCAGTGACACACTCGACTCCAATGGCCAGCAATCATCGTCCCGGGCACCACACGGCGGCCGCGGACACACGACCTGCCCCCGGAACGGTTCTGGACCGGCTCTCAAGGGGGCCGGGCCGTGCTGCGCGCATCACCCATACGGAGCATCTGCCCCCGCGCGAGGGCCGTCATGCCGTCTGGCCCGACCGCATTCGAACTGATGTCGTCGCGGCCATCCAGGCGGCCGGCATCGAACACCCGTGGGCCCACCAGGCAGAAGCCGCCGAGCGCGCCCTGGACGGCGAGTCGGTGGTCGTCGCCACCGGCACCGCCTCGGGCAAGTCCCTGGCCTACCTCGCCCCCGTACTGTCCGCCCTCGCGGACGGCGCCGCCGCTCCGAACGGCCGCGGTGCGACCGCCCTGTACCTGGCGCCCACCAAGGCCCTCGCCGCCGACCAGCGACGCGCCGTACGGGAACTGGCGGCTCCGCTCGGCAACGCCGTCCGCGCAGCCGTGTACGACGGCGACACGCCCGTCGAGGAGCGCGAATGGGTGCGCCAGTACGCCAACTACGTGCTGACCAACCCCGACATGCTGCACCGCGGGATCCTGCCGGCCCACCCCCGCTGGTCCTCCTTCCTGCGCTCCCTGCGCTACGTCGTGATCGACGAGTGCCACACCTACCGCGGCGTGTTCGGCTCGCACGTCGCCCAGGTGCTGCGACGGCTGCGCCGCCTGTGTGCCCGGTACGGGGCGGACCCCGTGTTCCTGCTCGCCTCGGCCACCGCCAGTGACCCGTCGGTCGCGGCGAGCCGCCTCACCGGCCTGCCGGTCACCGAGGTCACCGACGACGCCTCGCCCCGCGGCGAAGTGGTGTTCGCCCTCTGGGAACCCCCGCTGACCGAGATGAGGGGCGAGAAGGGCGCTCCCGTACGCCGTACGGCCACCGCGGAGACCGCCGACCTGCTGACCGACCTCGCCGTGCAGGGGGTCCGCACGTTGGCCTTCATCCGCTCCCGGCGCGGCGCGGAGCTGATCGCCCTGATAGCCCAGGAGCGGCTGGCCGAGGTGGACCGCTCCCTGCCCGGGCGGGTCGCGGCCTACCGGGGCGGCTACCTGCCCGAGGAGCGCCGCGCCCTGGAGCGGGCCCTGCACTCCGGCGAGCTGCTGGGCCTGGCCGCCACCACGGCCCTGGAACTCGGCGTCGACGTGTCCGGCCTGGACGCGGTGCTGATCGCCGGCTACCCCGGGACCCGGGCCTCGCTGTGGCAGCAGGCGGGCCGTGCGGGCCGGTCCGGCCAGGGCGCGCTGGCCGTGCTGGTGGCCCGCGACGACCCGCTGGACACGTATCTCGTCCACCACCCCGACGCGCTGTTCAAGCGGCCCGTCGAGGCCACCGTCCTCGATCCGGACAACCCCTACGTGCTGGCCCCGCACCTGTGCGCCGCCGCCGCGGAGCTGCCCCTGACGGAGGACGACCTGACGCTCTTCGGCCCCGCCACGGCCGGCCTGATGCCGCAGCTGGAGGCCGCGAAGCTGCTGCGCCGCCGCGCCACCGCCTGGCACTGGACCCGGCGTGAGCGGGCCTCGGACCTCACCGACATCCGGGGCGGCGGCGGGCGCCCCGTCCAGATCGTGGAGGCCGCGACCGGTCGGCTGCTGGGCACCGTGGACGAGTCCGCCGCCCACACCGCCGTCCACGAGGGTGCGGTCCACCTCCACCAGGGCCGTACGTACCTGGTGAAGACGCTGGACCTGGAGGACTCCGTGGCCCTCGTGGAGGAGGCCAGCCCGCCCTTCTCCACCACCGCCCGCGACACCACGTCGATCTCCGTGCTGGAGACCGAGACCGAGGTCCCCTGGGGGGACGCCCGGCTCTGCTACGGGTCCGTCGAGGTCACCAACCAGGTGGTGTCCTACCTGCGCCGCAAACTGATCACCGGCGAGGTGCTCGGCGAGGCCAAGCTCGACCTGCCGCCGCGCACCCTGCGCACCAGGGCCGTCTGGTGGACGGTCACCGAGGACCAGCTCGACGCGGCCCGGATCAACCCGGAGATCCTCGGCGGCGCCCTGCACGCCGCCGAGCACGCCTCCATCGGCCTCCTCCCGCTCTTCGCCACCTGCGACCGCTGGGACATCGGCGGCGTCTCCGTGCCGCTGCATCCCGACACCCTCCTTCCGACGGTCTTCGTCTACGACGGCCACCCGGGCGGCGCCGGGTTCGCCGAGCGGGCCTTCCACACGGCCCGCTCCTGGCTCACCGCCACCCGCGAGGCCATCGCGTCCTGCGAGTGCGAGGCCGGCTGCCCGTCGTGCATCCAGTCCCCCAAGTGCGGCAACGGCAACGACCCGCTCCACAAGCGCGGCGCCGTCCGCCTGCTCACCGAGCTCCTCAAGGCGGCCCCGGCACCCTGACGGGCACCCCGGCCGGCGCCCCGGGCAGTGCCTCGGCAGGACCCGCCCGAGCCGCCACCTCCGGGGCGAACGGCCCGGCCCGCACCCGGGCCGCCACGTCCGCCACCTCGCCGGCGGCCGCGCACCGGGAGAGCTCCGCACCCTGGGCACGGGCCACCCGCAGCGCGACCGCACACGCCTCCGGCTCCCCGCGGGCCCACACCGTGGCGGCCGCCAGGGCCGCCAGGTCCGCGGCCGCGGCGGCCCGGTGCCGGGCCACCACCACCTGGCCCAGCGTGAGGACGCCCCCGAACACGGCACACAGCACGGAGGCCACCAGGACGGCCCAGACGGTGGCCGAGCCCCGGTCCCGCCTCACGGCAGCACCTCCTCCCCGAGCGCGTCCTCGGCCAGCGCCACCGCACCGGCCCCCAGCCGCACCCCCAGCGCCCCGGGCCCCGGGGCGGGCGCCTCGACCCGCACCCGCCACAGCTCCCCGTCCCGCTCCACCCGCACCCGCGCGCCCTCGGGGGCCACCGCGCGGGCCGCGGCCACGGCCTCCGCCACCGGCTCGGAGCGGGCGGCGGCCCGCGCCCCGGCCCGTGCGGCGTCCACGCACCCGATCTGCGCGGCCGCCGCCATCAGGGCCCACACCAGCGCCACGGCGAACAGCACCAGTGCCGGCAGCACCAAGGCGGCCTCCGCGGTGACGTACCCGCGGTCGCCGCCGGGCCCGGCCCGGCAACGGGGGCCGCGGTCAGACCGAGCCACCGAGCGCCTTCCCGATCGTCGACGCGAGCGCCGACGACACCACGTCGCTCGTGACCACCTTGTAGAGCACGGCCGCGAAGGCACAGGCGGCGATCGTGCCCATCGCGTACTCACTCGTCGTCATGCCCGCATCGCGCCGGTGTCCGCGCAGCGCGTCCCGCACCCGTCGCCAGATCCTCATGTCGTTCCCGCCTCTCGACTCACGTGTGTCCATGTCGTTCTGATCTCCACTCAGCGCCCGCCGAGCAGTCCGGCCGCCAGGCCGATGACCACGGGCGCCACCCCGACCGCGAGGAACGCGGGCAGGAAACACAGCCCCACCGGAGCGGTGATGAGGACCGCGGCCCGCTGCGCACGCGCCGTCGCGGCCCGGGCCCGCTCGGCCCGCAGTCCCGCGGCCAGCCGGGAGACCGGCTCGGCCGCCGGAGCGCCCGTCCTGGCGGCCCGCTCCAGGGAGTCGGCCAGCGGCCGGGCCCCCGGTATCGCGGCCAACCGCCCCCACGCCTCGCCCGGTTCGCCGCCGAGCCGCAGCTCCGCGCCGGCCCGGGCCAGCCGCTCCCCCACCGGCCCGCCCAGGGAGTCGCCCACCACCTCGGCGGCCTCCCGCGGGCCCGCACCGGCGGCCAGGCAGGCGGCCAGCAGATCGGCGGCGAACGGCAGCTGCCGCCCGTCCTCCCGCCGCCCGGCCCCCACCCGGCGCCACCGCCGGCGCCACACCGCGGCCCCGCGAGGCCGCACGGCCGCGCCGGTCACCCCACCCGCACCCCCGGCCACCCCGGCACCCCGCACGGCCACCCCAGCCGCACCCCCGGCCACCCCCGCGCCCCGCACAGGCCCCGCCAAGCCACCCCCGGGAGCCCCACCAGCCCCCGCGGCACCCAGCACCCCCACGAGCCGCCGCCGGGCGCCCCGCTCCAGCACCGCCGCCCGGACCAGGCACCCCAGCCACGCTCCGGCGGCCGCGAAGGCCACCACTGTCCCCAGCCTGTGGACGAAGTCCCCGGTCACGAGCGCTCCCCCGCCCGCACGATCCGCCAGGCCCAGCAGAGCCCCAGCCCCTCCAGCACCAGCCCGGTCACCAGACAGCCCAGTCCCAGACCCGTGTGCAGCAGGACCCGCAGCGGAGCGGCGCCCAGCGCGGTCCCCATCAGCAGACCGGCCACCGGCAGCAGCGCGAGCACGACCGCGGTCGACCGCGCACCCGCCAACTGGGCCCGCAGCCCCTCACGCTGTTCCCGCTCGGCCCGCAGCGCCCGCTCCAGCCGGTCCAGTCCGGCCGCGAGGCCCGCACCCCCGTCCACGGACACCCGCCAGCAGGCCGCCATCCCCGCCAGCCCCTCGGCCCCCGGTTCCCGCGCCGCCACCCGCAACGCCCCCGGCACGTCCCCGCCGAACGCCGCCGCGGCCAGCACCCCGGCCTCCCCGACGACGAGCGCATCCCCATCGCCCCGCAGCGCCGCGGTCACCGCCTGCCCGGCATGCGCGCCGGCCCGCAACTCCCCGGCAACGGCGGCACACACGGCCAGCACCCGGGCCTCCCGCTCCGCCCGCCGCCGCACCGCCTCCCGCACCCGCAGCCACCGCCGCACCAGGGGCACCGCCAACGCCCCACCGGCCAGGGGCAGCAGCGACCCGCCGGCCAGCGCCACGAGCAGCCCGGCCGCCAGGCACCCCCACTCCCGCCGGCCCCGCACCCACGCGCCGGCCAGGGCGGCGCCGCACCGCCAGGACGCCACCCGCCGTACCGCAGGGCCCGCGAACAGCGCCCGCGCCCGGAACTCCGCCTCGTCCCGCACCGCGAGGGCCCACACCGCGCCCCCGGCACACACCACCGCACCGAACACCCTCACCGCACACCCCCGAGCATCACCCGCAGCCGCTCCCAGCCGCCCTCGCGCACGAACCCCCGCGCTCCCCAGCGCAACGCGGGCACCGTCACCACCAGCCCGGCCCCGTCCCGCTCCAGCACGTGCAGCTCGGCCACCCTCCGCCGCCCCGCACGGTCCCGCACCAGATGCACCACCACGGACAGGGCGGCCGCCAACTGGCTGTGCAGCGCGGCCCGGTCGAGACCAGCGGCGGTACCGAGCGCCTCCAGCCGGGCCGGCACATGCGCGGCGGCGTTGGCGTGGACCGTCCCGCACCCGCCCTCGTGCCCGGTGTTCAGCGCGGCCAGCAGATCCGCCACCTCCGCGCCCCGCACCTCGCCGACCACCAGGCGGTCGGGCCGCATCCGCAGGGCCTGCCGCACCAGATCGGCCAGCGTCACCAGCCCCGCACCCTCCTGGTTGGCCGGACGCGTCTCCAGCCGCACCACATGGGGGTGGTCGGGCCGCAGCTCGGCCGAGTCCTCGGCCAGCACGATCCGCTCCCCGGGCCCCACGAGACCCAGCAGCGAGCTCAGCAGCGTGGTCTTCCCACTGCCCGTGCCCCCGGAGACCAGGAAGGACAGCCGGGCCTCGACCAGCGCCCGCAGGATCCGCTGACCACCTGGCGGCACCGTCCCCGCGGCCACCAACTCCTCCAGGGTGAAGGCCCGGTGACGCACCACCCGCAGCGAGAGGCAGGCGGACCCGACCGCCACCGGAGGCAGCACCGCGTGCACCCGCGTCCCGTCCGGCAGCCGCGCGTCGACCCACGGCCGGGCATCGTCCAGCCGGCGCCCCGCCACGGACGCCAGCCGCTGCGCCAGCCTGCGCACCGCATCGGCGTCCTTGAAGGCCACCGGTGCCAGTTCGAGCCCGCCGCCCCGGTCCACCCACACGCGGTCGGGCGCGGCCACCAGCACGTCCGTCACCTCGGGATCGGCCAGCAGGGGCTCCAGCGGGCCGGCACCCACCAGCTCCGAGCGCAGCTCCCGCGCCGCCCCCAGCACCTCGGCGTCCCCGAGCAGCCTCCCCTGGGCCCGCAGTGCGGCGGCCACCCGGGCCGGCGTCGGCTCGGCCCCGCTCTCCGCGAGCCGCTGCCGCACCGCATCCAGCAGCCCGGCGGTCATCCGGCACCTCCCCCGGCCAGTGCCCGCTCCCAGAACCCGGCACAGAACCGCCCCAGCGGCCCCCGCGCCCGCACCCCCGGCGGCTCCCCGGCAGCGGGCCCGAGCACCGCCTCCCGCGGCACCTCGCCGGCCGACGGCAGCGCCAGCAGCCGGGCCACCGCCTCCGCGTCCAGCCCGGGCGCGAACGGCCCCCGCACCACGAGCCGCAGGTCGCGGGCCACCGCACCGACGGCGCCGGCCACCCGGCCGGCCGCCGCCACGGCCCTCAGCTCTCCCGGCACGACGAGCAGCACCAGGTCCAGCTGGGCGAGCACCTCCGCCACCCCGTCGTCGAGCCGGCGCGGCAGGTCCACCACGACCACCCCGCCCCGGCGCCGCGCGGCGGCCAGCACGGACCGCACCGCGGCGGGCGGCACCACCACCTGGTCACCGCGGTCCCAGCTGAGCAGCCGCAGCCCGTGCAGGCGCGGCAGCGACTCCTCCAGAGCCCCGGCGCCGACCCGGCCGCGCGAGGCGGCGAAGTCCGGCCAGCGCAGCCCCTCGGCGTGCTCACCGGCCAGCAGCACGTCGAGCCCGCCGCCCAGCGGGTCCGCATCGACCAGCATGGTCCGCTCACCGGCCCGGGCGGCGCCGACGGCGAGGGCACAGGCCAGCGTGGACGCCCCGGCGCCGCCGCAGCCGCCGATCACCCCGACGGCCAGGGCCTGGCGCCCGGTGCCCTCGGCGACGTCCGCGATCCGGTCGGCCAGCCAGGCCTCCCGGTCGGGCAGGCGCAGCACCTGCTCGGCGCCGATCTCGACGCCCGCCCGCCAGACCTCCGGGTCCTCGGTCCGGCGCCGCCCCACGAGCAGCACCCCGCCCCTGCGCGGCGCGCCGCGCACGCGCCCCACCGCGTCCTCGCCCACCAGCACCAGCGGGGCCGACTCCCAGCCGGGCCCGGCCCCCGAGCGGGGCGGCGAGCCTCCGGCCGCCGCGTCGCGCGTTTGCTCCGGCACCGAGTGCTGCACCCGCGGCTCCGCCCCCGCGGCGGCGCACAGCCGCAGCAGGTCGTCGAGCAGGTCCGGGTCCTCCGTGACGATCAGCGGCCCGCCGGCCCGGACCTCGCCGGGCACCGGCCCCTCCAGCCGCTCCCGTGCCTCCCGCGACTTCGATCCAGCCACGATCTCCGCCCCCTTCTCACCGCAAATCCCACAGCCGCGGACTTCGCGGCCGGAATCACCGTGCAGCGATCCGGAAAAAGATGTGGATCTTGCTCAAAAACTGTGAACAACTCCCCGCCTGTGAATAACTTCGTCACCCATTCGATTGCGTTCCAGAGCGCACCGGAACCGCTACGCAACGTGACGAGTCCAGAGGGGATGGAGGGCCGCGCAGCAGCGGCCACGCGCCGCCGAAGCGGGCGGAAGGCGACCACACCGGATCGGGGGAACGGACGAAAATGCGTCCGGACATGCGACGACCCCCGCCGGGGGGGAGAGCGGGGGTCGTCCCCACGGCCGACTCGGGGGGGGAGGAGTCGGACCGGGTTAGCACGGTCGCGAACGATCCGTGACTTCCATGGTGTACCCGAGAGCCTTCTCAGGCAAACCCACGCGCCACACCTTACGCCGAATGGTGGGCGCATATGCTGCGCTCGTGGAAAACCACTCCTTGCCCCGCACAGCCGCCTTCTTCGACCTGGACAAGACGGTCATTGCGAAGTCGAGCACGCTGACCTTCAGCAAGTCCTTCTACCAGGGCGGCCTGATCAACCGCCGCGCCGTCCTGCGGACCGCGTACTCCCAGTTCGTGTTCCTCGCCGGCGGCGCAGACCACGACCAGATGGAGCGGATGCGCGAGTACCTCTCCGCCCTCTGCAAGGGCTGGAACGTCCAGCAGGTCCGGGAGATCGTCGCGGAGACGCTGCACGACCTCATCGACCCGATCATCTACGACGAGGCCGCCTCCCTCATCGAGGAGCACCACACCGCGGGCCGCGACGTCGTGATCGTCTCGACCTCCGGTGCAGAGGTGGTCGAGCCGATCGGCGAGATGCTCGGCGCCGACCGGGTGGTCGCCACGCGCATGGTCGTGGGCGACGACGGCTGCTTCACCGGCGAGATCGACTACTACGCCTACGGGCCCACCAAGGCCGAGGCGGTGCGCCAGCTCGCCGAGTCCGAGGGCTACGACCTGGCGCGCTGCTACGCGTACAGCGACTCGATCACGGACGTCCCGATGCTGGAGTCGGTCGGCCACCCGCACGCGGTCAACCCGGACCGGGCGCTGCGCCGCGAGGCGCTGTCGCGCGACTGGCCGGTCCTGGTCTTCAACCGGCCGGTCCGCCTCAAGCAGCGCGTGCCGGGGCTGTCGATGTCCTCCCGGCCGGCGCTGGTCGCGGCCGCGGCCGTGGGCGCGGCCGCGGCGACCGCCGGCCTGGTCTGGTACGCGAGCCGGCGGCGCGCGAACGCCCTCGCGTCCGTCACGACCTGACCCCGGCGCTCACCCTCGACCCCGCTGCCCCGGGACCCGTTCACGTCCCCCGAGCCCCGCCCGGATCCCCCAACGGACCCGGGCGAACCGCGGGCACCCGTCCCGACCTGCGGCGACCCGCCCTGTCCGATTGATCCTTTCCTGTCCGGAAAGGTAAAGAACTGGGGCCAGGGGTTCCGCTTCTTTGCCGACGGAGGTACAAAGGAGTCACGGCCCGCGAGACCAAAGAACATCCGAGAGGATCATCTTTAAGAACGCAGAATGGCCCCACGGACCGATTGCATGAACGCCGAGCACCCACGCGACGTCGACCCTTCGATTAAGGGCCAGCCGCACCAGGCAAGGGCAAAGTTCCCGGCCTGATGGGCAAGTATCGAGGACGCTTGGTAACTGGGCGCGCATGCCAGCGGCGACACCACGAGCAGTACGGTGTCGCCGCAACCCTGTTCCGGGGGCGTCTTCGCGCCGCCGCCTACGCCGCGCCGCGCTGCAGCGCCTCGCACACCGCCGTCGACTCGCGGACGCCCAGCTCGACCGCCCGCCCGCAGTGCGCGATCCAGGCCGCCATCCCCTCCGCGGTGCCGGAGACGTACCCGTCCAGCGCCGCGAGGTAGGCCTCGCTCCCCTGCTCGGCGTGCCCGACCTCGGCCGGGCAGATGGCCTTGGGGTCCAGACCGCTGTTGATCAGCACGATCCGCTCCGCGGCCCGCGCCACCAGCCCGTTGTACGTACCGAACGGCCGCAGCGCCACCAGCTCGCCGTGCACGACCGCGGCGGTGACCAGCGCCGGGGCCGAGCCCCCCGCGATGATCAGCCGGGACAGGCCGTCCAGCCGCCCCGCGACCTCGTCCGCGTCCGGCAGCGGCAGCTCCACCAGCGGCTCGACCACCGGCTCGCCGGCCAGCCTCGGCCGCCCGACGGTGTCACCCGCACCCCCCGGAACGTCCACCCCGGCCCCCGCCGGAGCCGCCGGGGCCCCACCGGCCGCCACCAGGTGCAGCCTGGCCAGCACGCGCAGCGGCGACTGGCGCCAGATGCTGAGGAGTTGGCCGGCCTCGGCCGCCAGGCGCAGCGCGGCGCCGACGGTACGGGCCTCGTCGTCGGCGCTGAAGTCGGTGCGCCGGCGGACCTCTTCCAGGGCCCAGTCCGCCCCGGACAGCGCGGCGCTGCCGCGCGCGCCGCGCAGGGCGGCCTCGGAGGTGATCTCCGCGCTCCGGCGGCGCATCACACGGTGGCCGTAGACCCGGTCGACGGCCTTGCGTACGGAGTCCACGGCCTCCGGCACGCCGGGGAGCGCGGCCAGGGCGGCGAGGGGATCGGCAGACGTACTCATAAGTAGGGAGCCTACGCACCCATAGCAGCCGCCCCACGTTGGAGTGGTCTTCTTCACTCACCTCGACCACTCACCGCGACGCACCCACTACGCTAGGTGAACATGAAGATCGCTTTCGTGGGAAAGGGCGGCAGCGGGAAGACCACGCTGTCCTCCCTCTTCATCCGCCACCTCGCCGCCGCCGAGGCCCCCGTCGTCGCGGTGGACGCCGACATCAACCAGCACCTGGGTGCCGCCCTCGGGCTCACCGAGGAGGAGGCCGCGGCACTGCCCGCGATGGGCGCACACCTCCCGCTCATCAAGGAGTACCTGCGCGGCTCCAACCCGCGGATCTCCTCCGCGGACACGATGATCAAGACGACTCCGCCCGGCAGCGGCTCGCGCCTGCTGCGGGTCGACGAGGACAACCCGGTGTACGCGGCCTGCGCCCGCGCCGTGGCGCTCGACGGGGGTGCGGTTCGGCTGATGGCCACCGGTCCCTTCACCGAGTCCGACCTCGGCGTGGCCTGCTACCACTCGAAGGTGGGGGCGGTGGAGCTCTGCCTGAACCACCTGGTGGACGGCCGGGGCGAGTACGTGGTCGTCGACATGACGGCCGGCTCGGACTCCTTCGCCTCGGGCATGTTCACGCGCTTCGACATGACCTTCCTGGTGGCCGAGCCGACCCGCAAGGGGGTCTCCGTCTACCGCCAGTACAAGGAGTACGCGCGGGACTTCGGCGTCGCTCTGAAGGTCGTCGGCAACAAGGTGCAGGGGCAGGACGACCTGGACTTCCTGCGCGCCGAGGTGGGCGAGGACCTGCTGGTGACGGTGGGGCACTCGGACTGGGTGCGGGCGATGGAGAAGGGCCGCCCGCCGCGCTTCGAGCTGCTGGAGGAGCCCAACCGGCGGGCCCTCGCGGCACTCCGGGAGGCGGCCGACGACGCGTACGAGCGGCGCGACTGGGAGCGGTACACGCGCCAGATGGTCCACTTCCACCTGCGCAACGCGGAGAGCTGGGGGAACGCGAAGACCGGGGCCGACCTGGCGGAGCAGGTCGACCCCGGGTTCGTGCTCCGGGAGGAGCCGGTGGCCGCCGGCCGGATCAGTCCTCCTCTGACTGCTCCGATGCCTGCCTGACCGCCGGGGGCGCCGCGGGAGCGACGGGCGGGGCGGCCGGGCCCCTGGTCATGAACGCCGCCCAGCCCTCCTTGGGCGCCTCGGCGACGTCCAGGGTCCGCAGCCACTCCAGGGACTTGGGGTCCTGGGCGTCGAGCCAGTCGGCCAGCTCCCTGAAGGGCACGCAGCGGACCTCCTTCTGCGTGCAGACGCCCTTGATGACCTGCTCGACGGCGCGCATGTAGGTGCCGCCGTTCCAGGACTCGAAGTGGTTGCCGATGATCAGCGGGGCGCGGTTGCCGTGGTACGCGCGGTCGAAGGCCTTCAGCAGGCCGTCGCGCATCTGGGCGCCCCAGTACTCGTGCTGCGCCGGGTCGCCCTGGGAGGTCGTACCCGACTGGTTGACCATGTAGTTGTAGTCCATGGACAGGGTCTCGAAGGCCCGGCCCGGCATCGGGACCAGCTGGAGGGGCAGGTCCCAGAGGCCGTCGGTCTTCTTGGGCCAGACCTGCTTGCTGATGCCGCTGGAGTCGTAGCGGAAGCCCATGTCCCTCGCCGCCAGCATGAAGTTCTTCTGGCCTTCGAGGCAGGGGGTGCGGGCGCCGATCAGCTCCTTGTCGTAGTCGAAGGGCAGCGCCTTCTCCTTCTGGAGGCCGGCGTTGCTCTTCCAGCTCTTCACGAAAGACTTGGCCTGGTTGATCTCGTTCTTCCACTCCTCGACGGACCAGGTGCCGACCCCGCCCTCGGGGCCGCAGAAGTGGCCGTTGAAGTGGGTGCCGATCTCGTTGCCGTCGAGCCAGGCTCCGCGCAGCTGTGACGCGGTGTCCTTGATGCCCTGGAGGTCGCCGAAGCCGATGTCGGAGCGTCCGGCACCGTGGCGCGGGGCGACGTACATCTCCCGCTTCTCCTCGGGGAGCATGTAGACCCCGCTGAGGAAGTACGTCATGCGGGCGTTGTGCTTCTTGCCCACCTCGCGGAAGTGCGAGAAGAGGCGCTGGCTGTCCTCGCCGGCGCCGTCCCAGGAAAAGACCACGAACTGCGGCGGCTTCTCGCCGGGCTTGAGCTTCTGCGGGACGGTGACGTTCGGCTGGCCGCCGGTGTACGAGGTGGAGCCGTCACCGATGAGCCGGAGGACGCTGCCCGGCGCGGGCGCGGCCGGGGCTCCGCGGTTCGCACCCGGCTTGAGGGCGCCGGGGCCGGGGGCCGGGCGCTTGGCCGGGGGCTCGGAACCGGAGCAGCCCGCGACGCCGAGCGCCAGCGCCGTGGCGACCAGGCCGCCGGCGATCTTCTTCGAGGCGGCCTTCATCCGCCCACCCCTTTCCTTGCAGGTCTTCGTGGGATGCCGCCGAACCGGCCGGCGTCCGCAACGTCCCACGGCAAGAACCCGAGGAAAGGTATGACAAGCCGGAAAAAACGCCTATTCACCCATGAGAGCGAAGCTATAGCCCATTCGCCCCTTATCTCCACCGCGGGACTTTACTCTGCATTACGATCCGTTTACCGAGTGTTGAGAAACCGCCTCCGCAGGCCACCCCTGCCTGAGCTCCCGCCGCCACACCCCCTTCCCCGGAGGAGACGGGAACCGTGTCTGATTTCTCCGCGTCGATCGCTGTCTTCCTGATCGCCCTGCCACTCTCTCTCGGCATCGCCCTCGCCACCGGAGCGCCGCTCCAGGCCGGCCTGGTCGCCGCCGCCGCCGGCGGCATCGTGGCCGGCCGGTTCGGCGGCGCACCGCTCCAGGTGAGCGGCGCGTCGGTGGGCCTGACGGTCGTCACCGCCGATCTCATCCAGCGCTACGGCTGGCGCACGACCTGCGCCATCACCGTGCTGGCCGGCGTCGTTCAGGTCGCCCTCGCCGTGCTGCGCACCGCCCGGTCGGCCCTGATGGTCAGCCCCGCCATCGTGCACGGCATGCTGGCCGGCATCGGCGTGACCATCGTCGTGGCACAGCTGCACATCGTGCTCGGCGGCACTCCCCAGAGTTCAGCCGCAGCCAACCTCCTCGAACTGCCTGCCCAGTTGGCGGACCTGCACCCGGGGGCGCTGGCGGTCAGCGCCCTCACCCTCACGGTCCTGTTCGCCTGGCCGCGGCTGCCCGGGCGGGCCGGCCGCGCGCTGCGGAAGGCCCCGGCCGCGCTGGTCGCCGTGGCCCTGGCGACCACGGCCGCCGCACTGGCGGGGCCCGGGCTGCCGCGGGTGGACCTGCCGTCCTGGAGCAGCCACGCCCTGGCCGGACTGCCCGAGGGGCCGGTCCTCGGGATCGCCACCGCCGTCGTGGCCGTCGCCCTGGTCGGCAGCGTCGAGTCCCTGCTGTCCGCCGTGGCCACCGACAAGGTGATCGCCGTCGAGCGCCGCACGGCCGACCGCCCGCCGCGCGCCTCCCTCAACCGCGAGCTGCGCGGGCAGGGCCTGGCGAACGTGGTCTCCGGAGCACTCGGCGGCCTGCCCGTGGCGGGCGGCGCCGTCCGGAGCGTCGCGAACGTCAAGTCCGGAGCGCGCAGCCGCCGTTCCACGGTGCTGCACGGCGTGTGGGTGCTGCTCGCGGCCGGACTGCTGGTGCCGGTGCTGGACCTCATTCCGCTGGCCGCGCTCGCCGCGCTGGTACTGGCCGTCGGCGTGCAGATGGTCAGCATCACCCACATGCGCACCGTCACGCGCCACCGCGAGGTGCTCGTGTACGCGGTGACCATGGCGGCGGTCGTCGTGCTGGGCGTACTCGCGGGCGTCGCACTCGGCATCGGCGTCGCGGTCGCCGTGGCCCTGCAGCGGCTGGCGCGCACCCGGATCGTCGTCGAGGTCCGGGACGGCGTCCACCACGTGCGGGCCCGGGGCCAGTTGACCTTCCTTGCCGTCCCCCGGCTGAGCCGGGAACTGAACCGGATCCCCCCGGAGGCACGAGTGGTCGTCGAACTGGACGGCTCCTTCATGGACCACGCCGCGTACGAGGCCCTCCAGGACTGGCAGGAGATCCAGCTGGCCCACGGCGGCACGGTGGAGGTCACCGGCCGCGCGGGCGCCCGGGTCTCCGGACCGGGACGCGCGGGCCGGGGCGGCCACCACTGCTGCCACCCCTGGACCCCCTGGCGCAACCACTGCGAGCACCGCACGGCACCGCAGGCCCAGCCCCGGCCCGGGGCAGCCAAGCTGGCCAGCGGCCTCAGCGCCTTCCAGCGGGACACCGCGCCACTGGTCCGCGGCGAACTGGCCCGGCTGGCGCGCGAGGGCCAGACGCCCTCCCAGCTCTTCCTCACCTGCGCGGACTCCCGGCTGGTCACCAGCATGATCACGGCCAGCGGTCCGGGCGACCTCTTCACGGTGCGGAACGTCGGCAACCTGGTGCCGCTGCCGGGGGCCGCGTCGTCGGACGACTCGGTCGCCGCGGCGATCGAATACGCGGTGGACGTCCTCCAGGTGTCCAGCATCACGGTCTGCGGCCACTCGGGCTGCGGAGCGATGCAGGCGCTGCTGACCACCCCGCCCGGGGCTCCGGCCACCCCCCTGCGGCGCTGGCTGCGCCACGGTCTGCCCAGCCTGGAGCGGATGGGGAGCCGGCACCACCCGTGGGCGCGGATCTCCGGACGGCTGCCCGCCGACCCGGTGGAGCAGCTGTGCCTGACCAACGTGGTCATGCAGCTGGAGCACCTGCGGGCGCACGAATCGGTGGCCCGCCGGCTCGCCGAGGGGACGCTGGAGCTGCACGGGATGTACTTCCACGTGGGCGAGGCGCAGGCGTACCTGCTGACCGAGGGCGACGAGTTCTTCGACAGCCACGTCTTCACCGGAGTGGACCAGCACGCAGCGTTCGAGGGGATGGCACTCGCCCAGACGCCGGAGACGGTTCGGAAGCCCGGGGCCGCCGCGCGGCCGGAACCGGCCACCGAGGACACCCCGACCGTCGAAAACGAGTCAATCGAGCGGAGGTCGGCGCTGGAGGAGGCGAACGCCTGAACCGCCCCGACACCCGGTCCGTGAGACCGTATGGCCCCTTCCCGCACCCTGCAGCGGGGAGGGGCCGTCGTGCTGAGGTGCCGCGCAACCGGGTTATAGGTCTAAACCAATTTCCCGTTGCCCCTTGTCACCCGGCCCTTCGACTGGTGAGCTATGACCCGGGACACAACGGACACCCTGGGAAAGGGAGATGTCGGTGAGCAACGAAAGCCTGGCCAACCTGCTCAAGGAGGAGCGGCGGTTCGCACCCCCCGCCGATCTGGCCGCCACCGCCAACGTCACGGCGGCGGCGTACGAACAGGCCGAGGCCGACAGGCTGGGCTTCTGGGCCACGCAGGCCCAGCGGCTGACCTGGGCGACCGAGCCGACGGAGACGCTCGACTGGACCAACCCGCCCTTCGCGAAGTGGTTCGCGGACGGCAAGCTCAACGTCGCGTACAACTGCGTCGACCGGCACGTCGAGGCCGGCAACGGCGACCGGATCGCCATCCATTTCGAGGGCGAGCCGGGTGACGGCCGCGCGATCACCTACGCCGAGCTGAAGGACGAGGTCTCCAGGGCCGCGAACGCCCTCACCGAGCTGGGCGTCCGGGCCGGCGACCGCGTCGCCGTCTACCTCCCGATGATCCCCGAGGCGGTCGTCGCGATGCTCGCGTGCGCCCGCGTCGGCGCCGCGCACTCCGTGGTCTTCGGCGGCTTCTCCGCCGACGCCGTCGCCTCCCGCATCCAGGACGCCGACGCCAAGCTCGTCATCACCGCCGACGGCGGCTACCGCCGCGGCAAGCCCAGCGCGCTCAAGCCGGCCATCGACGAGGCCGTGGCCAAGTGCCCGCAGGTCGAGCACGTCCTGGTGGTCCGCCGCACCGGCCAGGAGACCGCCTTCACCGAGGGCCGCGACATCTGGTGGGACGACCTGGTCGGCCGCCAGTCCACCGAGCACACCCCCGAGGCCTTCGACGCCGAGCACCCGCTCTTCATCCTCTACACCTCGGGCACGACCGGTAAGCCCAAGGGCATCCTGCACACCTCGGGCGGCTACCTCACCCAGGCCGCCTACACCCACCACGCCGTCTTCGACCTCAAGCCGGAGAGCGACGTCTACTGGTGCACCGCCGACATCGGCTGGGTCACCGGGCACTCGTACATCGTCTACGGACCGCTGGCGAACGGCGCCACCCAGGTGATGTACGAGGGCACGCCGGACACCCCGCACCAGGGCCGCTTCTGGGAGATCGTCCAGAAGTACGGCGTCACCATCCTCTACACCGCGCCCACCGCGATCCGGACGTTCATGAAGTGGGGGGACGACATCCCCGCCAAGTTCGACCTGTCCTCGCTGCGCGTGCTCGGCTCGGTCGGCGAGCCCATCAACCCCGAGGCCTGGGTCTGGTACCGCGAGCACATCGGCGGCGGCCGCTGCCCGATCGTGGACACCTGGTGGCAGACCGAGACCGGCGCCATGATGATCTCCCCGCTGCCCGGCGTGACCGAGACCAAGCCCGGCTCGGCCCAGCGCCCGCTGCCCGGCATCTCCGCGACCGTCGTCGACGACGAGGCCCGCGAGGTTCCTGACGGCGGTGGCGGCTACCTGGTGCTCACCGAGCCGTGGCCGTCGATGCTGCGCACCATCTGGGGCGACGACCAGCGGTTCCTCGACACCTACTGGTCCCGCTTCGAGGGCAAGTACTTCGCCGGTGACGGCGCCAAGAAGGACGACGACGGCGACATCTGGCTGCTGGGCCGCGTCGACGACGTCATGCTCGTGTCCGGCCACAACATCTCCACCACCGAGGTCGAGTCCGCGCTGGTCTCGCACCCCTCCGTGGCGGAGGCGGCCGTGGTCGGCGCCGCCGACGAGACCACCGGCCAGGCCATCGTCGCGTTCGTCATCCTGCGCGGCTCCGCCAGCGAGGACGAGGGCCTGGTCGCCGAGCTGCGCAACCACGTCGGCGCCACCCTGGGCCCGATCGCCAAGCCCAAGCGGATCCTGCCGGTGGCCGAGCTGCCCAAGACGCGCTCCGGCAAGATCATGCGCCGTCTGCTCCGCGACGTCGCGGAGAACCGCGAGCTGGGCGACGTCACCACGCTCACCGACTCCTCGGTGATGGACCTGATCCAGACCAAGCTCCCCAGCGCGGGCAGCGAGGACTGAGTCCGGGCCCCCCGCGGGGCGATCGGACACGGGAGGGCATCCGGCGCGTGACGCGCCGGATGCCCTCCCGGCATTTAGGGTGAAGATCACCCGATATGACTCCACGGCCGCACCCGGTAAGGTAAGGAAAGCGTCAAAGTTTGACGTTCGAAGTCTCTGGGTGTGCCGGGAAGTCTGGTCGGCAACAGCGTCAGCCATGCCGTCGACCACCCCGGAGGTGCCCCACCGTGGCCGCGCCCGCACCCACCGACAACCAGAACCGCAAGCTGCTCGGCCGCCTCTCGTTGCCCGAGCGCAGGTTCGTGGCCGACGCGCTGCGCGCCGAGACCGTGGGCGGCGTCCTGCTCCTGGTGGCAGCCATCGCCGCCCTGTTGTGGGCGAACATCCCGGCCGTATCCGACAGCTACGCCACCGTCCGGGACTTCCACTTCGGCCCGGCCGCACTGGGCCTGGACCTGTCCGTCCAGCACTGGGCGGCCGACGGCCTGCTGGCGATCTTCTTCTTCGTGGCCGGCATCGAGCTCAAGCGGGAGCTGGTCGCCGGAGACCTGCGCGACCCCAAGGCCGCCGCCCTGCCCGTCATCGCCGCCATCTGCGGCATGGCCGTGCCCGCACTGGTGTACGCCCTGGTCAACATCCTCGGCAGCGGCTCGATGGACGGCTGGGCCGTGCCCACCGCCACCGACATCGCCTTCGCGCTCGCGGTCCTGGCGGTCATCGGCACCTCGCTGCCGTCGGCGCTGCGCGCCTTCCTGCTCACCCTCGCCGTGGTGGACGACCTGTTCGCGATCCTGATCATCGCGGTGTTCTTCACCAGCGAGATCAGCTTCCTGCCGCTCGCCGGCGCGGTCGTGGGCCTGGTCCTGTTCTGGTTCCTGCTGCGCGCGGGCGTACGCGGCTGGTACGTGTACGTGCCGCTGGCCCTGGCCATCTGGGGCCTCATGTACAACAGCGGCGTGCACGCCACGATCGCCGGCGTCGCCATGGGCCTGATGCTCCGCTGCACCCGCAGGGAGGGCGAGGAGCAGTCACCCGGCGAGCACATCGAGCACCTGGTCCGGCCGCTCTCCGCCGGTCTCGCCGTCCCCCTCTTCGCGCTGTTCTCGGCGGGTGTCTCCCTCTCCGACGAGGCGATCGCGCAGGTCTTCACCCGGCCCGAGACCCTCGGCGTGGTCCTCGGCCTGGTGGTGGGCAAGGCCCTGGGAATCTTCGGCGGCACCTGGCTGGCCGCCCGCTTCACCAAGGCCGAGCTGAACCCGGACCTGGCCTGGCCGGACGTGTTCGCCGTGGCCTCGCTGGCCGGCATCGGCTTCACCGTCTCGCTGCTGATCGGCGAGCTCGCCTTCGCCGGGGACCCGGTCCTGACCGACGAGATCAAGGCCGCCGTCCTGATGGGCTCCCTGATCGCGGCGGTCCTCGCATGCGTCCTGCTGAAGATGCGCGACCGCAGGTACCGGGCGCTGACCGAGGCCGAGGAGCTCGACGCCGACGAGGACGGCATCCCGGACATCTACGAGGAGCACAACCCCGACTACCACCTCCGGATGGCGGCGATCTACGAGCGCAAGGCGGCCGAACACCGGCGCCGGGCCGAGCTCGCGGCGGCGCCGCACGTGGCCGAAGTCCCTGCCGGGTCCAGCGGCGAAGGCGACAGTCCGGCATGATCTGAGCACAGTGCCCCAGCCACCGCTGGGAGCCGCCCCCACCGGACCGATCGAGGGAGAGACCGATGAGCGCAGTGGACCACGGGGCGCCTGGAGCGGCCGAGCGCAGTCTCGGCCAGCTGGTCGCCTCGGCCACCGCCGAGATGTCCGCCCTGGTGCACGACGAGATCGCCCTGGCCAAGGCCGAACTGCGCGAGGACGCCAAGCGCGTGGGCATCGGCGGCACCGCCATCGGCGTGGCCGGTGTGCTCGCGCTCTTCTCGATCCCGGTGCTGAGCTTCGCCGCCGCCTACGGCATCCACAACCTGGGGCTGGGCCTGGCCTGGTCCTTCCTGATCGTGGGCGTGGCGTTCCTGCTGGTCGCCGGGGTGGCGGCGCTGCTGGCCGTGTCGAAGTTCAAGAAGGTGTCACCGCCGGAGCGGACCATCGCCTCGGTGAAGGAGACCGCGGCGCTCGTCGGGACCGTCAAGCCGCACCCGCGGCCGGTCGGTGACCGCGCCGTGGGTGTGGCACGCTCGTCCTCATGACGGCCCCCTCCTCCGACGCGAGCAATCCCCCCACCGCCGCCACGGCGGCCCGGATCGACATCCCGGGCGCGCAGGTGACGCACCGGGACGTGGCCGCCAACGGGGCGCGCTTCCACGTCGCCGAGCTGGGTGACGGGCCGCTGGTGCTGCTGCTGCACGGCTTCCCCCAGTTCTGGTGGACCTGGCGCCACCAGCTCGTGGCACTGGCCGACGCGGGCTACCGGGCCGTCGCGATGGACCTGCGCGGGGTGGGCGGCAGCGACCGCACCCCCCGCGGCTACGACCCCGCCAACCTGGCCCTCGACATCACCGGCGTCGTACGGTCCCTCGGCGAGCCGGACGCCGCCCTGGTCGGCCACGACCTGGGCGGCTACCTGGCGTGGACCGCCGCCGTGATGCGGCCCAAGCTGGTGCGCCGCCTGGTGGTGTCGTCCATGCCGCACCCTCGCCGCTGGCGCTCGGCGATGCTCTCCGACTTCGCGCAGAGCCGCGCCAACTCCTACGTGTGGGGTTTCCAGCGGCCCTGGCTGCCCGAGCGGCGCCTGGTCGCGGACGACGGCGCCCTGGTGGGACAGCTGATCCGCGACTGGTCCGGTCCGCGGCTGCCCGAGGACGAGGACGTCGAGGTGTACCGGCGGGCCATGTGCATCCCGTCGACGGCGCACTGCTCGATCGAGCCGTACCGCTGGATGGTCCGCTCCCTGGCCCGTCCCGACGGCGTGCAGTTCAACCGCCGGATGAAGCGCCCGGTCCGGGTGCCCACGCTGCACCTGCACGGATCGCTGGATCCGGTGATGCGTACGCGCAGCGCCGCGGGGTCCGGCGAGTACGTCGAGGCGCCCTACCGGTGGCGCCTCTTCGACGGCCTCGGGCACTTCCCCCACGAGGAGGACCCGGTGGCGTTCTCCACGGAGCTGATCAACTGGCTCAAGGACCCGGAACCGGACCGCTGACCCGCCCGGGTCGACGGGCCCGGCCCCGTCCGCGGGCCCGGCGTGCTCCGGGGACCCGGCCTAGCTGGTGCGCTGGTGCCTCAGGCGTGCCGAGACCCAGCGGGCGCGGCGGCGGAGGATACGCGGGATGCCGAGACGGGGGTCGGGGCCCTGTGCGGGCCCGCCTGCCCTCTCGCGGGAGCCCAGCGGCGCTGCTGAGCGGCGGTTGCGTGCGGAGTCACCGAAGTCGTGCGTCCAGCCCATACCTCGACGTCTGCCCGTGACCCAAGGTCGGTAACCGCCCGGGGGAGGGCCAATTGGCCTATGCACCGGGCATTTGGCCGTTCGAGGGACAGGTGTTCCCTCCCGGTCACCCGGGCCCGCAGGGTCAGAGCGCGCAGCCCTGGCTGTCGACCCGCTGGCGGGCCGTCATGCCCTCTTCGATGTCGTCCCGGATCTCGTCGGCGGTCAGCGCGTAGCCGGTGTTCGGGTCGTCGAGCGACTTGGCGAAGACCACGCCGTACACCTTGCCTTCGGGCGTGAGCAGGGGTCCTCCGGAGTTGCCCTGGCGGACCGTCGCGTACAGGGAGTACACGTCGCGGCGGACGGTGCCGCGGTGGTAGATGTCGGGCCCGTTGGCGTTGATCCGGCCGCGTACGCGGGCCGCCCGTACGTCGTACGAGCCGTTCTCGGGGAAGCCGGCGACGATGGCGCCGCTGCCGCTGTGCGCGTCGGAGCCGGTGAACTCCAGGGCCGGGGCCCGGAGCTTCGGCACGTCCAGCACCGCGATGTCCCGCTGCCAGTCGTAGAGGACGACCTTCGCGTCGTAGAGCCGGCCCTCGCCGCCTATCTGGACGGTGGGCGCCGCGACGCCGCCGACCACGTGGGCGTTGGTCATCACCTTGCGGTCGGCGAAGACGAAGCCGGTGCCTTCGAGGACCTTGCTGCAGCTCGGTGCGGTGCCGACGACCTTCACGATGGACCGCTTGGCGCGCTGCGCGACCGGGCTGTCGGCGAGCGCCGGGTCGGGCGCCTTGACCTCGGTGATGGGCTCGTTGGAGAACGGGCTGAACACCTGCGGGAAGCCGTTCTGCGCCAGGATCGAGCTGAAGTCGGAGAACAGCGTGCCGGCCTGCTGGGGCATCAGCTGTGAGACCCCGTACAGGACCTGGGACTTGTTGGCCTGCTTGCCCAGCGTGTTGGTGGGGTTGCCGGCCAGTGCAGAACCGATAAGCCAGGCCACCAGCAGCATGGCCACCACGTTCACCAGGGCCCCGCCCGTGGCGTCGAGGGCGCGCGCGGGCGACCAGGTGATGTGCCTGCGCAGCCGGTTCCCGAGGTGCGTGGTGAAGGCCTGGCCCACCGAGGCGCAGATGATCACCACCACGACGGCGATGATCGCGGCCGTCGTGTTCACCTCGGCGCTGTCCGTGACCTGGTTCCAGATCCACGGCAGCACGGACACGGCGATCAGGCCGCCGCCGAGGAAGCCGATCACCGAGAGGATGCCGACGACGAAGCCCTGGCGGTATCCGATGATCGCGAACCACACCGCGGCGACCAGCAGGAGGAAGTCCAGCCCGTTCAGCTGGTCGAGCACGTTCACGTGGGCCACCGTCTCATGCGCGCCAGTCGAGCGGGACCTGCCGGCTGCGGTCCCAGGGGCGTTCCCAGCCCGAGAAGTGCAGGATCCTGTCGATCACTCCGGCGGTAAAACCCCAGACCAGAGCCGATTCGACCAGGAATGCGGGCCCCTGGTGGCCGCTCGGGTGCACCGTCACGGCGCGATTGGCCGGGTCCGTGAGATCCGCCACGGGAACCGTGAAGACGCGGGCCGTCTCGGCCGGGTCGACCGCGGCCACCGGGCTGGGCTCGCGCCACCACCCCAGCACCGGCGTGACGACGAACTCGCTCACCGGGATGTAGAGCTTCGGCAGCACTCCGAAGAGCTGCACGCCGGTTGGATCGAGCCCGGTCTCCTCCTCGGCCTCCCGCAGCGCGGCGCGCAGCGGGCCGGAGTCGTGCGGGTCGCCGTCCTCGGGGTCCAGCGCGCCGCCGGGGAAGGAGGGCTGGCCCGCGTGGGAGCGGAGGGTGCCGGCGCGCTCGATCAGCAGCAGCTCGGGGCCCGCGGCCCCCTCCCCGAAGAGGATGAGCACGGCCGACTGGCGGCCCCGCCCGCCGGCGGGCGGCAGGAACCGGCTGAGCTGCGTCGGCCGGACCGTGCGGACCGCCTCGACCACGGGGTCCAGCCAGGCCGGCAGCCCCTGGGTGGTCACCGCCACGCCGTCCCCGGCCTGGCCCGCCCTCGTCGCCCCTGTCATCGGCACCCCGTTCGCTGGTTCCCCGCTCGCTGGCACAACGCAGCCCGGGACCGGATTCGTTCCTCGCCGTACCGGGCGGGGCTGCCGCCCGTACCCCCGTACGCACCGCCTCCCGGGGCGGCTCCCGGCGTCACCCGGCGGCACCCAGCGGGGCCGCGGGCTTGCCCGGGTAGTCCGCCGGCGGGCTCAGACGCTGACCGGGCTGGCCGCCCATCTCGTACTTGAGCAGCTTCTTCGCCTTCTCCGGGTCCGTCTCGCCCTCGCCGTACGCCGGGCAGAGCGGGGCGATGGGGCAGGCGCCGCAGGCGGGCCTGCGGGAGTGGCAGATCCGGCGGCCGTGGAAGACCACGCGGTGGGAGAGCATCGTCCACTCGCTCTTGGGGAAGATCGCGCAGATCTCCGCCTCGACCTTCTCGGGGTCCTCCTGCTCGGTCCACTTCCAGCGCCGCACCAGCCGCCCGAAATGCGTGTCCACGGTGATGCCCGGTACCCCGAAGGGGGTGTGCACATTAGCACCATGGTCAGGATCACCCGCCCGGCTGTCATCGCAGGCGCACGCATTGCCGGTCACGACGAACGAGGTCTTCCGACCGACACCGGGAAGTTTCACCAGGTCAGCCGTGGTCTTGGGAACCATGCCGTCAAAGTCAGCGACGATCGCAGCGGCAAGCCCCGTGATGCTTCGAGTCTTGGCGCGGAAGAACCCCGTGGGCCGGATCAGCTCCTCTACGTCTACCGGGTCGGCCCCGGCGAGATCAGCGGGCCGGGGGTACTTCGCGAACAGCGCCGGGGTCACCTGGTTCACACGCAGGTCCGTCGTCTGGGCGCTGAGCACCGTCGCTACCAACAGTTGCCACGCGTTCACGTGGTCTAGCTCGCAGTGCGCATACGGGTACACATCGGCAAGCGCACGGTTGATCTTCCGTGCCCGCCGGACGAGTGCTAGCCGGGTCTCTTCAGCCATGCTGGCCAGCCTACGGGGACCACAGACAGCCCCGCCTGAACTCCCCGGGGTAAGGAGTCAGACGGGGCTAGCAGCGACACCCTCACCGCTTCCCAAGAGAAGTGGCACCCCGCCTACGAGGGCGGACCGGGGCGAGAGCCTGAGCACGTCAGCTCAGACGGGACACGGCCTGTCCCTGCCCTGGGCTTATCCGATCGGGAGTGTTGCTGTCCGGTCAGCCGGGCCATCGGCGTGACCCAACTGCCCGGGTTGTCCTCCCACCCCTACCGCCCCGCGCCGCCGCGATCACGGGAAGAGTGGGAATCCTGGGTCAGGACCCCTCAATCCGCTCAACAAGGGCCACGTCTTCGAACCGCCGGGCGAAGCCCTGATGCCCCGTACGGCCCGTGTGCTCCATGCAGGCGACCTCTACAGCGGATGGGTCCTCCACGGGCCCTGTGAGCCAGCTACAGCCCTCTGTGCGGCACACTGCCGACGCTGCGACCTTCTCGCCCTGATCCCGGCTGATCCGGTGGGTGGCGAACCGAAGAACGGCGCGGGTCACCGCCGAGCCTTCCGGCGCTTCTCGCCCCTGGGGTCCTCACAGTCGATGTGCCGGTAAACGACCACATCAGGTCCGGATGCGCGGGGGATGGAACCACGGCGGCAACGGTCCAAAGTCCTTACCGGCTTGAGGCAGGACGGGCACGTCTCCCCCGCCGGGGCAAAAGTCTCGTACTCCCAAAGCCTTGCGTCGGTCTCGGTCGTTCCTGCCATGTCCCGCCGTCCCCTCGCGTCTCGGTCCACCGATGTTCCCGCCGAACACCGGCCTCAAGTAGGGGCATTTCTAGGGGCAAGTGCCTTTCGAATAACTGGCCTTGCCCTGTCTAGTGGCAGCGATAGGGGCAAGATGGGGCCATGGCTATCGGGGTGCTGATCCAGGATCTACGCAAGGCTCGCGGCTGGAGTCAGGGGCGGCTAGCGTCAGCGATCAATGACGCCTTCGGGACGAACCTTGACCGGGAGTACGTGAGCCGCTGGGAGCGTTCCAAGGTGACTCCGGGGGCCTACTACCTCCGGTGCCTGTCGGCCGTCCTGGACGTGCCCCTAGCCGCTCTAGAGGGTGAAGTGAAGCGCCGTACATTCCTGACCGATGCGGCCGGAGCCGCGATAGCGCCCCTGGTGGCCTCAGACCTGCTGAGCGTGGGATTCGCCGCCCGGCTCCAAGGGGGGCCTTCTGCGGAGTCGTGGGAGGCCAAGCTAGCCACGTACGGCACGGAGTACATGAGCCTTGGCGCTGCCGACATTCAACGGCGCGTATCCGGCGAACTCGTTGTAGTTCAACAGCAGTTGGACGAACCCCGATTGTGGTCGGTGGCCGCCCGGCTCATGACCCTCTACGCCAAGACATTTCCCGGCTCGGACGGCTCCAAGGCTGTGCAGTGGTACCGCATGGCAGCAGAGGCAGCAGACCAGTCCGGCGACGACGATGCGCGAGTGTGGGTCCGGGGTCGAGCGGCCATTGCCCTCGGGTACGAGGGGGCATCACTCGGCGTCGCTGACGTTCTGGCCGATCAAGCAATGGCGATCAGTGACCGGCCGTCGCTGGGACTCCTGAACGCGATCTACGGGAAGGCGCACGCAGCAGCGATCCGGGGCGACATCGCCACGGCCCGGAAGCTCATGGAAGAGGGGCGGCGCGTATTCGACAAAGCCGGATCGCACGAGCAGACCAGCGATTACGCCGTGCCCTGGTGGAGGCTCAACGTCTTCATCTCGCTTCTCGCTGCTCGCCTCGGGGACGAGACCACAGCGGTAGCCGCACAGGATGCCGCACGGCGAGAGCTGCCCGCGTCGCTGCCTCGGTTCGCCACCCATCTTGAAATGCACCGAGGACTCATGCTTGCCCGCTCTGGCGACGTATCGGGAGGGGTGGCCTATGCGCGGGCTGCACTCGATGCACTGCCCCCGGAAAAGCACTCCCTGACCCTCCGGCTACTCATGGCCGAGGTAGAGGGCTCCTGAAACGCGAAAGCCCCCGCAGCCAGCCCCAACACGGGAGCGGCCACGGGGGCAGGTCGTTGAATCAAAGGCGGGGAGAACCCTTGGGGCGACTGGGCAAGCGGCACCCCGGGTCCCCCAGCCGGCGAAAAGTCCACCTTTTGATCAAAGGCACCAGCCGCTATGGCAATGAGAAAACCGCGCAGACAACACCCTGACGCACCGCCAGAAACCGGGCCGGGGTCAATCCCAAACGTCGTCATCGCTGTCGGCAGGCTGAGGAGCAGTGATCGCAGTACGGGCAGACGGACTCAGCCCTAGTTCACGGATATAGCGGGCAAGCTGCGACCGATACTGACCAGCAATCGTGGCTGCGCCGTTCTTCACAGTTCCTCGCTCAGCGGTAACCATGAGTCCGCGCTCAGAAAGCTCACGCTCACACTGGTCGATTCGCGCGACACACACACAGAGATCCTTGACGGTGGAATGGTCCACTTCGCCAATGCCCGCTGAAACTTCGAGTATCGGAACAATGCGCCGCCATTCCTCGGAAGCCATTTCGCGGCAACGGGCATTCTCGACTTCCACGCTGGCATGCTTCGACCGCTGGAAGACGGCCGACCAATCGGGCTCCATAAGGACAGCGCGCGGGATCACCACTCCTTCCCTGATGGTCTTCCTGCCGGGGTTGCCTTCCCGCATTCGCTGGAGTGCGGGCTTTGGGCGGTATCGGTCAGCCATGATGGCGACTCCTCAAAGTGTGGATAGAGCTCACGGGCTGGAATGAGATTCCAAAAACGTGCACAGCGCCGGGGCTAGGGATTCCCCTCCCTGTCGGTCTCGCGCGAAAGGGGGCTCGGGCCACCCCCCAGGGGGTAGGGGTGCAGCAGTGAGTCAGAACGGCGGAACGTCATCAGGGTTCGGCTGCACGTTCTCGGCAGCCCATCCGCCCGGCTGATGCTTGGCCGTTTCCTTGTTGTGGCAGGCAGCGCACAACGGCCTCAAGTGCTTTGGTGCATCAGGCATTGGCTCGCCTCTTGCCAGCAATTGCTTACGACTCAATGGCCAATGATCCGCGACGTTCGCATGCCGACTGCACAACACACACCATGGATTCGCGTACAGGTAAGCCTTTCGCTTCCGCTGCCATCCAACGTCGTAACCACGCTTATTCGCTGATCCTCGCTGCTGTTCTCTCTGCCTCTTGTGTTCAGCGCACGGACCGCCATCCGTGAGTTGGCTACAACCTGGCTGACTGCATGGCGTCTTGGGCTTTCGGGGCATGGCTGTTCCAAGGGTCTGAGTGCCTACCCGTGACCGGGGAGCGTAGCGGCAGCGAAGGGGGCGGCAGGCGTAGGGCAGGGGCATAGTCGCTGGTGAGAGGGGGAGGGGCCTCACGCCGGCATTCTGGGCTGATTCTCAGAAGGGAAGGTTGTTTGCCCAGCGAGGAGAGAACCAGCGGCCCACCATGCGGCCGTCATCCAATCGCTGCCTGTAGGTGGCCATACCAGCACACGGCCCGCAGGCCAGCCGCTCAAATTCCGGGCCCTTCGCAACGTAGGCCGGAGACTGACACTCGGCGCACAATGTGTCTGCTCCTAGCACGCTGAATAGCCGCTGCGTGGCTTCCCACTGTTCCGTCACGCGGTCTTCCTTTCGGAAAAGAGAAAAGCCCCGGCCCCGCACTGGTAGGGACCGGGGCTAGATCAGGTGCGCGTTAGCGCTTAGGAGGCAGCGTTGGTGATACGCACGTGAGCCGCAGGAACCGGCATAGCGAATGCCACACGCATGGTGCCGCGAACGCCCACACGGTCAGACGAGAAGTAGGCCGAGTGGTCGACGTCAAGACGCGTGTCCTCGCGGGTCACAACAAGGAAGTCATCCTTACTGATTCCGTAGACCACATCCGCCGGAACGTACGGGGAAACGACCACCGGACGGCCAAGAATCGTACGCCGACCCTCAACAGCTAGATCCGGGTTGAGAAGGCCACGGTTAGAACCGCTGGCATCCTTGAGCTTCGCAATCTCAAGGGCAGTGGCAGCGCCGCTAACCCAGTGAGTAATCCGACCACCGGCAGCCTCGGACTTAGAAATGGCCTCTTCGAAGGGGTCAAGGTTGGCGTAAGTAACCGGAGCCCCAACCGTCGAGATACCTGCCAGTGAAGCAAAGCCCGCCGGGTTTGGTGCCGAGAGCGCATTGAATAGCGAGTTGTCGACGCTGTTCGCAATCTGCCGGGCAATGGAACGACCAACCTGGTCAGCCGCAGACGGGTTGGCATCGTCGGCAAGCTCACGGCTGATGATGGTCAGACCGGCGAACTTGGCCGGAGTAACCCGAAGCGGGTTGAAGGCGGCATCAGACGGCGTGATTTCCGCGCCCTCAGCAACAGCGCCAGCAGTCACATCCGACGCAAGGATCGGAATTTCGTAGCTGTTGGAACTGGTCAGAACCTTAGTGCCGGTGAGGTAGGCGACGGATAGTGCCTCGACGGGCTTAGTGACAATCTCGCCGTATTCAACTGGTAGAACAGTCGAAGCGCCGGAACTGGTGGTGAGCATAGACATGCGTAAAGACCTTTGCGTTTGAGCGGAAGCGCGAGTGCCGCGCGATTAGTTGCCCGCTGTACCTGACAGCGAATGGAGCGGGCACCAGGCCCAAACGTGAGAAATCCGCCGCCCACCTGGGGCACTAGCGGATTCTCAAAAGGCACCTACAAAAGTCGGTAGGTGGTATTCAGTTGTAGGAGGATGAGCACCAGCGCTAGCGCTCATCCATTCCTCTTGTGTCTAGCGGCGCGTGAACTTGAGCGCTTCTAGCATCGTTGGCGGAGAATCAGGAAGAGACACGCCCCGACGATTTCCGCCAACGTCACCCCACGGGGCAGGCCCATTTCGCAGGCCAGGGCGTTTCGCTAGTAGCGCTTTAACGGCAGCGTCTACCGCGCCCGGCATGACGTTTCCTTCCGGGTCGGTCAGGTCGTCAATGCTGGTCCCGCCAATATCGAAAAGGTCTGAGGCAACGCTCAGTTCCTTAGCGGCCAGCGATTCAACCTGAGCACGCAGGAGGGAATTCACGCGCTTCTCAGTGGCTTCTAGCTTCGCCTCGGCCTCACGCAGCTTCGTGCGGTACTTCGCCGCTTCCCTATTCCCATTGGTGGGCTCAGTGGCTTCGCCCTGCCCATCCGGGGGCGACTCGGGTAGTGCGGAATTCTGCTCTGCCACAGGTTCAGCCACGGTCGTTACCCCCGTTCAGGATGGTCAGCAGGATGTGATTCGGGTGGGATTGCCGTACATACGTGACAGCCTCACTGGCTGTCATCGTGTCGCCGTAAAGCTGCGCTAGCTCGGCAGCGTCCAGCCAAAGGATCTCAGCGAGGATGCCGGACGGAATCTTTGTGCGGGCCCCTTGGCCATGGAGCTGCGCGACCATTTGGGTTGATGCGAAAAGTCGGTCTGAAAGACCTTCAAGAAAATTCATGTTGGATGCCCTAACATTGCTCCCCGCCGCTCAACCGGTCCGGGGCATCGGACAGCCCGGGAACGGCGGGGAAGTGTGGTGATGGAAAACGCCCCGGCCACTCTGTTGAAGAATGACCGGGGCCCCCTTTCCCGAAAGGCCGGGGGCCATGCCAAGCCCCCGGTACCGCTGACGTCTAATCAGCGGAGTCAGGTAACACCGACGCCACGCATCAGTGCGTAGATGGCGAAGGCGAGAAATGCGGCTAGGAGGATTTCGGCGAAACTCACGCCTGCTCCCTTGCGTAGGCACGGCACATAAGCGCATGGGTAGCGCGCACAGCACTGGCAGGAGGACGACCCAACCGGCTTCGTCGCGGCTTCATTTCCTGCGCGTCTAGAAAGGCGTGTGCAGCCTTCGCGCTGGCTTCCCGACCCCTGGCCTCAACGGCTCGGCGTTCGGGGCTCACAGCGGCGCATGCGGCCTCCTTGAGCGGGGCAACGGCGTCCGCCAGACCCTCACGTCCGACACGCCGGTGTGCCTGATCAAACTTCCGATGACAACTTCGGCACATCGCAACGTAATTGCGGCTGTCCTCAGACCAGACTCGATGCACCCGCCCAGTCCCGTGGCGTTCGTTCGGGTCATTCCACAGATACGCCCATTGGTCAGCAGTCAGGAGGCACCAGGCGCACGGGTGATACTTAGCGGGCAGCCTCATTGCGTCTAGTCGACGGTGCATGGCGTGGTAATCAGATTCGGCAGACATGGTAAGTCTTTCTCGTGGCAGATATGAGAAAAGGCCCCAACCCGACAGGGAGCCACACTTACCGATCTGCCACGTTCGGTAAGGGCGCTCAACCCATCAGGTTGGGGCCTGCGTACGGATTAACCCCCGCACGGGCGTATGTGGGGCGGGCGGTTGTCAGTGGCAGACCCGCGAGAGACGCTAAAGGTGGTCTCGAATATATCTAGTGAGTCGATTGCCCTTGGTGTGCCCTCGGAGTCCCAAAATCGCCGAGAGCAGCCGGCGCGTGATGCAGCTCACAGAAAATACTTTTGCGGGGCAGCAGAAGAGGGGCCAAACCTTGGGCGTATGTAGAAGTGTAGATCTGAGGGTCAGTTTCGTAATCGACTAGGAAACTCTTATCGATTATGAGTTTGGGGTCTGTTTCTACACTTCTACACTAGAGAGTTGTTTATGCAGGTCAGAAGTGTTTAGTTGATGGTGTGTCAGGTTTAGGAGTGTAGTTTTGCTCCCCCTGCTGTGCCGATCGACTCTCGGAGCCCCACACGCCCGCCTGAGCACCTCTGAGCGGTCCGCCGGTCCCGGGTGCCAGCGCGGATGCGGGAAGCCCTCAGGGGACCGCTCAGGGCACGAGAAAGCCCCGCCGACCACTAGGGCCAACGGGGCTGTCCTCAAGGGTTACGCGGGTCCCGGTTCGCTTTCGTGCTTCGGCTGGACGAATTCCAGCTCTATCCGCGTTGTCACGTCGTAGCCGCCGCGCACTCGGCCACTGTGGGCATTCTTCGTGGGTTTGACCACGATCTTCCGCACGAACAGCTCAACGAACTTTCGCTTGTCGGCAAGGTCCGCCGTGTCCCACCATGAGCCCTTTCCGATAGGGTCACCGTCTTCCCCTGGCATCAGCCATTCGTCAAACGGCAGTTCCACGGTTTCCGGGTCGGACAGCGTTTCTAGGCGTGTTTCCGCCGCACTGATACGGGCCTCAA
Organism: Streptomyces sp. NPDC086023; assembly: GCF_044540325.1. Lineage (NCBI taxonomy): Bacteria > Bacillati > Actinomycetota > Actinomycetes > Kitasatosporales > Streptomycetaceae > Streptomyces > Streptomyces sp. NPDC086023. The sequence goes on from NZ_JBITRX010000007.1 coordinate 172,025, forward strand.
TGCGCTTCTTCTTCTCGATGAAGCGTTCACGCCCGATCTCCCCGGAGTAGAGACCCGCGTCAAGGTCGTCATACAGGTCCCTGAGTGCGTTCTGCGCGTCCGCCCGTTCTGTGACTACTTCAGTCCTTTCTGCGGCTGTCTCAGGGAGTTCTAGAGAGTGGGAGAAGACCCGCGCTGCCTCAATCACGATGTCCATCGTTTCCGGGCTAGCGTCGCTGCGTGTCGCATCCTGAATGACAGCGATGATGCACCGGGCCACGTAATCATCTAGGTGGCTTTGCATGACGCTGTTCTTGGCTTCGTGCTCCCCCGGCTTTGTCGGGACGTTTGTTGACCGGGTGCAGAGGTAAACCGGCTTCGCTCCGCTGTTCTGCGCCTTCCCCGGACGTCCGCATTCACACGTGAGAACGGCCTTACGGTTAGCGTTTCGAAGACCGCTGAGAAGCGACGTTCCACGGGCCACACCTTCACCCTGACCACGGCCCGTAAGCCATGCCTGCAACTCATACCACTGAGATGCCGGAATGATTGGGTCACAGACCATCGCCGGGCGCCCGTCGTCATCCCGGTTAATCCGATAGCCGACGAGTGTGCTGGTCTTTGTTCCGTTCTCCTTGACCTTGTAAATTGGGTCAGCGCGCATACCCGCAATGGCGGGATTGAGGAGCATCCATTTCAGGGTCTTGACACCCCACGCAGATGAAGCCCGCTCCTTTCCTTTGCTCTGCCCGCGCGTGGGAATTTGCCTTCTCGTCATGTCGTCACAGATCGCGGACAGAGTACCGGGGTTACGTTCGCCCCTCTTCTTGCTGATCGGCTGATCCTTGTGCTTGAGGATCAGCGCCACGATACGCCGCAGGTTTGCCGCCTCTGTCTTGTTGTGCACGAGACGCATGAGCGGCAACTTACCGTCGATGTACTGCTCGGCGTCGAGACCGTACGGGGTCTGACCCCCGAGCCATGAACCTTTCGCGCGCTGCGTTGCCTTTACGTCGCGGACCTTTTTCGACTTGAGGTCTGATTCCTTGTTCACGGCGTCGGCGCGCATGATCAGTTGCATGAGCTGCCATGTATCGCCGTTGGGAGGAAACACGCCGTCCTCAACGCTGACGATGGTGATTCCGTAGCCCTGGAGTTCCAGGACCAGTTGGATTGCCTCACGCACTTCGCGGCGAGAAAAGCGGCTCATGTCGTAGACGATGAGCATGTTGAAGGCGCCAGCACGGGCAGCCTTGAGCATTTCCTCAAAGCCTTCACGGTAGGCGTCCGTGTCCCAGCCGGATACGCCGATGTCCTCGTAGTGCCGGACGAAGCGCGCGCTGAGCTCACCGGCTCGGGCCTCGTTGGCTGCGCGCTGAGTGATAGGGGATGCCTCGGTCTTGTTTGCCTTGGCCGAGGACTGCCGTACGTAGCTGACGGCGACAGCCTCAAGGGACCGGGCTGACAGCAGGCTGAGGGGGATCTCAGCGGGGGACGTGGTGACCACGCGTTGGCTCCTAGGGGTCGTAGTGGACCCCTACGGATCCGCCTCTAGGAGGGGGTGAGCGTGTGGATTGCCACCGTGGTACCTAAGTGGCGAACCCGAAGGCGTTCCCGAGCACCACGTTCGCCGTCTTGCGGCCCACGCCGGGCAGCGTGACCAGGTCGTCAAGTCGGCCCGGCACCTCGCCGTCGAAACGGTCCCGCAGGGCCGTGGACAGGCCGATCAGGGACTTCGCCTTGGCCCGGAAGAAGCCCGTGGGCCTGATGACCTCCTCCAGCTCCTCGGGCACGGCCGCCGCCATGTCCTCGGGCGTCGGGTACTTCGCGAAGAGGGCCGGGGTGGTCTGGTTCACCCGCAGGTCCGTGGTCTGGGCGGACAGCACGGTGGCGACCAGGAGCTCGAAGGGGTTCCGGAAGTCCAGCTCCGGGTGGGCGTACGGATAGACCTCGGCCAGCTCGCGGTTGATCCGGCGGGCGCGGCGCACCATCGCCAGCCGGGACTCGGGCCTGGCCCGTGCCGCGACGGCCTTCTTCGCCGGCTTCTCGACGGGCTTCCTCGCGGGCTTCTCCACGGCCTTGGCCACGCTCTGCTTCACACCCTTGCTCTCAGCCATGTGACGAAGGCTACGCCCGGCCGCCGACACCCCGCGGCTGATCCGCCCGGGTGATCGTGACCGGTCGCGACGGGCCCCCTCAGGCCGCATTCCGACCCCCTCGGAACCCCCGCCGCAAACGATCCGCCGACCCTGTTCGCCCACAGCTGAATCGCCTGGCATCATGACCCCCACGGGCCGTCCGGCCCACGCCCAGCGGCCTCTTGACCCCCGGCCGGCCCCGACGGCCGGGCGGGACGGCCACCCGGGCGTGGCCCGATCAGCCCATGGATCGGCCCCCTGCCACACAGCACACCCGTTCGTCCGGCATCCTTGTGATTGATCGCACTGTTTGCAGCGTCCGGCAAAATGGGGACCACGGTCCCCTGAGCAGGTCGACATAGGAGAGAGACTCGTGGACGACGTTCTGCGGCGCGCCCCGCTGTTCGCGGCGCTCGATGACGAGCAGGCCGCGGAGCTCCGCGCCTCCATGGCCGAGGTGACCCTCGCACGCGGCGACGCCCTGTTCCACGAGGGCGACCCCGGCGACCGGCTGTACGTCGTCACCGAGGGCAAGGTGAAGCTGCACCGCACCTCGCCCGACGGCCGCGAGAACATGCTGGCGGTCCTCGGCCCCGGCGAGCTGATCGGCGAGCTGTCTCTCTTCGACCCGGGCCCGCGCACCGCCACCGCGACCGCGCTGACCGAGGTCAAGCTGCTCGGCCTGGGCCACGGCGACCTCCAGCCCTGGCTGAACGCCCGGCCCGAGGTGGCCACCGCGCTGCTGCGCGCCGTCGCCCGCCGCCTGCGCAAGACCAACGACCAGATGTCCGACCTGGTCTTCTCCGACGTGCCGGGCCGTGTCGCCCGTGCCCTCCTGGACCTGTCGCGCCGCTTCGGCGTCCAGTCCGAAGAGGGCATCCACGTCGTGCACGACCTGACCCAGGAGGAGCTGGCGCAGCTCGTCGGCGCCTCCCGCGAGACCGTGAACAAGGCCCTGGCCGACTTCGCAGGCCGCGGCTGGCTCCGCCTGGAGGCCCGCGCCGTGATCCTGCTGGACGTCGAGCGCCTCGCCAAGCGTTCGCGCTGACCCCGCGGCCGGTCGAGCACCGGCCCGGCCCCGGCCCGTACGAAGGCCCCGCCCCCCTGGGCGGGGCCTTCGGCGTATCCGGGGCGCGGTGCCGCACAGTGGGGGGCATGGAGCGCAAGGGGCTGGACGAGCGGGGCTTCATCGAGCGAGAGGGGGCCCTGGGGAACGTGGGACCGGACTTCCGGGCGGTCGTGGCGGCCGCGCGGACGGCCGCGGCCCGCGCGTACGGGCGGCGGCTGCACAGCGCGTACCTCTACGGGTCCGTCCCGCGCGGCACCGCGCGCCCCGGCCGCTCCGACCTCGACCTGCTGCTCGCACTGCACGAGGGGCCCACGGCGGCGGACCGGGAGGACGCGGCCCGCATCGGGCGGGAGCTGGACGCGGAGCACCGGGAGACCAACGGCGACCTGGCCGAGCGGCTGCCGGTCTGGCGCGCGCGGGCGGGGCGCGCGGAGGGGGCGGCGGAGTGCCGGGGGCTGGTCCGCGCGTACGCGCGCAAGCTCGTCCGTACCGGCTTCACCCTGGTCATGCCACGCTGGGGCGGCTGGACCAGCGACCTCGACCGGTCCGCCGAGATCTTCGGCCGGTACTACCCCCAGCGCGCCCGGCAGATGCGCGAGGCGGCCGCCCTGGCGCTGGAGCCGGTGGCCGACCCGGCCGTGCTCCGTGCCTTCACCGAGGACCTGGGGCCCTGGCTGGCGGCCGAGTACGCAGCCGTGATCGGCGCGAAGGAGCACCGGGGCGCGGTGGCCACGGCCCAGTAGCCCAGCTCGGCAGCTCAGTGGCTCAGCTTCTCCACGGCGTCCTTGGACTCCTTCAGGCCCTCGCCCGTCAGCTCGCGGTAGACCTTGATGGCCTCGATCTTCCTGCCGTCGCGCAGCAGGAACCGGACCCGGTTCAGGCCCGCCGGCTCGGGCTCGGATATGCCGAGGTGGGCCATGATCAGGTCGAGCTTGCGGTCGAGGCGGTCGGCCCGGCGGGCGACCTCCTGGATCCGGGCGTTGACGGAGGCCGTGATCACGCCGCCCGCGAAGACGAGGGCGGCGACGGTGAGCGAGACGGTCGTGAGCATGACGCCCAGCCTAACGACCCGTCAGTAGCCCGGCGGGCCAGGGATCAGACCGTGCTCGCGCAGGTACTCCAGTTGCGCACGCACCGACCACTCGGCCGCCGGCCACAGCGAGCGGTCCACGTCCGCGTAGACGTGCGCCACGACCTCGGAGGCGGTGGTGTAGCCGTCCTCCACCGCGGTCTCCACCTGCGCCAGGCGGTGCGCGCGGTGCGCGAGGTAGAACTCGACCACGCCCTGCGCGTCGTCCAGCACCGGGCCGTGCCCCGGCAGCACCGTGTGCACGCCGTCGTCCACGGTGAGCGACCGCAGCCGCCGCAGGGAGTCCAGGTAGTCGCCGAGCCGTCCGTCGGGGTGCGCCACGACCGTCGTGCCGCGCCCGAGGACCGTGTCCCCCGTGAGCACCGCCCGGTCGGCCGGCAGGTGGAAGCAGAGCGAGTCGGCCGTGTGCCCGGGCGTCGGCACGACCCGCATCTCCAGGCCGCCGGTGGTGATCACGTCGCCGGCTTCGAGGCCCTCGTCGCCGAGCCGCAGTGCCGGGTCGAGCGCCCGCACCCTGGTGCCGGTCAGCTCCGCGAAGCGCCCGGCGCCCTCGGCGTGGTCCGGGTGGCCGTGGGTGAGCAGCGTCAGCGCCACGCGCTTGCCCGCCTGCTCGGCCGTGCTGATCACCCGGCGCAGGTGGGCGTCGTCCAGCGGGCCGGGGTCGATCACGACCGCGAGGTCCGAGCCGGGCTCGGAGACGATCCAGGTGTTGGTGCCGTCCAGCGTCATCGCGGAGGCGTTCGGGGCCAGGACGTTCACCGCGCGGACCGTCGCCGGACCGGAGAGGGCCGCGCCGCGGGGCTGGCCCGGCAGGGCGGCTGCGTCCGTCATCGGTTCCCTCCCGTCTTCACGCGCTTCGTGAACTCCTCGTGCCCCGGCCAGCTGAGGACAATCTCCCCCTCCTCCAGCCTGGCCTGCGCGAGCACCGGTGTCAGGTCCTGCTTCCCGGCGGCCGCCAGGGCCTCGGCGGCGGTGCCGTACGGGGTGAGGGAGCGCAGGGTGGAAATGGTGGGCGGCATCATCAGCAGCTCGCCGCGGTCGTAGCCGGCGGCGGCGTCCGCGGGGCGGGTCCACACGGTGCGGTCGGCCTCGGTCGAGGCGTTGCGGGTGCGCTGGCCCTCGGGCAGGGCGGCCACGAAGAACCAGGTGTCGTACCGGCGCTGCTCGAACTCGGGGGTGATCCAGCGCGCCCAGGCGCCGAGCAGGTCGGAGCGGAGCAGCAGGCCGCGCCGGTCGAGGAACTCCGCGAAGGACAGGTCCCGGGCGACCAGCGCCTGCCGGTCGGCCTCCCAGTCGTCGCCGGTGGTGTCGCCGACCAGGGTGTCCGGGGCCGGACCGGCCAGGAGGACGCCCGCCTCCTCGTACGTCTCGCGGACCGCGGCGCACACGATGGCCTGGGCGGTGGCCCGGTCGGTGCCGAGCCGCTCGGCCCAGTGCTCCAGCGAGGGCCCGGCCCAGCCGACGAGGTGGTCGTCGTCCCGCGGGTCGACGCCGCCGCCCGGGTAGGCGTACGCGCCGCCGGCGAAGGCCATGGAGGCGCGCCGGCGCAGCATGTGGACGGCGGGCCCGCCCTCGGCGTCCCGCAGCAGCATCACCGTGGCGGCCCGCTTGGGCTCCACGACCGTGAGGGTGCCCGCCGCGAGGGCGCGGATGCGGTCCGGCCACTCCGGGGGGTACCACTGGCCTCCGGCGGTGCTCCCGGCTGTTCCGTCCTGCGTCTGACCATTCGGCATGGCCGGATGCTACGGCGATCCGCGTCGATGTTCGAGGGGTGCCCGGGAGCGGCGTCCCGGGTCACCCGTGCCCGTGGGGTCTCAGTCCTCGATCTCGATCTGGAACTCGACCTCGACCGGGGCGTCGAGCGGCAGGACCGCCACGCCGACGGCGCTGCGGGCGTGCACGCCCTTCTCGCCGAGGACCTCGCCCAGCAGCTCGCTGGCGCCGTTGATGACGCCCGGCTGGCCGGTGAAGTCGGGGGTCGAGGCGACGAAGCCGACGACCTTCACGACGCGCTTGATCCTGTCCAGGTCGCCGATGACGGACTTCACGGCGGCCAGCCCGTTCAGGGCGCAGGTCTTCGCGAGCTCCTTGGCCTCGTCGGCGGTGACCTCGCCGCCGACCTTGCCGGTCAGCGGGAGCTTGCCGTCCACCATCGGGAGCTGGCCCGCGGTGTAGACGTACGCGCCGGAGCGGACGGCGGGCTGGTACGCGGCGAGCGGAGGGACGACCTCCGGCAGGGTCAGCCCGAGTTCGGCAAGCTTCGCCTCGACGGTGCTCATGCCTGCTTCTCCCGCTTCAGGTAGGCCACCAGCTGCTCGGGGTTGTTCGGCCCGGGCACGACCTGGACGAGCTCCCAGCCGTCCTCGCCCCAGGTGTCGAGGATCTGCTTGGTGGCGTGGACGAGCAGCGGGACCGTCGCGTATTCGAACTTCTTCATGCAGGGGAGCGTAGTGCCTGCCGTGAGGGCTCGTGCGCGGCGCGAGAGGGGACTGGTTAAGGTCGACGGGTGAGCAGGCTCCAGGTGGTCAGCGGCAAGGGCGGAACCGGTAAGACCACGGTCGCCGCCGCACTCGCGCTCGCCCTCGCGACCGAGGGCAGGCAGACGCTTCTGGTGGAGGTCGAGGGCAGGCAGGGGATCGCGCAGGTCTTCGGGACGGAGGCGCTGCCCTACGAGGAGCGGAAGATCGCCGTCGCCCCGGGCGGCGGGGAGGTCTTCGCGCTGGCGATCGACGCCGAGCGCGCGCTGCTCGACTACCTCCAGATGTTCTACAAGCTGGGTTCCGCCGGGCGGGCGCTGAAGAAGCTGGGCGCCATCGACTTCGCGACCACCATCGCGCCGGGCCTGCGGGACGTGCTGCTGACGGGCAAGGCCTGCGAGGCGGTCAAGCGCAAGGACAAGAAGGGCCGCTTCGTCTACGACCACGTGGTGATGGACGCCCCGCCGACCGGCCGCGTGACCCGCTTCCTGAACGTCAACGACGAGGTGGCGGGGCTGGCGAGGTTCGGGCCGATCCACAACCAGGCCCAGTCGGTGATGAAGGTCCTCAAGTCCCCGCACACGGCGGTGCACCTGGTGACCCTGCTGGAGGAGATGCCGGTGCAGGAGACGGCCGACGGCATCGAGGAACTGCGGGCCGCCGGGCTCCCGGTGGGCCGGGTGATCGTGAACATGGTGCGCCCGCACCACCTCGACGAGGCCGCCCTGCGGGCCGCGTCGGGCGAGCTGCGGACCGGTGTCGCGCAGGCACTGTCCCGGGCGGGCCTGGGCGGCGCACGGCGCGGGGGGCCGGCCGAGCGGCTGGTCGGGCCGCTGCTGGAGCAGGCCGCGGAGCACGCCGAGCGCGTGGAGCTGGAGCGCGAGCAGCGCTCCGTCCTGCGGGGCCTCGACCTGCCCTCGTACGAACTGCCGCTGCTGGGCGGCGGGATGGACCTCGCCGGTCTCTACGACCTGGCGGCGGAGCTGCGGAAGCAGGTGGAGGCCGAGTGAGCAGTGCCCTGAGGACTCCCCCGCCGCTGGACGTGGACGCGCTGCTGGACGACCGGGGCACGCGCATCATCGTGTGCTGCGGCGCGGGCGGCGTGGGCAAGACGACGACGGCCGCGGCGCTGGGGGTACGGGCGGCCGAGCGGGGCCGCCGGGTGGTCGTGCTGACCATCGACCCGGCGCGGCGGCTGGCCCAGTCCATGGGCATCGACCTGCTGGACAACACGCCCCGGCCGGTGGCGGGCATCAGAACGGACGACGGCGCGGCCGGGGACGACGGCCCGGCGGGCGCCGGGGGCGGCGAGCTGCACGCCATGATGCTCGACATGAAGCGGACCTTCGACGAGATCGTCGAGGCGCACGCGGACGGCGAGCGGGCCCGCGCGATCCTGGACAACCCCTTCTACCAGTCCCTGTCGGCCGGCTTCGCGGGCACGCAGGAGTACATGGCCATGGAGAAGCTGGGCCAGCTGCGCGCGCGGGACGACTGGGACCTGATCGTGGTCGACACCCCGCCCAGCCGGTCCGCGCTGGACTTCCTGGACGCCCCGAAGCGGCTGGGGTCCTTCCTGGACGGGAAGTTCATCCGGGTGCTGATGGCGCCGGCGAAGGTCGGCGGCCGGGCGGGGATGAAGTTCCTCAACGTCGGCATGTCGATGATGACCGGCACGCTGAGCAAGCTGATGGGCGGTCAGCTGCTGAAGGACGTACAGACCTTCGTGGCCGCCATGGACACGATGTTCGGCGGCTTCCGCACCCGGGCCGACGCCACGTACCGGCTGCTGCAGGCTCCGGGGACGGCGTTCCTCGTGGTGGCGGCGCCCGAGCCGGACGCGCTGCGGGAGGCCGCGTACTTCGTGGAGCGGCTGGCCGCGGAGCAGATGCCGCTGGCCGGGCTCGTGCTGAACCGCGTGCACGGGAGCGGTGCCGGGCAGCTGTCGGCCGAGCGGGCCCTGGCCGCCGCGGAGAATCTTGAAGAGAGCGGCATTGTCGATCAGGAGTCCGGGAAAGCTGGTGCTCGTGGCCCTGCCGATCCTGCCGACCGCGCCGACTCCCCCGACGGCGACTCCCCCAGCCCGGACGGCGGCCGCAGTACGGACGGTGCCGTTCCGGATCCGGACGTACCGGATGTGGAACTCATCACCGCGGGACTGCTGCGCCTGCACGCCGAGCGCATGCAGGTGATCGCGCGCGAGCGGCACACACGCGACCGCTTCACGTCGCTGCACCCCGAGGTGCCGGTGGCCGAAGTGGCCGCCCTGCCCGGCGATGTGCACGACCTCGCCGGGCTGCGGGCCATCGGTGAACGGCTCACGACCGGTCAGCCGGACTGACGCGGGCGGGGACACCCGGTGGTGCGCCCCTGGTGAGCCGGTGTGAGGAGGACCGCGCCGGGTGTCTACCCGGCAGCCGCGTACGTCTCGTAGGCGACGTCCGCCTCCTCGTCGACATCCATGGTGAGGATGCCGGTACTGCGCTCGTACTCCGTGCGCGCGGTCTCGAGCAGTCGCCGCCACGAGGTGACGGTGGGGCGCCGGCGCAGCAACGCCCGCCGCTCCCGCTCGGTCATGCCGCCCCAGACACCGAACTCGACACGATTGTCGAGCGCGTCCGCGAGGCACTCGGTCCGCACCGGGCAACCGGTGCACACCGCCTTGGCCCTGTTCTGCGCTGCACCCTGAACGAACAGTTCATCCGGATCGGTAGTGCGGCAGGCTGCCTGCGCACTCCAGTCGGTAACCCAGCCCATTGCGGCGCCGTCCTCTCCCGAATCGAGGCTCCCCCACGGCGGCAGCGGCATATTCACCGCTGCCAGTTGAGGACGTTACGGAAGGCGGACACAGCGCAACACCCCCGACGGGCCCAATCTTGAATGGCCCGAACGGACTATGCGTGAGCGTCAGATCACCCGACGGAGTGACCCGGCGACATGCCGGACCTATCCGGCAATTCCGGACGAACCCGTGGAGCCGGACCGGCAGACGGGCACCGGGTGCGGGAAATTCGGACATGCGTCCACCCTCTTCGGGAAGGGTGAATGTCGCGTCCAGGGGTTGATGTCCCACCGCACTGCTGTGACAGTTGGGAGCAGCTTAGGCCAAGGCATGCGCGCGTGTCCGGCGAATGGCACAGTAGGCCCTTCGCGTTGTCCTTCGCGTTGTCCTTCGCGTTGCCGTTCACGTGCCCGCGCACGGCCCTTCACGCTGCCGTCCGTGTTGCCCGTCACACCGTCGGGCGTGCCCGGATGTCACGGTCTGGTACTCGAACATCGCCAGGGGCCCTTGGTCCCGTGGAATGCCACTGGTGACGGATTAGGCTGCCTCCATGCCAAAGAAGCGCTCGGGCGGAGGTCTCACCGGGACCCAGCAGGCCGCCAAGTTCGTCGGTGTCTCGGTCCTGGCCGGTGTCGTGCTCGCCGGAATCGCCATCCCGGGCGCGGGCGCGCTCGGTCTCGCGGCCAAGGGCACGGTGGAGGGGTTCGACGAGATCCCCGCCAACCTGAAGACCCCGCCGCTGAGTCAGCGCACGAGGATCCTGGACGCAGAGGGTGGGCTCATCGCCACCGTCTACTCGCGCGACCGGAAGGTCGTGCCGCTCACGGCCATCTCCCCGTACATGCAGAAGGCGATCGTCGCGATCGAGGACTCGCGCTTCTACGAGCACGGTGCGATCGACCTCAAGGGCATCCTGCGCGCGGTCAACCGGAACGCGCAGGAGGGCGGCGCCGCGCAGGGCGCGTCCACGCTCACGCAGCAGTACGTGAAGAACGTGTTCGTCGAGGAGGCCGGCGACGACCCGGCCAAGGTGGCGGAGGCCCAGCAGAAGAGCCTCGGCCGCAAGGTGCGCGAGCTGAAGTACGCGATCCAGGTCGAGGAAGAGCTCGGCAAGAAGAAGATCCTCGAGAACTACCTCAACATCACCTTCTTCGGCCAGCAGGCGTACGGCATCGAGTCCGCCGCGCAGCGCTACTTCAGCAAGCCCGCCGCCGACCTCACCCTGGAGGAGTCCGCGCTCCTGGCGGGGCTGGTCCAGTCGCCGAGCCGGTACGACCCGGTGAACGACGCGGAGGAGGCCACCAAGCGCCGGAACACCGTCCTCCAGCGCATGGCCGACATAAAGGACATCTCGCAGGCCGAGGCGGACCGCGCCAAAGCCACCCCGATCAAGCTGAAGGTCACCCGGCCCAAGAACGGCTGCATCACCGCCGTCAGCGGCGCCGGCTTCTTCTGCGACTACGTCCGCGCCGTGTTCCTCTCCGACCCGGTCTTCGGCAAGACCAAGGAGGAGCGGGCCAAGGTCTGGAACCGCGGCGGCCTGACCGTCCGCACCACCCTGGACCCGCAGTCCCAGGAGTCGGTCAACGACTCCATCAAGGACCACGTCAACCAGGACGACAAGGTCGCGACGGCGGTCACGCTGGTCCAGCCGGGCACCGGGCGCGTGCTGGCGATGGGGCAGTCCAAGCCGTACGGCTTCGGCACGAACGAGACCCAGATCAACTTCTCGGTCAACAAGAAGATGGGCGGCTCGAACTACGGCTTCCAGACCGGTTCGACCTTCAAGCCCATCGTGGCCGCGGCGGCCATCGAGCAGGGCGTGCCCCCGACGAAGTCGTACCCGTCGCCGTACGACATGGACTACCCGAGCCCGGTCCGCACCTGCAACGGCGGCACCTGGGTCAACACCGGCGACCGCGTGGAGAACGAGACGGAGTCCGAGGTCGGCCCGTACGCGCTGCGCGAGGCGATGGCCAAGTCGGTCAACACCTACTTCGTGCAGATGATCAGCGACATCGGCGTCTGCCCGGTGACGGAGATGGCGCAGAAGCTCGGCGTCATCCAGGGCGACGGGTCGAAGCTGAAGGAGGTGCCCTCGATCGCGCTGGGCACCGGCGAGATGTCCCCGCTGACGATGGCCAACGCCTACGCGGCGTTCGCCAACCGGGGCGTCTACTGCACCCCCGTCGCCATAGAGTCGATCACCGACCCCCACGGCAAGGCCCTGCGGGTGCCGAAGTCCAGCTGTGAGCGGGTCATGTCGGAACGGACCGCCGACACCATCAACACCCTGCTGCGCGGCGTGGTCGACTCCGGTACGGGCAAGCAGGCCGGCCTCGGCGACCGCGACAGCGCGGGCAAGACCGGTACCACCGACGAGCGCAAGAACGCCTGGTTCGTGGGCTACACGCCGAACCTGTCGGGCGCGGTCTGGGTCGGCTCCGGCGGCGCCAAGAAGGTACCGATGGAGAACATCTACATCGGCGGCCAGTACTACGAGAAGGTCTTCGGTGGCGGCGTCCCCGGCCCCATCTGGCGCGACGCGGTCGAGGGCGCGCTCGCGGGCCGAGAGGTGATGCAGTTCCAGACGGTCCACATCCCCGAGCCGGTCGACCCGAGCGCCGGCGGCAAGGGCAAGCCGGGCAAGCGCAAGCCCGGCAAGAAGGACGACGGCAAGCCCGGGCGTGACCGGGACGGCGACTCCGGCCGTGACGCCGGCGGTGACGACGACGACCCGGCCACCGGCCCGGTCGACGGCGGCACGCTGCCGATCCCCGGCTTCGGGCTCGACCCGGCCGTGATCACGCGCGAGCCGTAGCCGCGGACGCGGACGACGGAAGAGGGCGGGCGCCCGGCCTGGAGCCGGGCGCCCGCCCTCTTTCCCTGCACCGTCCGGTCGGCCGGCTCCGTGCGCCGGCCGCCTGGCGTGCGTACGCCGGTCAGCCGGCCAGCAGCCGCTTCACGACGGCGGCGACGCGGCCGCCCTCGGCGAGGCCCGCCACCTTCGGGTTCACGATCTTCATGACGGCACCCATGGCGCGCGGCCCCTCGGCGCCGGCGGCGCGGGCCTCCTCGACGGCCTGGGTCACGATCGCGGTGAGCTCGTCGTCGCTCAGCTGCTTCGGCAGGTACCCGGCCAGGACCTCGCCCTCGGCCGTCTCACGCGCCGCCTGCTCGGTGCGACCGCCCTGGGCGAAGGCGTCCGCGGCCTCGCGGCGCTTCTTCGCCTCCTTGGTGATCACCTTGAGGACTTCGTCGTCGGAGAGCTCGCGGGCGACCTTGCCGGCGACCTCCTCCTTCGTGATCGCGGCGAGGGTCAGCCGGAGCGTGGCCGAGCGGAGCTCGTCACGCGCCTTGATGGCGGTCGTGAGGTCTTCCTGCAGCTTGGACTTGAGCGTGGTCATGGGTCGAGTCTGCCAGGTGAGTGCCCGGCGGCGCCCCCCGGTTTCGCCGGGCACGGGGCGCGTCCGGCGTCTGCGACGATAAGCACCATGCACGCGCGTTACGGAGTACCCCTGAAGGTCACCGCGGGAATCGCCGCCGTCGGCGCGGCCGGTGTGGCCTACGCCGCCGGCTTCGAGGCGAGGTCCTTCCGGCTGAGGCGGGTCACCGTGCCCGTGCTGCCACGCGGCATGCGCCCCCTGCGGGTGCTCCAGGTCTCCGACATCCACATGGTCACCGGCCAGCACAAGAAGCGGGCCTGGCTCCAGTCCCTGGCCGGACTGCGGCCCGACTTCGTCGTGAACACCGGCGACAACCTCTCCGACACCGGGGGCATCCCCGAGGTGCTGGACGCGCTGGGCCCGCTGATGGAGTTCCCCGGCGTGTACGTCTTCGGGTCGAACGACTACTACGGGCCCCGGCTGCGCAACCCCGGCCGCTACCTCATCGAGAAGGTGCAGGGCCGGCACGGGCTGAACGGCAACAAGCCGGTGGTCGGCGCCGTGCACAACCCGTGGGAGCAGATGCGGGACGCCTTCGACGCGGCCGGCTGGGTCAACCTCACCAACACGCGCGGGCGTCTGAAGCTGCCGGACCTGGAGCTGGCCTTCACCGGACTGGACGACCCGCACATCAAGCGCGACCGGTACGAGTACGTCGCGGGCGGCCCCGCCGCCGACGCGGACTTCTCGGTGGCCGTGGTCCACGCCCCGTACCTGCGGGCCCTCGACGCCTTCACCGCCGACGGCTACCCCCTGATCCTGGCGGGGCACACGCACGGCGGGCAGCTGTGCATCCCCTTCTACGGGGCGCTGGTGACCAACTGCGACCTCGACACCGACCGGGTGAAGGGGCTGTCCACCCACGAGCTGGCCGGCAACCGCGCGTACCTGCACGTCTCGGCGGGCTGCGGCACCAACCGCTTCACGCCGGTCCGCTTCGCGTGCCCGCCCGAGGCGACACTGCTCACGCTGACGCCCGCGGAGTGACACGCGGCAGTACGTTGACCGGATGATCGCACCCGCATATCCGACGGCGTTCCGCGCCCTGATCGCCCTGGCCGCGCTGGCCGGCGTGACCATCGAGTGCCTCTGCGGCCGCGTCCCGGTGGTGCTGAGCTTCTTCACGATCTGGACGAACGTCGCGGTCGCGGTGGTCTACGGGATCTCCGCGGCCCGCACCTGGCGGCGCCGCGAACCGCTGCCGCCGCTGGTGACGGGCGGGGTGCTGCTGTTCATCCTGATCACCGGGCTCGTCTACCACCTGGTGCTGGCGAACCCGGCGAGCCCGTTCAACGTGACGGACGACATCGCGAAGCTCACCGGGGCGCGGGCGGTCGCCGACCTGCTGCTGCACACCGTGACCCCCGTCGGGGCGGTCCTGGAGTTCGCGCTGCTCACCGCGCCGCGCCGGTTCACCCCGCGGCTGGCCGCCCTCTGGCTGGCGTACCCCCTGGCGTACGTGGGCTTCGCCCTGGTCAGGGGCGCCCTGCTGGCCCCCGGCACCCCGACCCGCTACACGTACCCGTTCATCGACGCGGCCCGGTACGGCTACGCGCAGGTCGCCGTGACCGCCGTCGTCCTGGGCCTCGCCTTCTACGCGCTGGCCCTGCTCCTGGTCCTCGCGGACCGCCTCCGTCCGGACCTCCGCCCCGTGTCCGCGAGGCCCGCCGAAAACCGGATTTCGTCTCCGGGCGCGGGTCCGCTAAAGTAATCGATGTCGCCACGGCAAGCAGAACCGCCCGGCGGCGATCGGGGTGTAGCGCAGCTTGGCAGCGCGCTTCGTTCGGGACGAAGAGGTCGTGGGTTCAAATCCCGCCACCCCGACAGCCGTAAGACCAGGTCAGGGGCCTGATCCGAGAAATCGGATCAGGCCCCTGAGTGGTTTTCTGGGCGTCTTGGGAGCCGTTTGGGAGCCGACTTCGGAAGCTGGCTCCCACCCCTCGGCTGCTGGAGCATCGCCCGGTAGCTCTGGAAACTGCAGCCCCGGACGTCGCCTGGGGCTGTCAGACCGGTGGTGCATGCTGAGGCAGTCACCAACCTGGGGGAGGAATCGTGCCCGGCGTCCCTGCCACATTCCTGTCGAGGGGTCCGCGACCCGATCGCAAGAGCCAGCCGACTCCAGAAGACCGCGGGCCGTTCTGCACCACATGCGTATTGTGCGATGAGCCACTCGTACCGGGTCGCCAGAGGTTCTTCACGGTCGGTGTGGAAAACGGCTGGCCACTGGCCTGGCACACTCCGACCGAAAGCACGACGTGCGTTGCGGGAGTCAACCCCAGCCCCGTCACGCTCGCCGCGCTCAAACCGGGCGACCACATCATGGGGCCGGGGGGACTCCCCATGATCGTCCACGAGTGCAGGCGGATCCGTAAGACGAATCAGCCGTCGTACTACCGTCTTCGCACGGGCAGTTCCGCGCCGGTGTACCTTCACCGCGCGCACTTCTTCCTCGTCCCCGGCCCCGACGAGCTGGCCCGTCTGAAGGATCAAGCACGCGCGAATCGGGTGGACCTGCTACCCGACGACGGATTCCTCTTTCCTACGCACGACTCGCTGCGCATCAGCCCAGCGAGGATCGACCGCCTCACGCCGAACCAGTTCGAGCAGTTCGTGGCCGGACTTCTGGAACGATCGGAATGCTCGATCACCCGACGTGGAGGCCGGGCCAACGACATGGCCGCCGACATCCTCGCCACCGATCGTGATGGGGTCTACATCGCAGTCCAATGCAAGCACACCCGGACCGGGCGGAACGTTGGCGCTGCGACCATGTACGAAGTGAACGGCACAGCCGCTCCCGAGCACGGGGCGAGAGTGGCGCTCGTAGTGACGAATGGCGGTTTCACGAAGTCTGCCCTGGCCTTCGCGGACAGACACGAGATCCGGACCGTGGCACGAGACGACCTGGCGAAGTGGGCCGACGGGTCGCTCACTCTGGCCGAGATCCTTGGCGAGGTACCTGCCAACTTCTGACGGAGTCGTACGGGGGACCGCCGTCGCGGCGAGGCCACTCTGCGACTACGGCGATGCCCCGCAACACCGTTGCGGGGCATCATCCAGCTACCGGAGAACAGCCGCGCGTGCGCGCAGGAGGTCGTTGAGCACGCGCACAGGCGACGTCGAACACATCGCCAGACGAGCATCGAGCGCCGCCTCCCACTGCTCGGTCAGGCCAGCCATGAGGCGGCGGCGCATGCCCGGGGTGACGTGGGCGTAGCGGGCCGAGACGGAGCCGTCGATGTGGCCCATGCGCTCGTCCATGAGGACCTTCTCGGTGCCGAGGTCCTCCATCATCGTCCGGTGGGTGTGGCGAAGGCCGTGGGGCGTGAGGCCCTTGGCGATCGGGGTCCAGCAGGCGTCGGCCCGGTCGGTGGCGTTGCGGCCTCGGGCCGGGACGCCGGGCCAGGGCTCACCGAGCAGCGGCACGGGACGTGCCTCCTGGGGCGCCTTCCTCGGGTACCAGCCGGAGACCGCTGGGGTGAACAGCCAGGTGGCGAAGCCGTTGCGCCGCCAGTGGGCCGCGTGCTCCGACACGGTGCCGCCTCGTACGAATCCGAGGTCCGCGATGGCCTGTTCCACCTTCGCCCTCGTGGCCTCGGCGACGCGCGCAGGGTGGTTCAGGACGTTCGACACCGTGCCCGTGGAGACGCCGGCGCGGCGGGCGACGTCGACCAGCTTGGCGCCCTGATGGCCGCCGGTGCGGGCTGCGCCGAGCCCTCGGTAGACGTAGATCTTGCCGTGGCAGGGGCACGGCGTCGGCTTTGTACGGGCGATGTGGTTGGCGACCAGGGCCGAGAGCCAGTCCATCGAGTCGAGCGTCCGGTAGCTGTCGTCCTTGGGCGGGACGCGCACCAGCTCGCCGGTGTCCAGCTCGTACAGCTGCCACTCGACGCGGAAGGATCCAGCCCGGACGAACTCCGTCTCCAGCCCAACCATTTCAGCCCATCGCATCCCGGTGTAGCCCTTCTGCACCACGGCGACGAACTCGTCGTCGCGGCCGGAGAGCAGCGAAGCGCGCTCAGCGGTCAGCAGG
Organism: Streptomyces sp. NPDC086023; assembly: GCF_044540325.1. NCBI lineage: Bacteria > Bacillati > Actinomycetota > Actinomycetes > Kitasatosporales > Streptomycetaceae > Streptomyces > Streptomyces sp. NPDC086023. The sequence continues at coordinate 189,039 of NZ_JBITRX010000007.1, forward strand.
ATGCCGAGCGCATCGGTGATGACCTTCTCCGGGCCGCGGTCGCGCGAGCGGCCGGCACGCTTGCCACGCCCGCGTCGCCTGGCGGCCGGATTGGACGTAATCAGGCCCTCGTCGATCGCGTCCTCGAGGATCAAGTGGAGCGTCGAGCGCCAGGTCTTGACGCTGGAAGCCGCGTACGCGGCCCGCTCCTTCTTCTCCCACAGCTCGACGTCCGTGCGGAGGATGCCGACGAGCGCCTTGTCTTCGAACTCGGGGAGAAGGTGCTCCTCGATGTGACGCCGGTAGTTCTGCATCGTCGACGCGGCCAGGTCCTGGGCCTCGTACCAGCGGCTCGCGTACTCGCCGAACGTCTCCTGCCCGAGGGCCGGATCGCGCCAGTCGCCGCGCCGGTACTTGTTCTCGGCCTCGCTCGCGGCGCGCTGGGCCTCGCCCTTGGTGGCGAACCTGATGGCCTTCCCGCTGTCGTCGACGACCGTGAGGTGCTTGCCCGGCGCGATCTTGTACCGGCCGCGCCAGTAGTTTGCGCGCTTCTCCGCGAATCCCATGTGTTCTTCCCTCCTCTTGCGTCGCCTCTTAAGCGGCGGTCCCGAACCGGTCCTGGCGGGCCCGGCGTGGCGGCCGGGCGCGGAGACGGCTCGTGGGCAGAGGTACGGCGGGCGGAGAAGCGGGACTGGGCGCGTTCATTTTCGGGACAGCGGCCGTCACAGCAGGGCGGCTGGGGACGGACGGACGGGCCTCGTGCATGCGGATGATCTCCGCGAGGTGTTCGCCGGTGAAGCGGTAGGCGCGGCCGACCCGAGTGAAGGGGATCAGTCGTCGGCGGGCGCGATCCTTGACCCACCATGCCGAGCAGCCGAGCACAGCGGCGACGTCCTCGGGGTGGTAGAGGCGCGGCGGGGCGGCATGGGCATGGGGTATCGCCGTCTGGCGCAAGCAAAGTCCTCTCCTGGCCTCGGCTGATGGGGCGGCAACCCCGGCCGGGCCGGTGTCGTTCAGGGATGGGATGGGCGTGTGACTGGCCGGGCCCTGGGGTTTGCGGTCCAGAGCGGCCGGAGGAGCGGGCTACGGCTGGGGCGGCAGGCCGAACTCCTCCAGGTTGATCTTCATGGTGCTCTCGGCGATGGCGTTGCTGACCACCGCGTTGGCCTCTTCACGGATGTCCGGGTGCTCGTCGAGGTAGGCGATGAGTTCGGCGTTGACCCGGCGGTACGCGTGCTGGGCTCTCTGGGCGGCCGCGTTGGCGGCCACGACGGTGTCGATCAGCTCCATGGCGCGGCCGGCGGCGGCCAGGGCCGGCGGGCCGACGAGGTTGGACAGCGACACTCCGAAGACCTCGGCGAAGCCGATGGCCTCGTCGAGGTTGATGCGGCGCTTGCCGTTCTCGATCCGCCATACCGCCGACGGGTTCATCTCGTAGCCGGCCTCGTTGAGGCGCTCGGAGAGCGTGGTGGTGCTCCAGCCCCGCTGCTCGCGCTCGGCCTTGATCCGCTTGGCGGCGTTGTCCTCACCCTTGAGCAGGACGCCCTCGGATGCGTCCTCGCCGTCGTCGTCGGGCATTGACCCCTCCTTCCTCTCGCAGCATGTCCCTGCAATTCGCAGCAGCCTAAACAGTACACCACGTTCTGCCTGTTGCATAGCCGCTCTGCATGTGGCATGGTTGTTGTACTGGGCCGCTGCTGCCCGCAGGAGACGCCAGCACCTGGCCAGACATGCAAAAAGCCCCCCAGTGCTTGCGACACCGAGGGGCTCAAAGCGCAAACCTCACGCCGCCCATCCCTGAACGACTAGCTGCAGTGCCGGGATTGCCGTCCCATACGGCCGCAGATTGAGGAGCTCGATGTCCAGTATGGACGAAGCCAGCCCGAACACGCCATCCCTTCCCGTCGAGTGGCCGCCGACCGCCATCCCCGGCCAGCCGCCCGCCGCGGACCCCGAGGGCATAGAGGTCCTGGACCTGCTCCGGGACGCCATCCGCCGCTACGTCGTGATGCCGAGCGACGAAGCCCTGACCGCCACCACACTGTGGGCGGCGGCGACCCACCTACAGACGGTCTGGCAGCATGCGCCCCGCCTCGCGGTGGTCGGCCCGGCCAAGCGCTGCGGGAAGTCCCGGCTCCTCGAAGTCCTGATCGAGGCCGTCCACGAACCGCTGATCACGGTCAACGCGTCCGCTGCGGCGATCTTCCGGTCGATCGGCGCGGGCGACCCGCCCACGCTGCTCGTGGACGAGGTCGACACGATCTTCGGCAGCGCGAAGGTCGCGGAGAAGAACGAGGAGATGCGCGGCCTGCTCAACGCCGGCCACCAGCGCAACCGGCCCACCCTGCGCGTCACCGGTCCCAACCACGAGGTGGTCAAGTTCGACACCTTCGCCATGGCCGCCCTCGCCGGCATCGGCGACCTGCCCGACACGATCATGGACCGGTCGGTCGTCATCCGCATGCGGCGGCGAGCCGAGACCGAGAAGGTCAGCTTCTGGCGCTACGGCCGCGACGACCTGACGGTCCGCGAGCTCCGCACACGGCTCGCTGCCTGGCTGACCTCCGTACGCGAGAAGGCACTCGCCCTGGAGCCGAAGATGCCGGTCGAGGACCGCGCCGCCGACACCTGGGCGCCACTGGTCAGCGTCGCCGACCTCGCGGGCGGCCACTGGCCCGCCCTGGCCCGCACCGCGTGCACCGCCATGACGGACTACGAGGCCGGGCGTGACGAGGATGGCGGGCTGAAGATCCGCATCCTCGCCGACATCCGCCGCGCCTTCGCCTCCGAGGGCGACCAGCCGGCGATCCGCACCGGCCGCCTCCTGGAGATCCTCAACGCCGACCCCGAGGCACCGTGGGCCGAGCACAGCCCCAACGGGCTCACCCCGCGCGGCCTGCAGATCCTGCTCCAGGACTACGGCATCAAGTCGGCCAACCGGCGCTTCCCCGGCGGCCACCAGGCCAAGGGCTTTACCCGCGCCCAGTTCACCGACGCCTGGACCCGCTACTGCCCGCCCGAGGCAGCCGCCACCCTCCCCGTCGAGCCCGGCGCCTGACCCTCCCCGACTCGTCCCACCCGTCCCCGCGCAGGTCAGCGCGGGGACGAGTCAGCGACCCGCAACGAGTCGACTCGACATCACCACCCCACCCGTACCTGCCCTGACCAGCGGCGGGACGAGTGGGACGAGTCCCAGCACGCATGGCCACCCACGCCCCGGCGGCCACATGCGGCTCTGCACACGCTCCGCTTTCCCCACCCTGGAGACCGCTCCCTTGCACTTCCCTGCCTCAAGCGCCCCGGCAGCCATACGCAGCATCCGCGCCCGCATCGCGCGGCTCACCTCGGCCGCCGAGGACCAGGCCCTCCAACAGAAGGACGATCCAGACGACGCTCGCCAAGCACCCGCACCCGCACCCGCACGGGGGCGTCGCGTGAACCGCGCGGGACACTTCATCCTCGTCCTCGGCCTGGTGGCTGTCGTCCTCATGGCCTTCCGGGTCTCGTGGAACGCGCTGTCCGACGTGGCCCGCGCCATCGGCGCCGACTCCACCGCCGCCCTGCTCTACCCGATCGTGGTGGACGGGCTGATGGCCCTCGCGCTGATCGCCACGCTCGTGCTGACCGGTGACGACCGGACGTTCGCCCTGAAGATCCTGGCGGCCTACACGATCGCGAGCCTCCTGCTGAACTACGTGCACGGCCTCGTACCGGCCCTGCACACCGACTCGATCCAGTGGGGCCGACTGACTGACCTGGACTACGCGAACTGGGCCCTCGTACTGCTGGCAACCTCACTCCCGGTCGGGTCGATCTACTTCGGGTCGGACCTCGTGGCCAAGGTGCTGCACCACAACCCCGAGTCGGCCGACTCCCCGGAAACGGCCTATGCCCAGTCGGCCGGCGACCAGGCCCCACGGTCGACGCCTGACCGGCCCGAATCGGCCTCCGACCAACTGCCCAAGTCGGCCCCCACGAAGGTCACCGAGGCACCTGCCACGGGGCCGACCGAGGGAGCCGAAGCGGCCCCCGTCACCCGACCGCCTCGGCCGACCACGGTGGCGGAGTCGACCGGAGCCGGCCCGCGTCGGGCGACCGGTCGGGTCCCCGACGCCGCCAAGTCGACCGCCAACCGCACCCGCACACCCGCCGAAGTTCTCGACAGGGCCCGACTCCTGACCGCCGACTGGAGCGACGACCACCTGACCGCCGAACGTCTGCGCCGCGAACTACGGATCGGGCTGCCCCGGGCCCGCGCCTTGCGCGACCAGCTTCAAGCCGAGCGCACCGGCCAGGCCCAGCCCGCCACGGACGACGGCTCCAAGGCCGGACCACTCGACGGACTGAACGAAGCCGCCTCTCCCGTCAGCACCGGCTGACCCTCACAGCGCCCTGACCCGCCCTCCGGCGCATCCCGTGTCCCCGTGCAGACAAGCACGGGGACACGGGGGCCGCTCACGCCCAAGCACCCAGCACTCCGCGGAGAACCGATCCATGCACAACCCGAGCCGCGAGCTCCCCACTTCCCAGCAGCAGATGCCCACGACCCCAGCCCCGGGCGGAGCAAGGTATGGCGTTGGACCGTCCAAGGGCCGGTCCCACGCAGAAGCCTCCGCCCCGGGGGTGGCGGAGGCGGGTCCCCGGCGCGAGGGCGCACCGGGGACAGGGGGCGTGCGTGCCGCCGACGAGGCCGCGCTGCGCCGTGTCGCCCGCCGTCGCGCCCGCCAGGACGTGCAGCGAAAAGAGCGTGTCGACGTCCGCTACAGCACCGACGAGAAGACCGAGATCCTTGCCGAAGCCCGCCGACTCGGTCTGGCCGGCGCGCACTTCGTCGGCGCCATCGTCATGGCCCACTTGAACGGCGACCTCGCCCTGCCCGAGCAGCGCACCCCCGTCGACGACCTGATCGACGAGTACGCCGCCCTGCGCGAACAGGTCTCCCGCATCGGCAGGAACGTGAACCAGATCGCCAAGCGCCTCAACGAAGGCGGCACGACACACCCGGTGGACACAGCAGTGATTGCCGAAGCCGGACGGCTCGTGGCTTTGGTGCAGGACACGGTCAAGGTCGTCGACACCGCCGCCAACGTGGCCGCCACCAGCCGTTGGGCGGCCTGATTGATCGCGAACATCGTCAAGCCCGGCCACAAGACCCGGGGCGTCCTGAACTACCTCTACGGGCCCGGCCGCGCCAACGAGCACACCGACCCGCACCTCGTCGCCGCGTGGGACGACTTCGTGCCCGACCCCGGCCGCGACCCCGACGCCACCCTCGCCCAGCTCGCCGACGTCCTCGATCTGCGGGTCAAGCAGGCCGGCCACAAGGCCCCGAAGAACCACGTCTGGCACTGCTCGATCCGCGCCGCACCCGAAGACCGCCACCTGACCGACGACGAGTGGGCCACCATCGCCCGGCGCGTGCTGAACGCCACCGGCATCGCCCCGGCCGACGACCCCGACGCCTGCCGCTGGGTCGCCGTCCGCCACGCCGACGACCACATCCACATCGTCGCCACCAAGGTCCGGGGCGACCTCCGCCCGCCACGGAACTGGAACGACTTCCTGCGCGCCGACAAGGAACTCGTCGCCATCGAGAAGGAGTACGGGCTCCGCCAGGTCCCGCGCGGCGACCGCACCGCCGCCAAGCGCCCGACCCGCGCCGAACAGGAGAAGGCCCAGCGCGCCGGCCGACCCACAACCGCCCGCGAACGTCTGCGCACCACCGTCCGCACCGTTCTCGCTGCAGCCACGACACCGGAGGAGTTCTTCCGCCTCCTCGACGGCTCCGGCGTTCTCGTGGAGATCCAGCGATTCCCCTCTGGCGACATCCGCGGCTACAAGGTCGCCCTCGCCGACGACACCAACAAGGACGGGCAGGCCATCTGGTTCTCCGGCTCGACCCTCGCCCCCGACCTCTCCTATCCCAAGATCAACGAACGCCTCGCCGCCACCGACACCAGTCCAGCGGCACCGTCGGAGTCCCATGCTTGGCGTCGCCTCGCCCAGGCCACCGACCGGGTACCCGAACTCCTCGACCACAGCGAGGATGAGGCCGGACAGGCGCACATCGCCGTCCTCGCCGAAACCCTCGACGTCCTGCCCCTCGCCGCCCCTCCGGGCCTGCGGCCCGGACTCCTGCAGGCAGCCACCGCCTTCGAGCGGGCCAGTCGTTCCCGCATCAGTGCCCAGCACCAGCAGGCGCAGGCCACCCGCCGGGCGGTCAAGGCGATCCTGCGTGAACCCGCCCCGAAGGACGGAATCCTCCTCACGGTCCTCATCGATGCCGTTCTGCTGGCGGCCGTGGCCGCGCAGCACTGGCACCGCACCCGCGGCCACAGCCAACAGGCGGAGGCCGCACGACAGGCAGCCGAGCACCTCCGGACCGCATATCAGGCCGCGGCAGCCGAGCCGCTGGCTGTGATCCACCAGCGAGGAACCCAGCTGCCCGAGTGGCTTCGTCGCCAGCAGGCAGCGACCGTACGCCGAGCTCTCCCGGAACAGGCCGAACAGATCCTCGCCGAGCCCAGCTGGCCCACCCTCGCAGCAACCCTCGCCCAAGCCGGCACCGCGGGCCACAACCCCGCCGCCCTCCTCACCGAAGCCGTTACCCAACGAGAACTCGACACCGCCACCAGCGTCAGTGAAGTCCTCACCTGGCGGCTTCACCGCCTCGCCGACCTGTCGCAACGCACCACCAGCCGTGCCCAGGCTCCCCAGTCGGCTCCCTACCGTCCCGTCCACGTCGACCAGCAGCGCCGTACGCGCTGAACCCCGTCCCGCCATCCGACAAGGAGCACACCCTGAAGATCCACCCCATCGCCCGCATGTTCCCGATGCTCAGCCAGGACGAGCTGCTCGACCTCGCCGAGTCCATCAAGGCCGAGGGCCAGCACAAGAACATCGTCCTCGACGCCGACGGCGTCCTCCTCGACGGCCGCAACCGTCTCGCCGCCTGCGAGATCGCCGGCGTCGAACCCCGCTTCACCACCTACACCGGCAGCAACCCCACGGCACTGATCTTGTCCAACAACGTGTTCCGCCGGCACATCAGCAAGGGCCAGCAGGCAATGATCACCGCCATGGCTTGTTCCGTTTCGGGACACTCCCTGCGGGACCTGGCCAAGCTCCGCGGACTCAGCCGCAGCCGCCTGTCCGCCGCCAACGTCGTCCTCAAGCACTCCCCCGACCTCGCCGAACAGGTTCGAATCGGCGCGCTCAGTCTCGACAACGCCTACAACACCGTCTCCGAGGACAAGGCCCGGGCCGCCGCCCTCCAGGAGCAGTACGACCGCCTCCGCGAGCACGCCCCCGACCTCGCCGAACAGGTCGCCGAAGGCCAGATCACCCTCGTCGACGCCACAGCCGCGCTGAACGAGCGGCTGGAGACAGAACGACTCCGGCAGTACGTGATCGACACCGATACCGTCCGCCAGGCCGATGGCGACACCGCCCCGCCCCTGGCCGAGCTCGTCGAACGGGGAGACATCACCTGGCCCGAGGCACGCCAGCGTGCCGAGGAGTTCACCGTTCGCCGACGGGACACCATCCAGCGATCCAGGCAAGCTCTCCATCTCATCGCCGAACACTGGACTGCCGTCCAGGACCTCGCCGCCCGACCCGACACCGTCTACGCCCAGGACGTTCTCGACGGCCTGGCGCCCGAAGCCCGCTTCCTCGCCCAGGCCCTGATCGCCCTGGCTTGATACGACACACACTCCTTGGGGCCGGCGTCGAATGCGCCGGCCCCAAGGGGTTTGCCTCCTCCGAATGGGGCGGTTCTCAGGCGGTCCACAAGTCAGCGACTACGGCGGTGGCGGCCCCGTCCCCTCGCCCCAGAGCGGTGCTCGGGACCGTGCCCTGGAGACGGCTCGGGGCGAGCGGACGAGTCATGCGTCCGGAGGGAGTGCCAGATGCGTGCCTGGAGTTCTTTGATGCAGGCGCCGCAGGCGTACATGGGTGCCTGGGCTCCGGCGACGGTAGCCGGTCCGATCCACAGGACCCTGGTCTGCTGCTGTCCGCAGTAGAGCCAGCAGTCGCCGTCGACCCAGTGGTTGCCGTCGTCGGTGGCCGGTGGGTCAGGCAGGCCGCCACGCGCGAATTCGGCGATGCCGGGGATCACCAGATGGTGCCGTAAGCCGGCCTCGGTAATCACCGGCTCACCTCTCCGGTCCGCGGTCCGCGTCAGACGAGACGGCGGGCAGCCGATTCGCGGTGGCGACGTCGTCGATCGGGGTCCACTCGTGCTCCAGGATCGAGTAGGTGATCGAGTCCCGCCACGCTCCGTGGACGAAGACGTGGTCGCGGATCCGGCCGTCCTCGGTCATACCTGCCCGCAGCAGGGTCCGCGCGGACGCCTCGTTGAGAGGTGAGCGGGCCGCCCAGATGCGGTGGAGGCCGAGCGTCTGGAAGCCGAGCGCGCACAGCAGGTGGACGGTCTCGGTGCCCAGGCCCTTGCCCCACTCGGCCGGGTGCAGGGCGAAGCCGATGGTGGCCGCCTGCTGGGGTTCGGTGGCCAGGCGGGCGTAGCCGATCAGCTGGTGCTCGCCGCGCCGGGTGATGGCGAGGCAGTACTCGGTTCTCGGGGTGTCCGTGGCGGAGGCGATGGACCGGTCGACGATCGCCTGGACCTGCTCGGGGGTGCGGGGTTCGAAGCTGAGGTGCCGGGTGGCCTCGGGGTCGCCGTAGATGGCCAGAAGGGCGCTGGCGTCCTCGGGTTCGACTTCGCGCAGTGCCAGGCGGTGGCCGGCCAGGTGGACTGGGGTCATGGGCGCGGAGCCTACCTGCGGGGTCATCGGACGAGGACGGAGGTCGGGGTGGCGGTGAAGGCTTCGATCTCCTCGCGCAGATCGGCCGCCACGCCGCCGCTTCGGCGCCCGTCGGCGTGCAGCGCGGCGTGGACGCGCTGGGCACTGCTGGTGATACCGAAGTTCCGCTGCTCGATGGGGAGGTCGAGGACGGGGCGTACGGCCTCGATGGCGCCCTCGATCTCGCCGCGGGCGATGCGGGCGAGGGCGAGGTCGGTCTGCGCGCCGGCCTCGTCGCCGAAGGCCCACTCGTCCTCGACGGCGTCGCGGTACGCGCTGACGGCGGCCTCCGACCGGCTCTCGCCGAGCGCGGGGTCGTCGCCGAGGTGCACGGTGGCCTCGGCGACGTAGTACAGCTGCCGGGGTACGGGGAAGGTCATGATGCCGCCGAAGGCGTCGAGGTCGTCGGGCTCGACGGCCGCCCGGGCTTCCTCGGCCTGCTGGATGGCGGTGCGGGTAGCCTCGGCGTCGCCGATCAGGGCGTGGGCTCGGGCGGAGAGACAGGCGAGCCAGACGCCGGTCGTGCCACGGACGTCGCCAGCGGCGTTCTGGCCGAGGGTGGCGTAGTCGGCGGCCTCGCCGGGTCGGCCGGCCCAGTAGGAGATGAGCGACTGCAGGGAGCGGACCCAGGCGCGCATGGCGTGGTGGTCGGCGTTGTCGGCGCACACGAAGGCGGTGCGGGCCTGCATCATCGCGGCGCTCGGGTTGCCCAGGTCGTGGCTGGCCTTGGCGAGCATGCCGGAGGTGATCCCGGCGAGCAGATACAGCTCGCGGGCCTGCAGGGGTTTGACCCGGCCGTGCTCCAGAAGCCGGAAGGTGAGGTCCTGCACCTCGACCAGGTCGCCGAGCAGGGTCGGCAACGCCAGCCTCGGGTACGCGACGGTGAGCCGCCGCACTTCGTCATGGATCTGGCCCAGGGTCTCCGGGCCGATGCTGCTGCCCTCCGCCATTGCGGTGAAGCGAAGCGCACGACGAGCCGCCATCGCGACCTGCCTTTCCAATTCCGTTGTGCCCGCGTCGATGCGGGGCTCGTTGCTGAACGGGCCGCCGACAGGCAGTGCCGCTGCCTGCTCGGTGGGGAGAAGGGCAAGGGCCGGCCGTGGCGGCGGGACGACGAGCGGGGGATCGGCCGCGGGCGCGGTCGGTGAAGCGGACGGCGGTGCGGGAGCGAGAAGGCGATCGACACCGACGTCGAACATCGCTTCCAGTACCCGGCACTGGTCGGGGTAGGGGCGGGTCTTCACCGCGCCGCCGTACCAGCGCTCGAACTGCCGCTTCGAGACCGACAGGCCCCGGAGCCGCGGATCGTTCTCGTGCTCGGCGATCGAGCTCGCCGTCGCTTCGAACCGGAGGCGGAAGGTCTCGTAGACCTGCCAGTGCCGCCGGAGCGTCAAGACCCGTAAGAGCGTGGGAGTTTCAGCCACAGCGGATCCTCTCCGTCCCCGTTCGTCTCCACCCGACGATAGCCGCGTCGGATCGGCGGGAAACCCGTTCGGCCGCTCCCCTGCGGAGATGACGGCAGCCATGACGGCAGTCATGACGCACGACCGACATCGACCGGCTCGCCGGCCATCCGGCGAGGACGGTTCCATGACGGCGGCGACGTCGTATCCATGCCTCACCGCCCACCCCGATGCTGAACGCCACTTCGCCGTACGTGCACCTCCGGCGGCGGAGCGTGAGATCAGGAGCTGCCTCAGCGGCTCCGGTCGATCACCCCATCCAGCACCACGTGCCCACCGGCCCGTTCATGGGCGGGCCGACGACGGGAGGGAACCGATGGATACCTTGACCGCCCTTGCCGGGCAGATCGCCCAGCTCGACGCCGTCGACTCCGCTCAGCTGGAGCGGATGCGCCACGAGGCCCTGACGGCCCGGGCTCCCTGGAAGGCGGAGTACGGCGCCTACCAGTCCGGGGGCTGGTGGACGACCTCGCTCATGAACGCGTCCGGCGACCCCGCCGACGTGACGATCGGCGACTGCGCCGCCCGGCCGACCGATCTGCTGTCACAGATGCCGGCCACCGCCGCCCTGCTGACCGAACTCGGCCTGAACTACATGTGGGTGCGGCTTGCCCGGCTGGAGGCCAATGCCTTCCTGTGGGAGCACCGCGACTACGACGAGCTCGACCAGGTCGAGCGGCATCGGCTGCACATCCCCCTGCACACCAACACGTCGGCGTTCCTCGTCACCGGCGGCGCCAAGGTGCACATGACCGGCGGGAGGATCTGGCGGCTGACGCCGACGTACGCCCACGGGGTGTGCAACCTGCTCGGACCGGACCGGATCCACCTGATCGCCGACGTGTACGCCGACGACGCTTACCGGCGCCTCGCCCGACGGCCCACGCTTCACCTCGGCACCGCCGAGCCGCTGCCCCCGGCCGACGCGTCGGTGCTCGCCGAGCGGCTCCAGGCCGCCCGCGGCATGGCCGGCCTCGGCTACACCGACGCGGCCGAGCGGATGCTCCTGCGGCTCTTCTACACCTATGCCCTGCCCGAGGGCGCCGTCTACGACCTGATCGCCGAGCTGCACACCTCGCTCGGCGATCAGGAGGCCGCCGCCCGCTGGACGTCGGCCAAGCGCCGACTCCTTGCGCTCACGGCCTGACCGTCGTCACGGCCCACACGCCGACATCCGATCGGAGGACGCACGTGCCCACCTTGCACCTGGCGGAACTCACCTTCGCGAACCGCCCGCCCCAGCTCCCGCTCCTGTCCCGACTCGCCGACATCCTGGCCACCTCGCCGGTCGTCACGCACCTGATGGTGCGTGGGTCGCTGGCCCACGGCACGGCCGACCGCCTCTCGGACGTCGACTTCGTCGTCGGCGTCCAGGACGCCGAGCTGCCCGCGTTCGTCGAGGCCCTGGACGACCTGATGTCCGTCGAAGCCGGCGCGCTGCTGCCCGGCTGGCGCGACACGATCGTCGCCGACCTCGGCGGCGTCGGCATGGTCTTCCTCGTCCCGGACGAGGGGCACCTGCACCAGATCGACCTCTACCTCGCGCCCGCATCCCGCGTCCCGCGTCTGCGGGCGACGGTCGCCACCGCGTTACTCCTCGACCGCGAGCCAGCCATCGCCCCGGCCGAGGGAACGGCAGCTGCCGAGCGGTTCGCGGCCGAATTCCTCGCCCGGCCCCGTACGTGCACCGAGCTGCTGATCGAGCACCTGGTGCTGGCCGTGCTGCTGCACAAGCGCATCAAGCGGGGCCAGCGGTTCGTCGCGTACTCCGAGTGGCACCGTCTCCACACCGCGACGAAGGACCTGATCAAGACGGCTCTGGCGCCCGCCTCGCGGTTCTGGGGCTGGTACCAGCTGCGCGAGGAGATCGCCGTCACTCCGATCGGCCGGGCCTGCCTCGGCGACCTGGAGGCGGCGATCAGCGGACCGGCCATCCCCCTCGCCGCCGATGTGGACGCGGCCGTCGAACGGACGCTCGCCCTGGTCGAGCGGGCCTGCCCCGAGGCCCTGAGCGGGCTGGAGAGCCCGATCGCCGCATATCGCACCTACCTGGAGCTGATGTGAACGCGCTCCACCTCGCGGGTCCGGCCTCCGACCGGGCCCGGGAGGGTCTGACCGCCGTCTTCTTCGGTGGGGTCCGTCCCGCCTCCGGCGCGGAGGAGAAGCTGGCCGAGGAGATCGGCCGGGCCCTGGCTCAGGCCGGCTACTCCCTCCTGCACGGCGGCTACAACGGCCTGATGGAGGCCGCGGCGCGCGGGGCCTCGTCCGAAGGAGCCCTGGTCACCGCGGTGACCCTGATCAGCAAGCACGAGGAGTGGGGCGCCTTCAACCCGCACGCCACCACGTCCGTCCACCTGCCCGACCTCGGCACCCGGCTCAACCACTACCTGGACCACGCCGATCTCGTCGTCGCCATGGGCGGAGGCATCGGCACCCTCCACGAGCTGACCGCCGCCATGTACTACGCGACCACCATCCGGCCCGTACCGATCTTCCTCGCCGGGTCCTCCGCGTTGCGCCTGCTCGTCTTCCTGCGCGAGGAGAAGTGGTTGTACGAGACCCCGACCCGGCCCCTCGGCTTCCTCCGCACCGCCGAGTCCGCCGACGCCTTCCGCGACCGCCTCAACGCTCTCGACACGTTCGACACGGCACCGATCGGGGGAGCATGACCACCAGCACCCGGCTGTCCGACCTCACCGTCCGGCTCGCCGAAACCGCCCTCGTCAAGTCCTCCTTCCACCTCGCCGACGGCGCGAGGCTCGACAGCTACTTCGACGAGTACCGTCTGGCTGCCGACCCCGAGCTCCTGCGGGACACCGCCGCCGCCATGGCCCCTCTCGTCCCCAGCGACGCCCAACTCCTCGCCGGAATCGAACTCGGCGGCGTCCCTCTGGTCGTTGCCCTGTCCGCCGCCACCGGCCTGCCTGCTGTCTTCCTGCGCCGCCGCCCGAAGGGGTACGGCTCCCGCCGGCAGATCGAAGGCGCGCCCTTCTCCGGCCGCCGGACCGTCCTCGTCGACGACGTGGTCCGCTCCGGCGGACAACTGCTCGCCATGGCCCGTATTTTGCGGATCGCCGGCGCACCGGTCAGCGACGCGCTGTGCGTCCTTGAGCGCCCGCTCGGCGGTCGAACGCTGCTGGCCGAGCACAACGTCACCCTCCACTCCCTGCTCACCGAGGCCGATCTGCCCGCGCCTTCGCGGGGTGATTCCAAGTGAAGCGGGCCGTACTGTTCGACCTCGACGGCGTCCTCGTGGACAGCCGCCATGCCCAACTCGCCACCCTCGCGGGTTTCGCGACCTCCGCCCTCGGCCGCCGTGTCACCGTCGCCGACCTGCCGACCGGGGCCGCGACCATCCCGCGCGAGCACGTACTCGCCGAACTCGGATACGCCGGAGCGATCAACCAGGACAGCTGGGACGCGGCAACGGCCACCGCCACCCTCACCGCCGAGGTGTTCCCGTTCGTGGCCGACGCGCTGGCCGCGCTCCACGCCGCCGACGTCGGCACCGGCATCGTGACCCTGCGAAACCGCCAGCGAGTCAACTGGCTTCTGCCACCCGGCATCCTCGACCTGATCGACATCGTCGTCTGTTACGAGGATGCGGTGCCGAAGCCCGCGCCAGACGGCCTCCTGCTCGCCCTCGAAAAGCTCGGTGTGTCACCCGGCGACGCCGTGTTCGTCGGCGACATGGAGGCCGACATGCACGCGGCCCAGGCGGCTGGCGTGACGCCGATCGGTTGCGGCTGGGGCTTCTCCGACCCGTCGACGCTTACCCACGCCGGCGCCGCCGTCGTACTCCCCCACGCCGACGACCTCGCCGGGACGCTCCTGTCCCTGACGGGCGCCGGACTGCGGGGCGCATAAATCCAAGCGATCTTGACTCCGGACCCGCTACCCTGGGTGGCGCAGTCGCAGCGGACCGTTGCGTCCGGTGTCGGCTGCGCCACCTCAAGCGACGGATCTGGAGTCATGGTCTACACCGTGGGGGCGCGAGCTATCTGCGTCGAGCTGGAGAACTGAGAACCTCTCAGTCCCTGTTCTCGGCCCGGCTCGGCGTGTGATCGACCCCCATCTCTCCACGACTCTTCCGTGAGGGCCACACCACCATGCGCTCGACGCAGATCCGCTCCACCTTCCTGGACTTCTTCACCTCCCGCGGCCACCGCCAGGTCCCGTCCAGTCCGCTGATCCCCTCCGATCCGACGCTGTTGCTCGCCAACGCCGGCATGAACCAGTTCAAGCCGTACTTCTTGGGCGAGGTAACCCCGGAGTTCCCCCGCGCCACCACTATCCAAAAGTGCGCCCGCACCTCCGACATCGACAACGTCGGCCGGACGAACCGGCACGCCACGTTCTTCGAGATGATGGGCAACTTCTCCTTCGGCGACTACTTCAAGGCCGACGCCATCGCCTTCGCCTGGGAACTCCTCACCCAGGACTTCAATCTGGAGAAGGACCGCCTCTGGATCACCATCTACCGGGACGACGACGAGGCCGAGCAGTTGTGGCGCAGGATCGGCGTCCCTGCCGAGCGCATCCAGCGCCTGGGCATGGAGGACAACTTCTGGTCTATGGGCGTCCCCGGTCCCTGCGGTCCCTGTTCGGAGGTCAACTACGACCGGGGGCCAGCCTTCGGCCGCGAGGGCGGTCCGGCCGTCGACGGCGAGCGGTACGTGGAGATCTGGAACCTCGTCTTCATGCAGTACCAGCGCGGTGAGGGTGACAAGAAGGGCGGCTTCCCGATCCTTGGCGATCTCGCCCAGCAGAGCATCGACACCGGCCTCGGCCTCGACCGCCTCGCTTCGATCCTCCAGGACGTCGAGAACGTCTGCGGCACCGACCTCCTGCGGCCCACCCTCACGACCGTCCAGGAACTCGCCGGCCGCGACTACCCCGGCAGCCGCGAGGAGAAGATCTCCTTCCAGGTCGTCACCGAGCACGCCCGCTCCATCGCCTACCTGATCGCCGACGGAGTCCTGCCCGCCAAGGACGGCCGCGGCTACGTCCTGCGCCGCCTGATGCGCCGCGCGATCCGCCACGCCCGCCTGCTCGGCATCGACCAGCCCGCCCTCGCCCCGGCCACCAGCAGCGTCATCGCCAACCTCGGCAACGTCTGGCCCGAGCTGACCGCCCAGGCCGCCCTCATCGAGCAGGTCGTCACCGCCGAAGAGGAGTCGTTCACCCGCACCCTCGCCCAGGGCACCCGCCTGCTGAACGCCGCCATCACCCGCAGCCGCGAAAGCCGGTCCACGACCCTGGCCGGAGAGACCGCCTTCGAACTGCACGACACCTTCGGCTTCCCTGTCGAGCTGACTGTCGAGGCCGCCCGCGACGCCGGCCTGACCGTCGATGAGGACCGCTTCGCCGACCTGCTCGCCGAGCAGCAGCAACGCGCCAAGGCTGGCGGCAAGGCCAAGACAGCCGAGGCGCTGCGCCGCCAGGACGCCTACCGCGAGCTGTCCGCCCGCCACGGCCGTACCAACTTCGTCGGCTACGACCGCCTCGACGCCGAAGCTACCGTCCTCGGCCTCATCTCCGACGGCACCGTCGTGCCCGGCGCCGACACGGGCAGCACCCTCGAACTGGTCCTGGACCGCAGCCCGTTCTACGCTGAGTCCGGCGGCCAAGTCGGCGACACCGGCACTATCCGCACCGCCAACGGCGCACTCCTTGAGGTCCTGGACACCAAGCCCGGCTTGGAGGGCTTCCACGTCCACACCGTGCGCGTGGTCGAAGGCGAGATCCGCGCCGGAGAGCAGGCCGAGGCCCTCGTGGACGGCGCCCGCCGCGAGGCCGTCGCCCGCTCCCACTCCGCCACCCACGTCCTGCACGCCATGCTCCGCCGCACGCTCGGCGATCACGCCCGCCAGCACGGCTCCCTCGTCGACGCTGGCCGCCTCCGCTTCGACTTCGCCCACTTCTCCGCCGTCGACCGCCCCCAGCTCGCCGCCATCGAGACCCTCGTCAACGACCACCTCCTCGCCGACCCCGAGGTACGCGTCTGGCACGCCTCGCGCGCCGAGGCCGAGGCCGCCGGCGCGACCGCCCTGTTCGGCGAGAAGTACGGCGACCACGTCCGCATCGTCGACATCGGCGACTTCTCCCGCGAGCTCTGCGGCGGAACCCACATCGGCCACGGCTCCAACGCCGGGCCCGTCCGCATCGTCGGCGAAGCCTCCATCGGCTCCAACCTCCGCCGCATCGAAGCCCTCACCGGACGCGACGCCCTGAACTACTACGACACCGAGCGCCGCCTCCTCGAAGAACTCTCCGACCTCCTCGGCACCCGCCCCCAGGGCGCCCCCGACGTCCTCCGCAAGCGCCTCGACTCCCTCGCCTCCGCCGAGCGGGAACTCGGCCGCCTCCGCGAGGCCGAGCTACGAGACCGCGCCCAGCAGCTCGCCGCCTCCGCCCGAGCCGTCACCGGCGGCCGGGTCGTCACCGAGAAGGTGACCGGGCTCGGCCCGGACGAGCTCCGCACGCTGGCCCAGCACACCGCCAGCTTCCTCGACGGCGACCAGGCCGTCGTCGTCCTCGGCACCGAGCACGACGGCAAGGCGCTCTTGGCCGCCGCGATCACCCGCAGTCTCCACGACACCGGCACCGAGGCCAGCCGAATCCTCCTCCCGGCCGCGCGTACGGTCGGCGGTGGAGCCGGCGGCAAGGGCCCGGTCGCCAGCGCCGGCGGGCGTCGTACCGAGGCTCTCGACGAGGCGCTCACCGTCGCCGCCCGGGACGCCGCCGGCGCTCTCGACCAGTAGCCAACCGCTTGCCGGTGCCGCAGCACGCGGCACCGGCAACCCCTATTTCCGGTCGTGTCCGCCCGGCGTCAGCTCCTTCAGGAGCACGACGCTGTCGTAGTTCGTCACGCCCCACGACCAAGACCCGACCGGCACGTAGCCGCGCCTGCGATACCAGGCGACCAGGTCAGCCGCTTGGGCCGACGTGTCGATCACCACCTGCGCGGATCCGAGCTCGGCGATACGTTTCTCCGCCAAGGACAGCAGCCGCTGCCCCAGTCCCGTCCCCCGATGCGAAGGGTCCACCGCCAGCTGCCAGAACGACCCCGATCCCGCTGGAGCCGGATACCCCTCCGGGGCCTCATACGGAGCCGTCACCGTCACGGTGCCCACCAACTCACCCGCTCGCAGAGCCAGCCAGCACTCGCCCATGCCCAACCTGTAGGCCGTGTCCTCCACCGACTGATACGAGGCAAAGAAAACTCGGCCTTCGACAGCATGGGCGGAGTAGGCGCGGTGAAGCAGACGCGTCAGGTGCGCAACGGAGTCACCCTCGGCGAACGACCGAACCACGACCGATTCACAGCTGCCGAACCGCTTCGACCTGCCTGCCGGTGATCCGTCCACGCGATCAAGTATCGGCCGGAGAGAGATGCGCCGCCTGCTGAGCTGCGAGTTCACCGTCGGCAGCATGAGGGCCGCGAGGTCTGGCACCCCCGCCGGCAGGGGCGGTGCGACAGCCGACGACCGACACGCCATCGCCCGGCCGTGCCCAGCCCCTCGCGCCAAACCGCATCTACGCGTGCCAGACCGATCCGCCTGGCACCATGCCTGTATGGAGCCGCTGCCCATCCCCTGCCCCGCCCACCTTGTCCCCGACGCCACCGGCGTCGGCAGCTTCAACGCCGTCTACCAACAGGCCCAGTCTCAGCAGGCCGTATTCATCGCGATCGAGAGCCAGGGCCCGCGGTGGACAGTGAAGGCGGACACACTCACCGCCGGCCCGGGACACACTGTCGACGACGCCGTGAACGACGCCGCCCGAGACGCCGTGATGCGCCTGGTCGCCGCCGGCGAGGTCCGCTCGGACGCCTACGCGGGCCCGGTCTACTACGTCCTTCATGGTGTGAACGACGAAGACCGGGCCCGTGAACTCGCCGCCGCCCTCCACGCGGCCCTGTACGGAAACCCGGAGCCGCTGATCCAGGCCACGCCTACCGCGCACTGATCCGTTCCCCGAGGCAGGCCCCCGGCAACACGAAGGCCCTGACCGCTCGCAGTGATCCGGACCTTCGTATGCCTCGGGAAAAGCCGGCACGGCCCCGACCCCAGAGCGCGGAGCCGGGAGCTGCGGACTGCACCGGTCGGACGCGAAGAGAGCGCGGCCGACCGGGTGATTTCTCACGTACGGCACCCCGCCTGCCGCGGCCGCCGTGGGCACCGCCGTGGCAGAGTGCTTTCAGGTGCTCCCCCTCGGGACAGCCGAACGAAGGCCCCCGATCCGATGTCACGTCGCCCCGGGGGCCTTCGGTTGCTCCACACCGGTTCAGCGCCGCCTGTGCGCCGATGCCGGGGGCCCAGAGTCCGGTGAGGCCGTCCGCCTCCGGACGGTGGCTCCGTGTGCCAGTTCTCGAGACCGAACGCGCCGGTGAGGAACGGCGGAAGGTTCCCGTGCCGGCGGGCCGCACCAGCGGGCGCGCCACGGACGTCCGTATGCCTCGTCCGGGTGGAATCTTTCCCTCTTGCCGGGGATCGGCGCTGGTCACATGGGGTGAAAGGGCCGTGTGGCTCGTTTCCCGGACCTGGGCGGGAGGCGTTGATGGGGATGTGAGTACCTCAACCACCGCCCCGATACTGCCCGCGACTCTCGCCGCCCCCGCCCCTCCCGTCGTGCACGACTCGGGCGCGGACACCGCGCCCGGCGTCATAGTCATCGAATCCTGCACCACCCTCGGCAGCACCCTGGTCTTCCACCTCGCCGGGGAGATCGATCACTACAGCGCCGCGCCGCTGCGGGCGCTGTTGGCCTCGGCCGCCGACCACGGCTACACCGGTCTCGTCCTGGACACCTCGCGGGTCGCCTTCTGCGACTCCGGCCTCCTGGCCGTCCTCCGCTGGTGGCCCCGGCACGGACGCCGCCTCAGACTCGCGAACCGCTCCCGGGCCGTTCAGCGCCTCCTGAACGCGTCTGCCGCAGCAGGACAGCGGTCGGCCCAGGCCGGCTCACAGACGGCAGCGGTCACGTCATGACGTTCATGCTCCTGACCTGCGGCCCGATGCTCGCGGCGGTCCTCCTTGTGCACTGGGTACCCCAGGAAGCACTCCACCGCCGTCCCGCCCGGCCTTCCCGGCCCACACCTCGCAGAACCTTGATCCACTGCCGCCTGGCGCTCCCGCTCCTGTGCTCCACGGCATAGACACGGGAAGGTGTGGGGCCCATGTCGGCCCCCGGGCCCCACACCACCATCTGCCTGAGCCATACGCGTGGCGCTGATCGGGGTCGTTCCCGAGACAGCTGTGCGACCGACGGTTCGCGCTCCTGAGTGACTCGACGAGCCCGGACAAGTCCGACAGCCGGCGCACGAGACGGTGAGATGATGGATCCGGCCGACTCGGGTAGGTGTCGGGAGTGACCGTTCGCAAGAAAACTGGGGATGTCGCCGCGCAGGACTGGTTCGTGCGGGCCCGGGTGTGTGTCCGCGCCGAACATCACGCCCACTCGCTGGAGCGAGAGCTCAGGATTTTCCGGGCCGGAGAGGTCGTGGAGATGGTGCAGTGGGGGCGGGCGGGCCAGGAGATCGACACAGCCTCATGGTGGACGACGAACCAGTACATCCCCGCAGCTCATATCGTTCCGGCGGACAAGGTCGAGGTCCTTGAGTTACTCGACGAGCGGCGACCCGAGCCCGACGCGGAGGATTAGGGCCCACCGGCTCGGGCTGATGCGAACGCCCCCGCCGGTGGTACGGCGGCCTGCTTGCACAGGTCCAAAACGGAGAGGCGAGCGATCCCGGACGGCCCGCCCTCTTTCGGCCGACACCGTGCGCAGCGCCTCGCTCGTTGTGCGGGTGTGGAGGACGAGCCGAGGGTGCTGTACCAGTGGCCGTACGGGGCGGGGCGGTTGCGCTATGCGCTGAGGTTCCGTATCGAGGCCACTCTGGCCCGGCGCCTGGGGGTCTTGCCCGAGCCGTCGGCAGGGCTCGCCCCTGCAACGGGTCGGACAAGGCCGGGCGGTCCTGGGCATGGCAAGGACCGGCAACGACCGTGATCCATCGCTACGCCGATCATGGTGCCTTTGATTCCGGGGCGGTGATTACCGGGAACGATCTTCGCCAGTGAGGGGAGTGCGCAGATGTTTCGCGGGTAGTAGGCGGGCGACCAATAGCGCTTCGGACGTGAGGCGGACTTGTATGAATCTGCCCGGCCACGACTGCACCCAGCAGCTCGTAGAGCGTCAGCTATCGGCCACCGCTGTGTTCGAGAGCAGCGGGGAGATCGCCGCGGCCCGTGACTTGGCCCGCAGCTTCCTGGCCAACCTGCAGGTCAGCCATGGCCTCCCCCTGTCCGGCCAGGTTGTGAGCGTGGTGCAGCTCGTCGTCAGCGAGCTGGTGACCAATGCCTGCAAGTACGCCCCCGGCCCGTACATGCTGACCCTGGAGGTCACCGGCGGAGCCGTCGACATCACGGTGTGGGACAGCAATCCGACGCTGCCGGTCACCCAGGTCGCTGACCCCGACAGGGTCGGCCAGCACGGTCTGGAGATCGTCCTGGCGGTCAGTGAAGGCTTCGCCGCACGTCGCGAACCTGTCGGCAAGCGCATCACCGCAACCATCGCCTTGGCCGACGATCTCGCAGGCGACCACCCCGCGGACCGCTGTCTGTGACGACCCCGAAGGCGCTCTGCGGCTCGGACGCGGCCAGGTCCAAGCCGCCTGTCTCATCCTGACGCAGGCGTGACCCCCTTCCTGGGAGCCGCCTGGGAGCCGACTTGCTCCCCAAACCCCCGCGACACCTCCCGAGCCCACCGCGCACCAACGCTGTGACCAGGCGAAACGGCAAACCGGCTGGTGAAGATCCGGACCGAACCTCATTCGGGACGAAGAGGTCGTGGGTTCAAATCCCGCCACCCCGACTCAGCATTACCAGGTCAGAGCCACCTAGGAGATCTCCTAGGTGGCTCTTCCGTTTGTGTCGAGGTCAGGCCTGGAGGGTGACCTTGGTGCCGGTGCGGGGGTTGATGAACCACCAGTCGTTCGAGGCTGCGTTCGGGACGCCCCATTTGAACTGGCGGGCCGTGCCGTAGAAGGTGCAGGTCTTGTTGCCGGCCGAGTCCCAGGTGCAGACGTTCTTGTTGTACGTGTACTGGGCCGACCACCAGGTCCGCGGGCCCGCGCGGCCGTCCTTCTGGAGGGCGTCGCCGTCCCAGTCGAGGTGGATGCCCTGCCAGTCCTTCGTCCGGGTCTCCGTGTTGGGGCCGAACTGGCCGTCGATGAAGCCGGTCGAGGTGATCTGACCGTTCACGTTGTCGGCCCAGAGGACCGTCTGCCAGAAGCGGATGTAGTTCGCGTCGGTGCTGCACCCCGACCGGCAGAGCTCGGGGTTGGTACGCCACGCGTCTCCGTCGGCGTGGGCCGTGCCCGAGCCCGTCGCCGTCGCGATGATCGCGGAGGCGGCCAGGGCCGAGAGGGCGGTCAGGGTACGGGATGAGCGCACGGGTCCTCCTTGATTGTTGGCGTGAGCATGCTCAAGTGGGAAGAGCCGTGCGTCAAGAAGGCGTTGTCGGTCAGGAGGCGGGGGTGCGGCGGGGGAGGAGGGCCGGGGTGGCGGCCGCGGCCAGGGCGAGGAGGAGCGTGCCTGCGGCGAAGGCCAGGTGGAAGCCCGAGGTCAGCGCTTCGGCGGCCGGCCGGCCGGCGTCGGTGAGGTCGCGGGTACGGCCGGCGGCCAGCGTGGACAGGACCGCGACGCCGAGCGCCATCCCGATCTGGCCGGTGGTGTTGAACAGGCCGGACGCGAGCCCCGCGTCCCGCTCGTCGGCGCCGGACATCGCGAGGGCGGTGAGGGCGGGCAGGGCCAGACCGAAGCCGGCGGCCAGCAGCATCACGGGCAGCAGGTCGGTCGCGTAGTCGGCCCGCACCGGCAGGCGGGTCAGCAGGCCCAGCGCCCCGACCAGCAGGACGAGACCGGCCAGCAGGACGTTGCGCTCCCCGAAGCGGGCGGCCAGCCGGGCCGAGGCGCCCAGCGAGACGGCACCGATGGTGACCGCTGCCGGCAGCATCGCGAGACCGGTGGCGGCCGCACCGTAACCCCGCACCTGCTGGAGGTAGAGGGCCACCAGCACCTGGAACGCGAACAGCGCGGCCACCATCAGCATCTGCACCAGGTTGGCCCCGACCACGGCCCGCGACCGGAAGATCCGCAGCGGCAGCAGGGGCGTACGGGCCTTCGCCTGGCGGACCGCGAAGGCGGCCAGCAGCACCAGGGCGAGGGCGCCGGGGCCGAGGGTGCGGGCGGCGGTCCACCCGTACCGCTCCACCCCGACCACGGTGGAGATGCCCAGCATCAGGCCGCCGGTGATCAGCAGTGCGCCCCAGACGTCGGCCCCGGCGCGCAGCCCGATCCCGCGGTCGGCCGGCAGGGCGGGGAGCGCGAGCAGCAGGGCGGCCAGGCCGATCGGCAGGTTGATGAAGAAGATCCAGTGCCAGTCGAGCGCATCGGTCAGCACCCCGCCCAGCACCTGCCCGAGGGAGGCTCCGGCCGCACCGGTGAAGGAGAAGACGGCGATCGCCCGGGCCCGTTCCCGGCCCTCGGGGAACAGGGTGACCAGGATCCCGAGGCTCACCGCGCCGGCCACGGCGGACCCGACGCCCTGGAGGAAGCGGGCAGCGATCAGCACGGCCGGGGAGGCGGCGAGGCCGGCCAGCACCGAGGCGCCGGTGAAGACGGCGGTGCCGGCGAGGAACATCCGCTTGCGGCCGATCAGGTCCCCGAGCCGCCCGGACAGGAGCAGCAGGCTGCCGAAGGCGATCAGGTAGGCGTTGACGACCCAGCTCAGACCGGCCGCGGAGAAGCCCAGGTCCTTCTGCATGGCCGGCATGGCGACGGTGACGATGCTGCCGTCGAGGATCGTCATCAGCATGCCGGTGGAGAGCACGCCGAGTGCGGTCCAGCGGGACCGGAGGCCCGTGGGGGCAGCGGGTGGCGCGGCAAGGGCGGCAGGCGCGGGGGTGGTGGAAGGCGCGGACATGGTCTCTCCCGTCGGGGACTCACATGACTGATGAATGAGACCGTAACAGATAGATCTGTTGCAGACGATTTATTGAGAGACAATTTTTGACGGGATCGTTCGTTAGGCTGGACCCATGACTGCCATGGCCCCCCGGCGGACCGAGCCGGACCTCTCCTTCCTGCTCGACCACACCAGCCACGTCCTGCGCACCCGCATGGCCGCGGCCCTCGGCGAGATCGGACTGACCGCGCGCATGCACTGCGTGCTCGTGCACGCGCTGGAGGAGGAGCGCACCCAGATCCAGCTCGCCGAGATCGGCGACATGGACAAGACGACGATGGTCGTCACCGTGGACGCCCTGGAGAAGGCCGGGCTGGCCGAGCGGCGGCCGTCCGGCACCGACCGCCGGGCCCGGATCATCGCGGTCACCGAGAAGGGTGCCGAGGTGGCGGCGCAGAGCCAGCGGATCGTCGACGGGGTGCACCGCGACGCGGTCGCCACCCTCCCCGAGGCCGACCGGGCGGCGCTCCTCAAGGGGCTGCGCCTGCTGGCCGAGGGGGAACTGTCCACACCTGTGGACAGTCCGCGGCCCGCGCGACGCGCCCGCCAGTAGCCGGCGGGCCTCAGGGCCCCGGCGCGCAGGGCCTCAGCGGTGTTCGGGGTTCGGGAAGTCGAAGCGGCAGCCGGCGTCCCACTCCGAGCGCTGGTTGCCGTGGGCCGGAATGCCGCCGGCGCGGCGGATCATGCCGGCGAGGTGCATCAGGTTCCACGCCATGAAGGTCGTGTTCCGGTTGGTGAAGTCGTTCTCCGGCCCGCCCGAGCCCTCGTCCAGGTACGACGGCCCGGGCCCCGCCTCGCCGATCCAGCCCGCGTCCGCCTGCGGGGGGATCACGTAGCCCAGGTGCTGGAGGCTGTAGAGGACGTTCATCGCGCAGTGCTTGACCCCGTCCTCGTTGCCGGTGATCAGGCAGCCGCCGACGCGCCCGTAGTACGCGTACTGGCCCTGCTCGTTCAGGATCGAGGAGCAGGCGTAGAGGCGCTCGATCACCTGCTTCATGACCGAGCTGTTGTCACCCAGCCAGATAGGGCCGCACAGCACGAGGATGTCCGCGGCCATGATCCGCGAATAGAGCACCGGCCACTCGTCGCTCTCCCAGCCGTGGTCCGTCATGTCGGGCCACACGCCGGTCGCGATGTCGTGGTCGACCGCGCGGATCAGCTCCGTGGTGACGCCGTTGGCCTCCATCACGGCCCGGCTCTTGGCGATCAGCCCCTCGGTGTTGCTGACCTCGGGGGACCGCTTGAGGGTGCAGTTCACGTACACGGCGCGCAGGTCTTCGTACACACCCCCACCCTGCGGGGCCACCGGGCGGGTCGGCCAGCCCGGTGGGCCGTTCGGCCTACGGTGCTAGTCGCGCGCCGCGTCGAGCGGGTTCGCCGCGATGCGGGCCGCGACGCCGCCCGCCACCAGGTGCGCGGCGGCGCAGCCGGGCTTGCGGACGCCCTGCTCGGTGACCAGGCCCAGGAAGGCGGGGCCGAAGCCGGCCCGCGGGTACACGCTCAGCAGCGCCGCCGTGAACTCCGCGTCGAACCCGCCGACCCGCAGCCCCGACACGTCCGCGCTGGTGCCCACCTGGAGCAGGTGGCTCTCCGGGTCCTCGTCGGCCGTCACGTCGTCCCGCATGTGCAGCACGATCAGCTCGGCCGCCCGCTCGCGCCGCGCCGGCGGCCAGCCGAGGCCCGCGGTCAGCACCCGCGCCACGTGGCCGCCGGCCTCCTCGAAGGGCAGCGTGTGGCTGTCGAAGGGCACGGTCAGCCCCAGGTCGTGCAGGAGCGCCGCGACGTACAGCAGCTCCCGGTCGAACTCGATGCCGTGCTGCCGCGCGTACTCGGCGCCGAAGGCGTACGAGCGCACCGAGTGGTTGAACAGCGCCTCGTCCGCGTACTCCGCGCCCAGCGTCCTGGCCGCCTCCGCGGCCGCGCCGCTCGGGACCTCCACGCCCGGGATCCAGGCGCCCGGGATCCTCGCACCCGTCGGTTCCATCGTTCTTCCCCCTATAGCCGTTGCCAGGCGGCGGCGTCGCGCCGCCGCACGAAGTCGATCATCTCGCCCTCCTCGCCCGGCCAGTCCAGCCGGGTGGCCTGGTACGGGGTCTCCGCGACCACCCGGCCCCGCGCGACCACGTACCGCGGCCGCACCTGGCGGCGTACGGCGTCGAACGGCGAACCGGCGGGCAGCAGCACGAAGTTCGCCGGGCGGCCCTCCGCGATGCCGTACTCCTCCCCCAGGCCCAGCACCCGCGCGGCCCGGTCGGTGACCATCGCGAAGGCCGTGGCGATCTCGTCGGTGCCGGTGAGCTGGGCGGCGTACACGCCGGTCAGAGCCGTCTGGAGGGGGCTGCCGGTGCCCAGCGGGTTCCAGGGGTCCATCACGTCGTCGTGGCCGAAGGCCACGTTCACCCCGGCCGCCAGCATCTCCTTGACCTGGGTGAGGCCCCGGCGCTTGGGGTAGGCGTCGAAGCGGCCCTGGAGGCCCAGGTTCGCGAACGGGTTGCAGACCAGGCTGATCCCCGAACGCGCCAGGATCCGCCGGAGCTTGTAGCTGTACGCGCCGTTGTACGAGCCCATCGCGGTGGTGTGCGAGGCGGTCGCCCGGTCGCGGAGGCCCGACCGCAGCGCCAGCGTCGCCAGCACCTCCACGAAGCGCGACTGCTCGTCGTCGATCTCGTCGCAGTGCGCGTCCACCCGCAGGCCCTCGCGCTCGGCCAGGGCGAAGGCGAAGCGGAGCGACTCGACCCCGTCCTCGCGGGTGTCCTCGAAGTGCGGGATGGCACCCACGACGTCCGCGCCCCGGCGCACCGCCTCGGTCATCAGCCGCTCGCCGTCGGGGAACGAGCGGATGCCCTCCTGGGGGAAGGCGACGATCTGGAGGCCGATCACGTCCCGGACGCGGTCGCGGACCTCGGCGAGGGCGTCGAGGGCGAGGAGCCTGCCGTCGGTGACGTCGCAGTGCGTACGGACGTGCAGCACGCCCTGCGCCGCCTGCCAGCGCAGCACCTCGGTGGCCCGGTCGACCACGTCCTCGCGGGTGAGGGTCTCCTTGCGCTCGCTCCAGCAGGCGATGCCCTCCCAGAGGGTGCCCGAGGCGTTCCAGCGCGGCTCGCCCGCGGTCAGGGCGGTGTCGAGATGGATGTGCGGCTCGGCGAAGGGCGGGGCGAGGAGGGCGCCGTACGCGTCGATCACGCGGGTGCGGGCGTCGGTCCGGGCCTCCGCGAAGGCGTCCGTACCGGGGCCCGGGGCCGCGCCCCCGTCCGTGCCCGGCGGCGGCTCCCCGTACCCGGCCACCCTCACGATCCGGCCGTCCTCGACCAGTACGTCGGCCCGCCCCGGAGCCACCCGCCCGTCGCCGGCATAGAGCCGCGCGCCCCGCACGATCATCCGCATGCCGACCACCCTACGAACGAGTGCGGACAGAATGGGCACATGACCGATGACACCACGATGCCCGACTGGGAGAAGCGCTTCCGCGCGCCGCGGACCGGCCTGCCGGAGTGGGCCGAGGACGCGCCGGACCGCTCGCTCTTCGTCTCCAACGCCACCGGCACCTACGAGCTGTACGCCTGGGACCGCGCCACCGGCACGCGCCGGCAGGCCACGGACCGGCCCAACGGCACCACGGACGGCACGCTCTCGCCGGACGGCGAGTGGATCTGGTGGTTCTCCGACAAGGACGGCGACGAGTTCGGCGTCTGGATGCGGCAGCCCTTCGGCGGCGGCCCCGACGAGCCCGCCACCCCCGGGCTGGCCCCCTCGTACCCCGCGGGCCTGGCCATCGGGCGCGACGGCAGCGCGGTGGTCGGCCGGTCCACCGACGAGGACGGCTCGACGGTCCACGTCTGGCGGCCCGGCACGGCCCCGGTGGAGATCTACCGGCACCGCGAGTCGGCGGGCGTGGGCGACCTCTCCCGCGACGGCACGCTGGTCGCGATCGAGCACACGGAGCACGGCGACGCCATGCACTCCGCGCTGCGGGTGCTGAGGCTGGACGGCACCACGGTCGCGGAGCTGGACGACACCGAGGGCGGCACGCGGGAACTGGGCCTGGAGGTGCTGGGCTTCGCGCCGGTCGCCGGGGACACCCGGCTGCTGGTGGGCCACCAGCGGCGCGGGCGCTGGGAGCCGATGGTGTGGGACGTGGCGACCGGCACGCAGACCGACCTGGTGCTGGACCTGCCGGGCGACGTGAGCGCGGAGTGGTACCCGGACGGCTCGGCGCTGCTGGTCGCGCACAGCCACGAGGCACGCAGCGAGCTGTGGCGGTACGAGCCGGACACCGGCGCGCTGACCCGCGTGGACACCCCGCCCGGCACGGTCTCGGGCGCGACGGCCCGGCCCGACGGCACGGTGGAGTACCTGTGGTCCTCGGCGGCGCAGCCGTCCTCCGTGCGCTCCACCACGGGCGCGGTCGTGCTCGACCCGCCGGGCATGAAGGCACCCGGCTCGGTGCCGGTGGAGGACGCCTGGGTGGAGGGGCCCGGCGGGCGGATCCACGCGCTCGCGCAGCGGCCGGCCGGCGGTGAGGGGCCCTTCCCGACCGTGTTCGAGATCCACGGCGGACCGACCTGGCACGACAGCGACGCCTTCGCGGCGGCCCCGGCTGCCTGGCTGGACCACGGCTTCGCGGTGGTCCGGGTCAACTACCGGGGATCGACGGGGTACGGGCGGGCCTGGACGGACGCGCTCAAGCACCGGGTGGGCCTGATCGAGCTGGAGGACATCGCCGCGGTGCGGGAGTGGGCGGTGTCGTCCGGGCTCGCCGACCCCGCGCGGCTGGTGCTGTCGGGCGGCTCCTGGGGCGGCTACCTGACCCTGCTGGGGCTCGGTACGCAGCCGGACGCGTGGGCCGTGGGCCTGGCGGCGGTGCCGGTGGCCGACTACGTGACGGCGTACCACGACGAGATGGAGGCGCTGAAGGCCCTGGACCGGACGCTGTTCGGCGGGACGCCGGAGGAGGTGCCGGAGCGGTTCGCGGCCTCGTCGCCGCTGACGTACGTGGACGCGGTCAAGGCGCCCGTGCACATCGCGGCGGGCGTGAACGACCCGCGCTGCCCGATCCGGCAGATCGACAACTACGTGGACCGGCTGGCGGCGCGGGGCGCGGTGCACGACGTGTACCGCTATGACGCGGGCCACGGCTCGCTGGTGGTCGAGGAGCGGATCAGGCAGGTGCGGATGGAGATCGACTTCGCTCTGAAGCACCTGGGTGCGCCGGCGGGCGGGTACGCCGGGGGTACGTCCGGGGGTGCTGCGGGAGGCGTCGCGGGCTGACCCCGCGGACCGCGGCCGGTGCACCCCCCGTACCGTGGTGGGGTGCACCGGTTTCTGCTGACCCCGCGCTGGTGGGGGATCAACCTCTTCGTCGTGCTGGCCGTCCCCTTCTGCGTCTTCATGGGGTCCTGGCAGCTCGGCCGGTTCGAGGACCGCGTCGACAGCCACCGTGAGGCCACGGCTCCCCGGCCCGCCGCGGAGAGCGCGGCGGCCCCGCTGGAGTCCCTGCTGCCGGTGGACAAGGCGACCTCGGGGCGTACCGCGTCCGTGAGCGGTACGTACGCCGACCAGTTCCTGGTCCCGGAGCGGAAGCTGGACGGGAAGTCCGGCTACTACGTGCTGACGCTGCTGCGGACGGACACCGGGAAGGCGGTCCCGGTGGTACGGGGCTGGCTGCCGGGGACCGCTTCGGGGAAGGGGCCGGCGGCTCCTTCCGGGCGGGTCACGGTGACCGGTGCGCTGCAGGCCTCGGAGAACTCGACGAGCCGGGGCGTCCACGCGGTGGGTGGCCTCCCGGCGGGGCAGCTGGGCGTGATCGCCGCGGCGTCGCTGGTGAACCTGGTGCCGTACGAGCTGTACGACGCGTGGCTGACCCTGCCGGTGGGCGGCGGGGGCCTGACGCCCGTGCCGGCTTCGGCTCCCGCCGGTACCGGGCTGGACCTCAAGGCGTTCCAGAACCTCGGGTACACCGGTGAGTGGTTCGTCTTCGCGGCGTTCGTGGTCTTCATGTGGGTGCGGTTGTACCGGCGGGAGGTCGAGGCCCTGCGGGATGCGGAGTTCGGGCTCGTGCCGGGTGCCGATGCCGTTCCGCCTGCCGGGGCCGGTGCCGATGCCGGTGCCGATGCCGTTCCGGGTGCCGATGCCGGGGCCGCTGCCGTTCCGGACACCGATGCCGGGGCGGTACCGGGTGGCGGAGCGGCGCGGGGCTGAGCCCTGCGGGGCTGGTCCCCTCCCCGCCCTTCCTCCGTTCCTCCCCCAGCTACCGCTGGGAGGTGCCCCCAGGGCTTCGCCCGGACCCGTTGCGGGGGCTCCGCCCCCGTACCCCCGCTCCTCAAACGCCGGAGGGGCTGGAATCGCCGGTAGTGCGGGAGACGCCCGCGGCGCAGGAGATACCTGCGGCGTGGGATGTGCCGGCGGCGCGGGATATCCGCGCGGAGATGCCGGCGCCGCGGAGATGCTGGCGGCGCGGATGCCTGCGGCGCGGGATATCCCTCCGGCGCGGAGATGCCAGCGGGGCGGGATGTGCCGGCGGGTGGCTGGGTTCGCGCGGCGAAATCCAGCCTCGCCGGCGTTTGAGGAGCTGGGGGCACCCCCAGCGGTAGCTGGGGGAGGGTCTGGGGGCAGAGCCCCCAGTTCGGGATGGGGGTCCCCCCGGACGAAGTCTGGGGGAGGGCGGGGTGGGGAAACGGCTCCGCGCAGCGGCAACGGCCTGCAGCACTCACGGCCCCGCACCCGACATCGGCACCGCGCCCCCGGCAACGAACCGCACCCGGCACGGGGCCGGCGGGCCCCGGGAGGGTCAGGGGGTCGGAGGGGCCGCCAGGACGCCCGTGCGGTAGATGGTGCCTTCGCACGCGTTCGGGATCGTCGTCGTCGCGACCGGCGCGCCGGGGTCGGCCACGTGCGTGACCGAGACCGCGCCGGCCTGGGACGGCACCGGGTTCTCCGACTCGTCCACCGGCGGTTCCCCGCCGTCCAGCGGGTCCGGGTCCGTCTCACCGTCCGACGCGGTCGGGTCCGGGCTGGGGTCCGGCACCGAGGTCGGGTCCGGGCACGACTGGGCCGGCACCCAGGCGAACTGGACCTCGTACGCCGCGTTCGGCTCCAGCCGCAGCGCCCGCTGCTCGGCCGACGGGTCCGGCAGCCCGGTGGCCGGGTCGCCCGAGGTGTGGTCGAGGACCGTGACCTGCCGCTGGTCGGCCGCCAGTGCGGACACGGAGCCGCCGCTGCCGACGACGCAGTCGCTCTGCGAGACGTTGGTGATCCGAAAGGTGCCGTAGACCTTGCCGTCGGCGTCGGGGGTACGGGTGTCCTGCACCGCCACGCCCAGCTGGTCCGCCTGGCAGACCGGGGCCTTGCCCGAGTCGTCCGCCGGCGGGTTGGGGCCCCCCTTGCCGATGCCGCTGCCGGCCGGCTCGCCCTTGGGGGTGCCTCCCTTGCCGCGGTCCTTGCCGTCGCGGCCGTTCTTGCCGCCCTTGCCCTTGCCCGGCTTTCCGGAGGGGGAGGCGAAAGCCGAGGGGCCGAAGACGTCGGGGCCGGTCAGGTCGGGGTTCGTACTGCCGCCCCCCGTACTGCCGTCGGGGGCCTTCTCCCCGTGGCCGGCGATGGCGGGGTTCGCTGAGTCCGGCGACGTGGCGACCCGGAAGAACGCCGGGATCGCGGTGCCGACGAGCAGCGCCGCCGCGGCGACGCCGACCAGCGCCTGGCGCTTTCGCTGCCGTCGGCGGGGGACGGCGACCTGGAGCCTGGCCAGCGCGCCGTCGGAGGGCTCCAGGCCCTCCACGGCTCCCCGCAGCAGGCTCCTCAGCTCGAGTTCGTTCTCGGGGCCGGGGGTGGGGCTGGGGTTCACGCTGCCACTTTCGGTCGGTTGGGGATCGGGGGACGACGGTGTCCGGTCCGGCACAGGACTCATTGCTGCTCCCCCATCGCCAGTCGCAGGGCTGCGATGCCACGCGAACCGTACGCCTTCACGGAGCCCAGCGATATGCCGAGGGTCTCGGCGACCTGGGCTTCGGTCATGTCGGCGAAGTACCGCAGGACCAGCACCTCGCGCTGCCGCCGCTGAAGGCCCTTCATGGCCTTGATCAGCGCGTCGCGCTCCAGCTGGTCGTACGCGCCCTCCTCGGCGCTGGCCATGTCCGGCATCGGCTTCGAGAGCAGCTTGAGGCCCAGGATGCGGCGGCGCAGCGCGGAGCGCGAGAGGTTCACGACGGTCTGGCGGAGGTACGCCAGGGTCTTCTCGGGGTCGCGGACGCGGCTGCGCGCCGAGTGGACCCGGATGAACGCCTCCTGCACCACGTCCTCGCAGGACGCGGTGTCGTCGAGGAGCAGTGCGGCGAGCCCGAGGAGCGAGCGGTAGTGCGCCCGGTACGTCTCGGTGAGGTGGTCGACGGTGGTGCCCGCGGCGATCACCGGGTCGGCACTCTCACGCTGTGAGGGCACGAGACCGGTACGCGTGGTCGGCACGGGAGCCATTACGGGCAGCCCTCCCCCGAAGCCGCTCGCCCGGGAGTTGCCTGCTGGTACGCGGGGACGCCGGATCGGCGGAACGAGCGTGCCGCGCACCGGTATGACTGCAATGTCGAGGACCTCTGCCACGCCAGTTGGACACGCATCCCCCCGTCAGGGTTGTACGCGTGAGGCATGCCGATCGGCGACACGTCAAAAACCCTCATGCGTAACCACTCTTCCCAATTGCCCCATTTATCCAGGCGGCAGTGGGCCATCACCTTGATCACGGGATCACTGAAGATCCTACAAAGGGATGTGTGATGCGGGCTCGGCCAGGCCGTCCCTTCAGGCGGACGCGAATTCGGCGGCGACCAGTTCCGCGATCTGTGCGGCGTTGAGTGCGGCACCCTTGCGCAAATTGTCCATGGAAACGAAGAATTCCAACGCCCTTGGATCATCAAGGGATCTGCGCACCCGGCCCACCCAGGTGGGGTCCGTTCCGGCCGCATCGACCGGAGTGGGGAATTCCGCCATTCCGGGATCGTCGGCCGGCACGACACCGGGAGCTGTGGCGAGGATCTCGTGCGCCCGGGCGGCGGTGACCTCGCCCTCGAAGGAGGCGCGTACGGACAACGAGTGCCCGGTCACGACCGGCACCCGGACCCGGGTGACCGACACGGGCAGCGCGTCGAGCCCGAGCACCTTGCGCGTTTCGGCCCGCAGGGCCAGCTCGGCGGAGGACCAGCCGTCGCCGGCGTCCTCGCCGGCCCAGGGGACGACGTTCAGGGCCACCGGCGCGGCGAAGGGGCCCAGTCCCTCGCCCACGGCCCGCCGTACGTCGCCGGACTGCTCCCCCAGCTCCGTACCGGCCACCAGCGCCAACTGGCGGCGCAGCGCCTCCACTCCGGCCCTGCCGGACGCGCTCACGGCCTCGTACGAGGAGACGGTCAGCCCGGTCAGGCCGAACTCGGCGTGCAGCGCGCCCACGGCCGTGGTGAGCGCCAGGGTGGCGCTGCCGGGCCCGGCGATGATCCCGCGGGGCCTCAGGCGTGCGGCCGCGGCGTTGAGTTCCGGCACCACCAGCGGGACCTCGGGGTCCGCGCGGAAGGCCCCGGAACCGTCGACCACCACCGCACCGCGCGCGGTGACGACGGGCGCCCAGCGGGCGGAGACCTCGTCCGGGGTCAGGAAGACCACCACGTCGCGCGGACCGACGCCGTCGAAGGCGTCCTCGGTCAGCGCGAGCACCTCGCTCTCCTCGCCGCGCACGGCCAGGGGCCTGCCCGCCGAGCGGGAGGAGGCGATCAGGTGGATGCCGCCCCAGACGTCCGCGCGCTGGGACAGGATCTGGAGCAGGACCGAACCGACCGCTCCGGTCGCCCCGACGACGGCGAGCGTCGGGGCCGACCGGGCGCCGGTCATCGTCCGGTGCCTCCGTAGACGACGGCCTCGTCGCTGTCGGAGTCGAGGCCGAAGGCGGTGTGCACCGCGCGGACGGCCTCGTTGACGTCGTCCTGGCGGGTGACGACGGAGATGCGGATCTCGGAGGTCGAGATCAGCTCGATGTTCACGCCGGCGTCGGACAGCGCCTTGAAGAAGGCGGCGGTGACGCCCGGGTTGGTCTTCATGCCGGCGCCGACCAGGGAGATCTTGCCGATCTGGTCGTCGTAGCGCAGGGACTCGAAGCCGATCGCGGACTTCGCCTTCTCCAGGGCGTCGATGGCCTTGGAGCCCTCGCTCTTGGGAAGGGTGAAGGAGATGTCCGTCAGGCCGGTGGACGCCGCCGACACGTTCTGCACGATCATGTCGATGTTGATCTCGGCGTCGGCGATGGCCTGGAAGATGGCCGCGGCCTCGCCCGGCTTGTCCGGGACGCCGACGACCGTGACCTTGGCTTCGGAGACGTCGTGGGCGACTCCGGAGATGATGGCGTGCTCCACCTGCTCGTCCCCTTGAGGCTCGTTGCTGACCCAGGTGCCGCGCAGTCCGGAGAAGGACGAGCGGACGTGGATCGGGATGTTGTAACGGCGCGCGTACTCCACGCAGCGGTGCAGCAGCACCTTGGAACCGGAGGCGGCGAGCTCCAGCATGTCCTCGGAGGAGATCCAGTCGATCTTCCGGGCCTTCTTCACGACGCGGGGGTCCGCGGTGAAGACGCCGTCGACGTCGGTGTAGATCTCGCAGACCTCGGCGTCGAGCGCCGCGGCGAGCGCGACGGCGGTCGTGTCCGAGCCGCCGCGGCCGAGGGTGGTGATGTCCTTGCTGTCCGCCGAGACGCCCTGGAAACCGGCGACGATGGCGATGTTGCCCTCGTCCAGCGCGGTGCGGATCCGGCCCGGCGTGACATCGATGATGCGCGCTTTGTTGTGGACCGAGTCGGTGATGACGCCTGCCTGGCTGCCGGTGAACGACTGGGCCTCGTGGCCCAGGTTTTTGATCGCCATGGCCAGCAGGGCCATGGAGATCCGCTCTCCGGCGGTCAGCAGCATGTCGAATTCACGCCCGGTAGGCATCGGAGATACCTGCTCGGCGAGTTCGATCAGCTCGTCCGTCGTGTCGCCCATCGCAGACACCACGACGACCACTTGGTGGCCGTTCTTCTTGGCATCGACGATCCGCTTGGCGACGCGCTTGATGCCCTCGGCATCGGCTACGGAGGAGCCTCCGTACTTCTGCACGACAAGGCCCACGTGCGCTCCTCGCTCAGTCCATTACTGCGGTCCGACCGCCACTGACGGTCCGGGCCAGTCTATCGAGCGACCGGATTCCGATCGGCGCGTGTCACATCATGAGATGTGATGTTCGCCAAGCCGGTGCCGGGAACTCCGCGGGGAACTCCGCGGGGAACTCCGCCGGGAATCAGCGGCCGGGCAGCCCGAGCGATCCGCCGAGCTCCTCGGCCATCACCCGGCCGGCCTGCTCGGCCAGGTCCTCCTCGGCGAGGTCCTCGTCCGTGTCCAGCCCGTCCAGCTCCTGGAGCGGCTGGTCGAGGCGGACGTGGGCGACCACGGACTGCAGGGCCCGCAGGGCCGCCGACGCGGTCGGGCCCCAGTTGGTGAAGTACGAGAACTGCCACCACCACAGCGCCTCGGTCACCCGGCCCGCGCGGTAGTGGGCCAGCCCGTGGCGGAGGTCGCTGACGATGTCCGCCACGTCGTCCGAGATGCGGTGCGCGACCGGCGCCTTGCGCGGCTCGTACGGGTCGAAGACCTCGGAGTACACGTCCACCGGGTCCAGCATCACCGCGAACCGCTCGCGCAGCTCGTCCACGTCCTGCTCGGGCCCGAGGTCAGGCTCGTACCGCTCGTCCGGCAGGACGTCCTCGTGGGCGCCCAGCCGCCCGCCGGCCAGCAGCAGCTGGGAGACCTCCAGCAGCAGGAAGGGCACCGCGCGGTCCGGGTCCTCGCCCTTGGCCACCTCGGTGACCGCGACGATGAAGGACTCGACCGAGTCGGCGATCTGGACGGCGAAGTCGGCCGGATCCTGGCCCACGGCGTGCAGCGTTGCGTCAGACATCGAGTAGTCGCCTTCCTTCAAAGGCCCGCCCGAGCGTGACCTCGTCCGCGTACTCCAGATCTCCCCCGACGGGGAGCCCGCTGGCCAGGCGGGTGACCTTCAGGCCCATGGGCTTGATCATCCGGGCGAGGTAGGTGGCGGTGGCCTCTCCCTCCAGATTGGGGTCCGTGGCCAGGATCAGCTCGGTGACCGCGCCGTCCGCGAGCCGCGCGAGCAGCTCCCGGATGCGCAGGTCGTCCGGGCCGACGCCCTCGATCGGGCTGATCGCGCCGCCGAGCACGTGGTACTTGCCCCGGAACTCGCGGGTCCGCTCGATCGCGACCACGTCCTTGGGCTCCTCGACCACGCAGATCACCGCGGGGTCGCGGCGCGGGTCGCGGCAGATGCCGCACAACTCCTCCTGCGCGACGTTCCCGCACACCGCGCAGAAACGGACCTTCTCCTTGACCTCCAGCAGCGCGTGGGCGAGCCGCCGCACGTCCGCCGGCTCCGCCTGGAGGACGTGGAAGGCGATCCGCTGGGCGCTCTTGGGCCCGACGCCGGGCAGCCTGCCCAGTTCGTCGATCAGGTCCTGGACCACGCCTTCGTACAACGGACTCTGCCTTCTCTCTCTGCTGTCTCTCGGGTTCGGACGGTCGCCGGGGTTCGTACGGTAGTGCCGGGCCGGGTCAGAAGGGCAGACCCGGGATGCCCGAACCACCGCCGAGGCCCTGGGCCAGCGGGCCGAGCTTCTCCTGCTGGAGCGCCTGGGCGTTCTCGTTGGCCGCCTGGACCGCCGCGACCACCAGGTCGGCGAGGGTCTCGGTGTCCTCCGGGTCGACCGCCTTCGGGTCGATCACCAGGGCGCGCAGCTCGCCGGAGCCGGTCACGGTGGCCCTGACCAGCCCGCCGCCGGCCTGACCCTCGACCTCGGTGGCCGCGAGGGCCTCCTGGGCCGCGGCGAGGTCCCGCTGCATCTTCTGGGCCTGCTGAAGCAGCTGCTGCATGTTGGGCTGCCCACCACCGGGAATCACGGTCACACACTCCTGTCTCTTGCGGTCAAACCGAGCCTACGTGCTCCCCGCGCGGCGCGCCCTACGCCGAGAGGACCAACTCTTTCGGGTGAGAGTTCCGCCGCCCCCGTACCTGATCAAGACCTCCTTGCGGGCGGAAATCCCGGGATTCGATGTCCATACCCCGCCGTTCGGCGGTAGGAAGGGCTAGCGCATCATTGCGCACACGCGCACCACCATCACGTCAGCGCAGGCAGAGGGAGTGCCGGGTGAGCCAGCCGGAAATGCAGCCCGAGGGGCCGCCCCGGGATCCGCGGGAGGAAGGTGGCCCGACGGCGCACGACCTGACCGGCCGCCCGTTCCCCCTCGGGGACTGGGGAGAGCCCGCGGAGCGCCTGGACGAGCTCTACCGGTGGGTCGAGGCCGACGCGCTGCGGACGGCCGAGTGGTACCTCTCGGACCGCGCCTGGAAGCGCCGCGGGGCGCGGGCCCTGCGGGGCGTGGCCGCCGTGGGCGCGGTCACCGGCGCCGCGCTTCCGCTGCTGGAGCTGACCGGCTCCCTGCCCGGAGCCTCGACCTGGGGCTACCTCTCCCTCCTGGTGGCCGCGGCCGCGCTGGCCTGCGACAGGTTCTTCGGGCTGACCTCGGGGTGGATGCGGGACGTCGCCACGGCGCAGGCGGTGCAGCGGCGGCTGGCGACCCTGCAGTTCGACTGGGCCTCGGAGAACGTGCGGGAGGTCCTGGGGCCGACCGAGGGGACGGCGAGCGAGGCGGCGGAGCGGTGCCTGACGGTGCTGCGGCGGTTCTCCGAGGACGTGACGGAGCTGGTGCGGTCGGAGACCGCCGACTGGATGGTGGAGTTCCGGGCCGGTCCGGCACCGCTGGTGACGCAGTCGCTGGGGTCGGGGGCGGCGCGGTCGGAGGCGGGTGCGGTGCCGGCGCGGTTTCCGTTGCCGCCGGGTACGCGGCCGAACATGCCGCGTCAACGCCCGCCGGAGCAGCCCCGCTGACGCTACCGGCCCGGCCCGGTACCGGCCCCGTGCGGGGCCCGCGCCGTGCCGGTCCCGTGCCGGGTGCGGGTCCCGTGCCGGGTGCCGGGTGCGGGTCATTGCCGGGTGCCGGTCCCGTGCCGGGTGCGGGTCGTAGCCGGGTGCGGGTCGTTGCCCTGCGGGGCTGTCCCTCCCCCAGCTACCGCTGGGAGGTGCCCCCAACCCGCCCTTCCTCCGTTCCCCGGGGCTCCGCCCCGGACCCCTTCGGGGGCTCCGCCCCCGGTTTCGGGATGGGGGTCCCCCCCGGACGAAGTCTGGGGGAGGGCGGGGTGGGGAACAGGCTCCGCGCAGCGGTAACGGGCCGCACCCCGCACGGCGCCGCGCCCGGCACCGTGGCCGGGCCGTGGCGCGCGGGCCGCGACCGGCACTGCGCGGCGGGCCCGTGCCAGGGGTCGTCAGCTGAAGATGATCATGGAGCCTTGGCCCAGGCTTCGGGTGGCGGCGGCGTGCAGGCCCAGCCACACGTGCCGTTCGCGGGCGAAGGGGCTCTCGTCGTACGGGATCGGGCCCGCGGGCTCTTCCAGGGACGTCGGGCGGCCGGGCGGGGCCGGAGGGGCCGGCGGGTTGGCCGGATCGATGCCGATGACCGGCGCCACGAACTGCAGCTCCCGCAGCAGCCCCTGCGCGGAGCCCAGCGGCCCGCCCCCGCCCAGCAGCTCCTCGTTGGCCAGCGGCACCGGGAAGTCCACCGGCACGTACGCGCCCGCGTGGTCGTAGTGCCAGACCAGGTGGGACTGCTGCGCCGTGGACTCGAACATCTCCAGCAGCTGCTCGTAGTCGCCGCCCAGCTCGTCCACCGGCGTCACCGGCAGCCCGCAGATGTGCAGCAGGTAGGCCCGGCGAAGGAAGTGCAGGGCGTCGTAGTCGAAGCCCGCGACCGGGGCGACGTCGCCGGAGAGGCCCGGCATGTAGGCGAAGACGGGTACGGACGGCAGCCCGGCCTCGCCGAGCGCCCGGTCGTACGCGGAGATCTCCTCCGCGAAGGGGTTGTCGGGGCTGTGGCACAGCACGTCGACAAGGGGGACCAGCCACAGGTCACAGGCCACACGGGCTCCCATCGTTGTCCTCCGGTCGCCACAGCGTAGTCCGCCCGGCACCCTGCGCGAAGGGCCCTGCGCAGACCGGTGCGGTCACCTGAACGGACCGCGCCAGATCCAGACGTCCTGCACCCGCTCGGGCTGCCGGCCCAGCATCTTCGCGACCGTCTCCCGCAGCACGCCCGCCCGCTCCTGCCCGACGGGCAGCACCAGCAGGCCGGCCTTCCACCAGCGCAGGTCCCGGCGGGCCTGGTCCTTCCAGCCCTGGTCGATCTCCGGCGGCTCCTTGCCGTACCGGATGTCGGAGAGCAGGTTGGAGGTCCAGCGCGGGGTGGCGCCGTAGATGCCCATCCGTTCCGGACCCCAGGGTCCGTTGAAGTACCCGCCGGGCATCCGGAAGCCGAGGCCGGCCTCCACCTGCCAGTGCAGGGCGTCGGCCGCGGCCGGGTCCGGCACCGGGACGGGCACCAGGGTCCGGCCCTCGGGCAGGTACCGCTGCCAGGCGCCGCCGCTGATGAACACCGGCACCTCGGCACGGTCCCGCACGGGGAACGGCGTCGGCACGATCGGCAGCAGCGCCGCACCCACCGCCATGAACGCCAGCACCCGCTGTTTCGGCACCGGGAACGTCCTGATCCGGTCCAGGGCCAGCGCGACCAGGATCGCGAGCGGCGGGGCGCACACCATGCCCACGCGCCCCTCGATCACGGACTCGAAGAGCGGCTGGTGGGCCAGCGCGCGCCAGGGGCCCGGTACGACGATGTCGGTGCCCGGTACGCGGATCCGCTGGCCCAGCGAGAGCCAGGCCGCGACCACGGCGGTGGCCACGAGGGCCTTCACCGCCGGGCGGCGCCACTGCCAGACCGCCACGCCCGCGCAGAGGGCGATCAGCGGCCAGCCGTAGAAGGCGTTCTGCTCGGTGCGGTTCAGGGCGAGCTTGTCGGCCATGGCCTCGTCGCCGAACAGGGAGCGCTGCGCGTACTCGACGAAGGCGCGGGGGCTGTTGCCCGCGGCGTCCCCGTGCAGCACCGAGGTGTAGCTCTGCGGGCCGAAGAACTGCCAGTACAGCGGGACCGCCACCAGCGGCACCGCGACCAGCGCCCCGATGCCGAGCCCCTTCAGCAGCGGCCGCCAGGCCGCCCGGGCCCGCTCCCGGTCGGCCAGCGCGTACGAGAGG
Source organism: Streptomyces sp. NPDC086023 (assembly GCF_044540325.1). Classification (NCBI taxonomy): domain Bacteria; kingdom Bacillati; phylum Actinomycetota; class Actinomycetes; order Kitasatosporales; family Streptomycetaceae; genus Streptomyces; species Streptomyces sp. NPDC086023. The sequence goes on from NZ_JBITRX010000007.1 coordinate 228,524, forward strand.
GCGAACAGCAGCATGCCCACGGCCGCCAGGAGGAACGGTTCCTCCCCGAGGAACACCTGGTACGCCGAGAACAGCCCGAGCAGCACCCCGTCCCGCACCACGTTCCGCCCGGTGCACAGCCGCAGCGCGCGGTCGACGATCACCGGGATCATGAACAGCACGCAGAAGTTCGGGTGGGCGTTGGCGTGCGAGATCATCGGCGGCGCGAAGGCGGCCAGCGCGCCACCCACGGCGGCGGCCCAGCGGCTCTCCACGAGCCAGCGGCGCAGCAGCCAGTACCAGGCCACCGCGGTGCCGGTCAGGCCGAGGGTCAGCACCAGCGCCCAGGTCACCGCGGGCCCCAGGGCCAGCGTGACGGGGGTGAGCGGCACGGACAGGCCGAGCATCACCGTGTTGGCCATCAGGTTGACGCCGTCGGGCATGCCCTGGAGGTCGGTGAAGAGCGGGTTGCGCAGGTGGGAGACGTTGTCCGCGGTGACCGCGAAGAACCACTCCCACTGGTTCTGGTCCTGGCCGGCGTCCGCGAGGTAGCTCGTGCCCAGGTCGGCCCACAGGCCCTTGTAGAGCAGCAGGGAGCCGAGCAGGTAGAGGCCGGCGACGGCCAGGGCGCCGGCCTTCAGCCGGGCCAGTTCGCCGAGCACCTTCAGGTAGTCGGCCGGCTTCACCTTGGAGCCCTCGCGGTGCGACCAGCGCACCGGGACCTCCGCGACGGGCCAGCCCTGGCGGCGGAAGAACTGCAGGATCTCGACGTCTATGCCCCAGCCGTCCAGCCGGGAGGCGCCGAAGGCGGCCCGCGCCCGGTCGCCGTCCAGCAGCTTGAAGCCGCACTGGGTGTCGCGGATGCCGGGCACGGCCACGGCTCGGATCAGCCGGTTCCCGGCCCGGCCGAGCAGCTCCCGGAACCGGTTCTGGTGGTGCTCGATGCGGGAGTCCGGGTGGGCGCGCGAGCCGATCGCGGCCTCGGCGCCCTCGTCCGCGTACGCCTCCTCCAGGCGGCCGAGCTCCTCGATGGGGGTGGCCAGGTCGGCGTCGGTGAGCAGGACGCGCCGGCCGTTGGAGGCGAGGACGCCCTGGCGCAGGGCGTTGCCCTTGCCGCGGTTGCGCGCGCAGCTCACCAGGCGGATGCGGGGCTCGTCGGCCGCGGCGGCGAGCACGATCTCGGCGGTGCGGTCGGTGGAGCCGTCGTCGGCGACGATCAGCTCCCAGGCGCCGGGGGCCGTGCCGACGTGCGCGTCGAGGTGGGTGCGCACGGCGTCGAGCGTGGGGCCGATGCGGCACTCCTCGTCGTACGCGGGGATGACGACGCTGAGTTCGACGGTGCCCAGCCAGAGCGCCTCGCGGTCGCCTTCGCGGTCGAGACCGGCGGGGCCGGTGGTGGCGCTCACGCGCCCGCCGCCGTTTCGAGCCCCTCGGCCCAGGCCAGGCCCTGCTCGTTGTAGTCGCGCACCAGGGCGCGCATGCCGTCGGCGTCGCCGCGGGTGACCGCGTCGACGAGTTCGCCGTGGCGGCACCAGAGCGCTTCTCGGAGCTTCGGGTCGCGCAGCAGGTGCGGGACGGCGAAGACCCAGCACTGGACGCGGATGCGGTGCAGGAAGTCGGAGATGTAGGCGTTGCCGATCAGCCCGCTCAGCTCCCGCCAGAAGCGCAGGTCGTAGCCGATCAGCACTTCCAGGGAGCCGCTGAGGGCGGCGCGGCGGGCCTCGTCGGCCCGGCGGCGCACCGAGACCAGCGCCTCGCCGGCGTGGGGTCCCGAGCCCCGCTCACAGAGCCTGCGGAAGACGCCGTCGACGATCAGGGCGCGGGCCTCGACCATGCCGCGGAAGTCGTCCACGGTGAAGACGCGCACCCGGAAGCCGCGGTGCTGCACGGATTCGAGCAGCCCCTGCGCCGAGAGGTCGACCAGCGCCTCGCGCACCGGGGTCGCGGAGACCTCGTACTGCTCGGCGATCTGCTTGACCGTGAACTCGGTGCCGGGTGGCAGGCGTCCCGCGAGCACCTCGTCACGCAGCGCGTCCGCGATCTGCTGGCGAAGTGTGTTGCGGGTGACAGCTCCGCTGCCGGCCATGGGGTCCGTCTCCTTTGTAGGGCTTCGGACACCTTAGGCCAGGCAGCGGAGCGTCGGGCCGGTCGATTTTCGTGAGAATCAGGACATTCAGCCCGAGGTGGTGTGCCGGTCGGCCACCGTCAGCGCCTCGTCGAGCAGGGCCAGGCCCTCCTTGGCCTCCGCCTCGCTGATGTTGCAGGCGGGGACGACGTGGGTCCGGTTCATGTTCACGAAGGGCCACAGGCCGGACTTCTTGCACGCCGCGGCGAACTCCGCCATGGGCGCGTTGTCCGCGCCGCCCGCGTTGTACGGGACCAGGGGCTCGCGGGTGGTCCTGTCCTTGACGAGCTCCACGGCCCAGAAGGCGCCGAGGCCGCGCACCTCGCCCACCGAGGGGTGGCGCTCGGCGATGGCGGCGAGCTCCGGGCCGATGACGTTCTCGGAGAGGTGGGCGGCGTGCTCGACGATGCCCTCCTCCTCCATGGTGTTGATCGTCGCCACGGCCGCGGCGCAGGCCAGCGGGTGGCCGCTGTACGTCAGGCCGCCGGGGTACGGGCGGGTGGCAAAGGTCTCGGCGATCTCCGGGGAGATCGCGACGCCGCCGAGCGGGACGTAGCCGGAGTTGACGCCCTTGGCGAAGGTCAGCAGGTCCGGGACGACGCCGAAGTGCTCGGCGGCGAACCACGTGCCGGTGCGGCCGAAGCCGGCCATGACCTCGTCCAGGACGAAGACGATCCCGTACCGGTCGCAGATCTCGCGGACGCCCGCGAGGTAGCCGGCCGGCGGGACCATGATCCCGGCGGTGCCCGGGACGGTCTCCAGGATGATCGCGGCGATGGTGGCCGGGCCCTCGAACGCGATGGTGTCCTCAAGGTGGCGCAGCGCCCGCTCGCACTCCTGCTCCTCGGTCTCCGCGTGGAACGGCGAGCGGTAGAGGAACGGCCCCCAGAAGTGCACGACGCCCGAGGAGGCCGTGTCGGAGGGCCAGCGGCGCGGGTCGCCGGTCAGGTTGATCGCCGCGGCGGTGGCGCCGTGGTACGAGCGGTAGGTGCTCAGCACCTTCTGGCGGCCGGTGTGCAGCCGGGCCATCCGGACGGCGTTCTCGACGGCCTCGGCGCCGCCGTTGGTGAAGAAGATCTTGTCCAGGTCGCCGGGGGTCCGCTCGGCGATGAGGCGTGCGGCCTCGGAGCGGGACTCGACGGCGAAGCCGGGCGCGAGGGTGCACATCTTCGCGGCCTGCTCCTGGATGGCCGCGACGACCTTCGGGTGCTGGTGGCCGATGTTGGTGTTGACCAGCTGGGAGGAGAAGTCGAGGTAGCGGTTCCCGTCGTAGTCCCAGAACCAGGACCCCTCGGCACCCGCGACGGCGAGCGGGTCGATCAGGGCCTGGGCGGACCAGGAGTGGAACACGTGCGCGCGGTCGGCGGCCTTGACGGCGGCTCCCGCCTGCGGATCGGGCTGAGGGGTCATACCGGGCACGCTACGAGTTTGCTGGTGGGACCCGGTATCGGCGTCCTGTAAGCCGGGGAGGGGGGCGCCTCGGCAGTGTGTCTGCCGCGACGGATTTCGTTGACAGCATGCTGTCGTTATGACAGTCTTCTGTCATTGGAGCACGGCAGACGATCCTGGAGGCGACGACCATGAGCGCGACCGACCGGAGCACGACCCGCCGCAAGCCCGTCCACCTGGCCGTGTACGACACGTACGCGGACTGGGAGACCGGCCACACCACCGCCCACCTCGCCCAGCGCGGGTACGAGGTCCGCACCGTGGCCCTGGACGCGGGCAAGCCCGTCACCACCATGGGCGGGGTCCGGATCCAGCCCGACCTGTCGCTGGACGAGCTGAGCCCCGAGGACTCCTCGCTGCTGATCCTGACCGGCGCCGGACTCTGGGACGAGGGCGACGCGCTGACCCCCTTCGCGGCCGCGGCCCGGCGCTTCCTGGACGCGGGCGTGCCGGTGGCCGCCATCTGCGGGGCGACGGCCGGGCTCGCCCGGGAGGGTCTGCTGGACGACCGGCCGCACACCAGTGCCGCGTCCTTCTACCTGGCCGCCACGGGGTACGCGGGCGGCGAGCGGTACGTCGAGGCCGACGCGGTCACCGGCGGCGACCTGATCACCGCGGGGCCGACGGAGCCGGTGGCCTTCGCCCGCGAGGTGTTCGCCCGGCTGGACGTCTACCGGGGCGAGGTGCTCGACGCCTGGTACCGGCTGTTCCACGACTCCGACCCGGCGGCGTACGGGGTCCTGGCGGCGGCAGCGGAGCGCGGGGATGCCTGACGGGAACGCGGCGGGCACGCGGGCCGAGCAGGACCTGCTGAGCCGCACCGCGCTCGGGGTGTTCCGGCTCAACGGCCAGTTCCTCGCGGTGTCCGAGGAGCTGGCCGGCCCGGCCGGGCTGACCGCCGCCCGCTGGCAGGTGCTCGGCGCGGTGCTGCGCGAGCCGCTGCCGGTGGCGGGGATCGCCCGGACCATGGGGATCACCCGGCAGAGCGTGCAGCGGGTGGCGGACCTGCTGGTGGCGCAGGGGCTGGCCGAGTACGCGGTCAACCCGGCCCACCGGCGGGCAAAGCTGGTCCGGCCCACCGAGGAGGGCCGGGCCGCGGTGGCCCGTATCGGTCCCGGGCACGCGGACCTCGCCCACCGGCTGGCCGCCGAGCTGGGGCCGGAGGGCTTCGCCGAGACCGCGCGGGTGCTGGAGCGGCTGGCCCGTGCGATGGACACGATCAGAACGGGTGCCGAAGAGGGCGCCGAGGGCTGAAACTGAACCCCAGGGCCGCGGCGTCTCGTGAGGCGGAGAGGGACGACCGCGGAAGACGCGACGGCGGGACGGGCCGGGGCGGGACGAGGACCCGGCCGGCCGGGTCCTGGGGGAAGGGGCCGCGCGGCCATGGAGCAGCTGGCATTCGGGGATCCGCAACGCATCGGCGGCTACCGCCTGTTGGCGCGGCTGGGCGCGGGCGGAATGGGCCAGGTGTACCTCGCCCGGTCGGAGCGCGGCCGGACGGTGGCGGTCAAGCTGGTGCGGCCCGAGCTGGCCGAACGCGCCGAGTTCCGCGCCCGGTTCCGCCAGGAGGTGGCCGCCGCGCGGCGGGTGGGCGGCGCGTGGACCGCGCCCGTGCTGGACGCGGACACCGAGGCGCCGGTGCCCTGGCTGGCGACCGGGTACGTGGCCGGGCCCAGCCTGAGCGCCGTCGTGGCCCGGCAGTTCGGGCCGCTGCCCGAGCGCTCGGTGCGGATCCTGGCCGCCGGGCTGGCGTACGCGCTCCAGGACATCCACGCGGCCGGGATGGTCCACCGCGACCTCAAGCCGTCGAACGTGCTGGTCACGCTGGACGGGCCGCGGGTGATCGACTTCGGCATCGCACGGGCGCTGGCCGGCGATCCGGGCCACACGCGGACCGGCGAACTGGTGGGCTCCCCCGGCTTCATGGCCCCCGAGCAGGTGCGGGGCGAGGCCGTGACGGCGGCGTGCGACGTGTTCTGCCTGGGATCGCTGCTGGCCTACGCGGCCTCCGGGCGACTCCCGTTCGGCGAGGCGGAGGGCGCGGGCGGGGTGGCCGCGCTGCTGCTGCGGATCGCCGACGCGGAGCCGGACCTGACCGGGGTGCCGGAGGCGCTGCGGCCGCTGGTCCGCGACTGCCTGCACAAGGATCCGGGCGCCCGGCCGACACCGGCCGACGTGCTGGCCCGGGTGGGCGCCGGAGACACGGTGGCCGACGGCAGGGCGCTGGAACCCTGGCTGCCGGCCGCCCTGGTGGCCCAGCTGGGGCGGCACGCGGTGGAGTTGCTGGACCGGGAGGACGCGGGCCCGGCACGGGCGGAGCCGCCCCAGGGGCCGACGACACGGGTGGGGCAGCCCCCGCCGGCCGCGGACGGGTACGGGTACGGGCCCCCGCGCGGCCCATACGGCGGCCCTCCGGGCGGGTACGGAACCCCTCCGGGCGGTTACGGGCAGCCGGGCGGGTACGGGCAGCCGGGCGGGCCGGGTGCCGGGCCCGCGGGGCCCGCCGCGTACGGGGCGCGGGCCGTCCCGGGGTACGGACCGGACGGCGGCTCCGGAACGGGCGGCGGCCACGGGCCGGGCAGTGGACTCGGGGCGGGCGGCGGCTTCGGGCCTGGCGGCGGCTTCGGGGTGGCGTGTCCGCCTCCGCCGCCGGTTCCCGCGGAGCGGCCCCGCGGCGGGTCGTCGGCGTTCCTGGTGGTGGTGGCGCTGGTGGTCGCGGTGCTGGCCGGCGGCACGGTGTTCGCCTTCATGAACGGCTGGCACGGCGACCACGACCGGGACGACCTCAAGGGCACCGGCCCCCGCCGTCCGGCCACCGCCTCCGGCACGCCCGACCGGAGCCGTACTGGAAGCCCCTCGCCGTCGGCCCCCTCGCCGGACCCGACGGCCGGCGGCGGCATCCCCGCCGGCTACCTGGGCACCTGGTCCAGCGAGCTGCGCACCTGGCGCCTGACGCTGCGCGCGGGCGCGGTGGGCGAGCAGGTGATGACGCTGGTCAAGACCGACCCGGCGTACACCTGCACTTGGACGGCCACCCTGCGCTCGGCCGGCCCGCCGGTCGAGCTGGACGCCTCGACCGTCACCTCGGGCGACCCCGCCACCTGCGGGCCCGGCCCCTGGAGCGTGCTGACCCTGCTGCCGGACGGCCGGCTGGAGCGGCGGCTGACCGGCAGCGACAAGCCTCCCCTGACCTACACCCGGGAGGGCTGAGCCGCCCCCGGCCGCCGGAGCCTGCGGGCCGGCACCCCGCCCGGGTGTCCGCCGCCCGCGGGTACGTCGGGACCTCGGTCGAGGGCCCGACGGCGGCCGCGTCCCCCGGGGCCGGGAAATGGCTCCCGAATTTACGTGGTGTTGACATTCCCTATGCGGAAACCCACACCCCGGACCGTGATCACCCAGTCCCGGGAACCCAATTTCGTGCGCAGACTGCTCACATGGGTGTCGACGGTCCTGCGCGAACGGGAACCACCCCAGACGCGATTCATCAACTGCCTCCTCGGCACGATCGCCTCGGGGTGTGCGGCCAGCACGTGCAGCAGGTCGAATTCCTTGCGCGACAATTCGACCGGCTCGTCGTCGAGGGTCACCTCGCGAGCCGCCACGTCGATTCTCAGCCGCCCGTGCTCGATGCTCTCCGGGGCCAGCGGCTGGGGCTTCACCCGCCGCATCACGGCGTCCATCCTGGCCATCAGCTCCTGGAAGCCGTAGGGCTTGACCAGGTAGTCGTCCGCCCCCGCCTGCAGGCCGAGCACCCGGTCCAGCTCACTGCCGCGGGAGGTCACCACGATCACCGGGACGTCACTGGCGGCGCGGATCTGCCGGCACACCTCCAGTCCGTCCAGGTCGGGGAGTTCGAGCTCCAGCAGCACGAGGCTGGCGTCCCCGTAGGACTCCAGCGCCGAGGCGCCCGTACCCGAGGTCCAGACCTCGTGGCCGTGGCGGCGCAGCCGGTCCCCCAGGGCCTGCGCGTCGCGCTGCCGGCTGTCGATCACCAGCACCCGCCAGCTCTCCGACGGGCGGGATTCGCCGCCGCGCTGGAGCGGCAGGGGGGTCTGCACCACGGACAGCGGTACCTGGCCCATCTCTCCCCCTCTCTAGTGCTCCGCGAACGCGCGAACACCGGGAATTCTATGCATCGGGGGCCGCATGCCACCCCGGCCTAATTGAGTGTGTCAAGTCGCTCAGAACCCTGACCTGTTTTCTCTTTTCTGCGCGATTCCCGCGCGCGCATCACCAAACTGCGCACGGACCTGAATGGCCGCACCTTGTCCCGGCAATTACCCGGCGGCGAAGCTCGTCGCTAGCTTCCGCAGTTCTGTGTCGAAAGTTCTGTGTCGGACGACCGAGGAGAGGTACATGGATTCCGCCGTGATTGTCGTGGGCGCGGGGCCCGCGGGCATGATGCTCGCCGGCGAACTGCGCCTGGCGGGCGCGGACGTCATCGTCCTGGAGAAGCTCGCCGCCCGGACCGGGGAGTCCCGCGGGCTCGGCTTCACCGCCCGCACGATGGAGGTCTTCGACCAGCGCGGGCTGCTCTCCCGGTTCGGCGACATCGAGGTCAGCAACCAGGGCCACTTCGGCGGCCTGCCGGTCGACTTCGGGGTGCTCGACGGCGCCCACCAGGCCGCCAAGACCATCCCGCAGTCGGCCACCGAGACGGTGCTGGAGGAGTGGGCGACGCAGCTCGGCGCCGACATCCGGCGCAGCCACGAGGTCCTCTCCGTCCGGGAGAAGGAGGACTGCGTCGAGGTCGAGGTCAGGGGCCCGGAGGGCGTGCACACGCTGCGCGCCGAGTACCTGGTCGGCTGCGACGGCGGCCGCTCCACCATCCGCCGGCAGTCGGGCTTCGACTTCCCCGGCACGGCCGCCACGCTGGAGATGTTCCTGGCGGACGTGAAGGGCATCGAGCTGGCGCCCCGGATGATCGGCGAGACCCTGCCCGGCGGCATGGTCATGGTCGGCCCGCTGCCCGGCGGGATCACCCGGCTGATCGTCTGCGAGCGGGGCACCCCGCCGCAGCGCCGCAAGACCCCGCCCGCCTGGGCGGAGGTCGCGGCGGCCTGGCAGCGGCTGACCGGCGACGACATCTCGCACGCCGAGCCGGTCTGGGTGTCCTCCTTCGGCGACGCCACCCGCCAGGTCACCGAGTACCGGCGCGGCCGGGTCTTCCTGGCCGGCGACGCCGCGCACATCCACCTCCCGGCCGGCGGCCAGGGCATGAACACCAGCATCCAGGACGCCGTGAACCTCGGCTGGAAGCTGGGCGCCGTGGTCCGCGGCCGGGCACCGGAGGCGCTGCTCGACACGTACCACGCCGAGCGCCACCCGGTCGGCAAGCGGCTGCTGATGAACACCCAGGCCCAGGGCCTGCTGTTCCTCTCCGGCCCCGAGGTACAGCCGCTGCGCGACGTGCTGACCGAGCTGATCCGGTACCCCGAGGTCGCGAAGCACTTCGCCGCCATGGTCTCCGGCCTGGAGATCCGCTACGAGCTCGACGGCGGCCGGCACCCGCTGCTGGGCCGCCGCCTGCCCGAGGTCGCCCTCACCGGCGACCGGCTCGTCGACTCCAGCACCCGGGCCCTGCACCAGGGCCGCGGCGTCCTGCTCGACCTCGCGGACAACGCCGAGCTGCGCCGCCGGGCCGCCCCCTGGCTGGACCGGGTGGACGTGGTCACCGCGACCCCGTCCGGCCTGCCCGCGGACAGCCCGCTGACCGGCACCGCCGCCGTGCTCGTACGGCCCGACGGATACGTCGCGTGGGCGGCGCCCGGCAGCCACGGCGACCTGCCGATGGCGCTGGAGCGCTGGTTCGGCCCCGCCCGCTGAGCCGTCGCGGCGACCCCCCATCCACTGACGGAAAGAGACGCACATGCACAGCACGCTGATCGTCGCGCGCATGGACCCCGGGTCCAGCCTCGACGTCGCCAAGCTCTTCGGCGAGTTCGACGGCACCGAGATGCCCCACCGCATGGGCACCCGCCGCCGCCAGCTCTTCTCGTACCGGGGCCTGTACTTCCACCTCCAGGACTTCGACTCCGAAGACGGCGGCGAGCGCATCGAGGCCGCCAAGACCGACCCGCGCTTCGTGGGCATCAGCGAGGACCTCAAGCCCTTCATCCAGGCGTACGACCCGGCGACCTGGCGCTCGCCCGCCGACGCCATGGCCACGCGCTTCTACAACTGGACGGCCTCCGAGTGAAGGCGTCCGCGGACATGATCGGAGGCAGCTCGTGACGGGGCGCCGAGTGGTCATCACGGGCATCGGCGTCCTGGCGCCGGGCGGCGTGGGGGCCGAGAACTTCTGGAACCTGCTCAGCGCGGGACGCACCGCGACCCGGGGGATCACCTTCTTCGACCCCTCCCAGTTCCGGTCCCGCGTCGCCGCCGAGATCGACTTCGACCCCGAGGCCGCCGGGCTGGGCGCGCAGGAGATCCGCCGGATGGACCGCGCGGCGCAGCTCGCGGTCGTCGCCGCCCGCGAGGCGGTGGCGGACAGCGGCCTGGACCTGGCCGCGGGTGACCCGTACCGCACCGGGATCACCATCGGCAGCGCCGTCGGCGCCACCATGGGCCTCGACGAGGAGTACCGGGTGGTCAGCGACGGCGGACGGCTGGCGCAGGTGGACCACACGTACGCGGTGCCCCACCTCTACAACTACCTGGTGCCCAGCTCCTTCGCGGCCGAGGTCGCGTGGGCCGTGGGCGCCGAGGGCCCCTCCACGGTGGTCTCCACCGGCTGCACCTCCGGCCTGGACTCGGTCGGGCACGCCGTCGAGCTGATCCGCGAGGGCTCGGCCGACGTGATGGTCGCGGGCGCCACCGACGCGCCCATCTCCCCCATCACCCTGGCCTGCTTCGACGCGATCAAGGCGACCACCCCGCGCAACGACGACCCCGCACACGCCTCGCGGCCCTTCGACGGCACCCGCAACGGCTTCGTGCTCGGCGAGGGCTCCGCCGTCTTCGTCCTGGAGGAGCTGGAGAGCGCCCGCCGGCGCGGCGCGCACATCTACGCGGAGATCGCCGGGTACGCCACCCGCTCGAACGCGTACCACATGACGGGCCTGCGGCCGGACGGCGCGGAGATGGCCGAGGCGATCGGCGTCGCCATGGCGGAGGCGCGGCTGAACCCGGAGGACGTCGACTACATCAACGCCCACGGCTCGGGCACCAAGCAGAACGACCGCCACGAGACGGCCGCGTTCAAGAAGAGCCTCGGCGAGCACGCTTACCGGACCCCGGTCTCCTCCATCAAGTCGATGGTGGGCCACTCGCTCGGCGCCATCGGCTCCATCGAGATCGCCGCCTCCGTGCTGGCGATGGAGCACAACGTCGTGCCCCCGACCGCCAACCTGCACACCCCCGACCCCGAGTGCGACCTCGACTACGTGCCGCTGACGGCGCGCGAGTGGAAGACGGACGCCGTGCTGACCGTCGGCAGCGGGTTCGGCGGCTTCCAGAGCGCCATGGTGCTCGCCCGCCCCGGAAGGAGCGCCGCATGAGCGACAGGCCCGTCAGGACGGTCGTCACCGGCATCGGCATCGCCGCCCCCAACGGCCTGGGAAACCAGGACTACTGGGAGGCCACCCGGGTCGGCAAGAGCGGCATCTCCCGCATCACCCGCTTCCCCGCCGACTCCTACCCCGCCACCCTGGCCGGGGAGATCCACGACTTCCGTGCCGAGGACCACCTGCCCAGCAGGCTGATCCCGCAGACCGACCGGATGACCCGGCTCGCGCTCGTCGCGACCGACTGGGCGCTGGCCGACGCGGGCGTGGACCCCAAGGAACTCGCGGCCTACGACATGGGCGTCGTGACGGCCAGCTCCTCCGGCGGCTTCGAGTTCGGCCAGGGCGAGCTGCAGAAGCTGTGGAGCCAGGGCAGCCAGCACGTCTCGGCGTACCAGTCCTTCGCCTGGTTCTACGCCGTCAACAGCGGCCAGATCTCCATCCGCAACGGCATGAAGGGCCCATCCGGCGTCGTCGTCAGCGACCAGGCGGGCGGCCTCGACGCCCTCGCCCACGCGCGCCGCCAGATCCGCAAGGGCACCCGCCTGATCGTCTCCGGCTCGATCGACGCCTCCATCTGCCCCTGGGGCTGGGTGGCGCAGCTGGCGAGTGACCGCCTGTCCACCAGCGAGGACGCCGACCGCGCCTACCTGCCCTTCGACGCCGACGCCCACGGGCACGTGCCGGGCGAGGGCGGCGCGATCCTGATCCTGGAGGACGAGGAGGCGGCCCGCGCCCGCGGCGCCCGCGTCTACGGCGAGATCGCCGGGTACGGCTCGACCTTCGACCCCCGGCCGGGCAGCGGCCGCGGGCCCGGACTGCGCAAGGCCATCGAACTAGCCCTGGCCGACGCCGGGGTGACGGCCGGTGAGGTCGACGTGGTCTTCGCGGACGGCGCGGCCGTGCCGGAGCTCGACCGGATCGAGGCCGAGGCGATCACCGCGGTCTTCGGGCCGCGCGGGGTACCCGTCACCGCGCCGAAGACCATGACCGGCCGCCTCTACTCGGGCGCCGCGCCGCTGGACGTCGCCACCGCGCTGCTGGCCGTCCGGGAGGGCGTCATCCCCGCCACCACCAACGTCGAGCCGGCCGGCGCGTACGGGCTCGACCTGGTCACCGGCCAGGCGCGCACCGCCGAGGTGCGCACCGCGCTGGTGCTCGCCCGCGGCCACCACGGCTTCAACTCGGCCCTGGTCGTCCGGGCCGCCGGCTGACCGCGGTCCGGTCCGCCCCGCGCGGCCCGGACCGTCCCCCACGCACGCACACGGAAGACAGGAAGGCACACGCATGTCCCAGCACGAGTTCACCACCGAGGACCTCAAGCGCATCCTGCTGGAGGGCGCCGGCGCCGACGAGAGCGTCGACCTGGACGGCGACATCCTCGACACCGAGTTCGAGCAGCTCGGCTACGAGTCCCTGGCCATGCTGGAGACCGCCAGCCGCATCGAGCGCGAGTACGGCATCACCCTCGACGACGACGTGCTCGCCGACAACCCCACCCCGCGCGCCCTGGTCGCGGCCGTGAACGCGGCGGTCGCCGCGAACGCCCCCGTCGCCGCCTGACCCGAGCCGCCCCGGCACCTTCCGGTACGCCGCCGCGGCGGGCCCGCACCCCGCCGCGGCGGCGGACCGCCCCCCCCTGTCCCCGCCCCCTTCCACAGGAGAGCCCTTTCATGTCGAACACCGAGCAGCGGGTCGCCCTCGTCTCCGGCGCCACCAGCGGCATCGGCCGGGCCGCCGCCCGCCTGCTGGCCCAGCAGGGCCACCGCGTCTTCATCGGCGCCCGGGACGCCGAGAACGTCCGCAGCACGGTCGAGGAGCTGCGCGAGGAGGGCCTCGACGTCGACGGCCAGACCCTCGACGTGCGCTCCCAGGAGGCCGTCGACGCGTTCGTCACCGCCGCGGTCGAGCGCTTCGGCACGGTCGACGTGCTGGTCAACAACGCCGGCCGGAGCGGTGGCGGCGTGACCGCCGACATCGCCGACGAGCTGTGGGAGGACGTGATCGACACGAACCTCAACAGCGTCTTCCGCCTCACCAAGGCCGTGCTCAACGCCGGCGGCATGCGCCACAAGGACCGCGGCCGGATCATCAACATCGCCTCGACGGCGGGCAAGCAGGGTGTCGTCCTCGGTGCCCCGTACTCGGCCTCGAAGCACGGCGTGGTCGGCTTCACCAAGGCGCTGGGCAACGAGCTGGCGCCCACCGGGATCACCGTGAACGCGGTCTGCCCCGGCTACGTCGAGACGCCGATGGCCCAGCGCGTCCGCCAGGGCTACGCGGCCGCCTACGACACCTCCGAGGACGCCATCCTCCAGAAGTTCCAGGCCAAGATCCCGCTCGGCCGCTACTCCACCCCGGAGGAGGTCGCCGGCCTCGTCGGCTACCTGGCCTCCGACACCGCCGCCTCCATCACCGCGCAGGCACTCAACGTCTGCGGCGGCCTCGGCAACTTCTAGGCCCCAGGCGCCCGTCCGGCCCCGACCCGTCCGGCCCCGACCCGTCCGGCCGCGCTGCCCGTCCGGCCCCGACCCCGGTCCGGCCGCGACACCCCGTCCGGCGCACCACCGTCGGTCCGCCCCCACCACCCAGAAGGGACAAGCATGTCTGTGTCCGGCCCGCGCGAGGTGCGCGAGGTGGAGCACGAGATCACCGTCTCCGCCCCGGCAGCCGCCGTCTACCGGCTGATCGCCGAGGTGGAGAACTGGCCGCGGATCTTCCCGCCCACCCTCTACGTCGACCACCTGGAGCGCTCCGGCAACGAGGAACTCATCCGGATCTGGGCCACCGCCAACGGCGAGGCCAAGAACTGGACCTCGCGCCGCGTCCTCGACCCCGGGGCGCTGCGCATCGAGTTCCGCCAGCAGGTCTCCACCCCGCCGGTCGCCTCCATGGGCGGCACCTGGATCATCGAGCCGCTCTCGGACACCGAGTCCCGGATCCGGCTGCTGCACGACTACACGGCCGTCGACGACGACCCGGCCGGCCTCGCCTGGATCGACGAGGCCGTCGACCGCAACTCGCGCTCCGAGCTGGCCGCGCTGAAGACGAACGTCGAACTCGCCACCGCCTCCGAGGAGCTGACCTTCTCCTTCGAGGACACCGTCGAGATCGCCGGCTCCGCCAAGGACGTCTACGACTTCATCAACGAGGCCCAGCTGTGGTCCGAGCGGCTCCCGCACGTGGCCACCGTCCGCCTCACCGAGGACACCCCGGGCCTCCAGACGCTGGAGATGGACACCCGCGCCAAGGACGGCTCCACGCACACCACGAAGTCCTACCGCGTCTGCCTGCCCACCGAGAGGATCGCGTACAAGCAGACCACGCTGCCCGCGCTGATGAACCTGCACACCGGGTACTGGACCTTCCGCGAGACCGCCACCGGCGTGGCCGCCTCCTCCCAGCACACGGTCGTGCTGCGCGCCGAGAACATCCGGAAGATCCTCGGCCCGGACGCGGACGTCGCGCAGGCCAGGGAGTACGTGCGGACCGCCCTCAGCACCAACAGCCGGGCCACCCTCGGCCACGCCAAGGCGTACGCCGAAGGCAAGCGCTGAGCCCATGGACGCCGTGGACACCCATGTGATCGTCGTCGGGGCGGGTCCCGTCGGCCTCATGCTCGCCGGTGAACTCCGCCTGGGCGGCGCCGACGTGATCGTGCTGGAGGCCCGGGACGCGCCGACCACCGAGTCCCGCGCCTCGACCCTGCACGCCCGCACCATGGAGCTGCTCGACCAGCGCGGCCTCCTCGACGGGCTGGGCACGCCCCCGCACGAGCCCATGGGCCACTTCGGCGGCGTCCCCCTCTCGCTGGACCTCCCCAGCCCGCACCCCGGGCAGTGGAAGGTCCCGCAGATCCGCACCGAGGAGCTGCTCGGCACCTGGGCCACCGGCCTCGGCGCCGACCTCCGGCGCGGCCACGAGGTGACGGGCCTGGCCCAGCACCCGGACCACGTCACCGTCGAGGCGCACGGCCCCGCGGGGCCCGTCCGTCTCACCGCGCGCTACGTGGTGGGCTGCGACGGGGAGCGCTCGGCCGTCCGGCGGCTGGCCGGCTTCGAGTTCCCCGGGCACGACGCGGAGCGCGAGCTGATCCGGGCCGACGTGGCCGGCGTCGAGATCCCGAACCGGCGCTTCCAGCGGCTGCCCGGCGGACTCGCCATCGCGGCCCGCCGCGGTGACGGGGTCACCCGCGTGATGGTC
The DNA here is from genome assembly GCF_044540325.1 of Streptomyces sp. NPDC086023. Taxonomy (NCBI): domain Bacteria; kingdom Bacillati; phylum Actinomycetota; class Actinomycetes; order Kitasatosporales; family Streptomycetaceae; genus Streptomyces; species Streptomyces sp. NPDC086023. The sequence goes on from NZ_JBITRX010000007.1 coordinate 243,788, forward strand.
CACGAGTTCGGCCGGACCGCCCGGGAGCGGTCCGCCGAACCGGAGTTCGCGGAGATCGCCGAGGCCTGGCGGAACGTCACCGGTGAGGACATCGCCGGCGGCACCCCGCTGTGGGTCAACGCCTTCGGCGACGCGTCCCGGCACGCCGGCCGTTACCGCGACCGCCGCGTGCTGCTCGCCGGCGACGCCGCGCACCAGCAGATGCCGATCGGCGGCCAGGCCCTCAACCTCGGCCTCCAGGACGCGGTCAACCTCGGCTGGAAGCTCGCCGCCACCGCCCTCGGCCGCGCCGCGCCCGGGCTGCTCGACTCCTACCACCGCGAGCGGCACGAGGTCGGCCGCCGGGTGCTGGGCAACATCTCCGCCCAGGCCCGGCTGCTGCTCGGCGGCCCCGAGGTGGACGCGCTGCGCTCCGTCTTCGGGGAGCTGATCGGGTACGAACGGGTACGGGCCCACCTCGCCGGGATGATCAGCGGCCTCGACATCCGGTACGAGGCGGACCCAGGCGCCCACCCGCTCACCGGAGCCAGGCTCCCGTACGCGGAGCCGGGCACGGCCGCCGCCCTCGGGCCGCTGCGTGCGGGCCGCGGCGTGCTGCTGCTCTTCCCCGGTCCCGACGCGGCCGCGCTGGCCGGTGCCGCCCGGTCCCGTGCCGGGTCCGTGGACACGGTCACCGCCCCCGCCGCCCCCGAGGGAGGCGGGCCGGCCGGCGTACCGGCGCTGCTGGTGCGCCCCGACGGCTACGTCGCCTGGGCCGGCGGCGACCCGGCCGGGCTGACGGCGGCGCTGGACCGCTGGTTCCGGTCCGACGGGTCCGACGGGTCCGACAGGTCCGACGCGGACCGCGCCGGCAAGGCCGGCCGGCCCGCCGCCGCGCCCCCCACCACACCACCGACCACCCCCACCACACGGACGCCCCAGCGCGTCGACAGGAGTGCCCCCATGGGAAATCTGACGGGTAAGACCGCCCTGGTCACCGGCGCCAGCCGGGGCATGGGCCGCGCCACGGCAGAGCGCCTCGCCCGCGAGGGCGCGCTCGTCGCCGTCCACTACTCCACCGGCGCGGACGCCGCCGCCGAGGTGGTCGCCGGCATCGAGAAGGACGGCGGCCGCGCCTTCGCCGTCCGGGCCGAACTCGGTGTCCCCGGCGACGTGCACGAGCTCTTCCTCGCCCTGGAGCAGGGCCTGAAGGAGCGCACCGGCTCCACCGAGCTGAACATCCTGGTCAACAACGCCGGGGTGATGGGCGGGGTGAAGCCCGAGGACACCACGCCCGAGCAGTTCGACCGGCTGTTCGCCGTCAACGCCAAGGCGCCGTTCTTCATCATCCAGCGGGCTCTGGCGAACATCCCGGACGGCGGACGGATCGTCAACATCTCCTCCGGGCTCACGAAGTTCGCCAACCCCGACGAGATCGCCTACGCCATGAGCAAGGGCGCGGTCGAGATGCTCGCCCTGCACTACGCCAAGCTGCTCGGCCCCCGGAACATCACCATCAACTCCGTGGCCCCGGGCATCACCCGCAACGACAACCCGCTCTTCGACATCCCCGAGGCCGTCGAGGCCATGTCGGGACTGTCCGCCTTCAACCGGGTGGGCGAGCCGCGGGACGTCGCCGACATCATCGCCTTCCTCGCCTCCGACGACGCCCGCTGGATCACCGGCTCGTTCGTCGACGCGACCGGCGGCACCCTCCTCGGCTGAGCCGCACGGACCATGACCCTTCCCAAGACCGCCCTGTGGGGGCTGCTCGGCGTGCTGGCGGGCAACATGCTCATCGACGCCCTGGAGGTGTCCACCGCCGTCGTCGCCGCCCCCTCGATCGGCGCCGACCTGGGCATCCCCGACAGCCGGCTGCACTGGGTGCTCAGCGCCTTCGCGCTCGGCTTCGGCGGACTGCTGCTCTTCGGCACGCGGATCACCGGCCGCTACGGGCGCCGCCCCGTCTACCTGGCCGCGCTGCTCGGCTTCGCCGCGGCCTCCGTGGCCGGCGCCCTCACCGACGAGCCCGCGGTGCTGTTCGGCACCCGGCTGGTCAAGGGGGTGTGCGCCGCGCTGACCGCGCCCACCGGGCTCGCGATCATCGCCACCGCCTTCCCCGAAGGGCGGCCGCGGGAACGGGCGTTGTCCGTGTACACGCTCTTCGGGGCCGCCGGTTTCACCGGGGGACTGCTGCTGTCGGGCGCCCTCACCGAAGCCGGCTGGCGGCTCACCTTCGCCTTCCCGGCGCCGGTCGTGCTCGTGCTGTTCGTCCTCGGACTGCGGCTGATCCCGGCCGACGACACCCCGCGGGGCGCCGTGCGCGGTCCGCTGGTGCCGGGGGTGCTGCTGCGCAGCCCCGCCCTGGTCCGGTCCGCGCTCGGCGCCGCCGCGCTCAACGGCTCGTACCTCGGGCTGCTGTTCCTGCTCACCCTGCGCCTCCAGAACGGCGCCGGCTGGGGACCGCTCGCGACCGGGCTGGCCTTCCTGCCCGCCAGCGTGCCGCTGATGCTCACCGCCCTGCACTCGGGGCGGCTGGTCAGCCGGTTCGGCGCGGCCCGGCTGATCGCCCTGGGCGCGGTGGCGCCGCCCGCCGGCTACCTGCTGGCCCTCGGCGTCGGCATGCCGGCGCGGTACGCGAGCCAGGTCCTGCCCGTGATGCTGCTGGTGGGCGCCGGCTTCGTGCTGTCCTTCACCGCCCTCCACACCCAGGCCACCGCCGCGGTGCCCGCCGAGCTGCGCGGCACCGCCGGAAGCCTCTACCAGACCGCCGTCCAGACGGGCGCGGCCGTCACCCTCACCGCGGTGGCGGCCCTGAGCACCGCCGGGTACCGCGCCGCACTGCTCCTCGTGACCGGGGTCGGCCTGGCCGGGCTGTGCGTCGCGCTGGCCGGCGTACTCCCCGGCCGCCGCGCGCCCGCACCGGCGCCGGCCGTCCCCCGGACCACCTCCCCGACCTCACGTAAGGAATCCCATGTCCACTGAACCGCTCCGCCTCGCCGTGATCGTCGGCAGCAGCCGCGCCGGCCGCTTCGGCCCCGTCATCAGCTCCTGGTTCACCGGCATCGCCCGCGAGCGCGGCGACCTCGACGTCGACCTCATCGACCTCGGGGAGCACGCCCTGCCGCTGGAGCTCTCCCAGGACCCCTCCCCCGAGGCCCGGGCCGTGCTCGCCGAGGTCTCTCCCCGGCTCCAGGCCGCCGACGCCTTCGTCGTCGTCACGCCGGAGTACAACCACAGCTTCCCGGCCCCGCTGAAGAACCTCATCGACTGGCACTACACGCAGTGGCAGGCCAAGCCGGTCGGCTTCGTCTCGTACGGCGGCCTCTCCGGCGGCCTGCGCGCCGTGGAGCAGCTCCGCCCGGTCTTCGCCGAGCTGCACGCCGTCACCGTCCGCGACTGCGTCAGCTTCCACTCCGCGCACGAGCAGTTCGACGCCGACGGCCGCCCCCGGGACGAGACGGGCCCCGAGCGCGCCGCCAAGGTGCTGCTGGACCAGCTGACCTGGTGGGGCACGGCGCTGCGGGAGGCGCGCACCCGCGTGCCGTACGGGAGCTGATCCCGGTGGGCCCGATCAGGAGCGGCACGGTCCGCCCCACCCGGCACCCGGCGCTCGGCGCCACCGACACCGACGCCCGCACCCAGGTGGTCAACCGGTACGTGTACGGCGTGCTGGGCACCGTCCTGGGGCTGGGCCCCGAACTGGCCGACCCGTCGGGCGGGCCGGCCGGCGGAAGCCGGAGAGGAGCCGTGCGGAACTGAACGGAACACGCACGAGGCGACCCGCCGCGCGGACCCGCACCGCGGCGGCGGAGGTGCCGGAGGACCCCACGCGGGCGCCGGGCGCGCGGGGACCCGCGTCACCCGGCGTACCCCGGCGCCGGCTGCCCCCCAAGGGGCTGCCGGGACCGGGACTGGTCGACCTGTGGATGCTGAAGGCGCCCCCGCCCGAGGCCGGCCCCCTGGACCTGTCCGTGCTCGACCCGGCGGAGCGGGACCGGGTGGCCGCCTTCGTACGGCCCACCGACGCCCGCGCGTACGCCGCCGCGCACATCGCGCTGCGGCGGCTGCTGGCCGGCTGGCTGCGCATCGGCCCCGAGGAGATCCCCATCTGGCGGGAGCCGCTGGGCCGGCCGGTGATCCCGTGCCCGGGCCTGAAGCTGCACTTCTCGGTGTCGCACAGCGGCGGGCTCGCCCTCTTCGCCGTGGCCGCCACCCCTGTCGGGGCGGACGTACAGCGCAGGACCGGGGACCGGACCGTCGACGCCGTCGCGCGCACGCTCCACCCGGCCGAGCGCGCCGAGCTGGAGGCGGCGCCGGAGGAGGCCCGCCCCGAGCTGTTCGGCCGCATGTGGACGCGCAAGGAGGCCTACCTGAAGGGCATCGGCACGGGCCTGCGCCGCTCGCCCGCCGCCGACTACCTGGGCTCCGACCACCGCCTGCGGCCCCACGGCTGGACGGTGTTCGACGTGTCCTGCCCGCCCGCCCACACCGCCGCGGTGGCGGTCCAGGGGCCCGCGCCCCGGCAGCTGCGCGTCCACTGGCTGCCGCCGGACTGGCTCGCCTGACCGGAGCGGCCCGAACAGAGAAGGAACCAACTGGCATGACCCGTACCGCATTCCTCTTCCCGGGACAGGGCGCGCGGCGCGCCGGCATGGGCCGGGACCTGCTCGCCGGCCGTCCCGAACTGGCCGACCGGTACTACCTGGAGGCCGACCGGCTGCTGGGCATCCCGCTGTCGTGGGCCTGTCTGCACGGCCCCGACGGCCCGTTGCGCGAGGCGCCCGTGAGCCAGCCGGCCGTGCTGCTGACCAGCCTGGTCACGCTGGACGTGCTGCGCTCGCGCGGTGCCGAGCCGGACGTCGTGGTGGGCCACAGCCTCGGCGCGTACACGGCGCTCGTCGCGGCGGGCGCGCTGGACTGGACGGACGCGCTGTGGCTGGTGCGGTTGCGCGGCGAGCTCGTGGCCGCGGCCGACGACCGGGTGCCGGGGCGGATGGCGGCCCTCTGGGGGCTGCCGCTCGCGGCGGCCGGGCGGCTGTGCGCCGAGGCCCGGCGGGCGACCGGCGAGACCGTGGAGACCGCCAACGACGGCGAGGGCGGCCGCGTCGTCGTCTCCGGGCAGCTCGGGGCAGTGGCGCACGTGCTGGACACGGCCCGGGCGGCCGGGATCCGCGCCACGGGCCTGTCGGTGGGCGCGGCCCTGCACTCCAGCCTGATGCGGGAGACCGAGGCGGAGTTCGGCGAGGCACTGGCCGCCACCGAGTTCCGGGACCCGGTCGTCCCGCTGGTCTGCGGCTCCACCGGGGAGTTCCTCACCACGGGCGCGGCCGCGCGGGAGAGCCTGCGCGGCGAGCTGAGCCGGCCGGTGCGCTGGGCGGCGGCCGCCGACCGGATGGCCGCCCTCGGCGTGAGCCGGTACGTGGAGGTGGGCCCCGGCCGCACCCTCGGCGGCCTGCTGCGCCGGCTCGACCCGAAGGCCCGCGTCCACGCCACCGGCACGGCCGCCCAGCTCTCCCTGACGACCGCGGCGCTGGCCGCGTAACCGATCCGCCCACCCGCCGCGCGGCCCGATCCGTTCCGCCGCGCGGACCCATCCCCCACCTCACGAGAAAGGCACTCCCCGATGCCGCAGACCGTCCTGGTCACCGCCGCCACCGGCAACGTCGGCCCGCACGCCCTGGCCCAGCTGCTGGAGGCGGGCGTGACCGCCCGCGCCCTGGTCCTCAAGGACGACCCGAACATCGGCCGCGTCCCCGAGGGCGTCGAGCTCTTCGAGGGCGACCTGGAGGACCCGGACAGCCTGGACGCCGCCCTGGAGGGCGTGGACGCGGTCTTCCTCATGTGGCCGTTCTTCACCACCTCGGTGGAGACCGCGCCCGCCGTGGTCCGCAAGATCGAGGCCGCCGCCCGCCGGGTGGTGCTGGTCTCCTCGGTCGGCGTCCACATCGGGCTGGAGCGTGTGGACAACAACTGCCACGCCTACCTGGAGGAGCTGCTGGAGGACACCGCCCTGGAGTGGACCTTCCTGCGCACCACCGGCTTCCAGGCCAACGCCCTGGGCTTCGCCGGGCAGATCAGGAACGGCGGCACCGTGCACTTCCCGTACGGCGCGGCCACCCGCACCTCCGTGCACGAGGCCGACGTGGCCGCGGTCGCGGTGGCCTCGCTGACCGAGCGGGGCACGGCCCACGCGGGGCAGAAGTACCTGGTCACCGGCCCGCTCGCGGAGTCGCAGGAGGAGCAGGTCCGGATCATCGGCGAGGTGATCGGCCGCGAGCTGGAGTGGCGGGACATCGAGCACCAGGCCGCCAGGGACGCGATGGTGGGCGCCGGCTGGCCGCCGTCGTACGCGGACGGCGCACTCGACTACTTCCGGATGCTCACCACCGAGGCCGAGGTCGGCTCGACGGTGGTCGAGGAGGTCACCGGCAGGCCGGCCCGCACCTTCCGGGAGTGGGCGCTGGAGCACACCGCGGTGTTCCGGTGACCGTGCGGGAGGTGCTGCTCGACGCCGGCGGGGTCCCGCTGTCCGGGCTGCTGGCCGAACCGGCCGGGGGGCGGCCCCGGGCGCTGGTGCTGGCCCTGCACGGGGGCGGGATGCGCGCCGGGTACTTCGACAGCCGGGTCGTGCCGGGGCTCTCGCTGCTGGAGCTCGGGGCCCGGCTGGGGTACGCGGTACTGGCCCTGGACCGGCCCGGGTACGGGGCCTCGGCCGCCGCCCTGCCGGAGGGGCAGCCGGTGGCCGGACAGGCCCGTACCGTCCGCGCGGCGCTGGCCGGCTTCGCGCGGGAGCACGCGGTGGGGGCGGGGGTGTTCGTCCTCGCGCACTCCAACGGCGGCAAGCTGGCGCTGGCCCTGGCGGCGGACGACTCCGGCGCGGGCTCCGGCCCTGGCTCCGGCTCCGGCTTCGGCTCCGGCTTCGGGCCCGGCTTCGGCCCCGGCTTCGGCTCCGGCCCCGGCCCCGCCCCCGGCTCCGGGCCCGTGCTGCTGGGGCTCGACGTCTCGGGGATCGGCAGCCGGTTCGCCGTGGGGCCCGAGCTGATGCCGGGCCCGGACACCGCGGGCGACTGGCGGCGCCACTGGGGTGCCCTGCGCTGCTATCCGCCGGACGCGCTGCGGCGGGGCCAGGAGCTGCTGGCCCGGGTGCCGGACACGGAGGCGCTGGAGGGCCCCCGGTGGCCGGAGCTGTACCCGGGCATCGCCGCCCGGGTGCGGGTGCCGGTCCGCTTCACCTTCGCCGAGCAGGAGCGCTGGTGGCGGCACGACGAGGAGGCGGTGGCGGCCCTGACCGCGCCGCTCGGCTCGGCCGTCGTACGGGTCGACCGGCAGCCCGACGCCGGCCACAACATCAGCCTGGGCTGGGCGGCCCGTACGTACCACCTGCGCGCCCTCGGCTTCCTGGAGGAATGCCTGCTGGCCCGCGACGCGGCCGCTCCCGGCCGGGCCCGCGCGGCGGCCGCCTGACGCGCCCCGGCGCCGGCGCGGCCGGACCTGCCGGCGTGCCCGGCGCTCGTGCCCCTTCCCTTCGATCCCCGTCGCTCCGGAGGAGCCCATGTCCACCACCCCCAGCCCAGAGCCCTTCGTCACCTTCGACACCTGGCACACGGAGAGCCGCGCCGCGGCGTCCGGCCTCGCCGACGCCCTCGCCGCGGAACTCCGCGACCGGTACGCCCCCGCGCCCGGCTTCGCCTTCGCCCGGGTGCACCTCGGCCTCGACGGCCGCACGGTCGTGACCTGCACCGAGTGGGACGCACAGGCGCACTGGACGGCCGCCGCCGCCGCGCTGCCGGCCGGCGCGGCGCTCCGCACGGAGCCCGGCAGCGCCTTCCGCGGCACCCGCGCGGCCCACGTGGCCGGCCCCGAGGCCGGCACCGCCCCGGGCATCGTCTCGATCGCCACCCGGCACGTCGGCACCGCCGTGGCGGCCCGCTCACTGCTCCGGCACCTGCTGGACACGGCCGACTGGAAGCGCACCTTCCCCGGCTTCGTGTCGGCCACCCCCTTCATCAGCCTGGACGGCGGCACGTACCTCAACTACCCGCAGTGGACGGACGAGGCGGCGTACCGGGCCTACATGACGGATCCGCGCAACGCGGCCGCGCAGGGCGGGATCGCCGCCCTGGAGGTCGCGCCGCCGGAGTTCGTGATGGCGGTGGTCCACGCGCAGGTCACGGCGGCGGACGAGGCGGGCGCGGGGAGGGTGGCGTGAGCTCGTACAGCACGGGGTCGCTGACGAAGGACCAGCTCTCGCGGCTGGACCAGGTGCGGCTCTTCGAGAAGAAGTACGACCCGGTGACCGTCTCGATCCTGGAGTCGCTGCCGGTCGGGCGCGGCTGGCGGTGCCTGGAACTGGGTGCGGGCGGCGGCTCGATGGCGTACTGGCTGGCGGACCGCGCCGACCGGGGCAGCGTGCTGGCCGTGGACGTCGACACGGCGTACCTGGAGGAGGGCCGCGCGCCCAACCTGACAATTCAGCGGTCCGACATCAGCGCCGGTGACTTCACCCCGGGTACGTTCGACCTCGTGCTCGCCCGCGCCACGGTCGAGCACGCGGCGAACCCCGACGAACTGCTGGAGCGGGCTGCGGGCTGGGTCGCGCCCGGCGGCTGGCTGGTGGTGGAGGACTTCTACTACCTGCCCGCCGAGCACGCGCCCACCAGCGTCGGACGGGCCCTCGTCGGCGCGTACGTCCGGCGGATGGAAGCACAGGGAGCGGATCTGGGCTGGGCCCGTCATCTGCCCGCGGCGCTCGCGCGCGCCGGGCTGACGGAGGTCGGCTCGCGGGTGACCCCGGCCGGTCCCGGGCAGTCGGCCGCCGACGACGAGCTGATCGGCCTGCGCATGCGGCAGGAGGGTCACACGCTCGTCGAGAGCGGCCTGGTCGAGGCCGGTCAACTGGCCGCTTTCATCGACGCGTTGGGCACTCCGCAGGCGCGCGACATGACGACCCTGATGGTTTCGGCTTGGGGACGCAGGCCCCAAGAGTAGATAGTTGGCCAGCCAAGCAATATGGTTGGTGGGCCAACAGTTCTTCTGAGTGGAAGGCATTGCCATGTCTGTTGTTGCCGGAACCGTGCTCGTCCTCGGTGCCACCGGCCGTCAGGGCGGCGCCGTGGCCCGTGAGCTGCTGCGCCGCGGCTGGCCGGTGCGCGCCCTCGTCCGGGACCCCGCCTCGGAGGCCTCGCAGGCCCTCGCGGCCGCGGGCGCCGAGCTGGTGCGCGGCGACCTGGAGGACACCGCCTCCCTGGACGCCGCACTGCGCGACGTCTACGGCGTCTACAGCGTCCAGACCTTCACCGGACCCGACGGCGCGGCGGGCGAGGAGCGGCAGGGCAAGGCCGTGGCCGACGCGGCCGCCCGAGCAGGCGTCGCTCACTTCGTCTACGGCTCGGTCGGCGGCGCCCGGCGCGGCAGCGGTGTCGAGCACTTCGAGAGCAAGGGCCGCATCGAGGCCCACATCGAGGAGCTGGGCCTGCCCGCGACCGTCCTGCAGCCCACCATGTTCCTCGACAACTTCCAGTGGATCGGCCCCGCGCCGGTCGACGGCGAGCTGGTACTCAACCTCGCCCTGGAGCCGGACACCAGGCTCCAGATGATCGCCTCCAGCGACATCGGCGTCTTCGCCGCCGACGTCTTCGCGGACCCGCAGGGCCACCTGGGCCGCACCATCGAGATCGCGGGCGACGAGCTGACCGGCCCGGAGATGGCCGACGCCTTCGCGAAGGCGGCCGGCGTCCCGGTGCGCTTCCAGCAGCAGCCGATCGAGCAGCTCCGCTCCTTCAGCGCCGAGATGGCCACGATGTTCGACTGGTTCAACAAGGAGGGCTACCGGGCCGACCTGCCCGCCCTGCGCGCCCGGCACTCCGACCTGATCACCCTCGAAACCTGGGCCGCGCGGAACTGGACCGCACCCCAGGGCTGACCCGTAGCCGCCGGGCCGCCGCCGGGCACCCCCGGTCCGGACCCGCGGCCCCGACCCGCAGCCCGGCCCCGCGGCCCGGACCACAGCCCCGACCCGCAGCCCGGCCCCCGGTCCACGCCCGGCCCCGACCGTGCCGCCACGCACCCACGCCCCGCCCTTTGGAGGTACCCCCATGTCCGCACCGACTGCCGCGATCACGGCCGCCCGCGCCGCCGGAGCGGTCGCGGCGCGCCACGCGGCCGAGGCCGACGCCGGCCGGCGTCTGCACGTCGACGTCGTGGCGGCGCTGGCCGACGCCGGGTTCGCCCGGCGGTTCGTGCCGGCGCACCTGGGCGGCGAGCCGGTGACCTTCGCCGAGCTGACCGAGGCCGTGGCCGCGGTCGGGGAGGGGTGCGCCTCCGCCGCGTGGGTGGCCTCGCTCACGGCCCACGTCGGGCGGTTCGCCACGTACCTGCCCCTGGAGGGCCAGGAGGAGGTCTGGGAGAAGGGCCCCGACACCCGGCTCGTGGCGGCCGTGGTGCCGCAGGGCACCACCGAGCGCGTGGACGGCGGCTGGCGGATCTCCGGCACCTGGAACTTCCTGAGCGGGGTCGAGTTCTGCGACTGGGCGCTGCTGCTCGGCCCGGCCGCGCCCGGGGGCCGCCCCACCGGGCAGGAACGATTCTTCGTGGTCCGACGGGACGACTTCGTCATCGAGGACACCTGGAACACGCTCGGCATGCGCGCCACCGGCAGCCATTCCGTACGGGTCGACGAGGCCTTCGTACCCGACCACCGGACCTTCCGGCAGGCCGACCTCTTCGAGGGCCGGCGGTCCGAGGCCGCCGGCGGTGCGCGCGACGGCCTGCCCGGCGACGGCCTGCCGATCTTCGCGGTCAACGGCCTGACCTTCGCCGCCCCCGTCCTGGGCGCCGCCCGCGGCGCCCTCGCCCTGGCCGGGCAGTCCCTCGGCGGTACGGACGGCCGTCCCCCGGCCCGCGACGCGTACCGCACCGCCTTCGCCCTGTCCGCCGGCGAGATCGACGCGGCCGGGCTGCTGCTCCAGCGGGTCGCCGCCACCGCCGACCTCGGCGGCGTCACCCCCGAGCTGGTCACCCGCGCCCGGCGGGACAGCGCGCTCGCCACCCGGATGCTCGCGGGCGCGGTCGACCGGCTCTTCAAGGGCAACGGCGTGCGCTCGACCGCCACCGGCGCCCCGCTCCAGCGCTACTGGCGCGACGTGACCAGCGCCGCCACCCACGGCGTGCTCCAGTTCGAGCCCGCGGCGCTGGAGTTCACCAAGCGCTGACCCCGCGCCCCTCCCACTTCCTGCCCCTCCCGCTTCCTGTCCCCTCCGCTCTCCCCTGTGAGGACCAGATGAGCTCACCCAGCCCGGCCACGCCAGGCCCGGCCGGACCAGCCGTACCGGCCCCGGCCGGCGGCCCCGCGCAGTCCGCGGGCACGCCGGCGATCCTCTCCGTGCTGCTGCTCGCCACGACGCTCACCGTGATGGCCGGCGCCATCGTGATGCCCGTCGTCGAGGTGATCCGCGGCGACCTCGGGATCAGCGGCACGGAGGCCGGCCTGATCCTCACGGCGCACGGCCTCTCCCTGGCCGTCGCCAGCCCGCTCACCGGCTGGCTGGTCGACCGGATGGGCGTCCGCACGCCCCTCGCGGCGGGCCTGGTCCTCTACGGCCTGGCAGGCGGAGCGGGCCTGCTCACCGACTCGTACCTGTCGCTGCTGCTCACCCGGATCGTGTTCGGCATCGGCGCGGCCTTCGTCTTCACCGGCACCACCGTGGCCGTGCTCGCCCTCTACCAGGGGCCCGAGCGCGACAGGGTGATGGGCTGGCGGGCCACCGCCCAGTCCCTGGGCGGCGTCGTCTGGCCGCTGATCGGCGGCGCGCTCGGCGGGATCTCCTGGCACGCGCCGTTCGCCATCTACCTGCTCGGCGTCCCGCTCGGCCTCGCCACGCTGGCCGCCCTGCCCGACACCCGCGGCGCGGGCGGCCCCGCCAAGGGCGGCACGGTGCTCCAGCTGCTCCGGCAGCGGCCCGCGCTCATCGGCTTCTACCTGCTCCAGGCCGTCTGCTCGGTCCTGCTCTACGCGATCGGCGTCTTCCTGCCGCAGCGGCTGGCGGAACTGGGCGTCGAGGAGCCGTTCCTGGTGGCCCTCTACAACGTGGTCATGACCGTGGTGATGAGCCTGGTCGGCCTCGTGTACGCCAAACTGCGCGCCGGCCTCGGCTACACCCTGCTGCTCCGGCTGGCCGCCGTGGCCTGGGTCGCCGCCTTCCTGATCCTGGGCGTCGCCGACCAGACCCTGCTGCTCTTCCTGGCCCCGGCGCTGTTCGGCCTGGGCCTGGGCATGGCCTTCCCGGCCCTGGCCGTGCTCATCGGCGAGGGCGCACCGCCCGAGCTGCGGGGCCAGGCCACCTCCCTGTCCGGCACCGCCACCTTCATCGGGCAGTTCGCCTCGCCGCTGCTCCTCGGGCCGCTGATCGGGGCCACCTCGGTGACCACCGGGTTCCTGGCCTCCGCCGGGCTCTCCGCGGTGGTGCTGCTCCTGCTGCTGCCGTTCAAGGCGGGCGGGCCGGCGGCCGCACCGGACGGAGCGGCCGCCGGTCATGCGGCTCCGGGCGGTGCGGCTCCGGCCGCAGCGGAGCCCGCCGATGCCTGATCTCCGTACGGGGGACGCCTGATCCCCGTACGGCCACCCGGCCTCCGTACCGCCGCGCGGGCCACCCGTACCCGCGCACCACGTACCGCCCGCGGGTGCACCCGTACCCGCACGCCGGATCCCCATCCGGGGCGCCCGTTCCCCCGTACCGGCGCCCGACTCCGTATCACCTAGTGAGGACACTCATGACCACCGCATTCGACCCGGCCGACCTGGCGGGGACCAAGCTCGCCAACCGTCTCGTCATGGCCCCGATGACCCGGAGCCGTGCCGCCGAGGGCGGACTGCCCACCGAGCTGACCGCCGAGTACTACGCCCAGCGCGCCTCGGCCGGCCTGATCATCACCGAGGGCACCCAGCCGAACGTCAACGGCCAGGGCTACCCCTTCACCCCCGGCATCCACAGCGCCGAGCAGGTCGCCGCCTGGCGCGTCGTGACCGACGCCGTGCACGCCAAGGGCGGCGTGATCTTCGCGCAGCTCATGCACGCCGGCCGCATCGGCCACCCGGTCCTGCTGCCCGGCGACATGACCCCCGTCGGCCCCTCCCCGGTGGCCGCCAAGGGCCAGGTCTACACGCCGGAGGGCCCGAAGGACTTCGTCACCCCGCGCGAGCTGACGGGCGACGAGGTCCGCGCCACCATCGCGGACTTCGTATCCGCCGCCCGCAACGCGATCGACGCCGGTTTCGACGGCGTCGAGCTGCACGGCGCGGCCGGCTACCTGATCCAGCAGTTCCTCGGCCCGGTCAGCAACCAGCGCACCGACGAGTGGGGCGGCTCGGTCGAGAACCGCATCCGCTTCGCGGTCGAGGTCGCCAAGGCCGTCTCCGCCGAGATCGGCGCCCACCGCGTCGGCCTGCGCATCTCCCCCGGGACCAACCCGTTCAACGACATCCAGGAGCCGGAGCCGCAGCCGACGTACGCGGCGCTGATCGAGGCCCTCAACCCGCTGGGCCTCGCCTACCTGCACATGATCGAGGGCGCCGACCGCGACCTCATGCTCACCATCCGCAAGGAGTGGCAGGGCACCTTCATCCTCAACCCGGCCACCGAGGGCCGCCCGACCGGCGTCGAGGAGCTGAAGCTCGTCGAGGACGGCACGGCCGACCTGCTCGCCTACGGCGCGCTGTTCCTCGCCAACCCCGACCTGCCGGCCCGCCTGGCCGTCGGCGGCCCGTTCAACGAGGCCGACCCGGCCACGTTCTACGGCGGCGGCGCCGAGGGCTACACCGACTACCCGGCGCTCGCCGGCTGACCGACGGCACCGCCGGGGTTCCCCCAGGCGCCCGGCCCGGCCCCGCCCACGCGGTGACCGGACCGGGCGCCTGCCCGTCCGGACGACATCCCGAGGAGACCAGAGCATGGCCCGCCGTACCACCCGTACTCCGTCCGCCTTCCGAATACGCCGTACTCCTGCCGGACTGCGCGGCGCCGCCGGCGCAGCCTTCGCCGCAGCCGTGTCCGCCGTCGCGATGACCGCCGCGCTGCTCCCGGCGACCGCCGCCGTGGCCGAGGAGTCCGACGGCCTGGCCGCGCCCCGACGGGTGCTGTTCCGGGACGACTTCACGGCCGGTTTCGCCAACTCCGGTGCGGGCGCCAAGTGGAGCACCCCGTTCACCGACGGCGTCGTGACGACGTCCGCCGCCGGCCTCAAGGTCGTCCCCTCCGGCACCGATCCGGCCACCGGCCAGCCCGCCTTCCAGTGGACCACCGGCCAGCAGTCGGCCGGCGGGATGGGCACCCTGGACCACATCAAGTGGGCCTCGATGACCACCCACACCGCGTCCACCGGCCTGGCCGGCTTCGACACCCCGGCCGCCGGCACGCTCAGCTGCGCCACCACCCTCTCGGCCACCGGCACGGGCATGGGCGCGCACCCGTTCGGCGCCGCCGTCTCCGATGCCGAGGCCGATCCGCGCCTGGGCTCCGGTGCGCTGCTGTTCACGGACCCCGAGTCCAACGTCGTCTTCGACTTCTTCGTGACCAACAAGAAGATCTACGCCGTCTACGAACGGCTCCGCAAGCCGGGCACCACCTACGCCGCCTACTCGTACGCCGTGCCCGTGGCCTCTCGGACCAGCACCTCTACGGACACCCTGAAGATCTCCGTCAACCGCGCCAACGCGAGCGTGACCTGGACGGTCAACGGCGCGAACGTCCTGTCGGTGTGGGGCATCGGCAACCGCGTGCCGGACCGCAGGTACATGACCCTGGACCACGGCGGCACGGAGGAGACGGTCCGGCCGCGCCAGCTCAACTGCGGTCTGGGCACCTTCACCCTGCTCGACGGTGCGACGGGGGCCGACGGCAAGGGGCTCGTGAAGATCGACTCGACGGTCGACTACTTCAACCCGCGGCAGGGAGCCCCCGCCGCGCAGACCTTCGTGGACGGCGCGGGCCTGGCGGGGAACCGGCTGTGGGGCCAGGGCGTTCAGCTGAGGGTCGGCAGCGTCGAGGTGACGAGCAGCTGACCGGACGTCGCGCCGGCTGCCGTTGGCGGCCGTTGACCGGCCGACGTTGCGCCGGCCGCCGTTGGCGGGCCGTTGACCGGCCGCCGACGCTGTGCCGGCTGCCGTTGACCGGCCGCCCCGGGCGCACTGGCCCCGGGGCGGCCGGCGTCGGGCGCACTGGCCCGGGGCGGCCGGCGTCGGTCGCCTCTTCAGCGGGAGGGCTCAGGCCTCGCGCGGTGCCACCAGGTTGCGTTCCATGCGGCGGAGCAGCCGCAGGGCCTCGGTGCGCTGGCGCTCCGACATCCCGGCCGTGGTGATCGTCTCCAGGTCCGCCCAGGCGCGCTCGACCTCGCCGCGCAGCGCCCGGCCCTCGGAGGTGAGGGAGACGATCACCGAGCGGCGGTCGTCGGGCGCGGTCTCGCGGGTGATCAGACCCTGCTGTTCGAGGCGCTGCACGGTGCGCGTGACCGTCGAGCGGTCCAGCTTGAGCGCGTTCGCCAGCGCGCTCTGGGACTGGTGGTCGTTCTCCCACAGGCGCATCAGGAGCAGCTCCTGGCCGGGGTAGAGGCCGATCCGGCCCAGCAGCGGCGAAGCGGCCGCCCAGTGGGCGCGGGCCAGCCGGAGAATCATGTGCCCGATCTCCCCGTACTCCTCCACCGGGCCTCCACGCCGCCGTCCCACAATTCGTCGCCGGGCACACGTCCGTGGCCCGGCCACACACTACAGCGGCGCCGGAAGGGGTCCCTTGAACACGATCAGGCGGACGTTCCAGTCCCTCTCGGTGCGGAACTTCCGCCTCTACGCACTGGGCCAGCTGATGTCCGTGACGTGTACGTGGATGATGATCGTCGCCCAGGACTGGCTGGTCCTGGGCCTGTCCGGGGACTCCGGCACCGCCCTCGGCGCGATCACCGCGGCCCAGTTCGCCCCCGTGCTGCTGCTGACCCTGTACGGGGGGCGGCTGGCCGACCGCCACGACAAGCGGCGCATCCTCGTGCTGGCCAACCTGGCCGCCGGCGTGCTCGCGCTCGCGCTGGCGCTGTGGGTGGTGGCCGGAGGCGTGCGGCTGTGGCACATCGGGGTGTTCGCCGTGCTGCTGGGCACGGTCAACGCCGTGGAGGCGCCGACCCGGATGTCCTTCATCAGCGAGCTGGTGGGTACGGAGCTGCTGCCGAACGCCTCGGCCCTGAGCGCGGCGTACTTCAACACCGCCCGGGTGGCCGGGCCGGCCCTGGCGGGGCTCCTGATCAGCGGGTACGGGGTGGGGCCCGTGATGCTGCTGAACGCCGTGAGCTACCTCGCGACCGTGGTGAGCCTGGTGCTGATGCGGCCGGGCGAGATGCGGGGCGGGGGTGCCGGGCGGGCGCGGGACACGCGGGTGGTGGACGGGCTGCGGTACCTGCGGTCGCGGTCCGACCTGCTGCTGCCGATCGGACTGGTCGCGGTGAACGGCCTGTTCGCCTTCAACTTCCAGCTGACGCTGCCGCTGCTGGCCAAGACGGTGTTCGGGGCCGGCTCGACGACGTTCGGGCTGCTGAGCAGTTCCCTGGCGGTGGGCTCACTGGTGGCCGCCTTCGCCACCACCGCCCGGCGCGGCCGGCCCTCCGCGGGCGTGGTGACGGGCGGTGCGGTCGCGTTCGGGGCGCTGGAGGCGCTGACGGGGTTCGCGCCCACGCTGCCGGTGGCGCTGGTGCTGCTCGCGGCCACCGGGTACGCCATGAGCCATTTCGCGCAGTCCTCGAACCACCGCATCCAGCTGGGCTCCGATCCGCGGTACCGGGGGCGGGTGATGGCGGTGTACACCCTGATCTTCCAGGGGTCGACGCCCATGGGGGCCGTGCTGACGGGCCTGGTCTCCGAGGAGTTCGGGGCGCGCTGGGGGATGACCGCGGGCGGGCTGGTCTCGCTGGCGGCGGGGCTCGGCGCGTGGTGGCTGCTGCGGCGGGGGTACGGGGTGGGGGCTGCGGGGGCTCTGGGGGGCTCTGGGTCTGTGGAGGCTTCGGGGCCTGTGGTGGGTGCAGGGTCTGTGGAGGCTGTGGGGGCTGCTGGCGCTTCGGGTGTTGTGGGGGTTTCGGGTGTTGTGGGGGCTTCGGGGGACGGGGTGGGGGCTTCGGGGGACGGGGTGGGGGCTTCGGGGGACGGGGCTGTCACCCCCGTAGTACTTGAGAGCTACGCGGAAAGGGCGCTCCGCAGCGGGACGCCGACCACGCGGCGCGGTTCGTAGCTTCGGGTCCTGTGGGGGCGCGACGGGTGTCCCCCAGGACCCGGAGGTGCCGCGATGTCCACCCAGCACGACCGTGCCGCCCGCCCCCCGCGCTTCGGCCGGCTGCGCCGCACCCTGCTGGCCGCGCTGGTCGCCGCGGCGGTGGTGGTGCCGGTGTCCGCCGCGGCGCTGCCGGACGCCCCGGCGCCGGCCCCGGTGCACTTCGGGGAGGCGGTCCCGGTCCGGGAGCGGTACGCGGCGAACCGCTCCGCGCTGGCCGAAGCCGCGCGGATGGCGGCCGATGCGGGGCACGACAGCCGTGCAGCGAGGCTGCGGGCCATGGCGTCCGGGCGGTTCCTGGCCTTCGACGGCCACGGGACCGGGCGGGCCGTGGAGGTGCTGGGGGACCTGGCGGGCGCCCGGCGGGTGGCGGTGCTGGTGCCGGGTTCCGACACGACGCTGGACACGTACGCGCGCTTCCGTGCCGGTGCCGCCGCGCTCCGGGAGCGCCTGTCGCGGGAGGGTGGTGGGGACACGGCGGTGGTGGCGTGGCTGGGGTACGACACTCCGGGCACGGTGAGCCCCGCGGTGACCACCACGGGGCGCGCCGACGATGCCGCCCGGGAACTGGCGCCCTTCCTCTCCGGGTTGGCGCGGCTGGCGCCCGGCGCCGGGATATCCCTGCTGTGCCATTCGTACGGCTCGGTCGTGTGCGCGCGTACCGCCACTCCGGCCGCCGTGACGGACGTGGTCCTGTACGGCAGTCCGGGCACGGGTGCCGACCGGGCCGCGGACCTGCCGACCTCGGCCCGGGTCTGGGCGGGGCGGGGTGCCGGGGACTGGATAGCCGATGTGCCCCACGTGCGCATGGAACTCCCGGGCACCTCCCTCGGGTTCGGCACCGATCCGGTCGATCCCGGCTTCGGGGCGCGGGTGTTCGACGCCGGGGACGGCGGTCACAGCGACTACCTCGGGGCGGGCACGGCCTCGCTGGCCCGGCTCGCGCGCATCGCCGCGGGTGAGCGGCCGTGACCCGCGCACCGGCCACCCCGCCGCCCTCTCTCCCCTCCGACCCCTTCCTTGACGTCGGCCCGGAGCCACGCCCTCGCCTTCGGAGGCCCGCCATGCCGAAACCCGCCGGACTCGCCCACCGGATAGACGCCGCCACCCCTTCCGGCCGCGACCGTGCCGTCGACGGGCTGCGGGCCCTCGCCATCACCGGCGTGGTGCTCGGCGGCTGGTGACCGCGCTGACCCCCGCGGACGGCGCGCTGCGGGGCACCAGTCCGCTGGCCCACCTGCCCTGGCTGGCGCCGGTGTCCTGGATCTTCCAGACGCTGGCCGTGTTCTTCCTGGTCGGCGGGTACGTGGCCGCGCGGAGCCACGCCTCGGCCAGGTCGCACGGGGTGACGTTCGCGCAGTGGACCGGGGGGCGGCTGGCCCGGCTGTTCCGGCCGGTCGCGGCCGTCCTCGTGCTGTGGACCGTGGCCGCCGGGGCCATGCTGGCGGCCGGGGTCGGCGCGGACACGCTGCGGACGCTGCTGCGGCTGGTGCTGTCCCCGCTGTGGTTCCTCCTGGTGTTCGCCGCGCTGACCGCCGCCACCCCGCTGGTGGCCCGGCTGCACCCGGTGTGGCCGCTGGCCGTGGTGGCGGGCGTGGACCTGGTCCGGTTCGCGTGCGACGGGCCCGCCTGGCTGGGCTGGGCCAACGTCGCGGCCGGCTGGCTGGTCCCGTACTGCCTCGGTGCGCTGTGGGCCCGGGGGGCGTTCGCCCGGCGGCGGCCGGCCGTGCTGCTCCTGGCGGGCGGGGCGCCGGCCACCGCGTTGCTGGTGGTGTGGGGCGGCTATCCGGCCTCCATGGTGGGGGTGCCCGGCGCCGAGGTGTCGAACCTCAACCCGCCGACGCTGGCCGCCGTGACGTTCGGGCTGGCGCAGTGCGGGCTGGCGCTGCTGGTGCGCGAGCCGCTGGGCCGGGTGCTGCGGAGGCCGGCGGCCTGGGCGGCGGTGGCCCTGGTGAACCTGTCCGCGATGACCGTCTTCCTGTGGCACCAGACCGCGATGATGGCCGTCACCGCCACGGGGCTGCTGTTCGGCACCCGGCTGCCGGGCCTGCACACGGTGCCGGACGGCCCGGGGTGGATACCGGCCCGGCTGATGTGGCTGCCGGTGTTCGCGGTCGCGCTGCTGGTGTGCTGGGCGGCGTTCCGTACGTACGAGCAGGGCGGGCGGCGACGGTCCCGCGGGGCGTCTCTGGTGGTCCGCGAGCACCACCCGTCCGGTCAGGGGGCATTGCATGCCTAGGGTGGACGACGTGAACCCGCACGAGACGACCAGGGCGCCCGGACCGCCGGCCGACCGGCAGGGTCCGGACGAGCTGACGGCCGCCCTCGACTGGACCGCCCACGCCACGCGGAGACTGGTGCGGGTGGCCGCGCGGACCCTGCGGGAGGACCTGTTCACGCTGGAGCGGGACCCCCTGCCGCCGATGTCCCGGCCGCGGTGGCTGGCCCGGCTGCCGCACGTCCTGGTCTTCCTGTACGGCTGGGTGGCGACGATCCCGTCCGTCCAGCTGCTGCTCAACTCCTACCAGGCGCGGGGCGAGCTGGTCGTGATGCAGGTCGTCGTCCAGGCGGCCGCCCTGCTGATGGCGATGAGCAGACCGGTGCTCGGCTGGTGGCTGTCGCTGGGTGCCGCGTTCATCACCCAGACCGCCGTGACCCGGGTCGGCGAGAACCCCTGGCCCTGGACCCTGCCCGAACTCGCACTGCACGGGCTGGTTTTGCTGCTGCTCGCGCTGCGGGTGCGGCCGCGGGTCGCGGTCGAGGCCCTGGTGCTGTCGGTGGGCTTCGGCTTCCTGGCCGTCGCGTTCAACAACTTCGGTGTCGGGTACCGGGGCACGGCGGTCGGGGCCCTCGTCTACTTCGGCCTCACCGTGGTGATCGGCTCGGCGCTGCGGGCCCGCCGGGTGGCCAGGACCCAGCTGGTGGAGCAGACCTCGCTGACGGCGGAGGAGCGGGCCCGGCGCACGCTGCTGGAGGAGCGCAGCCGGATCGCCCGCGAGCTGCACGACGTGGTCGCCCACCACATGTCGGTCATCTCGATCCAGGCCCAGGTCGCCCCCCACCTGGTGGAGAACCCCTCCGAGGAGCTCAAGGAGAACCTGGCCGGGATCCGGGAGAACGCTCTGGAGGCGCTCACCGAACTCCGCCGGGTGCTGGGCGTGCTGCGCTCGGAGAGCGCCGCGGACCCGGCCAACCCGCACCACCCGCAGCCCACCCTGGCCGACCTGGGCGGGCTGGTGGACAACGTGCGTGGGGCCGGCCTGGACGTCACCACCGAGATCGCCGGGGTGGCCCGGCCGCTGACGCCGGGCGTGGAGCTGACCGCGTACCGGATCGTCCAGGAGGCGCTGAGCAACTGCCTGCGCCACGCACCCGGTTCCGAGGTGGAGGTGGGCATCGCCTACGGTCCCAGGGAGCTGCACGTGTGCGTGGCCAACTCGGCGCCCACCCGGTCCGTGCCGCCCTCACCCGGCGCCGGCCACGGCCTGCTCGGGATGCGCGAGCGGGCCGGGATGCTCGGCGGCGAACTGGCCGCGGGCCCACGCCCCTCCGGGGGGTACGAGGTGACCGCGGTCCTCCCGATGGACACCCCCGCCCGGACGACCACCGAGAAGGACCCCGTATGACGACGCCGCCACCGATCCGCGTGATGATCGCCGACGACCAGATGATGGTCCGCCAGGGCTTCACCGTGCTGCTCAACGCCCAGCCCGACATGGAGGTCGTCGGGCAGGCCGTGGACGGGGCCGACGCCGTGGCCAAGGTCGCCGAGCTGCGTCCGGACGTGGTGCTGATGGACATCCGCATGCCCGGGGTCGGCGGGATCGAGGCGACCGCGCGCATCACGGGTGAGCCGGACGCCACCGTGAAGGTCCTGGTGCTGACCACCTTCGACCTGGACGAGTACGTGTACGAGGCACTGCGGGCGGGTGCCTCGGGATTCCTCCTCAAGGACGCGTCCGCCGACCAGCTCGCCGAGGCGGTGCGGGTGGTGGCCGCGGGCGAGGCGCTGCTCTCGCCGAACATCACCAAGCGGCTGATCACCGAGTTCTCCCGGCTGGGTGCGCCCCGCGCACCGCTGAAGGAGCGGCTGGGCGAACTGACGGAGCGGGAGACCGAGGTGCTGGCGCTGGTCGCCCAGGGCCTGTCGAACGCGGAGATCGCCGCCCACCTGCACGTGGCGGAGCAGACCGTGAAGACCCATGTGAGCCGGATCCTGGTGAAGCTGGGCCTGCGCGACCGCACCCAGGCGGCGGTCTACGCGTACGAAACCGGGCTGATCCGTCCGACGGGCTACTGAGGGTGGGGCGTAGTACCTGAGGGGGACCTGCAGAAATCCCCTTCCGGCCCGACGTGGGTGAGGGGTGGGGCGGCCTACCGTTCTGTACGTGACCGAGACGACCACCGGGGGGACCCGGACCCATTCGCCGGAGCTGAGGCTGGCCTCCGGGATCGTTGCCCAGCTGCGGCACGACCTGCTCACGGACGCGTTCGCGTACCGGCCGCTGGAGCGGATGCGCACGGACGGGCCGCTGACCCGGCTGCTGCCCCGGCGGATACGTCCGCGGGCGGCCTGGACGCCGCACGCCCTGATCGTCGGTGGTGCGGGGTTCGTCATGCTGATGGGCCTGGCCAACGGCAGCGGCGCCGACGGGCCCTTCAGCGCCTTCGTCTTCGGCGTGGCGGCAGCGGCGCCGGTGCTGATGACCCTGGTGCGGCCGGTGGGCGCGTTCTGGGCCTCGCTGGCGGCGACGCTGGTGCTCGGTGTGGTCGGCCGCACCGATTTCTGGCCCTGGTCGCCGGCCACGTTCGTGGCCCATGTCCTGGTCATGGTGCTGGTGACGGCCCGTACCCGGCCCCGGGTCGGGGGGTGGATGTGGTTCGTCACGGTGCTGGTCGGGGGCCTGCTGAGCAGTGCGCTCAGCCTGGACGGGACGGACAACACGGGCCCGCTGGCGGTCGTGTCCGCGATCGCGCTGCTGGCCGTCAGCGTGCTGAAGATCCGCAGCCAGGCGGCGAAGGAGGTCACCGCTCAGCAGGAGGTGACGGCCGTCGAGCGGGACAAGCGGACGCTGCTGGAGGAGCGCACCACCATCGCGCGGGAGCTGCACGACGTGGTCGCGCACCACATGTCGGTGGTCGCGATCCAGGCGGAGGCCGCCCCGTACCGGGTGGAGAACCCTCCGCCGGAGCTGGAGCAGGCCTTCCTCACCATCCGGGAGAACGCGGTGGCGGCGCTGACCGAGCTGCGCCGGGTGCTGGGTGTGGTGCGGTCCGCCGACTACGAGGCCCCCGAGGCCCCGCAGCCCACGCTGGCCTCCCTGGACGGGCTGCTGGCCAACGTCCGTGACGCGGGGCTGACGGTGGACAAGACGGTGACCGGAGCGGTGCGGGAGCTGCCGCAGGGCGTGGAGCTGTCGGCGTACCGGATCATCCAGGAGGCGCTGAGCAATACGCTGCGCCATGCGCCCGGGGCGCGGGCGGGTGTGGAGATCGGGTACGTCCTGGGCGGGCTCGGGCTGCGGATCGTGAACGACGCGCCGACCGGGGACGTCAGGCCCTCGCCGGGTGCAGGGCACGGGATCACGGGGATGCAGGAGCGGGTGGCGATGCTGGAGGGCGAGATGACGGCCGGGTCCACGGCGGACGGCGGCTACGAGGTCGCGGTCTTCATACCGGTGCGGGCGCGGACGGACGAGGACGCCGCATGACGATCAGGGTCCTGATCGTGGACGACCAGATGATGGTCCGCGAGGGCTTCTCGGTGCTGCTGAACGCGATGCCCGACATCGAGGTGGTGGGCGAGGCGGTCGACGGCCGCGAGGCGATCACGCAGGTCGCCGCGCTGCGGCCGGACGTGGTGCTGATGGACATCCGGATGCCGGTGCTGAACGGCCTGGAGGCGACCCGGGAGATCGTGGCGGCCGACGCGGACGCCAAGGTGCTGGTGCTGACCACGTTCGACCTCGACGAGTACGTCTACCAGGCACTGCGGGCGGGGGCTTCCGGCTTCCTGCTCAAGGACGCCTCGGCGCGTCAGCTGGCGGACGGGGTCCGGGTGGTGGCCTCGGGGGAGGCGCTGCTGGCCCCTTCGGTGACGAAGCGGCTGATCGCGGAGTTCTCGAAGCTCGCGGAGTCCCCCAAGGTGGGTGACCGGACCCAGGTCGGTGAGCTGACGGACCGGGAGACGGAGGTGCTGATCCTCATCGCCCAGGGCCTGTCCAACGCGGAGATCGCGGAGCGGCTGGTCATCGCCGAGTCCACGATCAAGACCCATGTCAGCCGGATCCTGGTGAAGCTCGGGCTCCGGGACCGCACCCAGGCCGCCGTCTTCGCGTACGAGGCTCGGCTGGTCACGCCGGGGTAGGCGCGTTCACCCCCTCGGGTGGCATATGCCGGAAGCTGTTGCCGCCCTCGGCTACGGCCGACACGCTGGCCTCGGCCTGGAAGGAGGGGCACCATGACGCTTATGGCAGAGCGCACGTCAAGCATGTCGGTCCGTGACTTCGAGAAGATCGCCGCGTTCGCAGCCAGGGAATCCGATTCCGCCAGGTTGGAGTTCGTCGGTGGAAGGATCGGAGAGAAGGCCGTGCCGGACGGCGATCACAACCAGATCTGGTGGTGGCTGGCGGACATCTGCCTGGAGCATCGGCCGGACCTGCGTCTGTTTCCCGAGTCGCAGGGATTGAAGGTCGAGCACTACCGGAAGGGCAGGGCACGCCCGGACGGATCGCTCGCGCCGCGCGAGGCATTCACGGGCGGTGGCGAATGGGCCGATCCCGAGACTGTCCTCATGGCAGTCGAGATCACCTCGTACGACTCCGACACCGACCGCCGAGACCGACGGGAGAAGCCCGCCGCCTACGCCGCCGCCGGCATCCCGGTCTACCTGCTCATCGATCGCGAAGCCGGCAAGGTCGTCGTCCACAGCACCCCGGAGGACGGCGACTATGCCACCGTGCAAGCGGTGAGCTTCGGACACGAAGTGATGCTGCCGGAGCCCGTCGGCTTCGCATTCGACACCGGGAAGCTCAAGGACTACGTCCGCTAGGCGGTAGCGTCGGGGCATGGACGAGGGCGCTGTTTTCGATCCGTGGTCGGCCGGGTTCGTCGCCGATCCCTATCCCGCGTACGCCCGGCTGCGGCGCGAGGGGCGGGCCGTGTTCTACGAGCCCACCGGTCAGTGGCTGATCCCGCACCACGACGACGTGAGCGCGCTGCTGCGGGACCGGCGGCTGGGCCGCACGTACCTGCACCGGTTCACGCACGAGGAGTTCGGGCGTACTCCCCCGCCGGCCGCCCACGAGCCCTTCCACGTGATGAACGGCAACGGGCTGCTGGACCTGGAGGACCCGCACCACGCGCGGGTCCGGCGGCTGGTGGCGAAGGCGTTCACGCCCCGGATGGTGGAGCGGCTGGCGCCGACCGTCCGGCAGCTGGCGGGCGAGCTGGTCGAGGGGCTGCTCGCGGACGGCGGCGGGGACCTGATCGCCAGGGTCGCGGAGCCGCTGCCGGTGGCGGTGATCGCGGAGCTGCTCGGGGTGCCCGAGGGCGACCGGCACCTGCTGCGCCCCTGGTCGGCGGCGATCTGCGGGATGTTCGAGCTCAACCCGTCCGAGGAGACCGCGCGAGCGGCGGTGCGGGCCTGCGGCGAGTTCGACCTCTACCTGCGGGAGCTGATCGAGGAGCGCCGCCGGGAGCCGGACACCGATCTGATCTCGGCGCTGATCGCCGCGCACGACGAGGAGGGGCGGCTGAGCGAGCAGGAGATGGTCTCCACCTGCGTGCTGCTGCTCAACGCCGGCCACGAGGCGACGGTCAACACCACGGGCAACGGCTGGTGGACGCTGTTCCGCCACCCCCAGCAGCTGGCCGCCCTCCGCGCCGACCCGGCCGGGGTGCTGTCCACAGCTGTGGAGGAGCTGATGCGCTTCGACACCCCGCTCCAGATGTTCGAGCGCTGGGTGCTGGACGACATCGAGGTCGGGGACGTGAAGATCCCCCGCGGCTCGGAGGTGGCGCTGCTGTTCGGCTCGGCCAACCGCGACCCGGCCCGGTTCGCCCGCCCGGACGAGCTGGACCTCGTACGCACCGACAACCCGCACATCACCTTCGGCGCCGGCATCCACTACTGCCTGGGCGCCCCGCTGGCGCGGCTGGAGCTGTCCGCCTCCTTCGGCGCGCTGCTCGCGGACGGCGTGCCGCCACTGCGGCTCGTCGCAGAGCCGCAGTGGCAGGAGGGCTATGTGATCAGGGGTCTGAAGGAGCTGCTGGTCGAGTTCTGACCCGCGGCCGCAGCACCCGCCGGGGCGGCGCCCCGCCTACGTCGTCAGGTCCCGGCGGCGCAGGGCCGCGAGGCCTCCGGCCGCCAGGGCGGCCGCGAGCAGCGCGAGCGCCAGGAGCGGAGCCCAGGCCACCTCACCCCCCGGCAGCTTCGGCAGGTGCGCGAAGGGCGACAGGTCCAGGACGGCGCCCGGCAGGTTCAGCGCCGGGCCGATCCAGCCCAGGCCCAGCGCGAGCCCCGCGGCGGCCCAGGCGGCCACCGCGGCCCGCGGCACGGCCCCGTACAGCAGCACCGCCAGCCCCCCGAGCGCCCACACGGCCGGCAGCTGCGCCAGGCAGGCGCCGACCAGGGGCCAGAACCGGTGCCCGTACCCGGCCGCCAGCCCGACCCCGCCGGCCAGCAGGACCAGGGCCGAACCGCCGAAGGCGACCGCCAGGTGTCCCCCGGCCCAGCGCAGCCGGCCGAGCGGGTGGGCCAGCAGCGGTTCGGCCCGCCCGCCGGTCTCCTCGCCCCGCAGCCGCAGCACCGCGCCGACGGTGAAGAGCCCGGCCACCATCCCGAACATCCCGGCCATCGCCGCCAGGAAGGCGTCGGTCAGCGCGGCCTGCCCGCCCATCCGCTCGAAGATCTCGCGGGTCTTCGCGTTCTGCCCGACCAGGTCCGCGACGCCCTCGGTCATCCCGCCGAACACCACCCCGGCGACCAGGAAGCCCAGCACCCAGGCCAGCAGCCCGCCGCGCTGGAGGCGCCAGGCGAGCGCCCCCGCAGACCCGAGCCGCCCCTCGGCCGGCCCCGGCCGGGCCGGCAGGAAGCTCATCCCGACGTCGCGCCGCCCGGCCAGGGCGTACGCCAGCAGCACCTGCGCCGCCACCGCGGCCACGAGCAGGCCCAGCACCCACCAGCGTTCGGCGGCGAAGGCGCGTACCTGCTCGACCCAGCCCAGCGGCGAGAGCCAGGTCAGCGCCGAGGAGCCGTCGGCCGCCCCCGCGTCGCCCGCCGCGCGCAGCACGAAGGCGGCGCCCAGCACGGCCGCGGTCAGCCCCTTGGCGGCCCGGGCGCTCTCAGTGGCCTGGGCGGCGAGGGCCGCCATGGTGGCGAAGAGCATCCCGGTGCCGCCGACGGCCAGCCCCAGGGCGGCCGCGCCGGCGGCGCCCTGTCCGGCGAGTCCGGCGGCGACCAGTACGGCGAGCAGCGCGTTGGCGGCGAGCGCGGCGAGCAGGGCCGCCGTCAGCGGCGCCCGGCGCCCCACCATGGCGGCGGAGACCAGCTCCTGCCGGCCGGTCTCCTCCTCCTCGCGGGTGTGCCGGACGACGACCACCAGGCTCATGACGGCGGCGAGCAGGGCGCCGAAGACCCCCATCCGCCACGCCGTCAGACCGCCGAGCGAATCGCTGAACACGGGCCCGTACATGGCCCGCATCGAACTGTTGGCGTTCATGGTGGCGGCCACCGCGGCCCGCTCGGCGGCGCCGGCGTACACGCTCCCGAGGGAGCCGGGCATGCTGACCAGCATCGTCGCGATCACCAGCACCCAGACCGGGATCAGCACGCGGTCCCGGCGCAGGGCCAGCCGCAGCAGCGCGCCGGTCCCGGCGAACGGCCGCTTCACCGCGCGCCTCCCGCCCCGGAGCCGCCCGCCGCGGATCCGCCCGCCCCGTCGCCGCCCGCGCCGGAGCCGTCCGCCGCGTAGTGGCGCAGGAACAGCTCCTCCAGCGTGGGCGGCGTGGAAACCAGCGACCGCACCCCGGACTCGGTCAGGGAGCGCAGTACGGCGTCCAGTTTGTCGGTGTCGACCTGCAGCCGGACCCGCAGCCCCTGCACGTCGACGTCGTGGACCCCCGGCAGGCCGCTCAGGCCGTTGGGCGGTGTGGCCAGCTCGGCGGCGACGCTGGTCCTGGTCAGGTGGCGCAGGTCGGCCAGGGATCCGGTCTCGACGGTGCGGCCGGACCGGATGATGCTCACCCGGTCGCAGAGCGCCTCCACCTCGCTGAGCACGTGCGAGCTGAGCAGCACGGTCCGGCCGGCGGCACGCGCCTCGGCGACGCACTCCCGGAAGACCTCCTCCATGAGCGGGTCCAGGCCGCTGGTGGGCTCGTCGAGGACGAGGAGCTCGGCGTCCGAGGCGAAGGCCGCGACCAGGGCCACCTTCTGGCGGTTGCCCTTGGAGTAGGTGCGGCCCTTCTTGGCCGGGTCGAGCTCGAAACGCTCGACCAGGGCCGCGCGGCGGGCGCGGTCGAGTCCGCCGCGCAGGCGGCCGTAGAGGTCGATGACCTCGCCGCCGGTGAGGTTGCGCCAGAGGGTGACGTCGCCGGGCACGTACGCGATGCGGCGGTGCAGCTCCACCGCGTCCTTCCAGGGGTCGCCCCCGAGGAGCAGCGCGGTGCCGGAGTCGGCGCGCAGCAGTCCGAGGAGCACCCGGATCGCGGTGGACTTCCCGGAGCCGTTGGGGCCGAGAAAGCCGTGGACCTCGCCGGTCCGGACGGTCAGGTCGAGGCCGTCCAGCGCGTGCGTGCGCCCGAAGGACTTGTGGAGTCCGGCGACGCTGATTGCCTTCGTCATGGCTCCGAACGTACGCTTATTTCACAACTTTGTGAACCTCGGGAAGTCTCGAAATCTCACGTAGAGTCCGGAGGATGGAGCGGATGGAGACGACCGGCAACACCCGGGACAGCCGGGACCACCGGGACAGCCAGGACCACCGGGACGCGGAAGCCGTCTCGCGCTTCGTCGAGCGCTTCGCGGCCCAGCTGACCGACGCCGGCATGCAGCGCATGGCCGCCCGCGTCTTCGCGGCCCTGCTGGTCAGCGACCGCGGCGCGATGACCTCCGCCGAGCTCTCCGAGGCCCTGAGCATCAGCCCGGCGGCCGTGTCGGGCGCGATCGCCTACCTCTCCCGGGTCGACATGGTCAGCCGCGAGCGCGAGCCGGGTTCCCGGCGCGACCGGTACGTGCTGCACAACGCGATCTGGTACGAGACCTTCACCCGCCGCGACCAGCTGCTGGACCGGTGGGAGACGACCCTGCGCGAGGGCGCGGCCACCCTCGGCCCCGACTCCCCCGCGGGGGCCCGGGTGGCCGAGACGGCGGCCTTCTTCGCGTTCCTCCGCCAGGAGATCCTGGGCATGATGGACCGCTGGCGCGCCCACCGCGCGACCCTCGGCCTCCCCGACGTCCCCTAGGGGGTGCCTACCCGCGCGGCAGCGTCAGCCCCCACGCCCCCGGCCGCAGGGTCCACGTGCGCCGCCGCACCGGACCGCTGACGCGGTGGTCGGCGCGGTAGCGGAAGTCCGCGCCGGAGACGGTCACCGTCCGGGCCCGCGCCGTCACCGGGTCCCGCGACAGCCCGGTCCGTACGGTGACCTCCGCCAGCCCGCCCGCCGACGCCACCGACACGTCCCGCACCGGCCGGTCCACGTCGCTGAGCAGCACGCCGTCCGCCTCCACCCGCAGCCGGGCCCCGGCGTGCGCGCCGACCGGCGGCCGCACCAGGGTCCGCACCAGCGACCGGCAGGCGCTCCACACCGAGGGCGCGGGCGGGGGCGCCGCACCGACGGCGGGGATCCGCAGGCCCCCCAGCACCACCCCGTCGCTGTCGTCGACCAGCAGGTCGAGCCGCTCCACCACCCCGTCGAGCGCCGCCCTGGCCGCCAGCACCGCGCTCGTCGGCACCCCGAGGGACCGGGCCACGGCCAGCGAGCCCGACGGCCCCACCGGCACCAGGGAGAGGGCGCCCTCGCGCAGCTCCCGCTCCCGGTGCAGCAGCGACACGGCCCGCACCAGAGCGCCGTCGTCCCCCACGATCACCGGCCGCCGATGGCCCCGCCGGGCCAGTGCCCGCGCGAACTCCTCCGGCCCCTCGGGGAGGCAGATCTTGGCCTCCGCACCGGCACTCAGCACGTCCTTCGCGATCCGCACGGACTCGCCGTCCAGGCGGCGGGCGACCGGGTCGACGAGCACGAGCAGGCCGGCCTCCGCCGCGCCCGCGTGGCTCATGGTGGGCTCTGGAGCCGACACCTCGGTCCTTCCTCGGGTAGCATCTTTGTGCAAGAGCCCCTTGCGCTATTGCGCCAGGGGCTTCGTCTATTCCGGGGCACCGGTCCGACGGCTCAGCCTGCGGTGTACATCGTCGTACGCCCCCTGACCTTGGACATGCCCCATCCGGAAGAGGTGTACGCCTGTGCCCGCTCTTGTGCTGCTCGGAGCCCAGTGGGGTGACGAGGGCAAGGGAAAGGCCACCGACCTCCTCGGTGGTTCCGTCGACTACGTCGTCCGCTACCAGGGCGGCAACAACGCCGGCCACACGGTAGTCGTGGGCGACCAGAAGTACGCCCTGCACCTCCTCCCGTCCGGCATCCTCACCCCTGAGTGCACCCCGGTCATCGGCAACGGCGTCGTCGTCGACCCGGCCGTGCTGCTCTCCGAGCTCAAGGGCCTCAACGAGCGCGGCGTCGACACCTCGAAGCTGCTGATCAGCGGCAACGCGCACCTCATCACGCCCTACAACGTCACCCTCGACAAGGTGGGCGAGCGCTTCCTCGGCAAGCGCAAGATCGGCACCACCGGCCGCGGCATCGGCCCCACCTACGCGGACAAGATCAACCGTGTCGGCATCCGCGTCCAGGACCTCTACGACGAGTCGATCCTCATCCAGAAGGTCGAGGCGGCGCTGGAGAACAAGAACCAGCTGCTCGCCAAGCTCTACAACCGCCGCGCGATCGAGGCCGGCGCGATCGTGGAGGAGATGCTCCAGTACGCGGAGCAGATCAAGCCCTTCGTCGCCGACACCACGCTGATCCTCAACAACGCGCTCGACGAGGACAAGGTCGTGCTGTTCGAGGGCGGCCAGGGCACCCTGCTCGACGTCGACCACGGCACGTACCCCTTCGTCACCTCCTCGAACCCGACCGCCGGCGGCGCCTGCACCGGCACGGGCGTCGGCCCGACGAAGATCACCCGCGTGATCGGCATCCTCAAGGCCTACACCACCCGCGTCGGCGCCGGTCCGTTCCCGACCGAGCTCTTCGACCAGGACGGCGAGGACCTGCGCCGCATCGGCGGCGAGCGCGGTGTCACCACCGGCCGTGACCGCCGCTGCGGCTGGTTCGACGCGGTGATCGCCCGCTACGCGACCCGCGTCAACGGCCTCACCGACTTCTTCCTCACCAAGCTGGACGTGCTGACCGGCTGGGAGCAGATCCCGGTCTGCGTCGCGTACGAGATCGACGGTAAGCGCGTCGAGGAGCTGCCGTACTCGCAGACGGACTTCCACCACGCCAAGCCGGTCTACGAGTACCTGCCGGGCTGGTCGGAGGACATCACCAAGGCCAAGACCTTCGCCGACCTGCCGAAGAACGCGCAGGCGTACGTGAAGGCCCTGGAGGAGATGTCGGGCGCCCCGATCTCCGCGATCGGCGTCGGCCCCGGCCGCACCGAGACGATCGAGATCAACTCGTTCATCTAGGGCACGCACGTGGCACAGGTGACACGCACGTGAGGAGCCCCCCACCGCAGCGCGGTGGGGGGCTCCTCGCGTTCCCGGGTGCCGCGGACTCAGCTGTCCCGCAGCTCCAGCGTGCAGCACTTGACGCTGCCGCCCGCCTTGAGCAGTTCGGACAGGTCCACCCCGACGGGGTTGAACCCGCGGGCGGCCAGCTCGCCGGCCAGCCGCTCCGCGGCCTTCGGCAGCACCACGTTGAGCCCGTCGGAGAAGGCGTTCAGCCCGAAGACCTCCGCGTCCCCGTCGGTGGCGAGCAGCGCGTCCGGGTAGAGCCGCTCCAGCACCTCGCGGCTCTCCGGCGAGAAGGCCGCGGGGTAGTACATGACCTCGGTCTCGCTGAGCACCGCGAGCGCGGTGTCCAGGTGGTAGAAGCGCGGGTTCACCAGGTGCAGCGGGGTGACCGGGACGCCGAGGAACGCCTCGGCCTCGGCGTGCGAGCGCGGGTCGGTACGGAAGCCCGTACCGGCCAGCAGCCGGTCGCCCACCAGCAGGTAGTCGCCCTCGCCCTCGTTCACGTACTCGGGGTCGAGGAGGTCGGCCCAGCCCTGCTCGCGGAACCAGGAGAGGTACGCGGGGCCCTCGGCGGCGCGCTCGGGGTACCGGAAGCGCGCGCCGAGCACCTTGCCGCCGACGACGGTGGCGCCGTTCGCGGCGAACACCATGTCGGGCAGGCCCTCCACGGGGTCGATCTCCTCGACCTTGTGTCCCAGTTCCTTGTACAGCTCGCGCAGCTGGACCCACTGGCGCACCGCGAGGGGGTTGTCCGCGCCGTCCTCCGGCTCCATCCACGGGTTGATGGAGTAGCGGACGTCGAAGTGGTGCGGTCGGCACATCAGCAGATGGCGGACGGTTGCCTGGCGGGTCATGCCTTACTGGTCCTTTCGCTGCATTGCGGATATCCGGCCGGGCAGGGACCAGATGTAGGAGAAGCCCGTACCGGCGCCGTGGTCGAACTCGGCCTCGGACTCGTACGAGGCGATGCTCAGCCGGTACAGCGAATGGCCGGAGTGGCGGGTCTGAACGGTGACGGAACCCTTGTAGAGGCGGACGGACACCTCGCCCGAGACCCGCTCCTGCACGTGGTCGAAGAAGGCGTCCAGGCTCTGCCGCAGCCCGCCGAACCACTTCGCCTCGTATACCAGTTCGGCGTACTTGCGCGAGACGAGCTCCTTGTAGTGGAACAGGTCCGACTCCAGGACCAGGTTCTCCAGCTCGCGGTGGGCCTCGTAGAGGACGGCCGCGGCCGGCGCCTCGTACACGCCGCGGACCTTGAAGCCGACCAGCCGGTTCTCCATGATGTCGATCCGGCCGACGCCGTGCGCCCCGCCCAGTTCGTTGAGCCGGGAGACCAGCTCCACGGGGCCGAGCCGGACGCCGTCGAGCGCGACCGGTACGCCGCGCTCGAAGCCGATCGTGACGGTGGCCGGCTCCTCGGGGGCCGCCTCCGCCGCCGCGGTGATCTTGTAGACCTCCTCGGGCGGCGCGGCCGAGATGTCGTCGAGCGGACCGCACTCGACGCTCGTGCCCCAGATGTTGGTGTCCCGGCTGTAGGGGCTGGTCTTGAAGGCCGGGATGGACAGGCCGTGCTCCTCGGCGAACGCGATCTGCCGGCCTCGGGTGGTCAGGTCCCACTCCATCACCGGGGAGATGATCCGCAGGTCCGGGTTGAGCGCCGAGATGCCCGCGTAGAAGCGGACCTGGTCGTTGCCCTTGCCGGTGGCGCCGTGTGCCACGGCGTCGGCGCCCTCCGCCTCGGCGATCTCCACCAGCCGCCGCGCGATGAGCGGGCGGCTGAGGGAGGCGGCCATGTAGTACTTGCCCTCGAAGACGGCGTCCGCCTTCAGGGCCCGGAAGGCGTACTCCTCCAGGAACTGCTGCCGGAGGTCGTCGACGTACACCCCGGACGCGCCGTTGCGCTTCGCGCGGTCGGCGACGTCCGAGAGGTCCTCGAACTGGCCGATGTCCGCGCAGAACGCGATCACCTCGGCGTCGTAGTGCTGCCGCAGCCAGCCCAGGGCGAGGGAGGTGTCGAGTCCGCCCGAATACGCCAGAACGATCTTCATTGGCACCCTCTCTGCGACCGGATCAGGAACCGACGGCGGAGAGCTCGTGCGCGAAGGGCGCACCCTCTCCGGCGCGGAAGCGGGTGAGCATGGCCCGGGTGTAGAGCCGGGGGCCCCACACCTCCGGCGAGAGGGGCAGGTCGGCGCCGTCGTGGAGGAGGCCGACGATCTCGTAGAAGAGGGTGAGGCAGTACGCGGCGGTGCGCTCGCTGAGCCCCTCCGCGGTCTCCTCGGCCGCGTTGATCGGGAAGCGGACCACCTTGATGATCGGGCCGGCGTCGATCTTCGCGTTGATGTGGTGGGCGGTGGCGCCGAACTCGGTGCCGCCGTCGTTGATCACCCAGTCGTAGCCGCCGATGCCGCGGTACGTCGGGATCGCGGGGTGGAAGTTGATCGCGGACTTCCTGGCACTGGCCAGGTTGTCCGGGGTGAGGATCAGGTCCGCCTTGAAGCAGAAGATCCGGTCGCCCTGCCAGGAGTCGACGAAGGCCGGGCGTTTACCGCCGTGGTCCCACAGCACGGTGTCGGTATGGGGGAAGAGGGAGGTGAGGTACGCGGAGGCGAGTTCGCTCCAGCGCGAGTTGTCGCCGATGAATAAGACGGAGTCGTTCGACATGATGGAGCCTCTTCTTCTCTGTTGTCGTTTTCGTCGTACGAACACGAGCGCCGTCCGCTGCTACTCCGACTGCACGGAACGGCCCTTGAAGATGAAGGCCACGCCGCAGAGCACCGCGACGACGGCGGCGGCGGTGACGGGAGTGATGTCCTCCGACAGCAGCCAGTACCCGAGGAAGACCGCGATCACGGGCGTGACCAGCGTGTAGCTGGTGGCGATCGCCGTGCGGACCGTCTTGAGCAGGTACATGTACGCGGTGTAGGCGAGCAGGGAGCCGCCCACGATGAGGTAGAGCCACGACCAGACCGCGCCGGAGTCGGGCATCTCGGTGATGCGCTCGCCGCCGATCAGGCCGACGAGGGTGACCAGGGTGCCGCCGGCCAGCATCTCGGCGGCGTAGGCCATCGGGCCCTCGGGGATGTCGACGTGCTGGCTCATCACCGAGCCCAGGGACCAGCAGAGGGCGGCGATGCTGATGATGACCGCGCCCTTGGTGGCACCGGAGATGCCGCCTTCGAGGTTGATCAGGATCACGCCGAGGAAGCCGCAGGAGATGCCGACGATCTCGAAGCGGTTGGGCCACTTCTTGGTGTAGAGGCCCGCCATGAGGGCGGTCCAGATCGGCACGGTGGCGATGCCGACCGCGGCCAGGCCGCTGGTGATGGACTTCTGCGCCACGGCGATGCTGGCGACGCAGCCGCCCTGCATCAGGGCACCGATGACGGCACAGTTCACCCACTGCTTGAGGGTGGGCAGCGAGTGCTTCCGCAGGTACAGGAAGGGCAGCAGCAGGAGCCCGGCGAGCAGGAAGCGGGTGCCCGTCATGACGTAGGGCGGCATGGTGGCGAGCGTGTAGTCGATCGCCAGGTAGGTGGAGCCCCACACGATGTACGTGATGATCACCGCGACGATCGCGAGCGGTGCCAGCCCGGTCTTGGTCTGGGGGGTGTCAATGGCCGTCACGAATGACTCGCCTTCTCACAGGGGGACGGGGAACACGCGGGAAACACGGAGAACGCGTCCGCGGGGACGCGTACGGCGAGCGCGGGCACGAATGCGGGCGCGGGTGTGTGGGGGGCCGGGGGTCCGGCTACTGCTCCTCGAAGCCCGGCGAACAGGTGTAGCCGAGGATGAGGATGTCCCGTACGGCGGGAGCGGAGGGGTCCACGACGGTGATCGGGCTGACGGAGTGCAGGACCTTGCGGTCCGCCCAGAACATCGTGTCCATCGGGCCCTGCAGCTGGAACTGCGCGGTCAGCCGCTCGTCGTTGTCGTAGACGCTGGAGATGCCGCCGTCGGCGTTCGTGCGGGACATCAGGTGGATCGCACCGAAGTCGATCTCGTCGCGGTGCACGCCCTCGGGGGTCGGTTCGCCGATCTCCTCCGGCCGGGCGATGATCCTGAACTGGTGGCAGGCCACGAGCCAGGGGTGGTCGAGGCGTTCGTCCTCGACGGGAAAGTGGTCGAAGTCGAACTCGACCAGCTCGCGCATCAGCGGGTTCTTGACGGCCGCCTCGGTGACGGGCTCGACCACGCGGTGGATGCCGCCGGCGTAGCGGTTGGCCGTCTCCGACTGGAAGTACGGCTGGTGGGCGAGGAGGCGGAAGCTCTTCGCGCGCGGGCTGTAGAGGAAGCGGCCGTAGCGGCGCTCCCGGAACCGCGCGTTGTCCTTCAGGTAGTTGTCGGGGCCGAGGCGGTCCCATTCCGCGGCGAGCTCCGCCTCGTAGGCGGTGCTCGTCAGTGCCGCGCGCATCTCGGCCCCGCGGACTAAGGAGTAGCCCTGTCCTGCGAGGTCGTCGGATATCTGCTTCGTGCTGCTTGCAACTGCCATGTGCCGTGCACGCCCTTTCGGGTGCCTTGTGAGCCTTGTAAGGAGACGCACCCGGGAACGACTGTGACGGAGGTGATCGGGGTCACTCAAGGCAAGCCATTGAAATGTGACCCCAATCACACTCAAGCAGTTCTGGATAAGAACTGGCCTGTTTTTTAGCACAGTTGGAGCATTTTTGGTCAGCCGGACGGGCCGGTTCAGGCGGCGGCGATGACCTCGATCTCGACCATCCAGGACTCCGAGAGCGTCTGCGCCACGATCGCCGTCGTGGGGACCGGGCGCCCGCCGAGCGCCGCCGTCCGGGCCTTGGCGTTCGCGCCCGCATACGATGCGTCGCGCAGGTAGCTGGTCAGCCGCACGATGTTGTCGACGCCCATACCGGCCGATCCGAGGATGGTCCGCAGGTTCGACCAGATCAGGTCCAGCTGCTCCTCCAGCGTCGCGCCCGCCGCGCCGCTCTCGTCCAGCCCCATCGTTCCCGCGACGAACAACAGCCGCTGCGGGTTCACGACCTCCATGGCGTGGACGTAGTCGCCGCTCGCCGGGTACACGCCGCGGTCGGGGTTGTGGGTACGGGTCTCCGCAAGGGTGATCTCGCTCATGTGACGGATCCTGGCAGGAGGTACGAACCAATCAGGACAGCAGCGCCCGCGCTTACCCCGATCAAGTGACGGACATGTCCGACTTCGTAACCCGTCCTTCACCCTGGCTCGTTAACGTCCCCGTTACGCGCTTTACCAAGCGAGTTGGGCGATCTCCTCGGACACCACCGCGCAGGCGTCCGCGGCCGGGTCGATCAGCGGGAAGTGCCCTACCCCGTCGAGCACCGTCAGGCCCACCGTTTCGCCGGCCTTCGCGGCGGCCGCCACGTACGACTCGGTCACCCGGCACGGCACGACGATGTCCTCCCGGCCGTGGACCACCGTCGTGGCGATGCCCGTCGGCAGCAGCGCGGCCGGGTCGGCGTACCGCAGCCGCTCCTCGAACCTCGCCTTCCCGCCCAGGAGTTGCGCACACGCCCCACCACAGACCGCGAGCTCCTCGGAGAGCCGGAAGTCCGCGATCGGCGCCAGCGCCACCACCCCGCGCAGCGGCGGCGGCTCCGCCAGCCGCCACGGCGAGTCCGCCGGCAGCACGTGGCGTGCCGCCGCCCACAGCGCCAGCTGCCCGCCGGCCGAATGCCCGGTCACCACCGTCCGCCGTACGTCGGCCCCCGGCAGCGCCGCCGCGGCCAGCCCCGGCAGGGCGTCCATCGCCGCCGCCACGTCGTCGAAGGTCTCCGGCCAGCGGCCCGCCACCGGACCGGCGCCGCCCTGACGGGGTACGGAACTCCCGCGCCGGTACTCCACGTTGGCCACCGCGAAACCCTGCCTGGCCAGGAAGTCGGCCAGCGGCGTGATGTGCTCGCGGTCGTACGGGGCGCGCCACGCGCCACCGTGCAGCACCACCACCAGCGGCACCCGGTCCCCGCCGTCCCGCGGCGCGTAGAAGTCGACCACCTGGTCGGGGTGCGGACCGTAGGCGGCCGTCGCGTCGGGGGCCACGGGCGGGTGCGAGAAGGCCGACGCCTCCTCGGCGGCGTCCCGTTCCACTGCGGGGTCCGTCACGGCTCAGCCTCTCTGGGACAGGGGACCCGTCGGTCCGGGCAGCGGGACCGTATCAGCATCCACCGGAGCGTCTTCTTCCGGCCGGGGCGCGGGGCCCGGCGCGGGCGGGACCGGGGTCCCGCCCGCGCAGCGGGGCAGTGTCGTTTCGCCCCGGGCACCGCCCCCGGCGGTGATGATCACCCGGAAACGTGACCCGGGGCGGGGCGGTCAGGCCGCGAGGATCCCGGCCAGCGTCCGCGCCGCGCGCTCCGCGTCGGCGAAGCCCACGTACAGCGGCGTGAAGCCGAACCGCAGCACGTCCGGGTGGCGGAAGTCGCCGATCACGCCGCGCGCGATCAGCTCCTTCATCACCGCGGCCGCGTCGTCCGTGCGCAGCGCCACCTGGCTGCCCCGCTCGGCGTGGGCGGCCGGGGTGACCGACTCGACGCGGCCCGCCGGCACGTACGCCTCGACGCACTCCAGGAAGAAGTCCGTCAGGGCCAGCGACTTGGCGCGCACCGCCTCGACGTCCACCCCGTCCCACACGCCGAGGGCCGCCTCCAGCGCCAGCATCGACAGGATGTCCGGGGTCCCGACGCGGCCGCGCAGCGCGCCGTCCGCGGGCACGTACCCGGGGCTCATCGCGAAGGGCTCGGCGTGCGAGTTCCAGCCCGGCAGCGGGGAGTCGAAGGCCGCCTGGTGCCGCTCGGCGATGTAGAGGTACGCGGGCGAACCCGGGCCGCCGTTGAGGTACTTGTACGTACAGCCCACCGCGAGGTCCACGCCGTGCGCGTCCAGCCCCACGGGCAGCGCGCCCGCCGAGTGGCACAGGTCCCAGACGGCCAGCGCCCCGGCCGCCCGGACCGCCGCGGTCAGACCCGGCAGGTCGTGGAGGCGCCCCGAGCGGTAGTCCACGTGGTTCACCAGCACCACGGCGGTACGCGGACCCAGCGCGGCCGGCAGCTCCGCCGGCTCCACCGGGACCACGGTCAGCCCGGTCATCCGGGCCGCCGAGGCGGCGATGTAGCCGTCGGTCGGGAAGGTGGTGGCGTCGACGAGCAGCTCCGTACGGGGTTCACCGCCGGACTCGGCGCCGGACTCGGCGCCGCCGCGCGCCGCGACCAGCCGGGCCGCGCCCACCAGAGCCTTGAAGAGGTTCACGCTCGTGGAGTCGCCCACCACGATCCGGCCGGGAGCCGCGCCCACCAGCGGGGCGATCAGGTCGCCGATCCGCTCGGGGGCGGTCCACCAGCCGCTCTCGTCCCAGGAGCGGATCAGCAGCTCGCCCCACTCGCGCGAGACCACGTCCGCGACGCGGCCGGGCACGGCGGCGGGCAGCGCGCCGAGGGAGTTGCCGTCGAGGTAGACCACGCCCTCGGGGAGGGCGAAGCGCTCGCGGAGCTTGAAGAGTTCGTCCGCGGCGTCGAGCTCGGCGGCGCGTATGGACAGGTCGGTGTGCGGGGTCGCGGTCGGCTCAGACATGGCTGCGCGCCGTCCACAGCTCGGGGAAGACGTTCTTGGCGGCGCGCTTCTCCAGCCAGGCCACGCCCGCGGAGCCGCCGGTGCCGACCTTCGCGCCCATCGCGCGGCGGGTGGCGACCAGGTGGTCGTTGCGCCAGCGCCAGACCAGCTCGCCGACGTCCGTCAGCGCCTCGCCGAGCCGGACCAGCTCGCCGTGCTGGTCGTCGGCCGAGTAGATGCCGGCCCAGACCGCCTCCACCTCGGGCGAGGGCTCGTACTTCTGGGACAGGTCGCGGTCCAGCACCGCCGCCGGCACCCCGAGGCCGCGGCGCGCGAGCAGCCGCAGCACCTCGTCGTACAGGCTCGGCTCGTGCAGCGCCTTCTCCAGCTCGGCGTGCACGCGCGGCGCGCCGCGGTGCGGGACGAGCATGGAGGCGGACTTCTCGCCGAGCAGGAACTCCATGCGGCGGTACATCGCGGACTGGAAGCCGGATCCCTCGCCGAGGGCGCTGCGGTAGGCGTTGAACTGCGCGGGGGTGAGGTTGATCAGGGGCCGCCAGGAGGCGTTCAGGGCCTCCAGCTCGCGGCAGGAGCGGGCCAGGGCGTCCATGGCGACGCCGAGGTCGTCCTCGCGGAGGGCCCGCGCGGCGGTCTCCCACTCGTGGACGATGACCGTGAACCACAGCTCCATGACCTGGGTGGTGACCAGGAAGACCATCTCTCCCGGGTCGTCCGAGAGGGGGTGCTGGAGGTGGGTGAGCACGTCCGCCTGGACGTAGTCCTCGTAGGGGGTGGTGCCGGCGAAGTCGAGGTTCGGGGTGTCCGAACCGGCTCCGGAGGCATCAAGGGCGTGCGACATCGCTGTCTCCTCGACACGAACTTCCGGGTAGCGGTCCGCTCCTTCCTGGTGGCTGTGGAGCCCCGGTCCCCTGCGGGCATCATAAGCCGCATCCCCCGGCCCGTCCCGGGGTGATATGGGCCACTTTCCGGCCGCGCTCAAGCCCAACCGGAAAGCAGCCCTCCGCCCCGGGGACGGCTCAGCCGCCGGGCACGCCGTGCCGGGGCCTGCCGGTCGCAAGGAGTGCCCCGGACAGCAGGAGCAGGGCGGCGAGCCAGGTCGCGACGCTCCCCGCCGGGTGGAGTGGCAGGGCCCACCACCTCGCGCTCGCGTACCCCGTACCGTCGTGTACACGGCCGATTACCGCGGTGGTGAGCAGCAACGCCAGGCAGGCACCGCCGGCCGCGGCCTCGTTCGCGTAGTGCCGTACGACCAGGGCCAGCGCGAGCAGCATCATCAGGTTCCGGGGCACGTCCATGCCGACGGCGAGGCCGGCCAGGTGCACGAGTACGAGCGTGGCCAGGAGGGCGCCGTGGTCCAGCCGCCGGACCGGTACCACCGCGGTGCC
This sequence comes from Streptomyces sp. NPDC086023, assembly GCF_044540325.1. NCBI lineage: Bacteria > Bacillati > Actinomycetota > Actinomycetes > Kitasatosporales > Streptomycetaceae > Streptomyces > Streptomyces sp. NPDC086023. The sequence continues at coordinate 283,811 of NZ_JBITRX010000007.1, forward strand.
CTCCGCCGCACCGACCCGCCGCTCCAGGCAGTACAGGACCGTGACGACCACGATCAGCGGGGCGAAGTACGCAACTCTGGTCCCGGCCATGCCGCCCAGCAGAGTGGGCACCGGCACCTCCGTACCGCCCGCCGCCCAGCAGAGCGCGCACAGCAGGCCTACCGCCAAGGGCACCGCCCACCAGCGCCGGACGACCCGGAAATAGATCACCGGGCCACGCTCCGTACGCAGTGCTTCTGCGCCCGTACCGTTTCGGTGAACCAGCGGGCCTGCTCGGGGGCGGGCCGCGACCGCACCTCGCTGACCACGGCCCAGTCCCCGGGCGCCATCCGATCGCGTGCTTCCCGGGGGTCGAGTCCCGCCACGACCGAAGCCCACGCGTCGGCCACCGAGGACTGCCGGCAGTCGCGGACGCCGGCGTCGGCGGCCACACCCGTGACGGCCGAGCGGGCCACGCTGATCGCAATCTGGTCGGCCGGCATGTCAGAGGACCACAGGAGCGGCCAGCTCCCTCGCACGGGCGGCAGAGCGGCCGACGCCAGGCGTACCACCTCGGGACCCGGCAGCCCGGCACTCCGCAGAGCGCCGAGCGCGGGGAGTGCGGCCTCACGGGCCTTCTCCGCATGGACCCGCCCGTACGCCTCGGGCACGCACACGGCCGGTGCGCGGCCCGCGCAGACGGTCGGCATGGCCCGGGGCTCTGTCCGCGGGCTGAAGCCCCAGTCGAGGACGAGCGAACGGCCGGCCACAAGGGTGCTGGCGGCCACCAGCGCGGCGGCGAGAATGGCGGGCACCGGCCTGCGGCGCACCCCCGTGAGCAGACCGACGGCTCCGGCCAGACCGCCCACGACCAGCCAGGGCACGAGGTAGGCGAGCGGATCGACGAGATCGGTGAGGGAGGAGTTCTCCATCACGAAACCGCCGAGGTGCCGCAGGAACGGCGTGCCCATGGCGTGTGTCATCGCCATCCAGGCCCAGGAGGCGACGGCGGCCAACGGGGCCGCCGCCGCGCGGGGCAGCAGCATCCCCAGCGACCACCCCACCGCGCTCCAGCCGAACGGGAGCACCACGAGGTGCGCCACGGCGAGCAGCCCACGGCCCGAGGGCCAGACCTCGGCCGACGACCGCGCGATGACGAGCGCTCCGGCGACGAGCACCAGGTGCAGAGCCAGTACGGGCACGGTCGCCCAGACCCACAGCCGCAGCGGGCGCCGGGCCGCGACGGAGCGGAGATCCGCGATCCGGCGGTGGCGGCCCGCCTCCCAGGAGGCTGCCGCCGCAACGGCCGGCACGATCGCCACGACCGCCCAGGCGGCAAGCTCTCCCGCGAGGACGCCGTCCCGGACCGACTCCCGACTGCTGCCGGCGGTGAGGACCATGTAGACGAACGCCGGCAGCACCAGCCAAGGAGCCGCGGAAGTACGCAGGTTGGCCAGAGTCGTCACAGTTCCACCGACCCGAGCAGTTCGGCGTACGCGCTCTCGAGGTGACGTCCCGGCGCCGAGTCCGGCCGGGCGTACGCCGCGAACAGAGCCACACCGCCCTGGAAACGGGCCGCCCCGCCCTCCAGGACGACAACCTGGTCGTACGACTGGTCCAGGTCCGCGATGTCGTGAGTGGAGACGATCACGCTGACCGAGCCGCGGAGTTCGAGGAGCAGGTCGTGGAACCGGCGTCGCTGGCTGGGGTCGAGGCCCACCGTGGGCTCGTCCAGCAGGAGCAGTTCGGCGTCGTGGACCAGCGCCTGGGCGATGGCCAGCCGCTGCTGCTGCCCGCCGGACAGGGTGCCCACCTTGTGGCCGGCCTTCTCGGACAGCCCGACGCGCTCGACGGCAACGGCCGCCGCGCGCCATGCGTCACGCTCACGCATGCCCTTGAGCCAGCCCACGTACGCGACGTGCTCGCGCGCGGTCATCCCCGGCAAGAAGGAGGGGCGTTGGGGCAGCCACGACACCCTGCGCCGGTAGGCGCCGAGGTCCCGGCGGCGGCCCACCTCCAGGCCGCCGTACCGGACCCGTCCGGCCTGCGGGGTGGTGGCGCTCGCCCCGAGCGCGAGCAGGGTGCTCTTGCCCGCACCGTTGGGTCCGAGCAGCACGGTGTGCCCGGGCGCGAACCGCAGGTCCAGGCCGTCGATCACGGGGCGCGCCCTGCGCCCGTAGCGGAAGGTGCAGGACTCGTAGTACAGGGGCATAGGGCGCAACTCTCATCGCCGGAACGGACCCGGACCGCACTGCATTGCAGTACGGTCCGGAGTGGGCTGGTTTACCAGGAAACGACGACCTTGTCGACGGACGTACGAGTTCCGATGAGCCCGACATCGAGCACGAAGTAGTAGTCACCGGCTCCGTGATCGCTCCAGTTACCAGTGGATGTGGCGCTGCTGCTGGTGAAGCAGTAGGTGAAATTCGCCGTTGAGTAGTAAGGGTCGGGCTGGAAGTCCAGCGCCTTCGCGAGCGTCACGCTGACATCACCATCACCACGACAGCCGGTGAACTTGATGGTGGTTCCTCCATCAAGGGACCCCTGGTACCAGCGGCGCGACTCGAAGAGCGGGCCTGCCGCGTAGATGTAGGAATCCCAGCTGCCAGACGCCTGAGCCGGCGAAGCGATCAGCCCGACCATCGCTGCGGCACCCAGCAGCGCCGAACCAGGACGACGCACAGCGCCCGAATTGAGAAAACTCACGTATGTTTCCTTCGATCTGCGAATCACCTACAGAACACAGAGGAAAGACACAATCCCTCGACAATGGCGCACACGAGAAGAATGAAGACCCCCTGCCTCACACCAACGATCCGGGACTGTAGGTGAACGATCAAAGAAGTGCAATGAAATAATCGGCGCAATGCATTGCCAATCCGACATTTCTCCAGCACTGGCCAATTCCGGCTCTGGTCATGGCGTGAATCAATCCCCGGATCAAGCGGCCCCGCGCCGTGCGACGGGCCGTCAGGAGGCGGGGTGGCAGACTGCTGGCATGACGACGCACAAGAACCTGCTCGGCGGGCCCGAGCCGACGCTGCTGCCGGAGAACGTAGAGGCGTACCGCCTGCTGGGTGAGGAGTCCAAAGCCCCCGCCGAGGTGGCCGCGGCGTACCCGACGTTCTCGCTCGCCTGGGCGATGCTCGCCGACGACGCCTTCGAGGCCGGACGCGTGGTCGAGTCGTACGCGTACGCCCGCACCGGCTACCACCGCGGGCTGGACGCCCTGCGCCGCGCCGGGTGGAAGGGGCACGGGCCCGTCCCGTGGGAGCACCGGCCCAACCGTGGTTTCCTCCGCTGCCTCGCCGCCCTGGCCCGCGCCGCCGGCGAGATCAAGGAGCAGGACGAGTACGAGCGCTGCTGGCAGTTCCTGAAGGACAGCAGCGAAGAGGCGTACGCGGAGCTGAAGCGCTCCTAGCTCTCGCCGGCTGCGGCGCCGGACACCTCCGCCAGCGACGTCACCAGGGCCGCCGGGGAGGGGGAGGTGCCCAGGGCTGCGCCCACGAGGAGGGTGTCGGCGCCGGCTTCCCTCAGGGTGGTCGCGTCGGCCGGGGTGGTGATGCCCGACTGGGCGATGCGGATGACGTGGGGCGGGACCGGCGCGGAGAGCTTCGCGAAGGCGTCCGGGTCCAGGGCCAGGGTGTGCGGGTCGCGGGCGTCGATCGCGATGATCCGGGCGTCCGCGGCCAGGGCGCGGGTCACCTGTTCCTCCGTGTGCACCTCGACGACCGGGGTGAGGCCGATGTCCTCGGCCAGGTGGAGGAAGCGTTCGAGCTTCCGGCCCGGCAGGGCGGCCGCCATCAGCGGCAGCAGGTCGGCCCGGCGCGCCCGGGCCTCCCAGACCTGGTATTCCGTCACCACGAAGTCCCGCAGCATGACGGGTACGTCCACCGTGGCCCGTACGGCGTCGAAGTCCCGCTGCGCGCCGCGGTGCCGGCGCTGCTCGGTCACCACGCTCACCGCCGCCGCGCCGCCCGCCACGTACGCGGCGGCCAGCGCGCCCGGGTCGGGTACGTCGGCCAGCGGGCCCCGGGCCGGGTCGGCCCGCTTGACCTCGCCGATCACCCGTACCCCGTCCGGCCCGCGCAGGACGGCGCCGGCGTCGACCGGCCGGCAGGCCGTCGAGACCCGCTCGCGCAGATCGCTGAAGGGCACCGCCAGCTGGCGGACCACGACGTCGGCCCGTACCCCCTCCATCAGTGTGGCGAGGGGGGAGTGGGAGCGCATGCTGCCGGTACGAGGGGTTCCGCTTCGATTCACAGGCCGATGGTCCGGGCCGGGGCGAGCGGGGCACAATCGGCGCCCGCCCGGTGTGTCAGATCCCGGCCGGCGGGTCGGGTCCCGGCTCTGGTGTCAGACCGTCAGGGACCCGGGTCAGGTGCGCGGGAGGGCCGCCGGGGGTGCCGGCAGGCGGTCCCGGTACGGCGCCTCGCCCGGCAGGGCGATGGCGGCCCGGCTGACGATCTGCGCCCGGTCCGGGTACGACAGTTCCAGCCCGAACACCTCCTCCAGCAGGTCCGGCACCTCGGCCGGCGCGAAGCGCCGCTCGGTCGCCGTACCGTCCGGCGTCACGGTGGTCAGGACGGTGCTGTCGAGGAAGAGGTGCCGGTCGGGGGCCATCCGCTGGGCTACCAGCCGTACGGCGAACGGCGAGCGGCGGTGCGTCGACATGAAGTGGCTGGCGACCAGCCAGTCCGACGGGTGCCGCTCGTCCGTCGTGAAGGCGTGCAGGTCGAACCATCCCTCGGGGCCGCGCGCCCGGAGCGCGTACACCCCCCGGCCCAGCCCGGTCGCCTCGCGGCGCAGCCGGAAGCCCCAGCCGTCCATGCTCGTGGCGCCGTCGGCCAGCTCCAGCGGCTCCAGCGGGCTGCGGCCGAAGCCGGGGTCGCAGATCCAGGCCCGCCCGGTGTCGGCGGTCTCGGCGGTCTCGACCCGCAGCAGCGCGTGGGTGGCGGGCCGGACGCCGGCGGCGCCGGTGCGCACGCGCGAGCAGAGCCCGGTGACGCCGAAGCCGATGCGCTCCAGGGCGGCGGCGAAGAGCAGGGCGTGCTCGTAGCAGTAGCCGCCCCGGCGGCGGTGGACCAGCTTGTCCTGGAGGTCGGCCAGGTCGAGGGAGAGGGTCCGGCCGAGCGCGATGTCCACGGTCTCGAACGGGACGGAGGTGACGTGCGCCCGCGACAGGGCCCGCAGCACGGCGAGCGTGGGGGCGAGGTCGCCGTCGTACCCGATCCGGCGGAGGTACGCGTCGAGGTCGAGGCGCCGGCCGTCCCAGGAGGCGGCGGGCGCGGTGAACGGGGCGGGCGGGGAGAGCGGGGCGGGCGGGGAGAGCGGGGCGGCGGTCATGGCGCCCCATCGTGCACGTCCGGCCACCATCCGCCTCACGCCCCGTGGCGAGAACGTCACCTCCCGCCCCCGGTCCGTCACCTCGCGGCCCCTTTCCGCGACGGGGGTGGTGGGCACCCCACCACCCGGCGCCCGAGCCAGGTGCCCGGCGCACCTCCCCGCGGGACCGCCCCCGGAACGACGGTGGGAAGGCAACCGACTCAGCCAGAGGGGGCATGGCGTGAACACCGTTGTCAGGAAGGAACTGTCCGTCGTGGGGGCGCAGGCGGGGCGAGGCCCGGCCCGGCTCCACCGGGACCACGTCGCCGAGGTGACCGAGGACCTGTGCTCCACGGTCTTCACCTCGCTGCGGCGCCGGGACCAGCGTGAGAAGGGGCGGCAGTACGTACGGGGGCTGCTGGCCACGCGCGGCCGCAAGTCGATCCGCAACATCGCGGCCCAGATCGGCGGCCCGGCCGCCGAGCAGAGCCTGCACCACTTCATCTCCAGCTCGACCTGGGACTGGCAGCCGATCCGTACGGCGCTCTCCCGCTACCTGGAGTCCTCCACGCCGCTGACCGCGTGGGTGGCCCAGCCGATGGCCATCCCGAAGGGCGGGGACCACTCGGTGGGGGTGGGGCACCGCTTCGACCCGCACCAGGGGCAGATGTTCCGGGGCCAGCAGGCCTTCGGGATCTGGTTCACCTCGGCCGACGTGATCACGCCGGTCGGGTGGCGGCTCTTCCTGCCGGAGCAGGGGGAGGAGGGCGAGGCGGCGGCGTACGAGGCGCAGGCCGCCGGTGGTGGTGGTGACGGGGCGTCGGTGCCCGGCTCGGGTCCGGTGCCCGGCGAGTCGTACGAGGAGTGCGCGACGACCGGTGTGCTGGACACGGTCCGGCAGTGCGGGATGCCGCCGCGGCCGGTGATCATGGATATCCGGGACATCGGCACGCGGTCGACGATGAACCGTTTCGCGGAGGCGCGGCTGCCGGTGATCGCCCGGATCAGCCCGTCCACCCGGCTGCTGGTGACGGATCCGGCGCTGCCGGGTCACGGGGCGGGGACGCTGGCCGCGCGGGACATCCTCCAGTCCGTGAAGGGGTTGCGGGCGCCGGTGGAGTGGCCCGACCCGGTGCACCCGGGGATGCGGCGGAACTCGCTGGTGGCCGCGGTGCGGGTGATGATGCCTGACCCGTCCCCGGCACGGCGGCGGCACCTGCTGCTGCTGGGCGAGTGGACGGACCCGCGCCGGCTGCCGTCGCAGCTGTGGGTCACGGACCTGGTGCGGATGCCTGCGGCGCCGTTGCTGCGGCTGACGAAGCAGGCGCGGCGGGTGGCGGTGGCCTCGACGCAGAGCGTGCAGGAGGTCGGGCTGCGGGATTTCGCCGGGCGGTCGCTTCCGGGGTGGCACCGGCACGTGACGATGGCCTCCGTGGCGCATGCGGCGCGGTGCCTTTCCGCTGGGGCGGGCTCGGCCGGTGCCGGTTCGGCCGGGGCCGGCTGGGGTGCTGCCGGTTCGGCCGGCGCCGGCTGGGGTGGTGCCGGTTCGGCCGGTGCCGGGCGGCTGGCGGTGCCGGCGTACGCGCGGGCGGCCCTGGCCTAGGCCCGGTACCGGTCCCGTGCCGGGTGCCGGTCCCGTGCCGGGTGCGGGTGCGTTGCCGGGTGCGGGTGCGTTGCCGGGTGCGGGTGCGTTGCCCTGCGGGGCATGTCCCCTACCCGCCCTTTCTCCGTTTCCCGGGGCTCCGCCCCCGGACCCCTTCGGGGGCTCCGCCCCGAGTTTCGGGATGGGGGTCCCCCCGGACGAAGTCTGGGGGGAGGGCGGGGTGGGGGAACGGCTCCGCGCAGCGGCAACGGCCCGCAGCACGCACGGCGCCGCACCCGGCACGGGACCGGCACCCGGTAACGGCGCCGGCACCCGGCACGGGACCGGCACCCGGCAACGGACCGCCCCCGGCAACGGACCGCACCCGGCACGGGGGACCGGGCTACGGGACGCGGCGGCGGAGGGACGTGCGGGCCTTGCGGAGGCGGAGGGCCATCTGGATCTCCAGGGCCGCCGCCGGCTTCTGCCAGTCCGGGCCCAGCAGTTCCGCGATCCGCTCCAGGCGCCGCGACACCGTGTTCGGGTGCACGTGCAGCGAATCGGCCGCGTGCGTCGGGCTGCCGCCCGAGTCGAAGTACGCGTCCAGCGTCCGCGTCAGCTCCGTGAAGCGGCCCGCGTCGTACTCCAGGACCGGCCCGATCGTCCGGCCGATGAAGGCGTCCACGTCGTGGTCGGCCGACAACAGCAGTCCGAGGAAGCCGAGTTCGCGCAGCGATGCCGTGCCACCCACGCCGTCCAGCGCCGTCAGCGCGTCCAGGCAGCGGACGGCCTCCTCGTACACGCCCGCCATCGAGGACGCGCCCTCCGCCGGCCCGGCCGCCCCCGTCGAGACGGGGTGGCCCAGCAGCGGCGACAGTTCCGCGGAGACCTGGTGGCCGGCGGCCGAGGCGTCGGTGCCCGGCAGCATCAGCACGATGCAGCCGCGGCGCACGCTCTTCAGGCCGGACATCCGGTACGCGTACGAGGACGCCCACGCCACCGCCTTGCCCAGCTCCCCGCCCTCCGGCCGGGCCACCACGATCACGTGCGGGGTGTCGAGGTCGATCCCCAGCCGCCGGGTGCGCTCGCGCAGGTGCAGGTCGGAGCCCTGCGGGCGGTCCAGCAGGTCCTGGAGCAGCTCGTCGTGCACGGGGCCCTCGGCGGCCGCCGTGCCGCGCTGGATCAGCATCAGGGAGGCCACCGACTGGCCCGCGAGCTGGAGCAGCCGTACGTCCTCGTCGGTGAGCGGCGCCGACGGGCTGAGCACCAGCACGCCGAGGTCCTCCGCACCCGCCAGGACCGGCGCCACCCACGCGCCCCCGTCGGCCGCGACCGGCCGCCGGTCGGTCTGGGCCTGGAGCACCGCCCGAGTGATCGTTTCCTCGGCCAGGCAGCCCGGCGGGAAGACACCGGTCACGGTGAGCTGCCGGCCGCCGGGGTCCCGTACCTCCAGTACGCCGTCCAGCGCGTCCGCGATGGCCCGGGCCAGGGTGCCCAGGCCGGCGCCGTCGAGCACCAGGCCGGCCATCCGCGCGTGGCACTCCCACAGGTAACGGACCCTGGTCAGCGCGGTGTTGGTGCGCGAGCCGAAGCGTTCCAGCTCGGTCACCTCGTCGCGGGTCTGCTCCAGCAGCCGCGCCTTCTCGATGGCCACCGCGGCCAGGTCGGCCAGCGAGAGCAGCACCCCGATCTCGTCCGGCGTGAAGTGCCGGACCTTCCGCTCGGCGCCGTACAGCGCGCCCAGCGTGGTGTCCCCGTGGCGCAGCGGCACCGCGATGATCGCGTGCAGGCCCTCGGCCCGCACCACCTCGTCGATGCCGGGGGCGTGCGGGATGGTGTCGTCGGCCAGGTAGTCGGCGCTCCAGACCGGCGCCTTGCGGGCCTGCGCGAGGCTGCCGAGCCCCTGCCCGTCGCCCAGTTCGAGGCCGACGTTGAGGGCGGTGGTCTCGCCCTCGGAGGTACGGACGTACGCCGACCCGTCCGGCCGGTTGAAGCTCACGTACGCCATGTCGAAGTCGAGCAGTCTGCGCGCGCGCCGCGTGATGACCCGCAGCAGCCCGTCGATGTCGTACGGGGACGTCAGGTCGTGCGCGGTGTCGACGAGCGCCGCCAGCGCGGCCTCCCGCTGTCTGCGCCGGCCGGCGCTGTCCCGTACGGACCGGGCCAGCTCGACGGCCCGGGACAGTTCCTCCAGCTCCTCCGGGGCCGCGCCGGACCGGCGGGCCTCGTGCAGCAGGTCCTCGAACCGGCTCCCCGGCGCCTCCTGGGCCAGGAGTTCCAGCACGGCGAGCGCACCGCCCCCCGCGGATTCGTCGTCGGCCATGGCGATTCCCCTCCCTCCCCGTCAGCGGAATCAAGCCACGGTGATTGAACCTAGGTTCCTGTGATCCACGGGTCAAGCGGGCTCCTGACCAGCGGGTCGAGCGGTGGCCGGACCACCACCGGGGGGCGGATATGTGTCACCGGGTCACCTTCCCGCGCGCCTCCCGGGGCGGGGAGTGTGGCGGTCACAGGCACCGGGGGGGGGTGCTCCCCCCTGCCTGTCCACAGCTGTCCGCACAAGGCTCCGTAACCGGGGGAACGCCATGTCACACATCAGCGACTACCGCCGCTCGCTGGAGCGCAGCAGGCTGTCGCGCGCGAGCGGGGACCGGCCCGGCACATTCGCCCTGCGGGGGCGGGAATGGGACCTGCTGCCCGACGTGTTCGCGCCATCCCACTCCCGGTCCACGGACGTGGCGATGAAGCTGCTCGGCTTCGACGACGACCTGGAGGTGCCGCGTGCGGGCTCCTTCCTGGAGATCGGCAGCGGTACGGGCGTGATCGCCGTGTCCGCGGCGCTGGCCGGCTGCGAGCGGGTCGTCGGCTCGGACATCAGCCCCCAGGCGGTGCGGAACACCGCGCTGAACGCGGAGCGGCACGGCGTCTCGGACCGGCTGCGCGCGGTGCAGGGCGACCTCTTCGAGGGCCTGACGCCGGGCGAGCGCTTCTCCACCGTCTACTGGCACTCGAACTTCGTGCTGGCCCCGGCGGACTACACGTACCGGCACGTGCACGAGCGGGCCTACGTGGACCCGGGCTACGCGGCGCACCTGCGCTACCTGCGCGAGGCCCCGCTGTGGACGGAGCCGGGCGGCTCGGCGCTGCTGCACTTCAGCGACCGCGGCGACGTGCCGGGGCTGTGGAACATGGCGGACTCCTGCGGGCGGGAGCTGCGCGTGCTGCGCAGCCGCCGGATCAGGGAGGGGGCGGAGACGGTGGAGCACATGCTGTTCGAGATCACCGTGGCGGAGGCGGTGGTGCCGATGCCGCTGCCGAAGCCGGTGCCGCGCCGCACGGTCCCGCTGCGGGGGCGGGGACACCTCTGAGGGACGCCGCGGGTCGTCCGGGGCCCGATGCGGTTCCCGGCGACACGGGGTCCTGCGCGGCGCCGTCCCGTACGGGGTCCTGCGCGGCGCCGTCCCGTACGGAGTTCTGCGCGGCGCCGTCCCGTACGGGGTCCTGCGCGGCCCCGGCCGTTGCGGGACCCCCCGCGCCCCCCGGAGGTACGGGCTCCCCCGCGGCCAGCTCCCGGGTCACCAGCCGCACCGCGCGCGACCAGAGGGCGAGGGCGGCCCGGGTGTGCGCGGCCGCGAGGGCGGCTGCGGTGGCCGGGGCGGTGCCGCCGCGCGACGGCAGGCGGCCGATCCTGGGGCCCGTACCGCTGAGGGTGTCGCCGCGCAGCCGCGTGCTGCGGGCGACCCGCGCCAGCGCCGGCAGGGAGAGGGCCATGCCGGTCCCCCAGCCGACCAGCCGCTCGACGGCGCCGCCGTCCCCGAGACCGGTCCACATCAGGCGCTGCGGGCGGGCCCCGGCCCGTACGAGGTCGTGCCAGCGGGGTGCGCCGAGGGCGGCCTCGTAACACTCGTACAGCAGCCGGGCGAGGCCGACGGCGGTGGCGCCGAGGTCCTGGACGCGGACCGAGGCGAAGGACGCGATGGCGCGCAGGTCGAGGCCGCGGGCCCGGGCGCGTTCGAGGCCGGAGAACCAGGCCTGGACGAGCGCGGTGTAGCCGTCGGGGCCGAAGACGGGGCCGGTGTGCACGCCGAGGCCGGCGCCGAGGCAGCGTTCGGAGGCCGCGAGCCCCTCCTCCGTGGCCGGCAGGACGACGACGACATTGGGGCGGTCCACCGCGAGCACCGTGCGGTGGGCCGCCTCGACGGTGCCGTCGACACCGCCGTGCCACGGCGCGAGCGGGACGGCGACGAGGCCCTGCGCTCCGTCGGTGGCGCGGTACAGGGGCAGCAGCGCGTCGCAGGCGCGCCGGGCGTCGTGGACGAGCAGTTCCTCCAGCGCGGTCCGGGCGGGGATGCCCCGTGCGGCGAGTTCGGCGAGCTGGGCCGCGTACGCGCCGGTCTCGCGGAGGCCCTGGACGAGCGCGCCCAGGTCGCAGAGCAGCCCCTGGACACCGGTGCGCCCGGCCAGCCTCCGGAGCTGGCCGCCGTCCAGCCCGGCCCGGCCGATGCCCTCCAGCCAGGGGGTGACCCCCTCGTCGGTGAGCTGCCGCAGCACGTCCGGGGTTTCGGACAGGTCGGCGCAGGTCATGGGGCCGCTCCCCTCGGGTGGTCAGGCGTCCAGGGAGGGCAGCAGCAGGGCGCGGCGGCCGTGCAGCCCGCCCTGCTCGATGCGCCGGTGCACGTCGGCGGCGGCGCTGAGCGGCAGCCGCTCGACGGAGCGGGGGCGCAGGGTGCCGGCGGCGAGCAGCCGGTTGATGGCCGCGGCGGCCTCGGCGAGTTCGGCGGCGGTGGCGCCGGAGATGACGAAGCCGCGGACCGAGCCGTCCTTCATGTACAGGGCTCCGGCGGGCAGTACGGGCTCGGTGCGGGCGCCCGCGAGCAGCACGATGCGGCCGCGGGGGGCGAGGAGTGCGACGGCGGCGGCCAGGTCGTTGCGGCCGGAGGTGTCGAGGTGCAGGTCGATGCGCCCTGCGTGGGCCTCGGCGGCCGCGGGGTCGCGGTAGTCGAGCACCTCGTGGGCGCCGAGCGAGCGCACGTACTCGGCGTCCTCGGCGCGGGCGGTGGCGATGACGCGGGCGCCGGCCTCGACGGCCATGACGGTCATGGCGGAGCCGACGTTGCCGGCGGCACCGGCGACCAGGACGGTCTCGCCGGCGCGCAGGTCGCCGTGGGTGAAGAGGCCGAGGTAGGCGGTCGCGGCCGGGTGGACCACGGCGACGGCCTCGTGGGGGTCGGCGCCCTCGGGCAGCCGGTAGAGCCGGTCGCCGGGGACCACGGCCAGTTCGGCGGCCGGTCCCTGACGGCCCGCGTGGCCGAGGCTGTTGCTCCACACCCGGTCGCCGGGACGGAAGCCGGCGGCGCCCGGGCCGGCCTCGACGACGGTGCCGACGAGGTCGCGGCTGATCACGAACGGGAAGCCCAGCGGGGTGCGGTAGAGGCCGGAGCGGACGAAGGTGTCCACCGGGTTCACCGTGGTGGCCGTGACGCGCACCAGGACGTCGGTCGGCCCGGGAAGCGGGTCGGGGAGTTCGCCGTACCGGATGGCGTCCGGGGTCCCGAGGTCTTCGATGAAGGCAGCACGCATACCACGGGAGTCTGGCGGGGCCCCGACGGCCCGGCACCCTGGGGCCGGCCAGTCTGTCAACTCTCGCTGACGCCGGCGGGCTTCCTTCCGTACGGTGTGCCGGGTGGAACTGGAATTCACTGACGCAGAACCGGGATCCGCCCTGCTCGACGGGCCGGTCCGGACCCTCTACCGGAACCTCCGTCCGGCCCTGACGGACGACTCCTTCACCGACTTCGCCCGGGAGGCCGCGGGGCAGGGCCTGGTGTTCACCGTGGGCCTGAGCGGCGGCGAGGCCGTGGGGGTGGCCGGCCACCGCGTGCTGGCCACCAGCCGGGGCCGGGTGCTGTTCGTCGACGACCTGGTCACCGGTCCGGCGCTGCGCGGGGGCGGTTTCGGCGCGGCGCTCTTCGGTGAGCTGGAGCGCCGGGCGCGGGCGGCCGGCTGCGTGCGCATCGAGCTGGACTCGGGGGTGGTCAACCGCGGGGCGCACCGCTTCTACCACCGGCAGCGGATGTCCGTGGCCGCCTTCCACTTCGCGTACGAGCTGCCCGCGGCGGGCTGACCCACCCACCCCGTACGACCTCCCCGCGGCGGGCTGGACCGCGGGCCGCGTACGACTTCCCGCGGCGGGCTGGACCGCGGGCCGCGTACGACTTCCCGCGGCGGGCTGGACCGCGGGCCCGACCCGAGCCGCCGGAATTCCGGAATCGTTCGGTCCCCGATATCCCGGCACCGCCCCACCTGACGCATTCCGGTACCGTCAACCCCGCATCCGAACAGGGGACTTGACGGACCTCCCGGGCATCCTTTGACCCTCCGCCGCGACGCTCAGCAAGCTCTCGGCCATGGCTCAGACGACACACACCGAAACCCCGCTCTTCGAACTCAGCGCCTCGCTCCACGTCGACGCGGCCCCGGAAGAGGTCTACGCCGTCGTCAGCGATCTCGGCCGCAGTGGCGAATGGAGCCCGGAATGCGTCGGCGGCGCATGGATCAGCGGTGAGCCCCGTACCGTCGGCTCGGTCTTCCGCGGCGAGAACCTGCGCGCCGACGACGTGGTCGGCTGGGCGCCCGTCGTGCGCGGCACCTGGTTCACCGAGTCCGAGGTCGTGGCCGCCGAGCCCGGCCGGACCTTCGACTGGGCCATGCGCGACAGCGCCGGCCGCAGGCAGGAGAGCGTCTGGGGCTTCGCCATCGCCCCCGAGGGCACCGGCTCCCGCCTCACCCACCACTTCCGGATGGGCTCCGCCACCGAGGGCATCAAGGGCATCACGGCGGAGATGAGCGCCGAGCGCAGGCAGCAGTTCTTCACCGAGTGGGGGGCGAAGGTCGAGGGCGACCTCGGTGCCACGCTCGCCCGCATCAAGGACGTCGTCGAGGAGAACTGACCGGCTCCGGGAATTCCCCTGCCCGCCGGGAGCGGGAAAGGGAATTCCCGGAGGGCGGAAGCCTGCCGGAATTCCGGCGCCCCTCCCCACCATCCCACGCAGTGGAGTCGCGGTTTCCCCGACCGGATTCCCGTACCCAAAGACGAGATTGGCCATATGCTTCTGCAGCGCATAGGAAATCGTGGAATCCGCCTGGGAACCCTCTTCGAGCGAGCTGCTTCCCGGCACCCCTCGAACGTCCTGATCCTCGACCACGACCTCGACACCGCCCCGCAGCTCGGCCGCCGCGCCACCATCGCCGAGGCCGCCGACGCCGTGGACGACCTCGCCTCCCGGCTGTGGGCCGTCGGCGTCCGCCCCGGCACACGCGTCGTCGTCTACAAGACCGACGGCTTCGACATCACCCTCATGGCCTGCGCCGCCGCCCGCGTCGGCGCGGTCCCGGTGCTGCTCTCCCCGCAGCTCGACGGCGCCACCGCCGCCGAGCTGGTCCGCCGTACCGAGCAGCCCTTCCTGGTCACCGACCGGACCAAGCTGGACACGGAGCTGCCCGAGGAGGTCTTCGCGCTGGCCGAGCGCGTGCTCCTCACCTCCGGCGACCACGAGCAGGCCACCGCCCTCGCCTCGCTGGCCGGCGTACGGCGCATCCCGCCGGTCACCATGCCGCCGGACCACCCGACCCTCATCACCCACACCTCCGGCACCACCGGCACCCCGAAGCTCGCGGTCCACACCGGCCGCAGCCTCCAGGCCCGCTACCTGCCGCAGGCGACCGCCGTCCGCCCGGTGCTGCCCGGCCGCGAGACGATCGCGCTGCACGTCTCCTTCGTCCACTCGCGGCTCTTCACCGCCCTGGCGATCTCGCTCCTGCGCGGCTTCCCGATCGTCGTGCTGCGCGACTCCGAGCCCGCGCACGTCGCCGACCTCTTCGCCCGCCTCAAGCCCGGCGTGCTGGAGGCCCACCCCAACTCCTTCATGGAGTGGGAGGAGCTGGCGGACGACCCGCGCGGCCCGCTGTCCAACGTGAAGCTCTTCAGCTCCACCTTCGACGCGATCCACCCGCGCACCGTGCGCACCCTGCTCGCCGCCACCCGCCGCCGCGGCGCGCTCTTCGGCCAGCTGTACGGCCAGAGCGAGGTCGGCCCGGCCGTGGTGCGCGCCTTCTCCCGCCGCCGCGGCGAGGACGAGGACGGCCGCTGCGTGGGCGTCCCCTTCCCCGGCATGACGGACGTCCGCGTGGTCAGCCGCGACGGCAACCCGCCCTCCGCGGACAACCCCGGCTACATCGAGGTCCGCAGCGACGGCCGGATCGTCACCTACCTCGGCGAGCAGCAGCGCTACGACAAGCAGCTCTCCGAGGGCGGCTGGTGGCGCATGGGCGACGTCGGCTACCGCACCAGGTGGGGCTGCGTGCACCTGCTGGACCGCGAGGTCGACCTCATCGAGGACTTCGGCTCCACGCTCGCCGCCGAGGACACCCTCTTCGGCCGGCTCGACGAGCTGACCGAGGTCATCATCATCCCCGGCCCCGACGGCCGTGCCACCCCCATCGTCTGCACCAGGAACGACGAGCCGCTGGACGCCGTCCGCTGGCAGTCGGCCGCGTCCCTGCTCAACCCGATGGCCGAGCCGGTGCACATGCGCCTGGACGAGCTGCCGCAGACCGCCACCACCAAGATCAAGCGCCTGGAGCTGGCCCGGCTGCTCGCCGACCGCCTCCCCGTGGGCGCCTGACCGCTGCCCGGAGACCACATGTCAAGGATCATCATCGTGGGCGGCGGCATCGGCGGACTCGCCGCCGCCCTCAGCGTGAGCGCGCAGGGCCACCGGGTCCTCGTCCTCGAACGCGCCCCGGAGTTCGCCGAGATCGGCGCGGGCATCCAGCTCGCACCCAACGGCCTGCACGCCCTCGACCGGCTCGGCGTCGGCGAGGAGACCCGCGCCATCACCGTCCGCATGGACGAACTCCGGTTCATGGACGGCGTCTCCGGGCGCCACGTCACCAGCCTGCCGCTCACCGAGGAGTACCGGGAGCGGTTCGGCAACCCGTACGCCGTCGTCCACCGCGCCGAACTCCACCGCATCCTCCTGGAGCGCTGCCTGGCCGACGAGCGCGTCGAGCTGCGCGGCGACTGCGAGGTCACCGGCTACGGCCAGACCCCGCACGACGCCACCGTCCTCCTGAAGGACGGCGGGCAGCTCACCGCCGACGCCGTCATCGGCGCCGACGGGATCAACTCCGCGATCCGCGCCCAGCTCGTCGGCGACGGCGCCCCCCGGATCTCCGGGATCACCGTCTACCGGGCCGTCATCCCGATGGACGAGGTGCCGGCGGAGCTCCGCGAACTGGCGCACACGGACCGTGCCGTCGCCTGGTGGGCGGGTCCCCACTGCCACCTCGTGCACTACCCGATCGCCGGCGGCCGCCACCTCAACCTGGCCGCCAGCAAGGACGACGGGGGCACCGAGGCGTTCGCCGGCCGCCCGGTCGACGAGGCCACCGTGCTCGGGGAGTTCGCGGGCCTCGGCGACACCGCCCGCCGGCTCCTCGCACTCGGCCGCGACTGGAGGACCTGGATGCTCGTCGACCGCGACCCGGCCGACACCTGGACCGACGGCCGCGTCGCCCTCCTCGGCGACGCCGCCCACCCGATGCTCCACTACGCCGCCCAGGGCGCCTGCCAGGCCCTGGAGGACGCCGTCGTGCTCGGCGAACTGCTCGACTGCCCGGCCGGTTCCTTCGCCGCCCGCTTCGAGGAGTACACCGCCCTGCGCCGCGAGCGCACCGCCCGCATCCAGCTCGCTGCCCGCTGGTCCACCGCCCTCTGGCATCCCTCCGGCCAGGCTGCGGCGTCACGCAACACGCTGCTGGAGTCCCTCACCCCGGCCGAGCTGACCGACCACGTCACCTGGATGCACGGCGTACGCGACCCGCTGCGCGACTCCCTCACGGGGACGGCGCCCACCCGCGCCGCCCTCACCCGTCCCGCCACCAGCCCGATCGGAGCCACCGCATGACCGCGTCCACCGAGAACCATGCCGAACTGTGCGTCGTGGGCGCCGGCCCGCGCGGCCTCTCCGTCATCGAGCGGCTCCTCGCCCGCGAGCGGCACACCCCCCGCCACGCCTCCGTGACGCTGCACGTCGTCGACCCGGCCGCGCCCGGCGCCGGCGCCGTGTGGCGCACCGAGCAGTCCCGGCACCTGCTGATGAACACCGTCAGCTCGCAGATCACCGTCTACACCGACGCCAGCTCCAGGATCGACGGCCCGATCGAGCCCGGCCCCAGCCTCTACGAGTGGGCCCGCTCCCTCGCCCTGCTCGGCACCGACGGCGAGCACTCCGAGGAGACCCTCGCCGAGGCCCGCTCCCTCGGCCCCAACACCTACCCCTCGCGCGCCTTCTACGGCGAGTACCTGCGCGACAGCTTCCGGCGCCTGGTCGCCGGCGCCCCCGCGCACGTCACCGTCGAGGTCCACCGCGCCCGCGCCGTCGCGATCGCCGACACCCAGGGCATCCCCGGCGGCCCCCAGGGCGTCCGCCTGGACAACGGCACCCGCCTCGACAATCTCGACGGCATCGTGCTCGCCCTCGGCCACGTCCCGGCCCGCCTCTCGGTCCGCGAGGAGCGCACCGCGAGCCTCTCGCGCATCCACCACCTGACCTACGTCACCCCCGGCAACCCGGCCGACGTGGACCTCAGCACCATCGAGCCCGGACAGCCGGTCCTGCTGCGCGGCCTCGGCCTCAACTTCTTCGACCACATGGCGCTGTTCACCGCCGGCCGCGGCGGCACGTACGAGCGGCGCGCGGACGGCACGCTGGGCTACCTTCCCTCCGGACGCGAGCCGAAGCTGTACGCCTTCTCGCGGCGCGGCGTCCCGTACCACGCCCGCGGCGAGAACGAGAAGGGCACCGACGGCCGCTACTTCCCCCGCCTGCTCACCGCCGAGTTCATCTCCGGGCTGCGCGAGCGCGCCGAGGGCGGCGTCCCGGTCAACTTCTCCGCCGACCTGTGGCCGGTGATCTCCCGCGAGGTCGAGTCCGTCTACTACGCGACCCTGCTCGCCGCCCGCGGCCTCGGCGACGAGGACCGCGAGCGGTTCACCCGCCGGTACCTCGCCTTCCCGCACGGCGTCGACGCCGGCGGCCTGCTCACCGAGTACGGCATCGGCGAGGCGGACCGGTGGGACTGGGAGCGGCTCTCCCGCCCCTACGGCGACCGGAAGTTCACCAGCCGCGCCGAGTTCCACGCCTGGCTGGTCGAGCACCTCGCCGCGGACGTCGAGGCCGCCAAGGAGGGCAACGTCAGCGGGCCCCTCAAGGCCGCCCTCGACGTCATGCGCGACCTGCGGAACGAGATCCGCCTCGCCGTCGACCACGGCGGCCTGGAGGGCAACTCCCACCGCGACGACCTGGAGGGCTGGTACACGCCGCTCAACGCCTTCCTCTCGATCGGCCCGCCGGCCTCCCGCATCGAGGAGATGATCGCGCTGATCGAGGCCGGGGTGCTCACCGTCACCGGCCCGGGCACCGTCGTCCGCATCGACACCGCCGCCAAGCAGTACGTCGCCGAGTCCACGGAGGTCCCCGGCGAGGCGATCCGCTCCACCGCCCTCATCGAGGCGCGCCTGCCGGAACCGGACATCCGCCGCACCGCCGACCCGCTGCTCCAGCACCTGCTCAACACCGACCAGGCGGCCCCGTACCGGATCGCGGGCACGCACGGCACCTCGTACGAGACCGGTGGCCTCGCCGTCACCGAGCGGCCGTACCACCTGATCGACGGGCGCGGCCAGGCCCACCCGCGGCGCTTCGCGTACGGCGTCCCGACCGAGGCCGTGCACTGGGTCACCGCCGCCGGCATCCGCCCGGGCGTGGACTCCGTGACCCTCGGCGACTCCGACGCCATCGCCGGCGCCGCCCTGGCGTTGCCGCCGGCCACGCAGGTGCCCGCCGGGGTGCGGCCGGTCGTCTCCGACGCGGCGCTGACCGGGGTGATCGTGTGACCGGCCCGCTTGCCGGAGGGCCGCCGCGGGGCGGACTCCCGGCGGGCGGGGAACCCCTTGCCGGGGGTTCCCCGCGGGCCGGGGGGCCCTCTGCGGAGGGCTTCGCACCGGCCGGGGCGCCCCTTGCCGGGGGTTCCCCGTCGGACGGGGGGCGGTCGGGCGGCGGGCGGGTTCCCGTCGACGCCGGTCTGCTGTCCCCCGTCCGGGCCGGGACGCCGGTCGAGGCCGCCACCGACGACCGGGCGTGGTTCGCCGCCATGCTCGGCGCCGAGGCGGCCCTCGCCCGGGCCCAGGCCCGCCTCGGCACCCTGCCGCCCACGGCCGCCGAGGTGATCACCGCCGCCGCCGACCCCGACCTGTACGACGTACGGGCCCTGGCGCTGGCCGCCCGCGAGACCGCCAACCCCGTGGTCGGCCTGGTCGCCGCGCTCACCGCCGAGGTCGCCCGCCGCGACCCGGCGGCCGCCGACTTCGTCCACCGCGGCTCCACCAGCCAGGACGTCTTCGACACCGGCGCCATGCTGGTGGCCCGGCGGGCCCTGCGGCTGGTCCGCGCCGACCTGCGCCGGACCGCCGCCGCCCTCGCGGAGCTGGCCCGCGACCACCGCGACACCCCCGTCGCCGGCCGCACCCTCGCCATGCAGGCCGTCCCGACCACCTTCGGCCTCAAGGCCGCCGGCTGGCGGGAGCTGGTCCTCGACGCCGAGCACCGGCTGTCCGCGGTACTGGAGACCGGACTGCCGGTCTCCCTCGGCGGCGCCGCCGGCACCCTCGCCGGCTACCTGGAGTACGCCGAACTCGACTTCGGCCCCGGCTTCGACCGCGAGCGGTACCTCGACGACCTGGTGGACGCCTTCGCCGACGAGACCGGCCTCGCCCGGCCCGTACTGCCCTGGCACACCCTGCGCACCCCGCTCGCCGACCTCGGTGCGGCCCTCGCCTTCACCGCCGGCGCCCTCGGCAAGATCGCCGTGGACGTGCAGGGCCTGGCCAGGACCGAGACCGGCGAGGTCAGCGAGCCCGGCCCGGCCGGCCGGGGCGGTTCCTCCGCCATGCCGCACAAGCGCAACCCCGTACTCGCCACCCTGCTGCGCAGCGCCGCGATCCAGGTGCCGCCGCTGGCCGCCGGGCTCACGCAGTGCCTGCTGGCGGAGGACGAGCGGTCCGGCGGGGCCTGGCACGCCGAGTGGCTGCTGCTGCGCGAGTGCCTGCGGCTCGCCGGCGGGGCCGCGCACACCGCGGTCGAACTGGCCGAGGGGCTGGCCGTGGACGAGGAGCGGATGCGGGCCAACCTCGCCCTCACCCGCGGCCAGATCGTCTCCGAACGGCTGGCCGCCCGGCTCACCCCGGAGCTCGGCAAGGCCGCCGCCAAACGGCTGCTCACCGCCGCCTCCGCCCACCCGGGCCCGCTCGCCGAGGCCCCCGAGCTGGCCGGCCGGCTCACCCCGGCCGAACGGGCCGAACTGTGCGACCCGGCCCGGTACACGGGCGCCGCCGGCCTCCTGGTCGACCGCGCGCTGAACCGCAGGGAGCACGGCGGAGAGCACGGCAGCCCGCTCGGCGGCGAGCACGGCGGCGAGCACGGCAGTCCGCACGGCAGCGAGCACGGCAGCCCGCTCGGCGGCGAGCACCGCAGAGAACACGGATAGGGCAGGACCCCGGAGACTTCGGAAGGGACCCGATGAACGTGCACAACGGCCGCCACCGCGGACGGTGGATCACCGAGTGGGACCCGGAGGACCCGGTCTTCTGGGAGCGCACCGGCCGCCGCGTCGCCCGCCGCAACCTCTGGCTCTCCGTGCTCTCCGAGCACATCGGCTTCTCCGTGTGGAGCATGTGGTCCGTCCTCGTGCTCTTCATGTCCCCGGAGATCGGCTTCGACTTCACCAAGTCGGAGAAGTTCCTCCTCGTCATCACCCCCACCCTGGTCGGCGCGGTGCTGCGGCTGCCGTACAGCAGCGCCGTCGCCCGGTTCGGCGGCCGCAACTGGACGGTGTTCGCCTCCGGCGTGCTGCTCGTGCCGGCCGGCCTCGCCGCGTACTTCGTCCAGCGCCCCGGCACCCCGCTGTGGGTGTTCCTGCTCGTCGGCGCCCTCGCGGGCGTCGGCGGCGGCAACTTCGCCTCCTCGATGACCAACATCACCGCCTTCTACCCGCTGCGCCACCAGGGCTGGGCCCTCGGCCTCAACGCGGGCGGCGGCAACCTCGGCGTGGCCGTCGTCCAGCTGCTCGGCCTGCTGGTCATCGCGACCGCCGGCGACACCCACCCCTCGTACGTCGCCGCCGTCTACCTCCCGCTGATCGCCCTCGCGGCCGTGCTGGCCGCGCTCAGGATGGACAACCTGGCGAGCGTACGGACCGAGAAGGGCGCCCTCCGCGAGGCGGCCGCCCACCCCCACACCTGGTGGATCTCCGCCCTCTACATCGGCACCTTCGGCTCCTTCATCGGCTACGGCTTCGCCTTCGGCCTGGTGTTGCAGAGCCAGTTCGGCTCCACCGCGCTGGAGGCCGCCTCGGCCACCTTCCTCGGCCCGCTGCTCGGCTCGCTCTCCCGGCCCGTCGGCGGCCGGCTCGCCGACCGGTTCGGCGGCGCCCGCGTGACGTTCTGGAACTTCCTCGCCATGGCCGCGGGCACCGCGGTGCTGCTCGCCGCGTCGGCGCGCGGCTCCTTCGGGCTGTTCATCGGTGCCTTCACCGTGCTGTTCGTACTGAGCGGGCTGGGCAACGGCTCGACGTACAAGATGATCCCCGCCGTGCACGCGGCCGAGGCCGAGCGCGCCGTGGCCGCCGGGCACGACGCCGCCGCCGCCTTCACGCGCTCCCGTCGCCTGTCCGGCGCCGTCATCGGCATCGCCGGAGCCGTCGGCGCCCTCGGCGGCGTGGGCATCAACTTCGCCTTCCGCACCGCGTACGGCACCTGGGGCTCCGGCACCGCCGCCTTCGCCGTGTTCCTCGCGTACTACGGCCTGTGCATGCTGCTGGTGCGCGCGGTGTACCTGCGGCGCGGTCCGGGACACGGCGAGGACCCGGCCACGTCGTCCGCGGCCACGTCGTCCGCGGCCGGGCCGGCCGCCCGGGTGCGGAGCGGCGCAGGTGTCTGAGGTGCGTACGGCCGGGGGGTCGGAGGTGCGTACGGCCCGGGGTGCTGGAGTGCCCACGGCCGGGGGCCTCGGGGTGCCCACGGCCCGTGTCGACACGCACTGCCCGTACTGCGCCCTCCAGTGCGGGACGGTGCTGGAGTGGGACGGGGGCGGCGGGGGCGGCGGGGGCGGCGGGGGCGGCGGGGACGAACACGGCGTCACCGTCCGGCCCCGCGAGGACTTCCCCGTCAACCGGGGCGGCCTGTGCCAGAAGGGCTGGACCGCGCCCGAGGTGCTGGGCGTCGCCGACCGGCTGCGCACGCCCCTGGTCCACGGCCGCCCCGCCACCTGGGACGAGGCGCTCGACACCGTCGCCGACGGCCTGCGCCGGATCCAGGACCGGTACGGGAGGGACGCCGCGGCCGTCTTCGGCGGCGGCTCCCTCACCAACGAAAAGGCCTACCAGCTGGGGAAGTTCGCCCGAGTCGCCCTCGGCACCAGCCAGATCGACTACAACGGCCGCTTCTGCATGTCCTCCGCCGCGGCCGCCGCCAACGCGGCCTTCGGCGCCGACCGCGGCCTGCCGTTCCCCGTCACCGACCTCGGCACCGCCGACGTCGTCCTGATCGCGGGCGGCAACCCGGCCGAGACCATGCCGCCGCTGATGCGGCACCTGGAGCACCCAGACCTGATCGTCATCGACCCGCGGCGCACCCGCACCGCAGGTCAGGCCGCACTCCACCTCCAGCCCGCGCCCGGCACCGACCTGGCGCTCGCCCTCGGGCTGCTGCACGTCGCCGTGGCCGAGGGGCTGGCCGACCGGGCGTACGTCGAGCGGCGCACCACCGGCTTCGAGGCCGCCTGGCAGCGCGCCGCGGCCTGGTGGCCCGAACGCACCGAGCGCGTCACGGGCGTGCCCGCGGCCCAGCTCCGCGAGGCCGTCCGGATGCTGGCCGGGGCGGAGCGCGCGTACGTGCTGACCGGGCGCGGCGCGGAGCAGCACAGCAAGGGCTCCGACACGGTCGCCGCCTTCGTCAACCTGGCCCTCGTACTGGGGCTGCCCGGCCGCGAGGGCGGCGGCCACGGCTGCCTCACCGGCCAGGGCAACGGCCAGGGGGGCCGCGAACTCGGCCAGAAGGCCGACCAGTTGCCCGGATACCGGATGATCACCGACCCGGCCGCCCGTGAGCACGTGGCGCGGGTGTGGGGCGTGCCGGCGGACTCGTTGCCGGGCCCCGGGCGCAGCGCGTACGAGCTGCTCGACGCGCTCGGCACCGAGGGAGGACCGCGGGGACTGCTGGTGTTCGGCTCCAACCCGGTCGTGTCCGCGCCCCACGCGGGCCGGATCCGGGACCGGCTGGCGGCCCTGGACCTGCTGGTGGTGGCCGACTTCGTGCCCTCGGAGACGGCCCGGATGGCGCACGTCGTGCTGCCGGTTGCGCAGTGGGCCGAGGAGGAGGGCACGATGACCAGCCTGGAGGGCAGGGTACTGCGCAGGCGGCGGCTGCTCTCCCCGCCGCCGGGCGTGCGGACCGACCTGGAGGTGCTGGCGGGCCTGGCCTCACGCCTAGGGGCGACCGGCTTCCCGTCCTGCCCGCGGGAGGTCTTCGCGGAGCTGCGCGAGGCCACGCGCGGGGGCATCGCGGACTACTCCGGGGTGACCTGGGAGCGGCTGGACGCGGGCGAGGTGCTGCACTGGCCCTGCCCCGAGGGCGGCGACGGCACGCCCCGGCTCT
The DNA here is from genome assembly GCF_044540325.1 of Streptomyces sp. NPDC086023. NCBI lineage: Bacteria > Bacillati > Actinomycetota > Actinomycetes > Kitasatosporales > Streptomycetaceae > Streptomyces > Streptomyces sp. NPDC086023. Next base: position 307,471 of record NZ_JBITRX010000007.1, read on the forward strand.
TCCTGGACGCCTTCGCCCACCCCGACGGCCGGGCCCGTTTCGCGGCGGTGGACCACCGGGACAGCGCGGAAATGCCGTCGGCGGAATACCCGTTGTACGGGACCACGGGCCGCGTCCTGGCCCAGTACCAGTCCGGTGCGCAGACCCGCCGGGTGCCGGAACTGGTCGCCGCCGCGGGCGAGCCGTACCTGGAGGTCCACCCCGACACCGCCGAACGCGCCGGTCTGGGCGACGGGTCCCTCGCGCGGGTGTCCTCGCCGCGTGGCTGCGCGGTGGCGCGGGTCCGCTACGACGGCGCCCTGCGCACCGACACGGTCTTCCTGCCCTTCCACTGGCCGGGCGAAGCGAGCGCGAACCTCTTCACGAACCCGGCCCTGGACCCGCGCAGCCGGATGCCGGAGTTCAAGGTGTGCGCGGTACGGATCGCTCCGGCGGGGGAGGCGGGCGGCTCGGGGGCGGCTCCGAACTCCGCTGCCGACGGCGCCGCTTCAGGCTCGCCCGCCAACTCAACGCCCACTGACACCTGTTCGCGCCTGGCGCTGAACTCGACTGCCGACTCCCCACGTTCAAGCAGGATCACGAACTCGGGCTCTCTCGACCCTCGTTCGGCATTCACCGCCAACTCGGGCCACTACAGCGGCAGTTCGGCGTCAAACCCGAACTCGCCTGCGTCCAGGGCGGGTTCGACTTCGACGGCGCCCCGGGGGCGGACGGAGTCGGGGGCCACCGGAAAGGCGGGTGCGCCATGACCGCGCCCGGAGTGGTGGTCGTCGGGAACGGTACGGCCGGGCGGGCGGTGGCCGAGCGGCTGGTGGCCCGCGGGGCCGCCGTGACCGTGCTGGGCGAGGAGGCCGCGTACCACCGGCCGCTGCTGGTCGGCGTGCTGTCCGGCGCCCTGCCGGCGGCGGCGCTTGAACTGCCGCCGGTGCCGGGCACGCGGGCCGGGGTACGGGTGACCGGCCTCGACCTCGCACGCCGAGTCGTGCGGTGCGCCGACGGTACGGAGGTGCCGTACGCGCAGCTGGTGCTGGCCACGGGCACGGTGCCCCGGCTGCCGGAGCTGCCGGGCATCGACGGGCCGGGCGTCGTGGTGCCCCGTACCGCGGCGGCCTGCGCGGCACTGCCGGAGGGCGCGGCGGTGGTGCTGGGCGGGGGCCCGCTGGCGGTCGAGGCCGCCTTCGCCCTGCGGCGGGCGGGCCGCGAGGTCGCGCTGGTCCATCGGGGCCCCTGGCCGCTGGACCGCCACCTGGGCGCCCGCGCGGGAGCCGCACTGGCCGGACGGCTGACCGCAGCCGGCGTCTCCCTGCACCTGGACGCCGAGGCGGCCGAGTTCACGCCGGGCAAGGTGCTGCTGGCCGACGGCACGATGCTGCCCGCCGACGTGCTGCTGCCGTGCACCGGAGCGTCCCCCGACACCGCCCTCGCCGGCGCCGCCGGCCTCCCCACGGCCACCGGCGTCCTGGTGGACCCCTCCCTCCGCACTCCCGACCCGCACGTCTGGTCCCTGGGCACCTGCGCCGAGCCCGTCGCTCCGCGGGAGTTCACGGCGCTACGGCGCGCGTACGAGGCCGCCGGCACCACCCGGGCACGCGCGGCCGGCCCCGCGGCCACGTCGGCAGCACCGGCCCCCGCGGCCGGGCCCGCGGCCACGCCGACGGCGGCCGGACCCGCAGCAGCGCGGCGGGAAGCCGTACGGGCGCACCGAACCACCGCGTCGCCCGCACCCGGACCCGCGGACCCGGCCACCCCGCAGCCGGCACCTGCCGCGGCGACGGCCGCCCCCGGCACCCCGGCGCGCACGCCCGCACCGGGCACGAGCCCCACCGCCCCCCTGCCGACCGACACGGCCCCCGGCTTCGACGCCGTCCTCCGGCAGGCGGACGCACTCGCGTCGGCCCTGACCGCGGCCCTCCACGCCGGGGGCGGGCCGAGCCACGCCCCCGCCGGCACCACCGCCGATCACGCCCCCGGCACCACTCCGGGCGACCGCGCCACCGGCGCCGACCCTGCCGACCGCGCCGCCGATCCCACCAGGACCAGCACCACCACGTCCGGCACCACCAGCACCACCCACCCCGCTCCCCCACGGGAACACCGGCACGCCGCCACCCCCGGCCTGCTCCGCCTCCGGGCACCCGAGGCCGACGTACTCCGCCTCGGGACGCTCGACGGCGCCCACGAGACCGTCACCTTCAGCGACCCGGCACGGCACCGCCACGCCGAAGTGGCGCTGCGGGAGGGGCGGGTGGCCGGGGCGGTCACCGTGGGCCTCCCGCACGGCGCGGCCGCCCTCACCCGCCTCCACGAATCCGGCGCCCCCGCGCCCCGGGACCTGCTGGCCCTGCTCCTCGGCGCACCCGCGGTGCTCCCCCGTACCACCGACCCGCTCGACGACGTGATCTGCCACTGCAACAACGTCACCGGCCGGCACCTCGCCGCCGCCCACGCGGCCGGCACCCGCACCCGCGCCGGCACCGGCTGCGGCGGCTGCGCCGAGGACGTCCGCGCGTTCTGTTCCACCCTCACCAGCAACGGAGCGAAATGACCCGGCACCTGGTCGTCGTCGGCTACGGAATGACCGGCCACCACCTGGTGGCCGAGACCCGCGCCCGGGACGGCGCGGGCGAGTGGCGGATCACCGTGCTCGGGGAGGAGGACCGCCCCGCGTACGACCGGATCGCCCTCACCACCTGCGCCACCGGCCGCGACCCGGACGAACTCGCCCTCCCCGCCCCGGAACCCGGCGCGGCGACCCTCCGCCTCGCCACCACCGCCACCCATCTCGACCCGGCGGCCCGCACGGTCACCACCGCCACGGGTGAGGCGATCCGGTACGACGCGCTGGTCCTGGCCACCGGCTCACGGCCCTTCGTACCGCCCGTACCCGGGCACGACGCGCCGACCTGCCACGTGTTCCGCACGGTCGACGACGTACGCGCCATCCGCGCCGCCGCCCGCCCGGGCCGGCCCGCCGTCGTGGTCGGCGGCGGGCTTCTCGGCCTGGAGGCGGCCGCGGCCCTGCGCGACCTCGGCATGCGCGTGCACGTCGTCGAACGCGCGCCGTGGCTGATGGCCCTCCAGGTGGACGAGGGCGGCGGAGCAGCGCTCGCCCGCCAGATCACCGCTCTCGGCGTCGAGGTGCGCTGCGGGGCCTCGCTGCTCTCCGTGGACCCGGCCGGCGTCGACCTCGACTCCGGCCGCATCCCCGCCGACCTGGTCGTCTTCGCGGCCGGGGTCCGCCCCCGCGACGAGCTCGCAGCGGCCGCAGGGCTGGCCCGCGCCGAACGCGGCGGCATCCTCACCGACCTCCACTGCCGCACCTCCGCCCCCGGCATCTGGGCCGTCGGCGAGTGCGCGGCCGTGGAGGGCCGCTGCTACGGCATGGTCGCCCCCGGGCAGCGCATGGCCGAGGCCGTCGCCGCCCAGCTCACCGGCGACCCGGAAGCCGCCTTCCCGGGCGGCGACCTCTCCGCCCGCCTGAAGGTCCTCGGCGTCGAGGTGGCCGGCTTCGGCGACGTCCACGCGCGCGAGCCGGGCGCGGTGGAGTTCAGCCGCCACTGCCACACCACCGGCAGCTACGCCAAGCTCACCCTCGACCCGGAGTCCGAAACCCTCCTGGGCGCCGTCCTCTCCGGCGACACCCGCCCGTACGCCCGCCTCCGCGCCCTCCACAACACCCCCCTCCCGGCCTCAGCCGACCGCCTCCTCCTGCCGTCCACCTGAGAGAGCCGGACGGCAACGCCCCGGCCGGACCTCCGGACACCCGGGCGGAAGCACGAGCGGCCCGGCTACCGGACCACCGGCCCGAGCCCCGCCCGCCAGTCGTCGACCCGCTTACGGATACCCGCCACCATCGGCAGCCGGTCCACGTCCACCGGCGCGAACCACGCCACCTCGTGGGACTCGTCCGAGACCCGGATCTCCCCGCCCGTCGGCCGGGCCAGGAGGCAGACGGAGAACTCCTGCCGGACCTCGCCGTCGTCGTAGGCGAACACGTGCCGCGGATTGGTGTAGGTGCCGACGATCCCGGTGATCTCCACCGTCAGCCCGGTCTCCTCCCAGGTCTCCCGGACCGCGCACTCACCGATGGACTCGCCGATCTCCATCCTGCCGCCGGGCAGGGCCCACATCCCGTTGTCCGTGCGCCGCTGCAGAAGGATCCGGCTCTCTCCGTCGACGACCACCACCGAGGCCGCGGGCACCAGACTGTTCGCCTCGGGGGCGTCCGGATCGTCCTCGTAGTCACGCCGTGCCATCGGCCCGCACCTCCTGGATGTCCCGCCCGCGACTCCACAACTCCTGGACGTGCGCGGCGAAGCGGTCGAACATTCCGTCCGGCTGGCAGCGCCGCAGGTGCATCATCGGTGAGTCGTGCCCGACCCTGCGGGCGAGGATCGGCGTCACGATCATCTCGTCGTCGAACCGGAAGACGGACAGGTTCACGTGTCCCGTCTCGAACCGGCCTTCGATGGGGGCCACGTCCCGCAGCTTCTCCAACTCGGCGAGCGTCACACTGATTCGCGTCGACAGGGTGAGTGGCACGCCCTCTTCGACTTCCCGGTCCGCCGTCACCTGACTACTAGGGTCACCGACCAGGAAGCGCACCCGGCACCCGGCGCGCGCCTTCTGGCGCAGCGCGCTCCCCAGATTCGCCTGCTCCAGCCAAAGGAAGTAGTTCGTGTATCCGGCGAAGACCATGTCGCGCTGCGTCTTGGTGATCAGGCCTCGCCACAGCGCCGCCGGCGCGGCGGAGCGGTAGGGGAAGACCTGGACGATCTCTCGGTCCGGTCCCGTCGCAAGCAGAGAGCGGACTGCCTTGGGCCACAAGGTCTTCTCCTCCTCGCCTAACGCCTCACAGGCCGCCCAGCGGTGCCGGGCATGGGGGATGCGGTTCGGTTCGGTGATCCAGCGGGCGACCGTCTTCGCGTCGACCCCACAGACCTCCGCGAGCTGCCGCTCGAAGACCCCCGCGACCGTGCAACCGATCCGGGGGCGTGGCCAACGCTTTCAAGGAGCGTCAACGTGCTGCACCTTATCGCTCTCCTTCTGACGCCGATGCTGCGTCTGTTCCTTCCGCCGACAGGTCGGCCCCGAGCCGGCATGCTCGGGGCCGCGCGGCTGCGACGCGCACGGCGCAGGGCACTGGTTCTCGCGACCTACGGCATCGACCTCGGCCCGCGCTTCATCCACGGGCGGGAGGCGGTCCGATGAACGACGTCGTCCGGCGGTGGGCCCGCGAGCCGCGGTCCGCGACCCGCGCCCGCGCCGAGCTGCGCAAAGCGCTGGCCGGCTGGGGGCTGACCGGCCTGGAGTACGACGCGATGGTGGTGCTGTCCGAGCTCGTCACCAATGCCGTCCGGCATGCCACGGGACCGGGTGACCGGCAGATCGAAACACGGTTCTCGGTCGTGCCGCGCGGGGTCCGGATCGAGGTGCACGATGCGTGCGCCACCCGCCCCGAGATGCCGGTGCCGGACGATGCGCGGGACGGGGGCAGGGGACTGTTCGTGGTCTCGTCCCTGGCGGACCGGTGGGCCGTGGGTGAGCGCGACGGGGTCGGCAAGCGCGTGTGGGCCGAGTTGTGGACTCCCGCGACGGGCGGGGTGGCGGACGCTGCGGGAGTCTGGCGGTGAGCGCGCCGCGAGTCGTGGCGCCGACCCGTGTCGACAGCCCCGCGGATCGCATGCTGGTCGCAGACCGCCGGGGCAGCGGGCCGATCACCGAGGTCGAGTGCACGACGTGCATGGAGGGGTCGGGGCCGGTCGGCGGCGAGCTGGTCGTGACGGCCTGGTGTACGGCCCACGCCCGGCACGCCGGCCACACCGGATTCCGCCGCATCGTGACCGACTTCCTCCGCGTGGTGGCCGCCGGCTGAGCTGAGCCGGAGCGACGGGCGCCGCCCGTCGCTCCGGGGGTGCGTGTACCCCTACGGCCCCACCCGGGACATGACGGACCCCTACGTGATGGACCCCGGGCCGCACCTGACGGAGTGCGGGGTTCGCGATGGCCGGGGAAACGTGGCCGGAACAGGATGCATGCGACTCACCACGCACGCTCCCCCGACGGAGGAAGTCGAACCATGTCCGGTACCGCCCCAGCAGAACAAGACCAGACAGGCCAGGCCCCGTTCGGGGCCACGGTCGCGGTGATGGCCGTCGTCGGGCTCGTGCTCGGCAGCCAGGCGTACGTGACGATCCCGCTCATGCCGCAGATCGCGGAGGCCTGGGGCGTCTCGCAGTCCTCGGCCGCCTGGGCCACGTCCGCCTTCGCCATCGCCTACGCGTGCGGCTCGCTGCTCAGCGGCCCGCTCGCCGACCGCTTCGGCCGCCGCAGCGCCATCTGGTCCACCCTCGCGGTGATGGCCGTGGCCACCGTGGCCGTGCCGCTCGCCGGCGGCCAGGGCACCGGGCTCGCGCTGCGGGCCGTGCAGGGCGTCGCGGCCGGCGTGTTCGCGCCCGTCGTGTTCGCGTACTTCGGCGAGCGGCTGCCCGCCCAGCGCCTCGCGCTCGCGCTGACCACCGTCTCCGCCGCGCTCGGCGGCGCACTGGTCTTCGGCCAGCTCGCGGCCCAGTTCCTGGAGGCCCAGCTCGGCTGGAGCGCCGTCTTCTGGGTCACCGCCGTGGTGCTCGGGCTCGGCGCCGTGGCCGCCCGCAAGGTGATGCTCCCGGACGCCCCGCGCACCACCCGCGGCGGCTTCGCCTTCGGCAACGTGCTGAGCAGCCCGCGCCTCGTCCCGCTGTTCGTCACCGCCCTGGCGGTGCTCGGCGGCGTGACCGCCATCTACACCGGCGTCCAGCTGTACGGCCCGGACGCGCTCGGCGACCCCGACGCGATGTTCGCGCTGCGCGCCAGCGCCCTGCCCTCCCTGCTGGTGGCCGTGCTCGCCGCCCCGAAGCTGGCCCACATCAAGCCCACCACCCGCGCCTGCGGCGCCCTCGCGCTGGCCGCGCTGGGCATGGTCGGGGCGGCGCTGTCCGGCGAGAGCGTGCTGGTGCTCGGGGTCGCGCTCTTCGTCACGATGGTGGGCGCCTCCACCGCCGGTCCCGCGCTGGTGCAGGCCGTCGGCGGCGCCGCGGGCGCCGACCGCGCCACCGCCATCGCGGTCTACAGCTTCCTGCTCAACCTCGGGGCCGGCCTCGGCGCCCAGGTCCCGCAGTCCACGGACGTCTTCACCCACCTCGCCCTCTGGATCGCGCTGGCCTTCGTCGCCGCCATCGTGCTGGTCACGCTCGCCGCCAGGGCGTCCGCCCGCACGGCCGCCGCCGAGCAGAAGGCGACCCCCGTCCTCAGCCAGGCCCGCTGATCCCCACCGGCCGGCTGACCCCCACCCGCCCAGTGATCCCCACCGGCCGCCGTCCCACCGGCCCCGGCCGATCCCCACGGCCCGCCGCCCCCCACAGGTCCGCCGATCCCCCCAGGTCCGCCGATCCCCGTACGAGAGGTCTCTTCCACATGAGCACCCTGCCGCCCGCGCCGAGCACGGACTGGAACTCCGACGCGCTGGTCCTCGACGCCTACCTGCACCGCATCGGCTACACCGGCGAGATCGCCACCGACGCCGAGACGCTGCGCGCACTGCACCGCGCCCACACCGACGCCGTCTCCTGGGAGATCGTCGACCTGGCCCTCGGCAACCCGATCACCCTCGACGTCCCCAGCCTCTACAAGAAGATCGTCGACGCCGGCCGCGGCGGCTGCTGCCTGGAGTCCAACCTGCTCTTCGCCGCCGCGCTGGAGCAGGCCGGCTTCACCGTCACCCGCCACCTGGCCCGCGTCCGCCGCGGCAGCACGGCGCTGCGCTACCGCTCCCACGCGGTGGTCGTCGTCGAGGCCGGGGGCCGCCGCTGGCTGGCCGACGTCGGCTTCGGCGACGAGGGCCCGCTGGAGCCGCTGCCGTTCGAGGACGGCGCCCAGGTCACCACCGGCGACTGGACCTGGCGGCTGGACCGGGAGGGCGAGGACTGGATCCTGCGCTGCCTGCACCACGACGGCTGGTTCGACGTGTACAGCCTGCGCGAGGAGCTCCAGGCGCCGGTCGACTTCGAGGTGTCGAACGTCTACACCTGCACCAACCCCTCCTCGCCGTTCATCGGCAAGCTGGTGGCCCAGCGCGGCGGCGACACCGTCCGCCACGTCCTGCGCCACCGCACGCTGACCGGGACCTGGCCCGACGGCCGCCAGGAGGTCACCGAGCTGACCGCCGACGAGACCGTCCGGCACCTGCGCGAGACCTTCCGCATCACCCTCACGCCGGACGAGGAGCGCGCGCTGCGCGAGGGCGTCCTGTCCCGCTAGCGGCTCCCACGGGCCTGCTCCCCGCGATGCGGGAGCAGGCCCCTGCCGTACCCCCTGCCCGTACCCACCTGCCCGTACCCCGTACGAGGAGACACCTGATGCTGCGGAATCCCGCCCGAACGAGCGGGCTCTACATAGGGACCGTGCCCGAGCAGGCCGCCGCCACCCGCCCCGGCACCACGATCACGGTGGACCACGCCCTGGACGTGCTGCCGGACGTCTCGCGCCACCTGACGGTCACCGAACTCGCCGAGCACGTCGACGACATGGCCGCACGCCTGTACGCGGCGGGCGTCCGGGCGAGCGACCACGTGGCGATCTACAAGAACAACAACTTCGACATCTACCTCCTGGCCAGCGCCGCCTCCCGGCTCGGCGCCGTGCCCGTGATGCTGTCCCCCGCCCTCGACGGGCCCAGCGCCACCGCGCTGCTCGGCCGCCTCGACACCCCGCACCTGCTGACGGACGACACCAAGCTCGACGGCGTGCTCGACGCCGCCGAGGTCGCCGCCGTCACCCGCGGCGTGATCTCGGCGTCGCCCGCCCGCGACGGCGTCGTCTCGCTGCACGACCTGGCCGGTTCGCCGCGCCGCGAGCCCGTGCTGCTCGACGCCGACCAGCCGGCCCTGATGACCCACACCTCGGGCACCACCGGACTGCCCAAGCTGGTCATCCACTCCGCGCGCAGCCTGTACGGGCGCTTCCGCCCCCAGCGCCGGCTGGCCCGCCTCATCAAGAGCGGCGAGACGGCGGCCATCCACCTGTCGTACGTCCACTCCCGGATGTACCTGGGCATGGCGGTGCTGCTCGGCAAGGGCATGCACGTGGTGGTCATGAACGACACCGAGCCGGACAAGGTCGCGGACCTGTTCGCCCGCGTCCGGCCGGGGTTCGTCGAGACCCACCCCAACTCCTTCATGGAGTGGGAGGAGCTGGCCTCGGACCCGCGCCGCCCCTTCTCGAACGTCAAGTACTTCTCGTCGACGTTCGACGCCATCCACCCCGGCACGATGGACCGCCTGCTGAAGGCCTCCGACCGGGACAACGCGGTCTTCTTCCAGATCTACGGGCAGAGCGAGTGCGGCCCCCTCACCGGCCGTTCGTACACCCGCAAGAACGCGCACAAGGCGGACGGCCGCTGCCTCGGCTTCCCGATGCCCGGCATCACCAGGTACCGCCTGGTGCCGCGCAACGGGCAGCGCCCCTCCCGCGAGCACCCCGGCTACATCGAGGTCAGCACCCCGGGCCGGGCCATCGGCTACTACGGCGAGAAGGAGCGCTTCGCGCAGCAGGCCTTCGGCCAGTGGTGGCGCGGCGGCGACGTCGGCTTCCGCACCAAGGTCGGCTGCCTGCACCTGCTCGACCGCGAGGTCGACGTGATCCCCGGCATCCACTCCACCCTGGAGGTCGAGGACGCGGTGCTCCAGCGCCTGGAGGAGCTGGCCGAGCTGGTCCTCGTACCCGGCCCGAACCAGGAGCCGCTGCCGGTCGTGTGCACCCGCCACGGCGAGCCGCTCGACGAGGCCCGCTGGGCGCAGGCCGTCGCGGACCTGCCGCGGATGGCCGCCCCGATCCAGATCCCCCTGGCCGACCTGCCCAGGACCGCCACCATGAAGGTGCAGCGGATCAAGCTGGCGGCCGACCTCCGCGCGCAGCTGGAGCAGGCGTCGTGACCGAGCACATCCAGAGCACGGCCACGGACTACGACGTCCTGGTCGTCGGCGCCGGCCCCACCGGCCTGATGGCCGGCTGCGAGCTGCTGCGCCGCGGCGTCCGCGTCCGCGTCATCGACATGGCCCTGGAACCGCTGGAGGTCCCGAAGGCGCTGGCGCTGTGGCCGCGCGCGCTGGACATCCTGGAGGACATGGGCGCCGGTCCCGCGATCCGGGCCGCGTCCACGCAGATCAACGGCTTCAGCTACTACTCCGACCGGCAGCACCTGGCCACCTTCGACTTCCCCGAGGACCTCGCGCCGCGCCACCTGCCGCAGCCCGAGACGGAGCGGGCGCTCACCGCCCGGCTGCACGCGCTCGGCGGGAAGATCGAGCGCGGGGTGCGGCTGCTGGGCGTGGAGAAGGTCGACTACTCCGGTGACATCAGTGCCACCGACGGGGTCACGGCCGTCCTGGAGCACGGCGACGGGATGATCGAACGGACCCGCGTGCCCTTCCTGATCGGCGCGGACGGCGCGGGCAGCAAGGTGCGCGGCGAGCTGGGCTCGGGCTTCACCGGCAGCACGTACGAGATGGAGTTCGCGCTGGTCGACTCCCGCATCGAGGGCCACCTGCCGGCCGACCAGATCCTGTACTTCCAGAACCCGAACGGCACCCTCGTCATCGTCCCGCAGCCCGACGGCGTCTTCCGCTTCCTGTCCGTCATGCCGCGCGGCGGCGAGGGCAGGGTCGGCACCGAGATGATGCAGCGGATCCTGTACGACCGGGGGCCGCGCGGCGTGAAGCTGACCGAGCCCGTGTGGGAGACGGTCTTCCGCGTCCACGCGCGCACCGCGACCGACTTCCAGCGCGGCCGGATCTTCCTGATGGGCGACGCGGCGCACGTGCACAGTCCCGCGGGCGGCCAGGGCATGAACAACGGCCTCCAGGACGCCCACAACCTGGCCTGGAAGCTCGCCGCCGTCATCCAGGGCCGCTCCCCCGCCGCGCTGCTCGACACGTACGGCCCCGAGCGCTCCGCCGCGACCCAGCGCATCGTCCGCGACACCGACCTGCAGACGCGGGCCTGGATGTTCAACGGGCGGGTGCAGGTGCGGGCGCGGGACGCGGCGTTCCGCGTGCTGGACCGCACCGGGATCGTCTCGCACTTCTACGCACCCGTGATGGCGGGGCGCCGGCTGGCGTACGACATCGTCCGGGAGACCCAGCGGCCTTCCCGCAAGGCGGGCTGCGGTCTGCACGAGAAGCTGCCCGGCGGCCTGAAGGTCGGCGCCGTCTTCCCGCGCAGGCTGGCCGTCTCCCACCGGATCTCCGGTCCCGACGCGGACCCGGAGGCCTGGTCGCTGGCCGTGCTGCCGCCCTCCAGCGGCGGTTCCGACTGGCTCACCGAGATCGGCCACATCGTCGACCGCTGGCCGCAGGTCCGCGTCGAACGGCTCCGCCGGCGCAACTCCCTGCGGGCCACCGGCTGCTGGCGGCCCGGGTACTACCTGGTGCGGCCGGACGGCCACATCGCGGCGCACGGCCACGACCGCGACCTCAACCGGCTCGAAGCCGAGCTGGCCGCGGCTCTCCTCCCGATCGGATCCCGCTGATGCGCCCCCTCGTCGTCGTCGCCTACCACTCCGGATACGGACACACCGCCGTCCTCGCCGCCGCCGCCCGGGAGGGCGCGGAGGAGGGCGGGACCCGGGCGGTGCTCGTGGACGTGGAGACGGTGGATGACGCCGGGTGGGCGCTGCTGGACGGCGCCGACGCGATCGTGTTCGGCGCCCCGACCTACATGGGCAGCGCCTCGGCGGCCTTCCACGCCTTCGCCGAGGCCAGCTCGAAGCGGTGGGCGGCCCGGGCCTGGCAGGACAAGCTGGCCGCCGGCTTCACGGTGGCCGGCTCGATGAACGGGGACAAGCTGCACACCCTGCAGTACTTCTCGATCTTCGCGGCCCAGCACGGGATGCACTGGGTGAACCTGGACGTCCCGCCGGGCTGGAACTCCACCACGGGCTCGGAGCACGACCTCAACCGCCTCGGCATCAACCTGGGCGCCGGCGCCCAGGCCAACACCGACCAGGGCGCGGAGGGCGTCACGAAGGCCGACGCGGAGACCGTCCGCCACCTGGGCCGGCGCATCGCGCAGGTCGCGGTCGCCCTGCACGGGGTGGCGCGGCCCGTCTGAGCCGGCCGGCCCGGCGTACGACGGCGACGGCCCGGCCCCCGCTCGCGGAGAGCGGGGGCCGGGCCTCCCCGCCTGCTCTATTCGTCGACGGGGGCGTTGTTGACCGCGAACATGCCGTCTCCGGCGCACGGGTGATCGGTGAACCGGTCGGATGCTCCCCCGCCCAGACTCACCTTGTCGCCCTCCCTCGCGAAGACCTTTCCGCGAGCGTCGTAGACGACGGCCTTGTCCCCCTCGACGCGGACCGTCCAGCCGTACCCCCAGTTGAGGGCGACGATCCGTCCGCCGGTTTCCGCCTTCACCGCCACGCAGTTCCTGTCCGTGACCACCAGGGTTCCCGGGAGGAGCCCCAGCAGGGCGGCCGTGGGCTCGCCCTTTCCGCGCAGAATCATCCGGGGCGGCCCCTGGGGGTCCTTGGCCGTGCCGGTCGCCTTCGGTGTCCGGTCCGCCGGGGCTTCACCGGCGGACGAGCCGCAGCCGGCGAGCCCGGACAACAGCAGTACACCCGCCGCCACAGCCGCTACGCCGCGGGGCACGGTCTTTCGCATCGGCGTGTCGAGCTGGTCTGTCATGGCATCCCGTCCGTTCGCCAGGCGCACGGCCGGCGTGCGCTCCAAGATGGGACGGCCACGCCGCCGTACGCGTTCCGCACGCCGGCACAGCCGCGCATCAGCCGACTTCCAACGACACGCCCCACGTGTTCAGGATGGTGCTGATCGGCACGTAGTTGACCCACCGGGAGCACAGGATGCCCGAGGCGTCGGGGGCCACGGAACCGCACGAGTACGTCATGGAGCCCGCCGTGGTGTCCGCACTGATGAGGATGCCCCGGGCTTGCACGCCGCCGGACACCGTCTTGAACATCGGACCGCCGCTGTCTCCCTGGCCGCCCATGATCTGACCAGCCGGCGCCGCGACCTGGATGACGCCGATCCTCACACCGTCTCCGTTCACGTAGACGTCGGAGTCGTCGTAGACGGTGCCGCAGTGCTCGCCCGTACTGGCACCCGAGGAGCACACCGGGTCGCCCGGCCAGTTGGAGTACCAGCCCTTCACCAGTGATGTGGAGGTGGAGGAGTGGCCGCCGCGGAAGACGCGCGGGGTGGTGGCGGGCGAGTCGGACGGGTCGATCAGCATCGAGTCGATGCCGGCGATGACGGCGACGGACGCCCCGCCAGGGGCAATGGTCTGCCCGGCCCCGTCCCGCACGGCAAGGTTTCCGGAGGGGTCACAATGGCTCGCGCTGAGGAGTTTTCCCGTGGACCCGGCCAGCACGGCGAACCCGGTGGAACACAGCCCTTCGGTGTTGGTGGTGCGGATGCCGCCCTTCCAGGGCGGGGCGTCGTTGCCGCGGGAGAACAGGGCGTCGTCGGTGATCCCCGCGACACCGAGTTTCAGCGCGACGTCCGGCATGCGGGCCGCGTTGCGCAGCTCGGGCATGGGGTCGGCTGCGGCCCGGGCGCGGGCGGCGACACCCACCGTGACGCCGCTGCCGTCGGCGTTCAGCTCGCTCCAGGTGATGCCCAGGCGGGTTGCGGCAGGGCTGTTGAGCAGCCTCGTGCGGGCGGCTTCCGCTTCGGCGCGGGAGTACTTCGCCCCGGTGCGGATCGTGACCGTGACGCCGTAGGGACGGCTTTCGGCGTAGGCGGTGACGTCGGCCGGGGGCGTCCCCTTCCACAGGACGGTGATCGCCCGGCGCGGGTAGTCGGTCTCCTGACGGGTGAATCCCCGGGCCGCCCCCAGCTCGTAGAGACGTTCCGCGACGACGGGTATGACGTCGTCGGCCGGGGCGGTGGCATCGAGTCCGGCGGGAAGCGGTCCGGGTTCCACGGTCCAGGCGGAGCGTTCGAGGGGCGCGTAGGCGGCGGCCGTCTTCAGCGCGGGCTGCTGTGGCGTAGGAGCGTCGGGCCGAGGCGTGGCGGTGCCGGGGGTGATTCCCAGCGCGAGTGCCAACGCGGCCGCGCCGAGGATTACGGGCATGTGTCTGCGTTTCACACGTCCTCCATGCCGGATTGGCCGAGGAGATCGACGTCCCCCGGCGTGATCGACAGCACCCTATGTCGTACACATGTGCGCGTCTGCTCGCTTTCGGGCCAACGCGGTTGGCTGGATACGTCCTGCCGGCAGTCCGCGCCCGGGGCGGCGCCGTCAGGCGGTCGGGCGCTGCGGGTCCGCGAGTGCGCGCAGGGCCAGGTGGTAGGAGACGGGGCCGAAGCCGGCGATGGTGCCGCTCGCCACGGCGGAGATCACCGAGACGGCGCGGAAGTCCTCGCGGGCGTGCGGGTTGGAGATGTGCACCTCGATCAGCGGGGCCGAGCGCTGGGCCACGGCGTCGCGGAGGGCGTACGAGTAGTGCGTGAACGCGGCCGGGTTGAGGACGACGGGGATCCCGTGGTCGGCGGCCTCGTGCAGCCAGCCCACCAGTTCGGCCTCGGCGTCGGACTGGCGCACCTCGACGTCGAGGTCCAGCTCCTTGCCGAGCCGTACGCAGCCGTCGGCGAGTTCCGCGTGCGTGGTGGCGCCGTAGATGCCGGGCTCGCGCAGGCCAAGGCGGCCCAGGTTGGGGCCGTTCAGCACGAGCACCCGGCGCGGGGCGGTGCCGTCGCCGCCTGCGGGGGCGGAAGCCTCGGACGGCGCTGCCGCCGGGGCCGAGAGCTGCGCGAAGGCGGCGTCCAGGGTGCTCCTCGCGGGGCCCTCCAGAATGCCGGGGCGGCCCACTCCGTCGAGGACGACGAACCGCAGCCGGTCGCCGCGGCTCTTCTTGTCGACCCGCATCGTGTCCAGCAGCTCGGGCCAGCGGTCGGCCCGGTAGGTCAGGGGCAGGCCGACGGCACCGAGCAACGCGCGGTGGCGGCGCACCGTGGCCCAGTCCAGCCGCCCCTCCACACGGGCGAGTTCGGCGGCGAAGACCATGCCGACGGCGACGGCCTCGCCGTGCCGCCAGGTGTAGCCCTCGGCCTTCTCAATGGCGTGGGCGAGGGTGTGGCCGTAGTTGAGCACCTC
The DNA here is from genome assembly GCF_044540325.1 of Streptomyces sp. NPDC086023. Taxonomy (NCBI): domain Bacteria; kingdom Bacillati; phylum Actinomycetota; class Actinomycetes; order Kitasatosporales; family Streptomycetaceae; genus Streptomyces; species Streptomyces sp. NPDC086023. Next base: position 322,618 of record NZ_JBITRX010000007.1, read on the forward strand.
GCGCGGCCCGGCCTCCTTGAGGTCGGCGGAGACCACCTCGGCCTTGACCCGTACGGCGCGGACCACCAGCTCGGCGGTGTGCGGTCCCTCGGGGGTCCGGGCGGCCTCCGGATCGGCCTCGACGAGGTCCAGGATCGCCGGATCGGCGATGAACCCGGCCTTGATGATCTCGGCGAGGCCGCCGGCGTAGTCGGCCGCGGGCAGGGTGGCCAGGGCGTCGAGGTCGCACAGCACGCCGGCCGGCGGGTGGAAGGCGCCGACCAGGTTCTTGCCCTCGGCGGTGTTCACGCCGGTCTTGCCTCCGACGGCCGCGTCGACCATGCCGAGGAGGGTGGTCGGTACGGCGATCCAGCGCACCCCGCGCAGCCAGCCGGCGGCGACGTACCCGGCCAGGTCGGTGGTGGCGCCCCCGCCCAGGCCGACGACGACGTCGGTACGGGTGAACCCGGCCCGGCCCAGGGCCGCCCAGCACTCCCCGGCGACCCGGAGGGTCTTGGCCTCCTCGGCGTCGGGGACGGGGAGCGTGGTGACGCGGTGGCCGAGGCCGGTGAGCCGGTCCCGCACCTCCGCGGCGCGCGCGCCGAGGGCGTCGGGGTGGATCAGGGCCACGCGGCGGGGCTCCTCGCCCACGAGCGGCGGGAGCTCGCCGAGGAGGGCCCGGCCGACCAGCACCTCGTACGCGGGATGGCCGGCCGAGGCGGCGACGGGCACGCGGGCCACGGCGGGGGATGCGGTCGTCATGGGGTCTCCAGCTCCAGTGCGTCGAGGACCGCGTCGGCGACCTCTTCGGGGGTGCGGTCGTCGGTGGGCACGACGACCCGGGCGACCGCGGAGTACAGGGGGCGGCGCCGGTCGCGCAGCTCGCGCCAGCGGCGGTCCGGGTCGGCGGCGAGCAGGGGGCGGGTGCGGCCGTCGCCGACCCGGCGCAGGGCCACCTCGGCCGAGACGTCGAGGAACGCGACCGGCAGACCGGTGAGGAGAGCACGTGTCCCGGAGTGGAGCACCGCTCCGCCGCCGAGCGAGAGCACCGCTCCCGGTTCGGCCACCGCCCGTGCCACGGCCCGGTGTTCGCGCTCGCGGAAACCGGCCTCGCCCTCCCGGGCGAAGAGCTCCGCCACGGTCAGGCCGGTCTCGGCGGCCACGTCCTGGTCGGTGTCCCGGTAGACGGCACCCAGCCGGCGCGCCAGCAGCGCGCCGACGGTGGACTTCCCCACCCCCATCGGTCCGACGAGCACGACCGCCGGCCCGCCGCCCGCCACCGCCCGGCCCGCCACCGCCCGGCCCGCCACCGCCCGGCCCGTCACCGCCCGGCCCGTCACCGGTAGTTGAGGTGCCGGAGGTACGACGCGACATTGCGGCGGGTCTCGGCGACCGAGTCACCGCCGAACTTCTCCAGCACCGCGTCCGCCAGCACCAGCGCCACCATCGCCTCCGCGACGATCCCGGCCGCCGGCACCGCGCACACGTCGGACCGCTGGTGGTGGGCCGCGGCGGCCTCGCCGGTCGCCACGTCCACCGTCGCCAGGGCCCGCGGCACCGTCGCGATCGGCTTCATCGCCGCCCGCACACGCAGCAGTTCACCGGTGGTCAGCCCGCCCTCCGTTCCGCCCGAGCGGCCCGACGTACGCCGGATCCCGTCCCCGGTCGGCACGATCTCGTCGTGCGCCTGCGAGCCCGGCACCCGCGCCAGCCCGAAGCCGTCGCCCACCTCCACGCCCTTGATGGCCTGGATGCCCATCAGGGCCGCGGCCAGACGCGCGTCCAGCCGCCGGTCCCAGTGGACGTGGGAGCCGAGGCCGACGGGGACCCCGTACGCCAGGACCTCGACGACGCCGCCGAGCGTGTCGCCGTCCTTGTGGGCCTGGTCGATCTCGGCCACCATCGCCTTGCTCGCCGCGGCATCGAGGCAGCGCACCGGGTCGGCGTCCAGCTTCTCCACGTCGGAGGGTGCGGGCAGGGAGCCGTACGGGGCCTTCGCGGCACCCAGTTCGACCACGTGGGAGACGATCTCGATGCCCGCGGCCTCCTTGAGGAAGGACCGGGCCACGGCGCCGAGGGCGACGCGGGCGGCCGTCTCCCGGGCGCTGGCGCGCTCCAGAACCGGGCGGGCCTCGTCGAAGCCGTACTTCTGCATGCCGGCCAGGTCGGCGTGCCCGGGGCGCGGGCGGGTGAGCGGCGCGTTGCGGCCGGTCTCCTTCAGCTCCGCCGGGTCCACCGGGTCGGCGGACATGACCTTCTCCCACTTGGGCCACTCGGTGTTGCCGACCATCACGGCCACCGGCGAACCCAGCGACAGCCCGTGCCGGACACCACCGAGGAAGGTCACCTCGTCCTCCTCGAACTTCATCCGCGCACCCCGCCCGTAGCCCAGGCGGCGTCGTGCGAGGTGGTCGGCCACCAGGGCGGTGGTGGCCGGGACCCCGGCCGGCAGCCCCTCCAGGGTGGCGACGAGCGCCGGTCCGTGGGACTCACCGGCGGTCAGCCAACGCAGCCTGCTCAGCACTTTCTCTCACTTCTCCTTGGTGGGGACTTCGTACAGGGGGAAGAGGCGGGCGAGTTCGGTGTGGAACTCGGGGAAGGTCTTGGCGACGCAGCCCGGGTCGTCCAGCGTCAGCGGCACGCCGCTGCCGAGCCCGAGGACCGCGAAGGACATCGCGATCCGGTGGTCGCGGTGGCAGTCGATCAGCGCCGGACGCGGCAGGCCGGGGTGGACCGTGAGCGACTCGGGGGTCTCGTCGACGCGGATCCCGCAGGCCCGCAGGTTGGCGGCCATGGCGGCGATCCGGTCGGACTCCTTGAGCCGGGCGTGGGCGACACCGGTGATGGTGACGGGCCCGTCGGCGAGCGGGGCGATGGCGGCCAGGGTCATGAAGGTGTCGGAGATCTCGCCCATGTCCACGGTGAACCCGCCGGTCAGCCCGCCCGCCGGGCCGGTGACGGTGGTGGCGTGGTCGCCGATCTCCACCTCTGCGCCGGTCAGCCGGAGCACCTCGGCGAAGCCCAGGTCGCCCTGGAGGCTGCCGGAGCCCAGGCCGGGCACGGTGACGGTGCGGCCGGTGACGGCCGCGGCGGCGAAGAAGTACGAGGCCGTGGAGGCGTCCGGCTCCACGACGAAGTCGGTGGCCGTGTAGCCGGTCGGGGCCACCTCGACGGTGCCGCCGGTCTCGGTGACCTCGGCGCCGAAGTACCGCATCAGCGCGATCGTCATGTCCAGGTACGGGCGGCTCACCAGCCGCGGCACGTCCACCGTCAGCGGTCCGCCCATCAGCGGCGCCGCCATCAGCAGGCCGCTCAGGTACTGGCTGCTCAGCCCGGAGTCCAGCTCGACCCGGCCGCCGGCCAGCCCGTTCGCCGCGATGGTCAGCGGCAGCCCGCCGCCGGGCGCGGCCTGTACGTCGGCCCCGAGGCGGGCCAGCGTCCGGGTGAGCGGGCCGAGCGGGCGGGCGCGCAGCTGGTCGGAGCCGTCGAAGACGAAGGTGCCGCGTCCGGTGGCCGCGAAGGGCGGCAGGAAGCGGGCCGCGGTGCCGGCGTCGGCGCACCACACCCGGCCGGGCGCGAACGGGCCGACGCCGTTGCCGGTGACCTCCCAGCACTCGTCGGAGGGCGTGGCGGAGGTGGCGATGCCGAGGGTGCCGAGCGCCCGCCGGAAGGCGACGGTGTCGTCGCTGACCAGCGGCGCCCACAGGCCGGAGGTGCCGGACGCGGCGGCGGCCAGCAGCAGGGCGCGGTTGGTGAGGCTCTTGGATCCGGGAACGCGGGCCGACAGCACGGGCGGCCGGGACGTGTCGAGCGGCATGGTGACTCCTGGGTCTCAGCGGGTGCGTGGACTGCGGGCACGGCTGCGGGCACGGCTCCGGGCGAGCGAGTGGCGGGCGGCGGCCGCGACGCGGTCGGCGGTGAGCCCGTACTGGCCGTACAGGCGGCGGAACGGGCCGTCGGCGCCGAAGCGTTCGAGGCCGACCGCGTCCCCCGCCCCGCCGACCATCGCGTACCAGCCGAGTGCCGCCCCGGCCGCCACGGAGACCCGGGCGGTCACGTGCGGGGCCAGCACCCGGTCGCGGTAGGCGCGGTCCTGGGCCGCGAACCGTTCGGGACGCGGCAGGCACACCACGCGGGTGCCGATGCCGTCCCGTTCGAGGATGTCCCGGGCCTCCAGGGCCACGGCCGTCTCGCCGACGGCGGCGATGAGTACCGTCTGCGGCTCACCGCCGCAGGCCTCCGCCTCAGCGAGGACGTATCCGCCACGCGCTTCGTCGATCATGCGGTCATCGTGGGCCAGGGGGCCGGGACCCTCCAACGGCCCCGGGGCCCGCTCGTCAGGTCGGTGCCCCGGTACGTCAGGTCCCGGCGCCGGGACCCGACGCCGGACCCGACCCCAGGACCTGGCCCTGAGACCTGACGGGCTGGAGCCGCCCACGGCCGAGTTCGAGCAGCAGCCGGGCGAACTCCTGGCCCACGACGCCGAACTCGGCCTCGTAGGAACTGACGATGAGCTGCTCGCGGCCGCGCACGACCCGCGGCCCGCCGGAGGAGATGCGGGCCTTCTGGACCTCGCCGGACAGCCGGCACCGCTCCTTGATCAGCTCGATAAGGCGCCGGTCCGCCTCGTCGATGGCGGCCCGGTGGGCCAGTACGGCCTCCACGGCCTCGGTCGCGTTGTGCGCCTCGGCGCGCACCCCGGTGGCCAGGTCGAAGGCCAGGTCGAGGGGCGCGTCGAGCGCGGTGTCGAGGGACAGGGTGGACATGGGAACTCCCTTGGTGATCGGGACGAACGATCAGACGGCTGCGGGCGCGGGCGCGCGGAGCCCGCCGAGGGCGAGGGCCGCGACCACGCGGGCGGGGACGGCGCCCCGGCCGGTGTGGCGGGCGACGGCCGCGCCGAGGGTGTCGAGCAGCAGCCCGGCACACAGGTCCGGCGGCAGGTCCTGCCGTACGGAGCCCTCGCGGGCGCAGTCGCGGATCAGCTCGGCGACCCGCCGCTCCAGGTCGGCGCGCGCGCCGGTGACGGACCGTCCGTCGGGTCCCAGCAGCAACTGGACGAAGGGGAGTTCGCGGGCCGGCCGGTCGGGCACGGACCGCACGAACCGTTCGAGCCGGACGAACGCCGGGTGGGCGTCCTCCGACGGGCGGAGTGCGGACAGGAGGTGCCGGCCGGCGCGGTCCAGGGCCATCTCCAGCAGTTCCTCCTTGCCGCTGACGTGGTGGTAGAGGGTGGACTTGGTGATGCCGAGGCGTGCGGCGAGCACGCCCATGCCGGCTCCGGCGAAGCCCTTCTCGTTGAAGAGGCGGACCGCCTCGGCGAGCAGGGTGTGGCGGGAGTGCGGGGTCCGCCGGGCGGGCGGGCTCCCGGCACGCCCGGGCGGTGCGGCCGGCGGGGGCGGTGCGGCCGGTGGGGCCGTGCGGACCGCCGTCACAGGTCGGCCAGGGACCGGACCGGGTCCTCGATGCAGTCGGCCACGAACCTCAGGAAGCCGCCGGCCGCCCCGCCGTCGCACACGCGGTGGTCGAAGACGAGGGAGAGCTGTGTGGTCTTCCGGGAGAGGACCTGGCCGCCGACCGACCAGGGCCGCTCGACGATCCGGCCGACGCCGAGGATCCCGGCCTCGGGGGCGTTGAGCAGCATGGAGCTGCCGTCGACCCCGAAGACGCCGAAGTTGTTGAGGGTGAAGGTGCCGCCGGTCAGCTCGGCCGGGGACAGCCCGCCGTCGCGGGCGCGGCCGATCAGGGCGGACACCTCGGCGTGCAGGGTGCGGGCCGACTTCCGGTCGGCGCCGCGGACCACGGGTACGAGCAGTCCGGCGTCGGTCTGGGCGGCGACGCCGAGGTGTACGTCGCGGTGGCGCAGGATCTCGTCGTCGCGCACGGTGGCGTTGAGCTCGGGGTACCGGCGCAGGCCGGCGACGGTGAACCGCGCCAGCAGCGCGAGCAGCCCGGGCCCGTCCGCGTCCTGGCGGGCCCGCAGCGCCAGCAGCTCGGTGGCGTCGACGTCCACCCACACGGTGGCCGTGGGCACGGCGGCGGCCTGCACCAGCTTCCGCGCGATGGCCCCCCGAACGCCCTTGAGCGGAACCCTGTCGACACCGTCCGCGCCGGTGCCGGTGCCGTCCCCTGCCTGGGCACCGCGATCGCCGCCGTGCCGCGCCGGACCGTGCCGGTCCGCGCCCTGCGCGGCATGGACGCCGGACGGCCCGGCATCCGCCTGATCGCCCGCTCGGGCGGCGGCGACGGGCGCTGCCGCGCCGGCAACTCCCCCAGGCGCCACGGCCGGTGCCCAGCCTGGCGCCGAGCCCACGACCCCGCCGGGTACCACCGCGCCTGCCGCGCCGAGAGGCTTCGCGGCAGTCGCCACGGCCTCCGCCCGGGCCTGCTCGGCCGCGCGGCGCAGGTCGCGCTCGGCGAGTGCCGCGTCGACGTCCTGACGGGTGATCACCCCGCCCGCACCCGACCCGCTCACGCCCGCCAGGTCCAGCCCGTGCCGGGCGGCCAGCGCCCGCACGACGGGCGACACGACGAGCACGGCCCGAGCGCCCGGGGCGGCCGAGGCGGCCGGGGCGGCCGGGGCGGCCGAAGCAGGCAGCCCAACCGGGGCGGCCGGAGCGGCCGGCGCGGCGGAGGGAACCACGCCGGCCGTGGCCGTGCGCGGTGCGGCGGCACGGGCCGCTGTGGCGACCTGGGCCCCGGGGCCGTCGGCCCCCGGCCCCGCTGTGGCGGCCTGGGCCCCGGGGCCGTCGGCCCCCGGCCCCGGACCGACGCCTGCGACCGCACTCGCGCCCGCATCAGGACCGGCCGCCGCCACACCCGCGCCCGCCAGGGAGCGCCGGGGCGGGCGGCGCCGGCCGACCCCGGACGGCTGGGTGCCGTAGCCGATCAGGACGCGGCCCGAGCCCTCCGGCTCCGCCGCGCCGGTGCCGGCGGCATCCGCACCGGCAGCCGCACCCGGAGCAACCGGCACCCCGCTGTCCGGCGCGAACGAGATCAGCGGGCGGCCCACCTCCACCACCGCGCCCTCGGCCGCGTGCAGGGTGGCGACGCGGCCCGCGTACGGGGACGGCACCTCCACCGTGGCCTTGGCGGTCTCCACCTCCACCACCGGCTGGTCGACGGCGACGGCGTCGCCCTCCGCGACCAGCCAGCGGACGACCTCCGCCTCGGTCAGGCCCTCCCCGAGGTCGGGGAGCAGGAAGTCCGTCGTGGCCGGGCCGGTGCTCGCTGCGGTGTTCACCGCGGTGCTCATGCGCTCTCCCACTGGAGTTCGTCGACCGTGTCGAGGATCCGGTCCACCCCGGGCAGGTGGTGCCGTTCCAGCTTCGGCGGCGGGTACGGGATGTCGAAGCCGGTCACCCGCCGCACGGGAGCGTGCAGCGCGTGGAAGCACTGCTCTCCGATGCGGGCGGCGATCTCGGACGCCACGCTCGCGAAGCCCGAGGACTCCGCGATCACCACGGCCCGCCCGGTGCGCCGCACCGAAGCGGCCACCGTCTCCTGGTCGAACGGCACGAGGGACCGTACGTCGACCACCTCCAGCGAGCGGCCCTCCGCCGCCGCGGCCCCGGCCGCCTCCAGCGCCACCGGCACCGAGGGCCCGTACGCCACCAGCGTCGCGTCCGTGCCCGTCCGCCGGACCACCGCCCGGCCGACCGGCTCGGTCCGCACCGGCAGCGCCACCGGCTCCTTCGCCCAGTACAGCCGCTTGGGCTCCAGGAACACGACCGGGTCGGGCAGCTCGACCGCCTCCCGCAGCAGGCTGTACGCGTCCGCGACGGTCGCCGGAGCCACCACCGTCAGGCCGGCGGTGTGCGCGTAGTACGACTCCGAGGAGTCGCTGTGGTGCTCCACGCCCCCGATGCCGCCGGCGTACGGGATGCGGATCACCATCGGCAGGTTCAGCCGCCCCCGCGTCCGGTTCCGCATCTTCGCCACGTGGCCCACCACCTGCTCGAAGGCCGGCAGCGCGAAGGCGTCGAACTGCATCTCGGCGACCGGCCGGAAGCCGTTCATCGCCATCCCGATCGCCATGCCGATGATCCCGGACTCGGCCAGCGGCGTGTCGAAGCACCGCTCCTCGCCGAACCGCGCCTGGAGCCCGTCCGTGATCCGGAAGACGCCGCCCAGCGGGCCCACGTCCTCGCCGAGCACCACGACCGACGGGTCCTCGGCCATCGCGTCGGCCAGCGCCCGGTTCAGGGCGCCCGCCATCGTGACCCGCTCGGCGGCCCGGCCGGCCACGGCATCGGCCACCCCAAGGGTCGGCGCGCTCATCGGCCCTCCTCCAGCACCGTCTCGGCGGCCAGCAGGGCCGCCTGTTCCGTCAGTTGCGCGGACCCGCCGCTGCGCACGTGCCGGAACAGCTCGCCCGCCTCGGGCGGCGCCGAGCGGACCAGCCGCTCCCGCAGGTCCGCGGCCCGCTCCTCCGCGACGCGCGCCGCGTCGGCGGCCTCCGCGTCGGACAGCAGCCCGGCCCCGCGCAGGTACGCCTCCAGCCGCGCCAGCGGGTCCCGGGCCACCCAGCTCTCGGTGACCGCCGGGTCCCGGTAGCGGGACGGGTCGTCGGCGCTGGAGTGCGGGTCCATGCGGTACGTGTGGGCCTCGACCAGCGTCGGCCCCTCACCCGCGCGCGCCCGCGCCACGGCCCGGTCCAGCACGGCCAGCAGCGCGGCCGCGTCGTTCCCGTCGACCTGCTCGGACGGGATCCCGTACCCGATGCCCTTGTACGCGAGCGAAGGCGCGGCGCTCTGCCTCTCCAACGGCACGGAGATCGCGAACCCGTTGTTCTGGATCAGGAAGACGACCGGGGACCGGAACACCGCGGCGAAGTTCAGCGCCTCGTGGAAGTCGCCCTCGCTGGTCGCACCGTCACCGATCAGCACCAGCGCCACGGTCGGCTCGCCGCGCAGCCGCGCCGCGTGCCCGACGCCCACTGCGTGCGGGGCCTGCGTGGCCAGCGGGGTGGCCTGGGGCGCCGTGCGCCAGCGGACCGGGTCGTAGCCGCAGTGCCAGTCGCCGCGCATCAGCGTGAGCGTCTCGACCGGGTCCACCCCGCGGGCGGCGACCGCCACGCAGTCGCGGTACGTCGGGAACAGCCAGTCGTCCTCCCGCAGCGCGAGGGCGGCCGCGATCTGGCAGGCCTCCTGCCCGTGCGCGGACGGGTACACCGCGAGCTGGCCCTGCTTGGCCAGGGCGGTGGCCTGCTGGTCGAAGCGCCGGCCGGCGACCATCGCCCGGTACGCGGCCAGCAGCCGCGCCCCGTCGGGCAGCCGGTCCGCCGCCCCGTCCGTCAGGGTGCCGTCGGCCTCGACGAACCGTACGGGCCGCTCGCTGGGCAGCAGCGGATGCCGCCCGGGCCCCGGCACGGCGGCCGCCGCGGTCGTCTCCCCGGCGGGCTGCCCCCCGGCGGTCGTCCCCGCCGCGCTCGCGGCCGCGGCCGTCCGCGGCCGCCTGGCCCGCGCAGCGGCGGGCCGCCGCTTGGTCTCGGCCCCCGCCCCCGCCCCGGCTCCCGCGGCGGAACGCGTCTGTTCGACGGTGCTCACGACTTCCCTTCTTCCTGCCCTCGTGGGTCTGTGGATCCCTTGCTCACGCCGGGTACGGCCAGCTCGGCCGTGCCGCGCCCGGTCCGTGCGTACAGCACGGCCCCGTACGGGCCGCCAGCCCCGTACGGGCCGCCCGCCCGCCGCACCCGCAGCGTCCGCTCCTCGCTCCGCCCGGCGAACCGGAACTCGCCGCCGCCCAGGTGCGTCAGCGGCAGCACCCGCCCGCCCCCGGTGCGCAGCCAGAGCCGGTCCGCCCGGTCGTCGGCCGGCTCCAGCGTCACGGCCGTACGCGCCTGCCCCGCCCGGAACGGGTCCTCGTCCTCCCGCACCAGGAAGCCGGCGGGCACGCTCAGCTCCCCGGCCAGCACCGCTGCCCCGCCCGGCGCCAGCGGCCGCGGCGGCCGGTTCACCAGCACGTCGCCGCGGAGGAAGAACTCCCGCCAGGCCACCGGGAAGGCGCGCACCAGCCGCTCCGTCACCGGCACGTCGAGCGCCAGGTGCACACAGTGGTCCTTGCCGTGGTTCAGCACCTGGTGGGTCCGGGTGAAGTCCCCGAACCACAGGTCCCCCGGAGCCCACCGGTGCACCTCCCCGTCCAGCACCAGCGCCGTCTCGGTGTTGGTCTGCACGGGGACGTGCAGCCGGGCCGTGCCCCAGCGCAGCCCCTGGGCGGCCTCGATCCGCCCCGCCGCCCCGGTGCCGGGCCGGCGGCACATGAAGCGCGCGCCGAACACCGGCGCCGGGAAGGTGTCGAGGATGTACCGGACGTGCGGGAAGCGCTCCAGCAGCGGCGCATCGGTCCAGTCGCCCGGCCCGCCCGGTGAACGCAGCACCAGGCAACGCCAGTCGTCGGCGGGCGGCCGTACGCCGCGCAGCTCCGCGGCGAGCCAGCCGGCGTTGAAGGAGGTGCTCAGCCGGGCGGCGGCCGAGGGCATCGCGACCACGGCCGCCCCGGCGAGCACCTCCGTGCTCACAGCGCGGTCCCGAGCCGGGCCAGCGACGTCAGCGCGTGCACGCCCTCGGTGGTGGCCTCCACGTCGAAGACCATCCGCTCGTCCGGCATCCTGCCGATGATCTCGGCGGCGCGGGTGGACAGCGGCTGCCCGAGGGCCTCCGCCGACTCCCACAGCTGCACGGCGCCCCAGCGGCCGCGCTCCTCGTCGCTGATCCACACCTTCAGCAGCAGGCCCTCGTAGCCGGCCCAGCGGTCCACGGCCTCGTCGCGCAGGAACTCCCGCAGCGACTCGGGCGTGTGGCCGGTGCCCTCCAGGTCCCACCAGGCGATGACGGCCTTCACTCGGCCTCCCCCTCTCCCGCGAGCAGTTCCCGCACCAGGCCGCCGACGATCCGGGGCCCGTTGCGGGTGAGCAGTGATTCGGCGTGGAACTGCACGGACGCGAAGTGCGGTCCGCGCAGCGCGTGCACCTCTCCGGTCTCCCGGTCGCCGCTGATCTCGACGACGCCGACGCCCTCGACCTCCGCCTTGTCCTCGGCGGAGCGGGCGGCGAACGTGTTGTAGAAGCCGACGAGTTCGTCGGCGCCGAACAGCTCGACCGGCTTCTGGACACCCTGGTTCGGGGTGTCCCGGCGGACCAGGTCGAAGCCGAGGAGGGTGCTGAGCACCTGGTGGCTCAGGCAGACCGCGAAGAACGGCCGCCGCTCGTCGAGCAGCCGCCGGACCGTGCCGCGCAGGTGCGCGATCTTCGGGTGCCCGGTCTCGCGCGGGTCGCCGGGGCCGGGGCCCATCACGACGAGGTCGTACGCGGTCACGTCGTACGGTTCGTCGAAGCGGCGTACGGTCACCCGCGTCCCGAGCGAGCGGAGCTGCTGTTCGATCATCGAGGTGAAGGTGTCCTCGGCGTCGACCACCAGGATCCGCTTGCCGGCCAGGGCCGGGTCGGGGTGGGCGGTGAGCCGCTCGTCGGCGTCGTCGAACCAGAAGCGGGCCACCGTCTCGTTGCGGGCGGCCAGCGCGGACAGCACCTCGGGGTGCCGGGCGAAGGACGCGGGGCCGGTGTCCTTGAGGGCGCCGAGCAGCGAGGACGCCTTGGCGCGGGTCTCCGCCACCTCGCCCTGGGGGTCGGAGTGGCGCACGAGGGTGGCGCCGACGCCGATGCGGACCTGGCCGGTGCGGTCGATCTCCGCGGTGCGGATCAGGATGGCCGAGTCCATGGTGCGGGCGCCCCGCTCGTCGCGGCCGATGAGGGCGAGGACGCCGCTGTAGTAGCCGCGGCCCTCGGGCTCGTACCGGGCGATGACGCGCGCCGCGCTCTCCAGCGGGCTGCCGGTGACGGTGGGCGCGAAGAGGGTCTGGTGCAGGATCTCGCGCGGGTCGCGGTCGGTGCGTCCGCTGATGAAGTACTCGGTGTGCGCGAGGCGGGCCATCTCCTTGAGGTGGGGCCCGGTGACGATGCCGCCCGCGTCGCAGATGCGGGCCATCATCTTCAGTTCCTCGTCGACCACCATGTACAGCTCGTCGGCCTCCTTGCGGTCGGCGAGGAAGTCCAGCAGCCCGGACAGCTCGGGCCCCTGCGGCGGGTAGCGGTAGGTGCCGCTGATCGGGTTCATCACGGCGGTGCCGTCGTGCAGGCTGACGTGCCGCTCGGGGCTGGCGCCGACCAGGGTGCGCTCGCCGGTGTGGACGATGAAGGTCCAGTAGGCGCCGGACTCCGTGCGCAGCAGCCGCCGGTAGAAGGCGAGTGCGTGGCGCGGCGAGTAGTCGGAGATGTCGGCGACGAAGGAGCGGCGGATGACGAAGTTGGCGCCCTCGCCGCGGCCGATCTCGTCCTCGATGATCCGGCGGACGGTGTCGGCGTACGTCTCGTCGTCGACGTCGAAGCCGCCCTCGGACACGCCCAGCGGGATGTCCGGCAGCCGCTCCAGCGCGGTGGACACCGGCAGGACCTGGCGGCCGGTGACGCGCAGCGAGAGCAGCGGGGCGCCGTCGTCGGGCGCGTGGAAGCCGCGCTCGGCGAGCTGGCGGTACGGGATGAGGGTGAGCACCTCGGGGCCGGGCCCGGCGGCCGGGTCGAGGGGGACGCCGGCCAGCGTCTCGGAGGAGGTCACGTCGCCGGTGAGGACCTCCAGGCGGCTGCCGTTCGTCTCCGGGCGGTGCAGTACGGCGAAGGAGGGCGGGCGCTCGCCGAGGATCCGGCGGAGCAGGTCGTCCTGCCCGGTGGTGTCGTGGCCGGTGGTGCCGGTGGTGCGGTCCTGGGTCGTCATGCGGTGACCTCCTTGGCTGTCGTGACCACCGCACAGCGCGAAGCCGCGTACCGGACGGTCATCCAGTGGTCCTCGGCCGAGAAGTCGGCGATCGCGTCCGCGACGAGGAACGGCTGGATGTCGTGGGTGAAGGCCTCGACGGCGCTGGCGAGGATCCCCACGTGCGCGTAGACGCCGACGATGATCAGCTGGTCGCGGCCGGCCGACCTGATGCGGTCGAGCAGGTCCGTGCGGAAGAAGGCGCTGTAGCGCCACTTGGTGAGCACGGTGTCGCCGTCGCGCGGCGCGAGCGGCTCCACGATCTCCCGGTCGGCCGGGTCGGCCCGCATGCCGGGCCCCCAGAAGTCCTTCAGCAGGCCGCGGTCGGCCTCGCTCATGCTGCCGGGCTGGGCGGTGTAGTACGTCGGGATGCCGTGCCGGGCGGCGAACTCCCGTACCTGCACGGCGTTGTGGACCAGCGACTCACGCAGGTCGCCGGGGAGGGGCTTGAGGAAGTAGCGCTGCATGTCGTGGACGAGCAGCACGGCGCGGTCCGGGTCCACCGTCCAGTCGGCGGTGTTCCCGGGCAGCTCGCCGGCGGTGGGCAGCGGGTAGGAGGTGATGGGCGGGATCCCGGCCATGTCGGTCCTCTCGTGGCTGGAGTGGTGCGAAGGGACGGGCCCGTGCGGCACTCGGGACAGGGCCGCACGGGCCCGGGGCGGGGCCGGCCCGGGACAGGGGGTCCGGCCCCGCGGAGGGACGGGCCCGGTCAGGCGGCCCCGAGCGAGGCACCGCCGTCGACGGTCATGACGTGCAGGGTGATCTGCTCCGCCTCGTCGGACAGCAGGAAGGCCACGGCGTCGGCGACGTTGTCCGGCTGGGCGATCCGGCCCAGCGGGATGCCGATGCGGAAGGCCTCGGGATTGCCCTCCAGCGTGCCGCGCGCGGCGGACTCGTCCGGCCACATCGACCGCAGCATCGGCGTGTCCGTGGAGCCGGGGGCGACGATGTTGCAGCGGATCCCGTGCCGGGCGACCTCCAGGCCCAGGGACTTGGTGAACATGGCCGCGGCGGCCTTGGACGCGGCGTACGCGGCCATGTCGGCGCGCGGCGTCGCGGCCGCGTTGGAGGCGACCGTGACCAGCGCGCCCCGGTGGCGGGTGAGCATCCGCCGGGTGACCGCGCGGGACAGGTGGAAGACGCCGTCCGCGTTGACCCGGAAGGTGGTCTGCCAGTCCTCGTCGCTGTAGTCCGTGACCTTGCCCAGCCGCAGCACGCCCGCCGAGTTCACCAGGTACTCGATCGGACCCAGTTCGTTCTCGACGCGCTCCGTCAGCTCGTCCACGGCCGCGCTGGACGCGACGTCCGCGGCGAACGCGTAGATGCGCGGCCCCTTGTACTCGGCGGCCGGCGCCTCCGGCACGTACTGGCCGTCCGACCCGATCCGCACCGCCTCCCGCACCTCGGCGAGGTGGGCGGCCTCCGCGGCGCGGGCCGCGGCGCACTCCACCCGGAGCTCCTCGTTGAGCTCCTCGACGGCCGTGCGCAGCGTGTCCGCGTCCCGGTCCACGGCGGCGATCAGCGCCCCGCGCCGCGCCAGCGCGCGGACGACGGCCCGTCCGATGCCCCCCGCCGCGCCCGTGACGACGGCGACCTTGTCCAACATGCTTTCCCCTCCAAGGAAATCGCGGGGCCGCCCCATCTCGGCGGCCGCGTTGTCACCGCGGCCGGCCGGACACCGCCGGCGGCCGCGTCACTTCTGCCAGGCGGTGACCACCGAGATGGCCTGCGACGGGTTGAGCCGCGGGTCGCAGAAGCTCGTGTACGCGTCGCCCACCCGGTCGGCGGCGGACGCGTTGACCACGCACTCCGTGACGTCGTCGGGTGTCGTCTCCAGGTGCAGGCCGCCGGCGACGCCGCCGGCCGACTCGACGGCGAACTGGAAGGCCCGTACCTCGCGTTCGACGGTCTCCAGGTACCGCGTCTTGTAGCCGCCGGGCGTCGAGACGGTGTTGCCGTGCATCGGGTCGGTCAGCCAGATCACCGGGTGCCCGGCCCGCCGCACCGCCTCCACCAGCGGGGGCAGCCTGTCGGCGGCCGCGTCCGCGCCCATGCGGGCGATCAGGGTGAGCCGGCCCGGCTCGCGCCGCGGGTCGAGGATCCCGCAGAGCGTGACCACGTCCTCGGGGCTCATCGAGGGGCCGACCTTGCAGGCCACCGGGTTCTCGACCTGCGCCAGCAGCGCCACGTGCGCGCCGTCGAGCTGACGGGTGCGCTCGCCGATCCACGGGAAGTGCGTGGAGGCCAGGTAGCGGCCGCCCTCCCCGTCCTGGCGGACCTGCGGCAGCTCGTAGTCGAGGAGCAGCGCCTCGTGGCTCGTCCACACCGGCGGCTCCAGCAGCACGTCGTTGCCGTCGCGGCGGTCCGCGTACCAGCCGAGGTGCTTGTTGATCTCACAGGCGGCCATGTAGCCGGTGAGCATGCGCAGCGGGTCGGGCCGGCGCGAGGCCGGGTCCGGCTCGGGGCCGTTGACCAGGTGACCGCGGTACACCGGCAGTTCGACGCCGTCGATGATCTCCGTGGGGTTGGAGCGGGGCTTCGCGAACTGGCCGGCGAGGCGGCCGATCCTGACCACCGGCTTGTGGGTGATCATCTTGAGCGCGCCGGCGACCAGGTCGAGCACCGCTGCCTTGCGGTGGACGTCGCGGGCGGTGCTCTCGTCGGGGTCCTCGGCGCAGTCCCCCGCCTGGACCAGCTTGGCCTCGCCGAGGGCGACCCGCGCGAGCGCCTCGCGCAGGGTGCGCACGTCCTGGGCCCGGACCAGCGGGGTGTGGGCGGCCAGCTCCTGGCGGACGAGCTCGACCTGTGCGTGGTCTTCCCATTCGGGCTGTTGGAGGGCCGTCTTGAGGCCGATGTCGAGCAGGGTGTTGTCCACGGGTGTCTCCTGGTGCGTAGATCGTTCCGAGGTACGAGTGACTCGGCGCGCGTCGTCTTCGGCACGCGCCGGGGTGAGGGGTGGCGGGGCGGTCAGGCGCGGCCGGGCACCCGTCCCGTGTCGTCCCAGAAGCGCAGCTGCCCCTGCGGGGGGAGCGCGCCGGTCCCGGCGACGGCAGCACCGCCGAGGACCAGCGCGCGTGGCCGGCCGGGGGAGAGGGCCGGCCAGTCGGGGACACGCGGAGCGCGCGGCACTCCGGTGCGCGCGAAGGAGACCACCAGGTCGGCGAAGACCTCGCCGGCCTCCGTCACCTCCCCGTCCGGCTGCCCGCCGGCGGCGCCGGCGGGGCGTCCCGCCGGTCCGGGGGTGCCGAAGAGGAGGGCCACGGCGTCCTCGTGGGCGGCGCCCGGGTGGGCGGCCGGCTGCCCGGGTTCCGCCGGGTCGGCGGCCGCGGGGAGGGCGAGCTCCATCACGTACTGCGGCCAGCGACCGGCCCGCGCGTGGCGGTCGGCCATGCGCAGCACCGGGTGGCGGAAGTGGGCGTCCTCGCGGAGGGCGGCCCACAGGGACGGGAGGTCGGCGGTCCGGCCCTCGGCGAGGGCCGCCTCGCGGTAGGCGCGCAGCACCTCGTCCGCCGCCGTACGGTCGGCTGTCGGGTCGGCCTGACGCAGCAACTCCGTTATCCAGGTACGCAGTTCGGCCTCGTCGGCCGGTCCGGGGCCGGCCGGCCGGCGGCCGGGAGCGGCGTACACGGAGAGCACGGGAAGTTCCGGTGGCGGCTGTTCGTGGTCGTACGCGCGCAGCCAGACGCCGTCGAGCACCGGCCCGCGGTAGTGGCGGCCGCTGCGCACGAGGCGCTCCTCGGGGCGTACGGAGAACAGCCGGTGCCAGGCGGCGTTGAGCTCGGCCGCCGGCACCGCGCGCAGGCCGGGCACGGTGGTGGCGAAGCGGGCGGCGAGGGTGTCGTACACGGTACGGGCGTCCTCGGCGGTGAGGGCGAGGCCCGGGGCGCGTACGTGCGCGGGGCTGACGGGGACGATGCGGCGGATCAGCGGGCGGGTCACCGGCAGCAGGGCCAGCTGGTGCACGCTCGCACCGCCGGCCTCGGCGCCGACGAGGGTGATGTTGCCGGGGTCGCCGCCGAAGGCGGCGGCGTTGTCGTGGGTCCAGCGCAGGGCGGCGACCTGGTCCTGGAGGCCCCAGTTCGCGTACGAGCCCGTCTCGGGGTCGGCGAGCTCCTCGTGCAGGCCGAAGCCGAAGACGCCGAGGCGGTGGCCGAAGGTCACGACCACGACGTCGCCGCGCTCGGCCAGCCGGGCACCGTCGACGCCGCCCGCGCCACCGGAGCTCCAGGAGCCGCCGTGCACGTGGAGGAGGACGGGGCGGGCGGTGGTCTGGTGGGTCGAGGGGGTCCAGACGTTGACGTGGAGGGCGTCCTCGGACCCGCTCCCGTCCGGCTGGAGAAACGTTCCTGCCGCCTGACTGGCGTCCCGTACGCCGCTCCAGGCGGCCGGCGGACGGGGCGACGCGAACCGCAGCGGGCCCACGGGCGGGGCGGCGTACGGAATGCCGCGGAAGGCGATCACCCCGCCGGTCCGCTCACCCTTCACGTAACCGGCCGTGGTCCGGGCGACGGGCGGCGCCAGCGGGACGCCCGCCTGGACGGGCAGGACGGCCGGAGCCTGGGCGCGGATGGCGTCCACCTCACACCTCCCGGGGGGACGGGAAGCGGCCGGACAGTACGGGAACACAGGTGGCCGAGCAGCAGAAGACGGCGGCCGTGGTCATGCCGGAACTCACTCCTCGACGGATCAGGGAGGCTCGTGGCGAGCCGGTGGCGGGTCCTGTCGATCGTGTCGGCTGGCCCAGGGGCCGCCCAACGCAGTGATCCGCTTTCCGTCAAGTGCCGTCACAGTGCGTCAGGTCCTGTGGGGCGGGGTTCCAGTGCCCTATTGGGCCTCTGACGTGGGGAGTTGGCGTTCGGGGTGGTGTTCTCGGGAGTCGGGCGGGGGGTCGGTTCCGGCCGCGGTTGCCGGTCGGGGGAAGACCGTTTCCCGGCCTGGCGGCCGGGGTCGGTGGTCCACGGGATCACCGTTGACCACCGCCCCCGGCCGCCAGGCCGGGCACGGCCCACATCAGGCCACAGCCCTCAGGCCACCTGCCCCGCCGCCGGCTGCGTCCCCAGCAGCAGCGCCCGCCGGACCGCGCGGGCCGCCGCCGCGCCGTTGCGGCCCACGTCCGCGCGCAGCGCGTCGGCCAGCGAGCGGTAGGTCTCCAGCGACTCCGCCCGCCGCCCGGAGCGCCGCAGGGCCGACAGGTACGGGGCGCTGCCCGCTTCGCGGCCCTGGTACGAGGCGATCAGTCCGGAGAGTTCGGTGCGCAGTTCCTGGTGGCGACCCAGGGCCAGTTCGGCCTCCACCCACTGCTCCAGTACGGACAGCCGGGTGGCCTCCAGCTGTGCGATGCGCTCGCCGAGCCGGGCTCCGGCGGTGACGCCGTCGAAGGCGGGCCCCTTCCAGAGGAGCAGCGCGCCGCGCAGCCGGCGGGCCGCGGTCTCGTAGTCGCCGCGGGCCATGGCCCGGTAGCCGGCGCCGGCCTCGCGTTCGAACTCGTGCAGGTCGGATCGGCCCCAGCCGGTGTCGAGCAGGTAGCCGCCCGGCAGCGAGACCAGCACGGTCTCGGGGGTGCGGGCCCCGGCGCCCTCCGCGCGGCCGAGGGCCGCGCCGAGCTGGTCGCGCAACTGACGTACGCAGCTGTGCAGTACGGCGCGCGTGTGCTCCGGCGGCGCGTGCGCCTCCAGTTCCTCGGCGAGCACCGCGACCGGGACCACCTGGTCGGTGTGGGCCGCGAGCACCGCGAGCACCTGCCGCGACTGCGGCGTGGCGGGCGTGATGGGCACACCGTTCTCGAGGACCTCAAGCCCTCCGAGCACGTCAATGTCCACAGATCTCTCCCAGGGCACGGCGAGGCCCCGGTCGACGGCGAGCCTCACTCATGAAAAAATAATACCCGGAAGTTTTTTTCAGGGCCACAGGGATGCGCTTAGGGGGATGCGATCCCCGTCACGGCGGCCCTCGGCGACCACCAGGGCCCCTCACACAAAGCGGCGGCCCGGCACGAGGCCGGGCCGCCGGAAGGGGCGAGGAGAGGGGGAACGTCAGGCGGCAGGAGCGCCGGGGGCGGCGTCGGTGCGACACGAGGGGCAGTCCCCCTCGGCGTCGGCCGCCGCCTCCTCCGCGGGAGCGATGTCGGCGGCCGCGCCCAGGTCCGGGGCGAGCGCGCCCAGGGCCCGCCCACCGCGCCCGGGCAGGGTGTCGAGCAGCACGGCCACGGCCGGGATCACCAGGCTGGGCATCAGCAGCGTGTAGAGGGTGGAGACCTGTTCGTCCAGGTCGGAGCCCTGGAGCGTCTGCGACATCAGGTTGATGCCGGCGTACGCGCCGACCACCAGCCGGGCCGTCGCGACCGGGTCCACGTGCGGGAGCAGCTCACCGCGCTCCTTGGCCTCGGCGAGGATCCCGGAGTTGAGGTCGATCCAGCCGTGGAACGGACCCGAGCGGGCCAGGCTGCGCCCCGTCTGGTCGAGGGTCAGCCGCGCGCTGCCGCGCATGAGGATGTCGTGCTTGAGCCGGTACGAGAAGATCATCCCGACGTCGACGAACTCCTGCGCCTTGAAGTCCTGCGGCGTGTGCGTGGGCTCCACGTGCACCTGCGCGTCGATGACCGCCTGCGCGAGGTCTTCCTTGGAGTCGAAGTGGAAGTACAGCGCCCCCTTGGTCACCTGGGCGATCTTGACGATGTCGGTGAGCTTCGCGGCGTCGTAGCCCCGCTCCTCGAACACCGTGGCGGCCGCCTCCAGGATCGCCTGGCGCGTGCGCACCGCCCGGTCCTGCTTGACCATGGGTCGTTCCATCCTGCTCATCTGCTGTTCTTCCCTCTCCTGCCCCCCATCTTTCAAAGCGCCGCACAACCCCCCTGCAGCGAACGGTGAGCGCGTTCCGTCCTGTCGTGTTCCGGTGTTCCCAGTCTGTTTTCCGGCACCTGCGGCAATACATGCCCGCGGGTACGTTCCTCAGGAACCAGCTTCACACCATCGTGAAGCCGCCGTCCACCGGCATGGTCACACCGGTGACGAAAGACGACCGGTCGCTGCACAGCCATGCGGCCGCCTCGGCTATCTCGCGCGGCTCGGCCGTACGCGGCTGCGGCGTGGCGGCGTGGAGCTGCTCCTCGATGCCCGGAACGGCTGCGAACCACTGCTCCACGACCTCGGTCCGCGTGGTACCCGGCGCCACCGCGTTGACTCGAATTCCCTGTGCGGCGTACTCCGCGGCGGCGGCCCGCGTCAGGCCGATCACCGCGTGCTTGGCGGCCACGTACGGCGCGGCGACCGGGGTCGCGACCACACCGCCGACGCTGCTGGTGTTCACGATGGCGCCGCCGCCGGTCTCCAGCATCGCGGCGATCTCGTCGCGCAGGCAGTTCCAGATGCCGCGGACGTTGACGTCCATGATCTCGTCGTAGAGCTGGTCGCCCATCTTGTGCAGCGGGCTGCGCCCCACGCCCCAGCCCGCGTTGTTGAACGCCGCGTCCAGCCGGCCGAAGGCCGAGACCGCCTGCTGGACCGCCTCGGCGGTGTCGTCGGGCCTGGTCACGTCCGTCACGGCGTACGTCGCCTCCGCACCCCCCGCCCGCAGCTCGTCGACGATCTCCTTGAGCCGGTCCTCGCGGCGGGCGGCCAGCACGACCTTCGCGCCCTCGCGCGCGAAGACCCGGGCCGCGGCGGCTCCGATGCCGCTGCTCGCTCCGGTGATCAGTGCGACCTTGCCTGCCAGCAGTCGGTTCTCGGACATGGATGGCCCCCTTGGTGGCGAATATTGATTGTTACTGCGTGGTCCTGGAAATCAAGCGGCCCAAGCGTGCCCGCCGGCGGCCTCTCCGTCCAAAGTGCGCAGCAGCGGCTCGTCGATCTCCGCGAGGGAACCGACGACGTGGCGGACCCCGGCCTCGCGCATCAACTGCCGCTGGAAGCCGTACTCGAAGGTGCTCGGGTGGCCGATGAAGGCGGCACCCAGGTCGCGGGCCGCGTCGGAGACGCGGGCGACGTCGTCGATGAAGACCGTCCGGGAGGGCTCCAGTCCGAAGAACCCGGTCGCGATCTCGCGGACCCCGGGGCGGAAGTCGTTGGTGCAGACGTACTGGGGGCCGTCGAAGAGGTGCGCGTAGTGGCCGAGGTGGCGGTCGAAGTGCTCCTTGGACAGGCCGCCGTAGCAGACCGTGTGCAGCCCCAGCGCCCGTAGCCGGTGCAGCAGTTGCTCGGCACCCTCCAGCACCCGCAGCGGGTTGCGCTCCAGGTACGCCGCGCGCTCCTCGAAGTAGACCTCCAGCACCCGCTGCGGCGTCCAGTCCAGGCCGGCGGCCGCGGCGGCGGCGCGGGCGGCGATGTGCCGGGGCTGCGAGAAGATCTCGCGCTCGACGGCGGCGTCGTAGTGGCCGCCGCGGCTGGTGACGAAGTGGTGGATCACCGGGCTGAAGGTGTCGCTCAGGAGAACGCCGTCGATGTTGACGGCGGCGAGACGCAGGTGCCGCAGCGGACGGATGTGCTGCACGGAGTGCACGGAGTTCTCCAATCGGCGGAGCCGGTATCGCGTGGGGTTCAAGAAGGTTTCCGGGCGGCCACCGTCATGTGCATGCAGAGGGTCCCCCCGAAAAAAACCTGACAGCAGGGATGTTGCCAGGCCTCAAAAGATACCCGATTACGTTCCACGGGGCACCCATGGACCGGACTTTTCGATCATCCCGGAACGATCAATTCCTCCCGGCTGACCAGCCACTTTTCCCGCCTGACCAGCGAAAACGCTAGTTTTGAGGGGTGTGAATCATGTCACTCGGGGCCCCAGCGAGGGATGATCATCAGGTAATCCTGGGCCTGTCAAAGAAACCCGGAAGTACGTACTTTGCCTTCGGCGGGCTCAAGTGACTTTCGGCCAGACCTCAAGGGACCTCATGATCACGACCCTGGAACCGACCGACCGCGCGACCACGTCCACCCCCGTGCGCTGCGAGTGTCCGTCGCACCTCGACGGGCTCACGACCACGGTCCCGCGACAGCTCGTCCACCGGGCGGCCGTCGCCGAGGTCTTCCTGACCGGCTGGTGCCGGCTCTCCGAGGACCGTTTCCACGTGCGGGCCCAGTGGCCCCGCGGGCACAGCTTCTTCACCCCGATAGCCGGCAGCCACTACGACCCGATGCTCGTCGCCGAAACGGTCCGTCAGGTCGGCGCCCTCCTCGCGCACGCGGCCTTCGACGTCCCGCAGGGCTACCAGTTCCTGATGTGGGGCCTGGACTACACGGCCGTCGCCGACGGCCTGGTGATCGGAGGGGCGCCGGCCTCCCTGGACCTGGAGGTCACCTGCCCCGACGTCCGCCGCCGCGGCAAGCACCTCACCGGCCTGCGGTACGAGGTCGTGGTGCGCCAGTCCGGCCGGGTCATCGCCACCGGCGGCGCCGGCTACACCTGCACCTCGCCCGCCGTCTACCGGAGGCTGCGCGCCGAGCAGCTGGCGCAGCAGCCCGTCCCCGCCCTGCCCGCCGCCCCCGTCGCTCCCCCGCTGGTCGGCCGGCTGTCGCCGTTCGACGTGGTGCTCTCCCCCACCGGCCGCCCGGACGCCTGGCAGCTTCGCTACGACACCCGGCACCCGGTGCTCTTCGACCACCCCGGCGACCACCTGCCGGGCATGGTGCTGCTGGAGGCGGCCCGGCAGGCCGCGGTGGCGCTCTCGCCCGAGCGCGGGGTGCTGCCGGTCGCGGTCGACAGTTCGTACCACCGGTACGCCGAATTCGGCAGCCCGGTCCTGCTCGGCGCCGAGCGGCTCGGCCAGAAGCGCGACGGCAGCCGCCTGGTCCGCGTCACGGGCACCCAGGACGGCGAGACGGTCTTCACGGCCGTCGTCACCACGGCCCGCCCGGCCGTCCCCCTCGCCCTCTGGTCCTGACCGCGCGCACCACCCGCACCACACCCCCGGGCACGGATCCCCTGTCCCTGCCGGGGGACCTCGCGCGTCCGGGCCCCGACACGCCGGGCACCGCACGCATCGGACGATGCCGAACGCCGGAAGGGGCCTCCCCACCCGCATACGCGGGCGGGGAGGCCCCTTCCTCCACAGCCTGGGGACAACCGCCGCCCGGACGACCGCCCGGCCGGCACCCCGGGCGGCTACTTCAGCTTGGTGCCCGTGGAACGCAGGTTCGCGCAGGCCTCGGTGACGCGCTTGGCCATGCTCGCCTCGGCCAGCTTGCCCCAGGTCCGCGGGTCGTAGGTGGACTTCTTGCCGACCTCGCCGTCGACCTTCAGGACGCCGTCGTAGTTGCGGAACATGTGGTCCGCGACCGGGCGGGTGAAGGCGTACTGGGTGTCGGTGTCGAGGTTCATCTTCACGACGCCGTTCTCCAGCGCGGTGGCGATCTCCTGCTCGGTGGAGCCGGAGCCGCCGTGGAAGACGAAGTCGAACGGGCTGGTCTTGCCGTACTTCTCGCCCACGCCCTGCTGCAGGTCCTTCAGCAGCTCGGGACGCAGCACCACGTTGCCCGGCTTGTAGACGCCGTGCACGTTGCCGAACGAGGCGGCCAGCAGGTAGCGGCCCTTCTCGCCCAGGCCCAGGGCCTCGGCCGTGCGGATCGCGTCCTCGACCGTGGTGTACAGCTCGTCGTTGATCTCGTGGCTGACGCCGTCCTCCTCGCCGCCGGTCGGGGTGATCTCGACCTCAAGGATGATCTTCGCGGCGGCGGCCTTGGCGAGCAGCTCCTGGCCGATGGCCAGGTTGTCGGCCAGGGTCTCGGCGGAGCCGTCCCACATGTGCGACTGGAAGAGCGGGTTGCGGCCGGCCTTCACGCGCTCGGCGGAGATGTCGAGCAGCGGGCGGACGTAGCCGTCCAGCTTGTCCTTCGGGCAGTGGTCGGTGTGCAGGGCGACCGTGATGTCGTACTTCGCGGCGACGACGTGCGCGAACTCGGCCAGGGCGACCGCGCCGGTCACCATGTCCTTGTTGTACTGGCCGCCCAGGAACTCCGCACCGCCGGTGGAGATCTGGATGATGCCGTCGCTCTCGGCCTCCGCGAACCCACGCAGGGCCGCGTGCAGGGTCTGGGTCGAGGTCACGTTGATGGCCGGGTAGGCGAACTTGCCTGCCTTCGCCCGGTCGAGCATCTCGTTGTAGACCTCGGGGGTTGCGATGGGCATCTGTCCGCTCCTTGTGATGTGCGGGTGGTGTGCTGTTGGCCCTGACCTGGGGGCGACGTCATCGTCGGGGCTATCTTTCCAGACTCTCGGCCCCGGTCCACCCGGCCTATCCGTGCCACAAGCACACAAGGCGGAGCGTTTCACGTGAAACACTCCGCCTTGCCCATATAGCCGCAGGTCAGCCGCGCCGGAGGACGAAAGTCACGACTTGTCGCCCGTCAACGCCCGGTGTTCCTAGTGACCTGGTTTGGAGATCCTGTCGCAGTAGCGGCAGATGCGGTCGAGGATCTGGTCGGCGGTCTTGGTCCACTTGAAGGGCCTGGCCTGGTCGTTCCAGACCTCGATCCAGCCTTCGAGTGAGGCCTTGAGGTCGTCGAGGGAGCAGAACACTCCGCGTTCCAGGCAGCGTCGTTCCAGCTCGGCGAACCACCGCTCGACCTGATTGATCCATGACGAGTAGGTGGGCGTGAAATGCAACTGGAAGCGGGGATGCGCCAGGAGCCACTTGTGCACCACGGGTGCCTTGTGGGCGGAGAGGTTGTCGCAGATGACGTGGACCGCCAGGCCCTTGTCGGTCTGGCGGTCGATCTCGTCGAGGAAGTCGCGGAAGTCCACGGCCCGGTG